>NZ_JBFANX010000005.1:299778-468094 GCF_040675005.1 Amycolatopsis sp. NPDC049691
GCCGGGGGCGGGGGGGGTTTCGTGTCGGGGGGGGGCCCCCCTCCGGGAGGGGCCCCCACCACGTCTCACCAATCCCAGCCGAGGGTGATCATCACTCGCCTCCCTTCGCGAAGTCGCGAAGGGACAACGCGCGGACGTCCCGCGCGGTTTAGGCGTGCTTGGTCGCCGCCGCCTTTTCCAAGCCCAGCAGGCTGATCGACTTCTCGCGCATCTCCACCTTGCGGACCTTGCCCGTCACCGTCATCGGGAACTCCTCGACGACGTGCACGTACCGCGGGACCTTGTAGCGCGCCAGCTTGCCTTCGCAGAACTCGCGCACCTTCTCCGCGGTCAGCGGCTCCGCGCCTTCGCGCATCCGGATCCACGCCATCAGCTCTTCGCCGTACTTCTCGTCCGGGACGCCGATGACCTGCGCGTCGAGGATGTCCGGGTGCGTGTAGAGGAACTCCTCGATCTCGCGCGGGTACAGGTTTTCCCCGCCGCGGATGACCATGTCCTTGATGCGGCCGGTGATGTTGAGGTAGCCGTCGCCGTCCATGACCGCCAGGTCGCCCGTGTGCATCCAGCGCGCCTTGTCGATCGCTTCCGCCGTCTTGTCCGGCTGCTCCCAGTACCCGAGCATCACCGAGTACCCGCGGGTGCACAGCTCGCCCGGCTCGCCGCGCGGCACGGTCAGCCCGGTCTCCGGGTCGACGACCTTGACCTCCAGGTGCGGCCCGACCCGCCCGACCGTCGACACGCGACGCTCGATCGAGTCGTCCGCGCGGGTCTGCGTCGACACCGGCGACGTCTCGGTCATGCCGTAGCAGATGGACACCTCACCCATGCCCATCCGGTCGATGACCTGCTTCATCACCTCGACCGGGCACGGCGAGCCCGCCATGATCCCGGTGCGCAGCGAGGACAGGTCGAAGCTCGCGAAGTCCGGGTGGTTCAGCTCGGCGATGAACATCGTCGGCACGCCGTAGAGCGACGTGCACCGCTCGGCCGCCACCGCTTCGAGCGTCGCTTTCGGATCGAACGCCGGCGCCGGGATCACCATGCACGCACCGTGGCTGGTGCACGCGAGGTTGCCCATCACCATGCCGAAGCAGTGGTAGAAGGGCACCGGGATGCACACCCGGTCCGCCTCGGTGTAGTTGCACAGCTCCCCGACGAAGAACCCGTTGTTGAGGATGTTGTGGTGGGACAGGGTCGCGCCCTTCGGGAACCCGGTCGTGCCCGACGTGTACTGGATGTTGATCGGGTCGTCGGCCGACAACCCGGCCTGCAGGTGCTTCAGCTGCGCCGGGTCCCCGCCCGCCGCCATCAGGGCCTGCCAGTCCGGCCCGCCGAGGATCACCACGTGCTCCAGCGCCGCGCACTTTTCCCGGACTTCCTCGACCATGGCCGGGTAGTCGGAGGTCTTGAACGCGTCGGAAGCGACCAGCAGCCGGATCCCGGCCTGGTTGAGCACGTACTCCAGCTCGTGCGACCGGTAGGCGGGGTTGATGTTGACCAGGATCGCGCCGATCTTCGCCGTCGCGTACTGCAGGAACGTCCACTCCGCCCGGTTCGGCGACCAGATCCCCACCCGGTCGCCCTTGCCGATCCCCCGCGCCACCAGCCCCAGCGCCAGGGCGTCGACCTCGGCGGCCAGCTCCCGGTAGGTCCACCGGCGCCCGGCGGTGCGGTCGACGAGGGCGTCGCGGTCGCCGAACGCCGCGACCGTCCGGTCGAAGTTGTCGCCGATGGTGTCCCCGAGCAGCGGGACCTGCGACGTCCCCGAGGCGTAACTCGGCAGGGCGGGCGCGTCAGGCATGGTGCCTCCTGAAGTCGGCGGTGACTGCCGCCGAGTCTAGGAACCAGGTGCCTGATCAGCCAGCTCAATGGCAGGATCCTCCGGGGAAGAGGGAGGGAACCCGATGCGACGAATCCTGGCATTGACCGCGGCGATCCTGCTGCTCGCGCCGGCCGTACCGGCGTCGGCGGCGACGCGGGTGATCGTGCTGCCCGGCGCCAGGTCCGCCGAAGGCATCACCCCGGCCGGCGGCGGCACCTACTACACCGGCGACCTCGTCGCCGGCACGATCTTCCGCGAGGACGTCAAGCGCGGCACCGCCGAGCGCTTCATCGAGGCGCCGCCCGGGACGACGGCCGCCGGGGTGGACCTCGACCGGCGCCACGACCTGCTGTTCGTCGCCGGCGGGGCGGGCGGCAAGGCCTACGTCTACGACGTCCGCACCAAGGCGAAGGTCGCGGACTTCACCTTCGGCGACCCGCGGACGTCCTACGTCAACGACGTGGCCGTGACCCCGCAGGGCGCGTGGTTCACCGACTCCTACCACCCGCAGCTGTTCTTCGTGCCGGTCGTGGCCGGCCGGCTCGGGGTGCCGCGGACCCTGCCGGTGACCGGGCCGGGCGCGGGCGGCTCCCCGGACGACTTCTTCATGAACGACGTCATCGCCACGCCGTCCGGCGACACGCTGCTGGTGGCCGCCACGACGCCCGGCAAGGTCTACACGATCGACCCGCGCACCGGCGCCAGCACGGAGATCGCGGGCCTGACCGCGCCGAACGTGGTCAGCCTCGTGCTGGAGGGGCACCGGCTCTGGGCGGTCCAGCTCGACGACAAGATCACCCGGTGGTGCCTCGACGGCGCCTTGAGCCACGCCGTGCCCGCCGGCACGATCACCGACCCGCTCTTCGACCAGCCGGTTTCGGCGGCGAAGATCGGCGACCGGCTCGCCGTCGTCAACTCCCACATCTACAGCGGCTACCCGCCCACCAGCCCGACCTACGAGGTGCTCGTCGTCGGCGCGTGAGTTGGTAAGGTCCGAACGGACTTCGAGGGGGGCGATCGATGGCCGGCCAGGGGTTTCGCGACGAGCTGACCCAGCTGCTGCAGGCGCGCTACCCGCTGCTGGTCGTCGAGACGCACGAAGAGCAGCGGGTGCTGCGGGAGATCCGCGCGGTCGCGGAGGACCAGCAGCGCCTCCGCACGCCGCGGCGCGTGTACGTCTGGTCGTCGACCACCGGGCTGGCGCCCGCCGGCGGCCCGCCGATCAGTGAGACCCGCAGCGCGGCCGCGGCGCTCGAACGGATCTACGGCTGGGGCGAGCCCGCCGTCTTCGTCTTCGCCGACCTGCACCCGTCGCTGGTCTCCGAAGGCGGCCACCGGCCCGATCCCGACGTCGTCCGGCGGCTGCGGGAGCTCGCCGCCGCGTTCAAGACGCGGCCCGTGCCGCTCAGCCTCATCCTGGTGTCGCCGTCGCTGCCCGTGCCGCCGGAGCTGGAGCACGACGCCACCGTCGTCGACTTCCCGCTCCCCGACCAGCGCCAGATCGGCGAACTGCTGGACGGCATGGTCGCCGCGCACCGGCAGAACGTCCGGATCAGCATCGACCGCGACGACCGGGACATGATCGTCGCCGCCGCGCGCGGCCTCACGCTGCCCGAAGCCGAGAACGCGTTCGCCAGGGCGCTCGTCGAGGGCGGCGGCCTCGACCCGAGTGACCTCGAGCTGATCCTCGCCGAGAAGCGCCAGGCCGTCCGGCGGTCCGGGATGCTCGACATCGTGCCGGCGGAAACGAGCTTCGACGCCGTCGGCGGCCTCGACCGGCTCAAGCGGTGGCTCACCAAGCGCACCGGCACCTGGACGCCCGCCGCGTCGGCGTACAACCTCGCCGCGCCGAAGGGCCTGCTGCTCACCGGCGTGCCCGGCTGCGGCAAGAGCCTGTCCGCGGTGTGCGTCGCGAACATGTGGCGGCTGCCGCTGCTGCGGCTGGACCTCGGCCGCGTCTTCGCCGGGCTCGTGGGCTCGAGCGAGAAGAACATCCGCACGGTCATCCGCACCGCGGAGGGCATCGCGCCGTGCGTGCTGTGGGTCGACGAGATCGAGAAGGGCCTGGCCGGCTCGGGCGGCGGTGGCGACGGCGGCACCGCGCGGCGCGTGTTCGGCACGTTCCTGTCGTGGATGCAGGAGAAGTCGGCGCCGGTGTTCGTGATGGCCACCGCGAACCAGGTCGACTCGCTGCCGCCGGAGTTCCTCCGCAAGGGCCGCTTCGACGAGATCTTCTTCGTCGACCTGCCTTCCGGGCCCGAGCGCGCCGCGATCTGGCGGATCCACCTGCGCAAGCGCGTCACCGACGCGTTCGTGGCGAGCGAACTGCGCCTCGACGACGCGCTGTTCGCCGAGCTCGCCGACGTCAGCGCGGGCTACAGCGGCGCCGAGATCGAGCAGGCCGTGCTGGCCGGCCTGGTCGACGCGTTCGCCGAGAAACGCCCGCTGCGCCGCGACGATCTCGTGCGGGCGGTGAAGTCGACCGTGCCGCTGTCGGTCACCCAGGCCGACGAAATCCTGGCCATCCGGAACTGGGCGGAGACCCGGGCCGTCGCGGCGACGGACACTTCCGGCGACGTCGTCGAGGCTCCCGTCGCACCACCGCAGCCGGAGTCCCCGAGGGGAAGGACGATCGACGTATGACGCACCGCGTGACCGTCACCATCGGCAAGGACGGCTCGATCAGCGCCGAAACGCACGGCGTGACCGGGTCCAAGTGCCTCGACTACATCCCGCTGCTCGAAGACCTGCTCGGCGCGGAGACCGTGACGTCGGAGTTCACCGAGGACTACCGGCGCACGTCGGCTTCGGCGGAGAACACGGCTTCGCAGCAGCAGTCGCAATGGAACTCCTGAACCTCCACCGGATCGTCGACGTCACCGCGGCCGAAGGTCCCGGCCTGCGGTGCGCGGTGTGGACGCAGGGCTGCTCGGTGCGCTGCCCGGGCTGCTTCAACCCGCAGACGTGGACGACCCGCGGCGGCACTCTTCTGCACTGGCGGGACCTGGTGTCGCGCGTTCTGGACATCGACGGCGTCGAGGGCGTCACGCTGCTCGGCGGCGAGCCGTTCGACCAGGCAGAGCCGCTGGGCGAGTTCGCCGCCGCGGTGCGCTCGGCGGGTCTTTCGGTGATGACGTTCACCGGGCACGTCCTGGAGGACCTGCCGCCGTCTCGGCTGCTGGGCTCGACGGACCTGCTGGTGGACGGGCCGTTCCTGGCCGACCGGCCGGAGCCGTCGCGCCCGTGGGTCGGCTCGGCCAACCAGCGGTTCCACTTCCTGACCGACCGCTACGACGAGTCGATCTTCACCACCCCGAACCGGCTGGAACTGACGATCTCGCCCGAAGGCGCGATCGAGCTGAACGGCTTCGCCACCACCGAAGTACTCGAAGCGCTGCTCGAAAGGGATCCCCGATGAGTGTCACGCTCAAGCTGCGCAGCGAGGCGCTGGCCCAGCTCAACGCCGCCACGATCGCCGCGCACACGCAGGCCGGCGTGGTCACCGTGCGGACCCGGATGCGCCACCGCGACCTCCTTTCCCGTGCGCTCACCGGACTGCGGGCGCAGGTGACCGACGACGGCAACTCCGTCGTCGCCGCGTGGGAGGGCCGGCGGATCACGTTCGTCTACGGCCCGGACGGCGTCCAGCTGGCGCACGTCGACGGCCCCGGGCTGGCCGAAGCCGAGGCCCAGCGGCTGGTGCTGTCGGTCGACGAGGCGTACGCGGCGGAGGTGCAGCGCTCGGTGCTCGCGCGGCTCAAGGAGCGCGCGGCGCGGTCCGGCATGGTCGTCGAGTCCGAGCGCGTC
This sequence comes from Amycolatopsis sp. NPDC049691, assembly GCF_040675005.1. Taxonomy (NCBI): domain Bacteria; kingdom Bacillati; phylum Actinomycetota; class Actinomycetes; order Pseudonocardiales; family Pseudonocardiaceae; genus Amycolatopsis; species Amycolatopsis sp. NPDC049691. The sequence continues at coordinate 305,408 of NZ_JBFANX010000005.1, forward strand.
AACGCCGACCAGTCGATCAGCGTCACGCTGGCCGCCACGTCGTGACCGAGGTCAGGGTCGGGCTGGTCGAGTTCGGCAAGGCGCTCCACGACTCGGTCACCGTTCCCGGCCTCGGGGAACTGCCCGGCGGGCAGGTCAGCGTGGGACGCGCGGTCCGCGGCGCCCGCGCGCGGCTGCTGCGGCGCGACCGCGTCCTGGCCGACAACCTGCGCCTCGGGATCATGGTGCGGAAGAAGTTCTTCTCCAGCGAGGTCGAACCGGTGACCGACGCCGGGTTCGTCAAGGACGTCTACGTCGCGGCCGGGTGGGCGGGCCTCGGCCGCGGCGACTCGCTGGAGCTGTACACCGACGACCAGGTCGGTCCCGACTTGAGCCGGCAGGACTCGGTTGCCCAGGTCGTCGCGCCGGGCTACGACCAGCTGACCGGGTTCCACGTCCAGGTGGTCGTCCGGGACGGGGTCCTGCGGTTCGGTTCCCTGGTCACGCTGTCGCGCGGCGGCCAGCCGATGCGGGTGCTCGGGCTGTTCGGCCCGGGGCCGGTTCCGGAGCTGCGGACCGGGCAGCAGGGCACGGTGCTGCTGGGCTTCCAGTGCGACGTGCCGCCCATGGCGGGCGACACGCTGACGGCGTTCCACGAGCCTGCGCACGACCACCTGGAACGACGCGAGGGCGTCGCCGTGGTGCACGGGGTGAGCGACCTGGCCGGCGGTTCGGTGGTGGCGGCGGTCGAGGTGCCGGAGGGGCGCGCATCGCTGTTCACCGTCGGCACGCGGGCGCGGGTGCTGCGGCCGGCCGGGACGACGTTCAACGAGCGGAGCACGGTCGTGGCGTCGGACCTGCGGATCCTGTCGCTGGCCAGCGGCGGGGTCGCGGCGCCGACGAACGGCGGGGCGCGGACGTTCACGGTCGGGTTGGCGTACCGCGATCTGCGGCAAAACGACACGATCGAGGCTTACGTTCCCGCGGACGCCGTCGCGCTGGCTCCGCCGCCTTCGCCTGCTCCGCCGCTTTTGGACGTCAACTCGGCTTCCGGGCCGGAGCTGGCGCGGGTGCTTTCGCCGGAGCAGGTGACGAAGGCGCTGGAGCTGCGTCGGCGGCAGGGCGGGTTCCCGGACGTGGAAGCGTTCGGCGTCGCGGTCGGGTTACAGCCGCACGAAATCGTCCGCTTGCGCAAACAGGCGACGGCCGGCCGGGTGACATTCCGCGAGACGGGCGTGCGGCAGCTCGACATCTGAGCGCGGGGTGGCCGTTCCGCTACGCTCGGGGACGTGCCGGAGGAATTCTCACTGGGCCTGGCTGAGGTCGACACGGCGGTCCGGCGTACCGGCCTTCCGGCGAACTGGCACCCGTTCGAGATCCGCAGCCCGGGCCGCACGCTGGCCGAGAACGAGCGCATCGCGGCGGCTTCGTGGGAGTCCATGCGGGCGCGCGGCCTGGCGGGTCCGGACAAGCTGGACATCGAGGTGGAGCAGACGCTGCGGGCGTGGACCCAGCCGGACGTGCTGGTCATCGTCCGCGCGGCGGAGGAGAGCCGCCAGGTGTTCTACCGCGCGGCGATCGGCCACGGGCTGGGGGTGTTCTCGGAGCTGGCGGGCGAGGAGATCCTGTTCGCCCAGACCCGCCCGGACCGGCTGGTCGACCTGGTGGTGGGCATGCTCCCGGCGTACCGCCCGGTCCCGCTGGCCGAGCTGACGTTCATCGAGCCGGGCACCCGCCGCGACACGGACGCGGCGACGGAGTTCTCGGCGTGGCCCCTGCACCGGTACGGGACGTTCGAGTTGTCCGTCCGCTCTTCGGGGTCGTTGAAGCCGGTGGGGACGGTGACGTTCGTGGACAACGAGGGCGGCCGGTTCCTGATGTTCAGCGAGTCCCTGCCGGGCGGCGAAACCCGGGTCCGGTTCATCCCATCGGATGGTTCTCACCTGCGCACGTGGCTGCTGGAGCGTGGCCGGAACCACTGACGCGGGCGGTTCGTCACTAGTACAGTGCGAGAGGGCCACGCAGGGTGGCGGAGGACGACTGGGAGGGCGTCATGGGTGGTTCACAGTTCGGCGCGCCGGGGTCGTTCACACCCCCACCTGCTGCCGGTGATGCCGGGTCGAACTTCATCTCCGGGCTGCTTACCGAACCGGTGAGTTCGGAGTCCGCACAGCAGGCCAGCGACGCCGGCAACCGACTCAAGACCCTCGCCGAAGGCGGCCAGTTCGCCGTCAACGAAGAAGGCTTTCAGGCGTACATGAAAGCCTGCGACTTCTTCCTGGACGGCTGCGACCGGATGATCGTCGATCTTCGGATCCTGGCGGAGAAAGCCCGGATGGGCGGCAGCGACTACGCCAAGGCTGTTGCTGTCTTCAACGTGAAGGTGGCCGACGGTGAAGGCGACTCGCTGCTTCCCAACCTCATGAAGATGCGTGACGGCGTCCGGCAAGCACGCGAAGCCATGGTGATCGCGCGCAAGAACTACCGTGAAACCGAGGACGCGCACACCATGACCTTCTCCCAGCTGAACAAGGGGCTGCAGGCGCAGTGACCGCACGACGCGTTTCGATCGCGGTGGCCATCCTGGCTTTCGCCTTCAGCCTCACCGCCTGTACCGACCAGGTCGGTGGTCAGGCGGCACCCAGCTCGTCTCAGACCGGAACGTCGGCGCCGACGACCGGCAGCGAGAGCATCGATCCCGACAATCCTTTCGCGGGCTTGAACCCGTGCACGATCCTCGATCAGGCGCTCGAAGGGTTGGATTTTCCCAAAGCTGTTCCCACGGTCGCAGACGCCAAAGAGAGCTGCCGCGCCTCCAAGCCTTCGACTGTGAGCAGCCAGGGCGCCGATGTCGCGGTTTCGCTTCAGCCCGGGCGGGGGTACCGCGACAACGTCGGCAACCCGAGTCAGGCGAGCGAGGGCAACGTGAACGGCCGGCCCGCGATCGAAGAACGTGACCCGTTGAACGTGGCGGGCCAGTGCGGGGTGTGGCTGGAGGTCAAACCGACCTCTCGCGCTCAGGTACTCGTTGCTTCCGGTGGGGACACCCAAGCCTCTTGCAAGCTCGTCGAAGAAGTCGCTCCGAAGGTCGAGACACAGCTGCCCAAGACCAACTGAGACGGAGTTCTGCCATGAGTCAGCCGCACCGGGCGCAGCACCGCCAGTCCGAGGGTGACTACTACGCGGCCACCGCACAGAAGCTCGACGGCAACAGCAACGCCCAGCAACTGAGCCAGAGGGCAGCGTCGGACTACTCGGTCGCCCAAGGGAAACTCCTGCAGGAGGGGCAAACCCTGCGCGGGGACTCGCCGACCCCCGGGGACAACTACGCGAACAGGCCGCACGAGGCGCTGTACGACATGGTCCACAAAGACCTCGACATCGAGGGGATCAACGAGCGCAGCCTGGTGACAAACGTCTACGGCAACTGGCTGGCCGATGCTTCGAACCAGTTCCGCGACGCCGCGACCGCTGCCGGAGGTTCTTGGCAGGGCCCCGCCGCCGAGCAGGCGAACGGCTTTTTCCAAACGACCGCTGGACACACTGAGCAGACTGGCAACGCCATGCAGCTCATGTCGAACCACTACTCCCAGCAGTCCGCCGCTGCCCATTACGCCAAGACCAACATGCCCGAGCCCACCGGCTTCGATCAGCAAGCCGAGCTCGACAAGGCCAAGCAGCAGTACAACTCCGGCAACCTCATCGGCATGAGCAGCACCATGGCCGGCATCCAAGCCAAACAACAACAAGCCGATGCCGCGCACCAGCAAGCCGTTCAGGTTCTGCAGAACCTCGACAGCACCTACCACGAAACCGCCAGCAGCCAGCCCACTTACGCGCCTCCCCCGCAACTCGGGAACGGCGACTCCACCTCCGTCTCCGGCTTCCACGGCACCAGCAGCACCAGCTTCACCGGCACCCCCACCATCGGAGGCGGCACCACAGGCATCGGCGGCAGCTACATCCCGGGCGGCACCACCCCACCCGGCGTGACACCGCCCGGCACCACCCCGCCGAACTTCGTGCAGCCGGGCGTCACCAGTGGCGCCGGCAACAACTTCGCCGGTGGCAACACGAACTTCCGCGCCACCCCCGCCCCCAGCGGCTTCCCGCGCATGACTCCCGACGGCCTCGCCATGCCCGGCACCACCGCCGGCAGCACTCCCGCAGGCGGGGACACCGTCCGCGGCAAATCCGGCGTCGGACGCGCCGGGAGTGGGTTCGCCGGCTCGCGAGTCTCCGGGGGCGGCCTCACCGGTGGCCCGAAAGAAACAGCCGAAGGCGGCAAGACCGGCGGAAAGGCGCCTGGGGAACGGCTCGAACGCGGAGCCACCGCTGCTGCGGCTGCCAAGGGCAAAGGCTCAAGCTCGGGTGCTGCCGGGGCCGGTGCCGGCAAGAAGAAGGAAGACGACAAGGAACACAAGAACAAGTACGCCGTCGACGAGGACGTCTTCGACCTCAAGCCCGAACGCGGCCCCGATGGCGAAAAGATCGTCAAGCCCACCATCGGGGAGACGTAAGGGACAACCCCGGAATCTCCCGGAGAAATGATCAACCCGCCGAGGTCGCGGGCTACATTGGGAGCATGCGCTTCTTCGTCGTCGACGCCTTCACCGACCGGGCCTTCGCCGGGAACCCCGCCGGGGTCGTCCTTCTCGACGAGCCTGCCGACCCCACCTGGATGCAGGCCGTCGCCACCGAAATGAAGCACGCCGAGACCGCCTTCGTCGTCACCACCGACGAAGGTCCCAAGTCGCTGCGGTGGTTCACCCCGGCCGTCGAGGTCGCGCTGTGCGGGCACGCCACCGTCGCCGCCACCCACGTTCTCGGCGGCGAACAGACCTACACCACCAAGAGCGGCGAACTGCGCGCCAAAGCGAACGACGGCTGGGTCGAGCTGGACTTCCCCTCCGACCCGCCGACCCCGACCGACGACGACCTCTCCGAGATCCTGCCCGGCGTCGAGATCGAGTACGTCGGACGTGGCGTCGAGAACCTCTTCGCCGTCCTCAAGGACGCCGAAACGGTCAAAAAACTCGAACCCGACCTCGCCAAGCTCAAAAACACCTGGACCGGACGGCTGCTGGTCACCGCGAAGGGTGACGACTACGTCAGCCGCTTCTTCGCGCCGGGTGTCGGCATCGACGAAGACCCCGTCACCGGCTCGGCCCACTGCATCCTGTCGCCGTACTGGTCCGAGAAGCTCCAGAAAACCGAGCTCACCGGCCACCAGGTCTCCCAGCGCGGCGGGGTGGTCCGGACCCGCCAGGACGGCGACCGCGTCCACCTCGCCGGCCAGGCCGTCACCGTCGTGAGTGGGGAGCTGCACGTCTGATGCGCACGCTGCTGAACATCATCTGGCTCGTCCTGTGCGGCTTCTGGATGGCCCTGGGCTACCTGGTCGCCGGCGTGATCTGCTGCGTCCTGATCGTCACCATCCCGTTCGGGCTGGCGTCGTTCCGGATCGCGCGCTACGCGCTCTGGCCGTTCGGCCGCACGGTCGTCGATCGTCGCGACGCCGGCGCCGCGTCCTTCGTCGGCAACGTCATCTGGTTCATCTTCGCCGGGCTCTGGCTGGCCATCGGCCACGTCTTCACCGGCATCGCCCTGTGCGTCACCATCATCGGCATCCCGCTGGGCGTGGCGAACTTCAAGATGATCCCGGTGTCCCTCATGCCGCTCGGCAAGGAGATCGTCGAGATCCCCTGATCACGACTCCGGCTCGTACGGCAGCCGCACCACCAGGCACGGCCCGCCGACGAACAACCCGCCGTCGACGCCCAGCGCCTTGCCGCCCGCGTACAGGAACGGCCCCTCGATCTGCGTCGGGTGGATGCCGAGCTGGTCGGCGATCACGCTGTGCCCGTGCACGATCCGGATCCCGCCGAGGGCGTCCATGAGCTTCTGCGCGTTCTCCTCGCCGTCCGGGCCGCGGAACGCGTACCGCGTGGTCATCCGGCGCCAGACGTCCCACCACGCCTCGATGTCCGAGCCGGCCAGGATGTCGGCTGCCGCCTCGTTGATCTCCGGGACCGTGGACCCCCAGTCCAGGTACTCCAGCGTGTCCGAGTGCAGGAGCAGGTGGTCGGCCGCCAGCGCCGCCAGCGGACGCTGCGAAAGCCACTCGATGTGCTCCGGGGTCAGCCGGTCCTGGTCCGACAGCAGACCGCCGTTGATCTCCCAGCTGCGGGCGAAGCTGCGCGGGCCGAAGTCGGACGGCACCGGCTCGTCGCCGAAGTGGTACATCCCCAGCGCCAGGATCTCGTGGTTGCCCAGCAGCGTCTGGACCTGGCCGCCGGCCTCGGCCGCCTGCGCCTCGAGCCGCATGACGAGGTCGATCGCGCCGACGCCGTCCGGGCCGCGGTCGACGAAGTCGCCGAGGAACCACAACTCGTCGTCTTCTCCCGACCAGTTGTCCTCGTCGTCGACCAGGCCCTCGGCTCTCAGCGCTTCGACCAGCTCGTCCCGGTGTCCGTGGACGTCGCCGACCACGTACGTCGACTTGCTCATCCGGTGACGATAAGCCCTTCGCCCACCCGGCCGGTGGTCAGCCTTCGCCGAACGGGTCCAGGGTCCGCCCGATCAGGTCAGCGACCGAGTCGATCACCAGTGTGGGCCGATACGGATAGCGTTCGGCCGACTCCCGGGTGGATATGCCGGTGAGCACCAGGATCGTCTGCAGGCCGGCCTCGATGCCGGAGTGCACGTCGGTGTCCATCCGGTCGCCGATCATCAGCGTCGACTCCGAATGCGCACCCAACCGGCGCAACGCCGAGCGCATCATCAGCGGGTTCGGCTTGCCGACGTAGTACGGCGAGCGGCCGGTGGCCTTCTCGATCAGGGCCGCGACGGACCCGGTGGCGGGCATCGAGCCCTCCAGGCTCGGGCCGGTCGCGTCGGGGTTGGTCGCGATGAACTTCGCCCCGCCCTCGATCAGCCGGATCGCCCGCGTGATCGCGCTGAAGCTGTACGTGCGGGTCTCGCCGAGCACGACGTAGTCCGGGTCGCGCTCGGTCAGGACGTAGCCGACCTCGTGCAGCGCCGTCGTGAGGCCCGCTTCGCCGATGACGTACGCCGAGCCGTTCGGCCGCTGCGACGAGAGGAACTTCGCGGTCGCCAGCGCCGAGGTCCAGATCGACTCCTCCGGGATGTCCAGCCCGGTGCGCTCCAGCCGGGCGCGCAGGTCGCGCGGGGTGTAGATCGAGTTGTTCGTCAGCACCAGGAAGTCGATGCCGTTCGCCTTCAGCTCGGCGAGGAACTCGTCGGCCCCGGGGACGAGGTGCTCCTCCTTGACCAGGACGCCGTCCATGTCGGAGAGATACGTCCACCGGCGTTCGTTCATGCGCGGAACCTATCACGCGCGCGAGACACCTGCGATCAACGACGAAAACGGCTACAGTGTGAATTGCCGGTACCGCGAGGGGAGTCGCGTTCCCGGTCACCGAGGGGGTTCGGGGGAATACTTTTCGACGTCGTCGGCGCGATGCGCCGGCGCGCAATTCTTCCTGCCCCCCGAACGCGAAGGGGGAGAATCACATGACCGAAATCATCGAGCGCCCGGCGGACACCGCGCCGATCGCCGGGCCGAACTGGGGACTCACCAAGTTCCTCGACGCACTGCCGATTCCGCCCGTGTTCCGGGCCCGCAGCCGGGAAATGATCACCATTCCGATGGTGACCAAGCGCCAGCGGCTGCACTCGCAATTGCCCGAAAGTACGTTGTGGACGTACGCGGGCCATTTCCCGGGTCCGACGATCGAAGTGCGCAGCGGCAAGCAGCTGCGGATTTCGTGGTCGAACGAAATCGAGGGCGAGTTCCCGCTCGTCGCCGTTCAGGGGCCGGTGGCGGACGGCCCGACGAGCCGCCCGGGCCGCGAGCTCGACCGGCCGGGCTACTCGATCGTCGACGGCGTCGCCGACCTGCCCGCGTGGACCGTCGTCCACCTGCACGGCGCGCGCACCAACGCGGGCAACGACGGCTGGGCGCACAACGCCGGGCTCAAGGGCACGTCGCAGCTGGCCGAGTACCAGAACCAGCAGCAGGCGATGCCGCTCTGGTACCACGACCACGCCATGGCGATCACGCGGTTCAACGTCCACACCGGCCTGGCCGGGATGTACCTGATCCGCGACGACGAAGAGGACGCGCTCGACCTGCCGCACGGCGACCGCGAGATCCCGCTGATCATCACCGACCGGAACCTCGACACCGACCCGGCGACCGGCGCGCTCACCGGGCAGCTGCTGTTCAAGTTCCCGTACGTCCCGAACGGCCCGATGATCCCGTTCTCCGGGCCGTTCAACCTGGTGAACGGCGTGATCTGGCCGCACCTGGACGTCGACGCGAAGTGGTACCGCTTCCGGCTGCTCAACGCGTCGAACTCGCGGTTCTACACGCTGAACCTGGTCGACGAGAACAACAACCCGGTCAACGACGCCGTCCGCCTGATCGGCACCGACGGCGGCCTGCTGCCGGTGCCCGCCGAGCTGCCGCGCGCCGGCCTGACCGTCGCCCCGGCGGAGCGCTTCGACGTGCTGATCGACTTCAGCCGCTTCAAGGGCCAGAAGCTCAAGCTGCGCAACACCGACCCGCGGCTCGGCACGATCGAGCCGGACCTCATGGAGTTCCGGGTGGACGGCCGCGCGAAGCACGACTCGTTCACGCTGCCGGAGAAGGTCTCATCGTCCTACGTCCGGCTGCAGCACGGCACGACGCTGCCGGAGGACCACGACCACGTCTGGATCGCGCTGCTGCTGAACAAGGACGGCCACCCGGAGATGTGGGACCTCGAGCAGGTCGACGCCGACCCGGGCGGCGAGGGCGTCATCCAGCTCCAGGACCCCGCCGGCGGGCTGAAGACGTTCCGGATGGTCGGGCGGCTCTTCGACGACACCACGGGCATCTTCATCGACCACGACCGGTGGGCGGTGTGGAACATCGTGCACGTCGCGAACGGCGGCCCCGCGCACCCGGTCCACATCCACCTGACGGAGTTCCAGGCGCTGTTCCGGCGGGCGTTCACGACGACGTTCGACCAGGCGGCGGAGCGGACGACGGCGCCGATCAGCGGGTTCGCCGACGTGCCGCTGGAGAAGTACGAGGAGGGCTGGAAGGACACGATCATCGTGAACCCCGGCCAGTGGGTGAGCGTCGCCGGCCGGTTCGGCGGGGGCACCGGCGAGTTCATGTTCCACTGCCACATCCTCGACCACGAGGACGAGGGCATGATGCGGCCGTTCGTCGTGCACCCGCCGGAGGTGGCGAAGTTCCACGTCCACCCGGGCGGCGGCCACCACCACTAGGTCAGGAGGCCGCGGCCGGGTGCACCGCCACGGTCGCGGCCTTGACCGACAGCGTCACCGCCGAGCCGGGCTCCAGGGCGAGCTCGGCCACGGCGGCCGGCGTCAGGTCGGCGGTCAGGCCGTGCGCCCAGCCGTCGCCCTCGGCGCGGAGCCGGATCACCGGCCCGTGCGGTTCCAGGGCGGCGACGACGGCGTCGGTCGTGTTGCGCGGGCTGCCGCGGTGCTCGCCGTCGTGCGGGTAGACGGCGACGGCGTTCGGCGGGAACACCGCCACCGCGGGCTCCCCCAGCACCACGTCCGCGGCGGGGATCCCGCTCACCACCTCGTCCGACGGCGTCCGCAGCCCGTCGGGAACCGCGGTGCCGGCGACGAGGTTGAGCCCCGCGATCCGGGCGGTGAACGCCGTTCGCGGCGCGGAAAGCACTTCTCGGGTCGGGCCGCGTTCGACGATCCGGCCGCCGTTCAGCACCGCGACGTGGTCGGCGAGCGCCAGCGCGTCCAGCGGGTCGTGCGTGACGAGCACGGTCGTCGGCCCCGTCTTGAGCACCCGCCGCAGCAGGCCGCGGATGGCCGGCGCGGCGTCGACGTCGAGCGCCGCGAACGGCTCGTCGAGCAGCAGCAGGTCCGGCTCGGCGGCCAGGGCCCTGGCGATCGCGACGCGCTGGGCCTGCCCGCCGGACAGCTGCCCGGGCCGCCGGTCCGCGAGCGCGACGGCGTCCACTTCGGCCAGCCAGTAGAAGGCCCGCTCGCGCGCGGCACGGCGGCCGGCGCCGGTCGAGCGCGGCGAGAACGCGACGTTGTCCGCCGCGGACAGGTGAGGGAAGAGCAAAGCGTCCTGGGACAGCAGGCCGATCCCCCGCCGGTGCGGTGCGACGCCGGCCAGCGCGCGCCCGGCCACGGTGATCTCCGCCGACGCCGGGGTGATCAGCCCGGCGAGGCACCCCAGGACCGTCGACTTGCCCGAGCCGTTCGGGCCGAGCAGCGCCAGCACGGTCCCGGTGGGCACGTCGAGGTCGACGTCGAGGGAGAACGAGCCGCGAACGGCGGAGATCCGGGCGGTCAGGCTCACCGCAGGCCGCCTTCCCACGAGCGCGGCCGCGCGACGGCGATGACCAGGATCGCCACGACGATGAGCAGCAGCGAGAGCGCGACGGCGCTGTCGATGTCCACTTCGGCCTGGGTGTAGACCTCGAGCGGCAGCGTGCGAGTGACGTCTTCGAGGCTGCCGGCGAAGGTGATCGTCGCGCCGAACTCGCCGAGCGCGCGGGCGAAGCTGAGGACGACGCCGGAGCCGAGCGCGGGCAGCAGCAGCGGGAGCGTGACGCGCCGGAAGACCGTCCACGGGCGCGCGCCGAGGGTCGCGGCGACCTGCTCGTAGCGGTCGCCCGCGCCGCGCAGCGCGCCTTCCAGGCTGACCACGAGGAACGGCATCGCGACGAACGTCTGCGCGATGACCACGGCGGTCGTGGTGAACGGGACCGGCTCCCCGGTCAGCGTGGTGATCAGCATGCCGAGGAAGCCCTTGCGGCCGAGCAGGTAGAGCAGCGCGAGGCCGCCGACGACCGGCGGCAGCACCAGCGGCAGGAGCACGATCGAGCGCAGCAGCCGGACCCCGCGGAAGCGGGCCCGCGCGAGGACGACGGCCAGCGGCACGCCGAGCAGCACACAGGCCAGAGTGGACAACGCGGCCGTGATGAGCGACAGCCGCAGCGCGTGCCACGACGACGGCGTCGCGATCAGCGACGGCAGCCGCGTCAGGTCCGAGCGCACGAGCAGCCCGACGACCGGCAGGACGACGAGGGCCAGCGCGAGCGTGGCCGGGATGCCCAGGACCCACGGGACGCGCGAACGGCCGGCCGGGACGGATCCCGGCCGGCCGTTCGCGGGCCGCTTACTGCGCAGGGCCGAACCCGGCCTTCGTCAGCTCGTTCTTGCCCTCGGTGCCGAGGACGAAGTCGTCGAACTGCTTGGCGAGGGCGCTCTGGCCGCCCTTGACCACGGCGATCGGGTAGCTGTTGATCGCGCCCGACGCCTCGGGGAAGTCCACCTTCTCGACCTTGCCCGCGGCGGAGGTGGCGTCGGTGACGTAGACCAGGCCCGCGTCGGCGTCACCGGAGGCGACCTTGTTCAGCACCTGCTTGACGTCCTGCTCTTCGCTCTTCGGCTTGAGCGTGACGCCGGTGGCGGTCTCGACCTTCTTGGTGGCCGAGCCGCACGGCACCTGCGGCGCGCAGGTGACGACGGTCAGGCCGGCCTTGTTCAGGTCCGCGAAGGACTTGATGCCCTTGGGGTTGCCCGGCGCGACCGCGATGGCGAGCTTGTTGGTCGCGAAGACCGTCGGCTGGCCGTCGATCACGCCGCCCTGGACCGCTTTGTCCATGTTGGCCTGGTCGGCCGAGGCGAAGACGTCGGCCTTGGCGCCGTTGGTGAGCTGCTGGACCAGGCCGGACGAGCCCGCGAAGCTGAACTTCACGGTGACGCCGGGGTGCTGGGCCTCGAACTCCTTGCCGAGCGCGGTGAACGACTCGGTGAGGGACGCGGCGGCGAACACGGTGAGCGTGCCGGTGCCGGCGTCGCCGCCGCCCTTCGGCGCGGGCGCGGTGACCGACGACCCGCCGGTCTGCGTGCTGGGCTCGTCCGAGCTGCTGCACGCGCCCGCGAACAGGGCGACGGCCGCGACGGCGAGAGCGAGCTTCTTCATCGACTTCCTTCCGGTGTCTCCACCACAACAGTGGTCGCTTTGACCACAGCGACCGCGAGCACTCCCGGGCGCAGGCCCAGCTCGCGGACGGCTTCCGTACTCATCAGGGACACCACGCGGTGTGCCCCGCACTGCAGTTCCACCTGGGCCATCACCTTGTCGGCGATGACCTCGGTGACCAGCCCGACGAACCGGTTGCGGGCCGAGCGGCCCACGGCGGAGGGGTCTTCGGGGCCGGAGGCCTGTGCCCGGGCGAAGCCCGCGAGCTGGGCGCCGTCGACGACCTTGCGGCCGGCGGCGTCGTCGGTCGCGGTCAGCTGCCCCGCGCGCACCCACCTCCGGACGGTGTCGTCACTGACGCCGAGCAGGCGCGCGGCCTCGGACAACCGAAATTGCGGCATGGCGCAGACATTATCTCCGCAGTTGAGGAAAAGCTACGCGGGGCGCGAATTGTGCATGACTTCGGCGCGCAGCTGTTCGAGGATGACATTCTGATAACGCTCGATCGCTTTTCGCTCGGCCGGGGAGAACTGCGCCAGCGTCTCGCGGAGGGCGTCGAAGGCCGGCTCGAAGAGCGGCGCGAACCGGTCGGCGGCCCCCGGCACGACCTCGACGAGGACCTTGCGCCGGTCCTCGGGATCGCGCACGCGGCGGACCAGACCCACCTTCTCCAGCCGGTCTATGACCCCGGTCACGGCGCCGGTGGACAGGCCCGTCAGCTCGGCGATCCGGCCCGCGGTCAACGGTCCGCCCGATTGGATGACCAGGTCGAACGTCTTGTGGTCGGTGCCGGACAGGCCCATCCGCTCGGCGATCCGCGCGTGGCGCAGGACGGTGAACGTGCTGCCCGCGCGGCCCAATTCCGCGAAGCGGAAGAGCTCCTCTTCGGTGACCGGGTAAGTCTTTTCCGTCACAGGGCCTCGTTAGTTCGGCAACTGAACCACTCACTCGACAAAGGATCCTACTTGGCACACCGGGATCGCGCGTTCCGGAGCTACGCTGTGCGTAATGACAGCAGTGGATCTCGGGTTTCCTCGCGTCCCCGGTACACGAGGGTCATCTCGCGTGCCCAGGCCCGAGAACCCGCACCTCATCGACACCTTCGGCCGGGTGGCCACCGATCTGCGGGTTTCCCTCACGGATCGGTGCAACCTGCGCTGCACCTACTGCATGCCCGCGGAGGGCCTCGACTGGATGCCGGGCGAGCAGGTGCTGACCGACGACGAGCTGGTCCGCCTGATGCGGATCGCCGTCGAGCAGCTCGGCGTCACCGACATTCGGCTCACCGGCGGCGAACCGCTCCTGCGGCCCGGTCTCGAGGACATCATCGGGCGCGTCACGGCGTTGTCGCCCCGGCCGCGGCTCTCCATGACCACCAACGGCATCGGCCTCGCCAAGCGTGCGGCCGGGCTCGCGGCGGCCGGGCTGAACCGGATCAACGTCTCGCTCGACACCGTCGACCCCGAGACGTTCAAGACGATCACGCGCCGCGACCGCCTCTCGCACGTCGTCGCGGGCCTCGCGGCCGCGCGGGACGCCGGGATGACGCCGGTGAAGGTCAACGCCGTGCTGATCCGCGGGGTCAACGAGACCGAAGCCGTGCCGCTGCTGAAGTTCTGCCTCGCCGAGGGCTACCACCTGCGGTTCATCGAGCAGATGCCGCTGGACGCCCAGCACGGCTGGAACCGCGGCGAGATGATCACCGCGGCGGAGATCCTGTCGATGCTGGAGGCCGAGTTCACGCTCACGCCGTTCCCGGTGGCGCGCGGCGGTGCGCCGGCCGAGCGCTGGCTGGTCGACGGCGGCCCCGGCGACGTCGGCGTGATCGCGTCGGTGACCCGGCCGTTCTGCGCGGCCTGCGAGCGGACGCGCCTGACGGCCGACGGCGCGGTGCGTTCGTGCCTGTTCAGCAACGACGAGACGGACCTGCGTGCCCTCGCGCGCGCGGGCGCGCGCGATGAAGAGATTGCGGACGCCTGGCGGGCGACCATGTGGGGCAAGCTCGCGGGACACGAGATCAACGACGCCGGGTTCGCGCAGCCGATCCGGCCGATGAGCGCGATCGGCGGCTGAGATGTCGACACTGACCATCGTGGTGCGGTACTTCGCGTCGGCGCGGGCCGCGGCGGGCGAAGAAGAGGAGAAGGTCCAGCTCCCGGCGGGCGCCTCGGTGGGCGACGCGGTGGCCGAGCTGCGGCGGCTGCACCCGGTGGGGCTGCCGCGGGTCCTCGACGCCGCCAGCTACCTGCTCGACGGGATCGCGGTGCGGGACCTGACCCGGCCGCTGCGGGACGGCGCCGAGCTGGACGTCCTGCCACCCTTCGCGGGCGGCTGAGCCCGGCTTCGACGGCCGCCGGCGTATCGCGCCCGGCGGCTTCGCTCTCCCTATAACCGGCCGACCGCTCACGCGGCGCCGCCGACCGCTCGGCGAACCCCCTTCGGGGCCCGGCGTGGCGCGTCACCAATTCCGGCTGTTCACGAGAAGCTGGCCCCGCTTCGCCACCACGCCTTCCGGTGACACGTTTCGCCTGGTCCGTCGCGGTGCGTGGCCTCCACGAGGTGTTCGCACGGAGGCGCACGGTTCCGGGAGTGGCGTCAAACCCCACGAACAGGTGGGACCACTGTGACTCAAGGGGCACCTGAGGCAGACTTGTCAAGTCTGGCGCACTCCGGTGCACAGTCATAAGATGCGCGCTTCAATCGGCGGCCGGGCGTCGCGAACGGTCCATTCGCCGCGGAAAACACGTGATCCAAGCCTCACGATCCGTGTTTTATCTCGGCAAGGAAACGGGCAGATAACGGCCCGCTGACCTGCACAAACACCCGTATCGACGGGGGTTGCGTGTCGTTACTGTGACGTAGGTCACGCCCCGAATAATTTCCGATCACGGCTCTCGTTACGTACCGTCGCTTTTCGGTTGGCCCCGACCAACCAGCACGACCGGGAATCCGTAGCGCCTAGCCCTGTCCGACGGATCCCCGGACCCATACCCCGAGCGAAAGCATTTCCGGACAGGGACGAGGGGACGACGAAGACGCGCCGTGCGTCGGACTCGCCCGCCGGTCTGAGACGGCCGGCGCCAGGACCCCGATCCTGACCCTCAGCACCAGCTCGTAGGCGCAGGAAAACCGAGAAGCATCCAAATGTCTTACCGAGGCAAGCACCGCAAGATGTCCGCTGCCACCCGCACCGTCGCTCGCGTCGCCATCGCGGGCATCGCGGTCGGCGCTCCCCTCGCGATCGCCGCGACCCCCGCGTCGGCGACCAACTGGGACGCCATCGCGCAGTGCGAGAGCGGCGGCAACTGGAGCACCAGCACCGGCAACGGCTACTACGGCGGCCTGCAGTTCACGCAGAGCACCTGGAAGGCCTACGGCGGCACCGGCAGCCCGCAGAGCGCGTCCCGCGAGCAGCAGATCGCCGTGGCCGAGCGCGTCCTGCAGGGCCAGGGCATCGGCGCGTGGCCGGTGTGTGGCAAGAAGGGCGGCGGCTCGTCGGCCCCCAAGGCCACCCACAAGTCGACCACCACCACCAAGAAGTCGACCGCCCCGAAGAAGAGCACCGCTCCGAAGGTGGCGGCGGCTCCGGCGGCGACCGGCGTGGCGTCCTCGAACCCGGCCGGTGACTACACCGTCGTGGCGGGCGACACCCTGTCCAAGATCGCCAAGCAGTTCAACGTCCAGGGCGGCTACCAGAAGCTGCAGGAGCTGAACGCGAAGTACATCCCGAACGCGGACCTGATCCTCGTCGGCCAGAAGATCGCCACCAAGTGACGATCTCGCGCAGCGATGCGTAAGTCCGGCCTCGAGCCGTGACTGCCAAGCCCTCCACCGCCAATCCCCCGGGCGGTGGAGGGCTTGCGCCGTTCTTGGCGGGTGGCTGAGGTCGCCGACCGTGCCTGAGCGGGCTGACCGGCAGCTCACCTCGCAGGCACCGAGCCACTGCGGGCCTCACTACGGCAGCTCGCCTCGCAGGCACCGAGATTGCGGCCTCACTCCGGCAGCTCGCCTCGCACCCGTCGAGCCATTGCGGGCCGCCCTCCGGCAGTAGCCGCCCGGGCCTGCCGCCTCGCAGCTCCGCGAACCAGCTCAGCCCGTCGTCGGGCCGACAGCTACGCTCGCCGGCACGGAGCCGCCGCGGGCCCATCCGAGCCGCCTCCGCCCGCCTTGAGGCCCCACGCCGCCTCCTCGGCCCAGCCGGCCGCCTCGAAGCCGCCTGAGCGGTCCTCAGAGCCCGCGGATCCGCTCCGCCTCCCTCAGCTGCATCTCCTCGCCCCGGCGCAACACCTCCACCACCAGCTCCAGCTGCTCGGCCGTGTAGTCCTCCAGGATCGCCCGGCCCGCGCGCTCGATCGGGGCGTAGATCTCCGCCAGCAGCCCGGCCGCCTCCGGGGTCAGCTCCACCACCGCCCGGCGGCGGTCGTCCGTGGCCGTGCGGCGGGTCAGGTGTCCCGCGTGCGTCAACCGCTGGATCGCCGTCGTCGTCGCCGCGGGGCTCAGCCTGGCCCGCGTCGCCAGCTCGCCCGCCGTCAGCGTCCCCGCCTCCGCGACCAGGCCGATGATGCGCAGGTCCGTCCGGTTCACCCCGAACGCCGCCGCCGCGGCTTCGTCGACCACGTCGCCCGCCGCGCCCGAGGCCGCGGCCGCCCGGGTCGCCTCCGTGACCAGAGATTGCTTCGACACTCGAAAGAGTCTACCGTGACCACAGATGCTTCGATAGTCGAAAGGATTGTGGTGACACCTCAAGCTCTGCCTCGCTGGCTGCGCCCCGCCAACCGGTTCGTCCGCCTGCTGACCCGCCTGGGCCTGCGGCTCGGCACGATCCACGTCCTGACCGTCCCCGGCCGGACGTCCGGCGCGCCGCGGCCCACTCCCGTCTCGCCGCTGACCGTCGACGGCCGGCGCTACGTCATCGCCGGCCTGCCCCAGGGCGATTGGGCGCGCAACGTCCGCGCCGCCGGTCGGGGCGAGCTCGCCCACGGGCGCCGGAAACAACTCGTGACGCTCGAAGAGGTCGGCGACCACGACGTCCGCGCGCGGGTCATGCGCGCCTTCCCGCGCGAAGTGCCGCACGGAGTGCCGATGTTCGTGAAGCTGGGCCTCGTCGCCAAGGCCGACCCCGACGAGTTCGCCGCGGCCGCCGACCGCGTCGCCGTCTTCCGGGTTACGGCGAGTTGACCCACTCGTCGGTGCCGTCGGTGAAGTGCTGGTGCTTCCAGACCGGCAGCCGCGCCTTCACCTCGTCCACCAGGTCCGAGCACGCCGAGAACGCCTGGCCGCGGTGCTCGGCCGCGACCGCGCACGCCAGCGCCACGTCGCCGATCGCCAGGTGACCGACGCGGTGGCTCACGGCCACCGCCCGGACGCCGGCCCAGCGGGTCGACAAATCGGCCACGACCTCGGCGATCACGTCGCCCGCGCTCGGGTGGCCCTCGTAGGTCAGGTCGCGGACGCCCTTGCCGCCGTCGTGGTCACGGACGACCCCGGCGAACGTCACCACCGCGCCGGCGGCGTCGTCCTCGACCAGCCGCGCGTGCTCCTCGACCGACAGCGTCTCCTCGGTCACGAGGGCCCGCACCACGCGCACGGGGACCGCTGTGGCGGCGGGACGCGGGTGGTCGCCCCCGGCGAGCTGGTCGACGGCGTGGTCGAGGATGCCGTCCAGCACGCCCAGGCCGTCCTTCACGCCGCCGCTGGAGCCCGGCAGGTTCACCACCAGGGTCCGGCCCGCGACGCCCGCGACCCCGCGCGAAAGCACCGCCGTCGGCACCTTGGGCAGCCCCGCCGCGCGGATCGCGTCCGCGACCCCCGGCAGCTCGTGGTCGAGGACGGCGCGCGTGACGTCCGGGGTGCGGTCGGTCGGCGAGATGCCGGTGCCGCCGGTGGTGAGCACGACGGCGACGTCGTCGGCCAGCGCGGCGCGCAGTGCGACGCCGACGGGGTCGCCGTCCTCGACGACGACCGGCGCGGGCACGTCGTAGCCGCGCCCGGCCAGCCAGGCGACGATCACCGGGCCGGTCTTGTCCTCGTAGACGCCCTTCGCGGCGCGGTTGGACGCCACGATCACGCGTGCGGTGCGCTTCACGGCCGCTCCCAGGTTCCGGTCTTGCCGCCGTCCTTGCGGAGCAGGCGGACGTCGTCCAGCGTCGCGGCCGGGTCGACGGCCTTGATCATGTCGTGCAGCGTCAGCCCGGCGACCGCGACGGCGGTCAGGGCCTCCATCTCGACGCCGGTGACGTCGGTGGTCTTCGCCGTCGCGCGGATGCCGACCTCGGCCTCGCCGAGGGTGAACTCGACCTTGACCCCGGAGAGCGCGATCTGGTGGCAGAGCGGGATCAGCTCGGGGACGCGCTTGGCGCCCATGATCCCGGCGATGCGCGCGGTGGCGAGGGCATCGCCCTTGGGCAGGCCGTCGGTGGCGAGCAGCCGGAGCACCTCGGCGGTGGTCCGCACGGTCCCGGCGGCGAGCGCGGTGCGCGCGGTGGCGGTCTTGCCGGAGACGTCGACCATCCGGGCGGCGCCGGTTTCGTCGACGTGGCTGAGTTCACTCACATGCCGAGGCTACTTCCGACTGCCCCCGCCGCGGTGACGGGCACCGGCGGGCGGGCTTCGCCGCAAGCCAAGTCGCGCGCGGGACGGGTACCGGGGCAGGGAAAGGCTCGCCCCGGTCTGGGACGGGAAGCATCCGAGCCGCACCGGCCGGCCCCCGCGCCGGGCGGGAGCGCCGGCCGGCCAGGCGGTGCGGTCCTGTCCGCTCGGCGAGGTGCAAGGCGCGCTTGCTCCGCGCAGGACAAGCCGGAGGTTCGGCTCAGAACAACCGGACCGGCAACACCCCCGCCGCCACCGCCGGCGCCTGCCGCGCAGGCTCCGCCGCGCACGCCAAGTCCCGTGCCGGGCGCACTCCCGACGTCAAGAACGCCGTCGCCGCGTTGTTCGCGCAACTGTTGGCACCGAACATGTACGTCCCATGACCACCCTGGTCGGCCGTTACCAGCCTCGCCCGGTCACCCAAGGCCTGACGCAGGCGCAACGCTCCCGTCAGCGGCGTCGCCGGGTCACGCAGGTTCTGGACCATCAACACATCCGACGGCCCCCGGTCACCGATCCGGACCGGCGGCTCCACCGGCTCCGCGGGCCAGTACGCGCACGCCCAGACGTTGGCCGCCGCCGCGCCGAACATCGGGTGGCGGAACCGGTCGATCGCCACGTTCCGCTGGTACGTCCGCACCGACTCCGGCCAGTCGGAGTCGCCGCACACCACGTACAGCTGGCTCGACAGCAGGTTCTCGACGTTCGGGATCGTGCCGCCCGGCGGGGGCGGGATCGGCTGCCCCGTGTCGAGCGCGTGCCACGCCGTGGCCAGGTACGGCAATGTCGCGTCGTAGTAGAGCATCCCGAACGTCACCTGGCGGAACAGCTTGCCGTCGATGCCCTGCGAGTTCGGCTGCGCGTCCAATCGCGCGGCGAGGTCGAAGTACTTCGCCTTCACCGCCGCCGGTGTCGTGCCGAGGCCGTACTCCGGGTGGGCTGCCGCGAACCCGGCGAAGTCCGGGAAGCGGTCATCGAAGCCCTGGGCGAACATCCGCGAGCCGGTGATGTCCAGGCCGCCCGGCCCGGTGTTGCTGTCGAGCACGATGCGATCACTGCGCTGCGGGAACAGCGTCGTGTACACCGCGCCGAGGTACGAACCGTACGAAACCCCGTAGTACGACAGCTTCCGCTCGCCCAGCGCCGCGCGGATCCGGTCCATGTCGCGGGCCGTGTTCGCCGTCGTGACGTACGGCAGCATCCACGCCGTTCGCGAAGCGCCGCACTGGTGCGCGACGCCCTTCACGTACTCGGCCCGCGCCGCGACGTCGGCCGGGTTCAGCGCGTACGGCGGCACGTTGCTCCGCTGCTGCGCCGGCGCCAGATCGCACGTCACCGGCGCGCTGTGGCCGACGCCGCGCGGGTCGAACCCGATGACGTCGTAGGTGTCCAGGACGCTCTGCGGCCACCCCAGCAGCTTCAGCTGCGCGGGCAGCTCCAGGCCCGGGCCGCCGGGACCGCCCGGGTTGGTCAGCAGGACCCCGCGCCGCGCGGCCGGGTTCGCGCTCTTCAGCCGCGAGATCGCGACTTCGATCCGCGTGCCGTCCGGTTTCCGGTAGTCCAGCGGGACGTCGAGCGCCGAGCACTCCAGGCCCGGCGCCGTGACGTCCGCCGGGCACGCGCCCCACACGAGCCCACCGGGCGCCGCCTCGGCCACACCCGGCACCACCACTGCCGCCACCACGACGGCCACCGCCGCGACGAGCGAAGTCCTCCGCATTTCGGCTTCCCCCCAACCGTGTCGGGATTCAGCCTAGGACGGCCGGGGACCCGCGGTCGTCCGCCAAAAGTACGACTCAGCCCTGTTCGGCGCGCACGGCCTTCCGCACGGCCTCGGCGACCGCCGGCGCCACGGCGTTGTCGAACACGCTCGGGACGATGAACGAGGCGTTGAGCTTGCCGTTGTCGACGACGTCGGCGATCGCGTCGGCCGCCGCGAGCAGCATCGAGTCGTCGATGTTGTGCGCGTGCGCGTCCAGCAGGCCGCGGAAGACGCCCGGGAAGGCCAGGACGTTGTTGATCTGGTTCGGGAAGTCGCTGCGGCCGGTCGCGACGACGGCGGCGTGCTTCTGCGCCTCCAGGGGGTCGATCTCCGGGTCCGGGTTGGCCAGCGCGAAGACGACGGCGTCCTTGTTCATCGTGGCGACCTGCTCGGCTCCGAACAGGTTGGGCGCCGAGACGCCGATGAAGACGTCGGCGCCGTTCAGCGCCTCGTGCAGGGTGCCGCTGACCTGCTGCTTGTTCGTGTGCGACGCGATCCAGGCCAGGTTGTCGTCGAGGTTGCCGCGCGCGGAGTGGACGATGCCGTCGATGTCCGCGGCCACGATGTCGGCCGGGTTCTTGTGCAGCAGCAGGCGGATGATCGCCGAGCCGGCCGCGCCGACGCCGCTGACCACGATCTTGCAGTCCTCGATGCTCTTCCCGACCACGCGCAGGGCGTTGCGCAGCGCGGCCACGACGACGATCGCGGTGCCGTGCTGGTCGTCGTGGAACACCGGGATGTCCAGCTGCTCGCGCAGGCGCTTCTCGATCTCGAAGCAGCGCGGCGCGGCGATGTCTTCGAGGTTGATGCCCGCGTACACCGGCGCGAGGGCCTTCGCGATGAGGATGATCTCTTCGGTGTCCTGGGTGTCCAGGCAGACCGGCCACGCGTCGACGTCGGCGAACTTCTTGAACAGCGCCGCCTTGCCCTCCATCACCGGCAGCGCGGCGGCCGGGCCGATGTTGCCGAGGCCGAGCACCGCGGAGCCGTCGGTGAGCACCGCGACGGTGTTGCGCTTGATGGTCAGCCGGCGCGCGTCCTCCGGGTTGTTCGCGATGGCCTGGCAGACGCGGGCGACACCGGGGGTGTAGGCGCGGGAGAGGTCGTCACGGTTGCGGAGCGCGACCTTGGGCGTGACCTCGATCTTGCCGCCGAGGTGGATCAGGAACGTCCGGTCGGAGACCTTGCGGACCTTGACGCCGGGCAGCGAGTCCAGCGTCTGCGTGATGTCGTTCGCGTGGTTCTCCGACAGCGCGTTGGCGCTGATGTCGACCACGATCGAGTCGGAGTGCGACTCGACGACGTCGAACGCGGTCAGCACGCCGCCGACCCGCCCGACGGCGGTGGTGAGGTCACCGGCCGCGGTGGACGAGGCCGGGGCCTCGACCCGGACGGTGATCGAATATCCGGGACCGGGAACCGGCATGGCACTTACCCCCGCATGGGAAAGGTCGGGCAGGACGGGAGCGAACCTACTCCCGTGACCGCCCTCACGAGGGCCCGATACCGGTACTGACCAGTAACTCTGCTGCTGGTTGCCACCCCGGCCACAGCCACGGCCGCATGGTTTCGCGGCCACGGTCACCGGCCGATCAGGGGCGGCCTACTTTTGGCCGCGGTGGCAACCTGGCGTCAGCGGTTGATCTCGGTCTCCGGGTGCACGTACGGCACCGTGTCGAGCGGGAAGGTGATGTCACCGAACGGCGACAGCGCGCCCTGGCGGTCGGACGCGAGCTCGGTCACGGGGTGCTCGCCGTCCTCGCCCGGCCAGGTCGGGTCGACACCCTTGTGCTTCTTCTCACCCTTGGCCACAACGTCCTCCACAGCCTTGCTCCGTCGTACGGGAACAGTCTGCCTGAGCCGGAGCGGGCCGGCGCAACCGCCCGGTATCCTGGCCTTCTATGCCCGCGACCTCCTTGGCGGACTGGCTGCGCGCGGAGTCCGACGCCGCACTCGAAGAGCTGCTCCGCACGCGGCGCGACCTGTCCACGCCGCCGCCCTCCGACAGCACCGTGCTGGCCACCCGCGCCGGCACGCCCGGCTCGGTCGCGCGCGCCTGCGAAGACCTCGACACGGTCACCATCGCCGTGCTCGAAGCGTGCCTGCTCGCCGGCGCGGACCGCGATCCGGTGCCGGTCGCCGAGGTCGCGGACCTCATCGGCACCGACATCGCCGCGCCGCTGGCCCGCCTGCGCGCCCGCGCACTGGCCTGGGGCCCGGACGACGCGCTGCGCGTGCCGCCCGCGGTCCGGGAGGCGCTCGGGCCCTTCCCGGCCGGGCTGGGCGCGTCGTCGCCGTCGCTGGCCGGCGAAGACCTCGCCGCGCGGCTCGCGGAGCTGTCCGACGACGAACGCGGCGTCCTGAACGCCCTCGCCGCCGGCCCGCCGATCGGCCGCACCCGCGACGCCGGGCTCGACCTGACGCTCGAGAAGGCCGAGACGCCGGTGCAGAAGCTGCTGGCCCGCGGGCTGCTGCTGCGGCGCGACGACCAGACCGTCGAGCTGCCGCGCGAGCTCGGCATCGCGGTGCGCGGCAGCGTTTTCCCGCCGGGTGCGCTCACCGAACCCGAGCTGCCGGTCCATCCGCATCAGACGTCCACTTTGGACAAAGCGGCGGCCGGCGAGGCCATGGAGTTCCTGCGCCACACCGAATCCCTGCTGCGCTCGTGGTCCGCGGCGCCGCCGCCCGTGCTCAAGTCGGGCGGGCTCGGCGTGCGCGAGCTGAAGAAGCTGGCCAAGGACCTCGAGATCGACGAGACGCAGGCGGTGCTGCTGGCCGAGCTGGCCGTCGGCGCCGGGCTCGTCGCCGACAGCGAGACGACCGCGCCCGAGTGGGTGCCGACGACGCTGACCGACTCGTGGCTCGCGTCGCCGACCGCCCAGCGCTGGATGACGCTCGCGCAGGCGTGGCTGGAGCTGCCGCGGCTGCCGGGGCTGGCGGGCGGGCGCGACGCCAAGGACAAGCCGATCGCGCCGCTGTCGGAGGACCTGCGCCGCCCGCTGGCCCCGGTCACGCGGCGGCGGGTGCTGAGTGCGCTGGCCGACCTGCCCGAGGGCGCCGGCGTGAAGAGCGTCGACGAGCTGGTCGCGGTGCTGGCCTGGCGGGCCCCGCGCCGCGGCGGGCGGCTGCGGGACGAGACGGTCCGGTGGACGATGGCCGAGGCGTCCGCGCTGGGGATCGTCGGCCTCGGCGGCCTCACGACGGCGACGCGCGCGCTGCTCGCCGACGACCGCCCGGGCGCCGTCGAAGCCATCCTGGACGCGCTGCCGGCACCGGTGGACCACGTGCTGCTGCAGGCCGACCTGACGGTCGTCGCGCCGGGGCCGCTGGAGCCCGAACTCGCGGCCGAGATGGCCGCGGTGGCGGACGTCGAATCGGCCGGGCACGCGACGGTTTACCGGATCACCGAGGCGTCCGTGCGGCGCGCGCTGGACACCGGGCGCACGGCCGACGAGCTGCACGCGCTGTTCAAGAAGAAGTCCGCGACGCCGGTCCCGCAGTCGCTGAGCTACCTGGTCGACGACGTCGCCCGGCGGCACGGCCGGTTGCGCGGCGGCGCCGCGGCGTCGTTCCTGCGGTGCGACGACGAGGCGCTGCTGGCGGAGGTGCTGGCCAACCCGGTCGCGGCGGAGCACGACCTGCGCCTGATCGCCCCGACGGTCGTGGTCAGCCCCGACCCGCTGCACGAGGTACTGGCCGGGCTGCGCGCGGCGGGGTTCGCCCCGGCGGCCGAGGGCCCGGACGGCCGGGTCGTCGACATCCGCCCGGGCGGCCGCCGGCTGCCGGCCAAGGCGCGCGGACCCAAGCGCAGCCCGGGTGAGCAGGCGGTGCTGACACCGGACCAGGCGGCCCGGATCGTCTCGAACCTGCGCGCGGGCGACGCGGCGTCCGCGCGACGCCGGGGCTCGGCGGTGCGGGCTCCGGTGGGCGGCGGCGCGGACACGTCCGCGACGCTGGAGCTGCTGTCGCGGGCGACGCTGGAGCGGCGAGAGGTCTGGATCGGCTTCGTCGACTCGAAGGGGACGGCCAGCCAGCGCGTGGTCCGCCCGATCCGCGTCGGCGGCGGGATCCTCGAAGGCGACAACAACGAGCGGTACTCCCTGCACCGCATCACGTCCGCGGCGCTGGTCGAAGACTAGAGCGCCCGCAGACCGGCCAGGACGCGCTCCATGAACTCGCGGGACGAGCGGTCCCCGAGGATCAGCTCCGTCTGGTGGATCAGCACCAGCCCGATGTCGGACATGTCGCCCACCAGCACCTTCACCACGCCCAACGGCAGCCGCAGGTGCGCCGCGATCTCGGCCACCGAGCGCGTGTCCAGGCACAGGTCGCAGATGCGGCGGTGCTCGACCGAACGCACACCGCGGTAGCGGCGGCCGTCGTCGGACGTCGAGACCAGGGCCTCCAGGGCCAGGTTGTGGTCGGACCTCGTGCGGCCGCCCGTCCGTGTGTACGGGCGAACTCGCGAACCCGACGGGGCGACGGGCGCCGCGACGCGGGCCGGTTCCTCCCACGGCTCGGGCTGCGGGATCCAGCGGGTTTCCGGGTCCGGCGGGGGCGTCCAGCCGGTGCGCGGGTCGATCGGCGGGGCCCACGACGGCGGGGGCGCCGCCTGCGTTCTGGACACTGGTGGTCTCGGTGCCGGCGGCCGGGGCGCGGGCGGGCCCGGCGGAGCGGGTGGCCGCGGCGGGGCCGGCGGGCGCGCGCCGCGCGGAGGCGTCCACGCCGGTTCGAGCGGCGGGGGCTCCGGCTCGTAGCGCTCCTCGTCCTGCCACTCCGGCTCGGCCGGGTCGTAACCGTCGTCGGCGTAGTCGTCGGACGACGACGAGGAACCCCACTCGCGGGTGTCCTCGTCGGTGTAGCCCTGCGGGTCCGGCTGCGGCCGCGCCGGCTTGCGCTTGGGCATGATCATCGACAGCGTCGACATGTCGAACTTGCTGGGCGAATCGAAACCCTCGCGCTCGGTGCCGCGGTGCAGCGCGTCCCAGCCGCTGGAGTCCGGATCGTCGAATCCCGAAATCCTCATCGTGTCCTACCCACGCACGCCGCCCTGCAGCTGCGCGCGCAGCTCGGGGGTGATCTGCTGGCCCACGCGCTCGACGAGCAGCGTCATCTCGTAGGCGACCGTGCCGATGTCGCACGTCGGCGCGGCCAGCACCGCCAGCGACGAACCGTCCGAAACCGACATCAGGAACAGGTAGCCGCGTTCCATCTCCACCACGGTCTGGTTGACGCCGCCCGCCTCGAAGCAGCGCGCGGCCCCCTGCGTCAGGCTGATCAGCCCGGACGCGACCGCCGACAGCTGCTCGGCGCGCTCCTGGGGCAGCCCTTCCGACGGCGCGAGGAGCAGCCCGTCCGCGGACACCAGAACGGCGTGCGCGGCGCCGGGTACCCGGCGCACGAAGTCCGTGATGAGCCAGCCGAACGAACCCTGGCCGGAAGCCGTCACTACTGCCCCTCCTTGCTCCTGCGGCGCCGCGCGCCGCACTCCGGAGTGGCCGGCACGGCCCACGCTCAAGCGTATTCGCCCCGCCGGAAGTGTCGAGTCGACCACCGGCCGGCCGCTGCGCACCCTACGTGTGCGCCCGGCCGCGCTCCGCGCCGGCCCGGTCCGGGCGGCGCG
Organism: Amycolatopsis sp. NPDC049691; assembly: GCF_040675005.1. Classification (NCBI taxonomy): domain Bacteria; kingdom Bacillati; phylum Actinomycetota; class Actinomycetes; order Pseudonocardiales; family Pseudonocardiaceae; genus Amycolatopsis; species Amycolatopsis sp. NPDC049691. The sequence goes on from NZ_JBFANX010000005.1 coordinate 331,364, forward strand.
GGCGGAGCTCACCCCCCGGCCCACCACGGCGGGCTGTCCGCGCAGGTCAGACCGACGGAGGGCGGGCCGAGCCGTCACCGGCACCGGACAGCGGCGGTCGTTCCGTCCTCCGGACGGCGGCAACGCTCCCCGAAGTGGGTGAAGCGCGCGGAGTTCACTCCAACGGCCGCATCCGGTTCGAGGGGACATACCCTCAGCCCGCGCGCAGCGCCGTATCGTGCGCGATCGCGTGCTGGACGACGGAGATCAGCACCTGCTTGGCGGATTCGCGCTCACGCGCGTCACACGCCATGATCGGGACCGACGGCGCGATGGTGAGCGCGTGCCGGACGTCCTCGATCTGGTGGTGCAGGAGCCGGTCGAAGCAGTTGATCGCCACGACGTAGGGCAGCTTCCGGTTCTCGAAGAAGTCGATCGACGGGAACGCGTCGGCGAGCCGCCGCGTGTCCACCAGCACGACCGCCCCGATGGCGCCGACCGCGAGGTCGTCCCACATGAACCAGAACCGGTGCTGACCCGGCGTGCCGAAGACGTACAGCACCAGGTCCGAGTCCAGCGAGATGCGCCCGAAGTCCATCGCCACGGTGGTGGTGGTCTTGTTGGGCGTGGCCGAGGTGTCGTCGTGCCCGACGCTGGCCTCGGTCATCATGGCCTCGGTGGTCAGCGGGTCGATCTCGGAGATCGCCCCGACCAGCGTTGTCTTCCCCGAACCGAACCCGCCGGCGACCACGATCTTGGCCGACGAGGTCGGACCCGTCACCTGCGGCGCGTTCGCGTCGGAGTCAAATTCTCCGAAGCCCACTGAGCACCCTTTCCATGAACTCGATACTCGGGCGGTCGCCCACGGTCGGGCTGCTGGAGTGCACCAGCACCAGCCCGAGGCCCGCCACGTCACCAATCAACACCCGCACCACGCCGAGCGGCAGGCGCAGCAGCGCCGCCACTTCGGCCACCGACCGGGTGTCGAGGCACAGGTCGCAGATCGACCGGTGCTCGGGCACCCGGACCCGGTCGAGCATCCGGCCCTGTTCGCTGGTCGAGATCAGGGCCTCGATCGCCAGGTCGAGCGTCGCCTTCGTCCGGCCACGGGTCCGGAAGTACGGCCGGACCAGCCCGGACGTCTCCATCTCCGTCGGCGGCGGCGCGTCGACGTACTCCTGGTGGGCCTGCTGCGGCAGCGCCGCCGCGAGCTCACCGGAGTCCGGGCCCGACCCGAAGTCGCGCTCGGTGCTGTACGCGGCGAAGTCGCGCGCGTCGTACAGCGGCCCGCTCGACCCGCCGAACAGCTCCGCGCCCGGTCCGCCCAGCAACCGGTCGCGGTACTCGCCGGTCCCGGCGATCGGCCGGATCGGCTCCTGACCGGCGTTGCTGTCGGTCAGCCAGTTCGGCGGTTCCCGCACGGGGTCGCTGTCGGACGCCTGCACCCGGCGCGACCGCCACTCGCGGTCGACCCGGTCCCGGAACGACTGCCAGTCCTCCCGGCCGTCGTCCGCGTGCTCGGACCACCCACCGGAGAAGTCGTCACCGAGCCGGCCATCGCCCCTCAAGCGCCCGTCGTCCACGGCTCTCTCCTCGGTTCCCGGGTCCTCAGCGGCGGATCGCCGCACCCTGCAGTTGCGCCCGCATCTCCGGAGTCAGCTGCTGGCCGACCCGCTCCACCAGCAGGGTCATCTCGTAGACGACCAAGCCGATGTCACTCTCCGGCGAACCGAGGACCGCCAGGCACGAACCGTCGGAAACCGACATGAGGAAGAGGAAGCCGTTGGCCATCTCGACGACGGTCTGCGCGACCGTCCCGCCTTCGAACACCTTGGCCGCACCGCGCGCGAGGCTCGTGAGCCCCGACGCCACCGCCGCCAGCTGGTCCGCCCGGTCCTTCGGCAGGCCACGCGAAGCCGCCAGGAGCAGGCCGTCGGCCGACACCACGACCGCGTGGGCCGCGCCGGGCACCCGGTGCACGAAATCCGTGATCAGCCAAGCGAAGCTGCCGGCATTGTTCGCCTTGGCATGCGCCTGGCCGTTCGGCTGCGCGGAGCCACCCGGCTGCATTGCACCCGCCCGTGTCACTTTCACTCCTCACTGCTGTCTGTGGTGTTGCCACGCCCCGGCACCCTGCTGCTCTCCAGCTGGTCTTCGGCCGGGAGTTCCTTCAACGCATGCCGTCCCGAGGTGTAGCCCCGCTGGAAGCTTGCCATCCTGCTCCGCGCCGCGGACGCCGAGCGGGTGATCGCACCCGTTCCGGGCATGCCCGCGGTGTTGTCCGCGAAGCTGTTCTGCGCCGGCGCTTCGGCCGAGGGACTGCTGATCGAGCCCGGAACCAGGTAGGCGTTCGGGACGCGCTTGGGCAGCCCGGCCGGGGTGATCTCCTCGTTCTTGGACTCCAGCAGCGACTGCGCCGCCTGCCAGCCGTCGTCGGAGGCGCTGTGCCAGCCGTCGTCGGCGGGGAGGAGCGGGTGCCGGGTCGCGGCGGTCGGCTGCAGCTCGTCGACGTGCTCCTGGCGCCGGGCGGCCGGTTCGGCCGCCGGCTCGTCGGAGCCGGTGAGGGGCGGCAGGTTCGGGTCTTCACCCTCGCTCTGCGGCTGCACCGGATCGGCAGCCGAGTCGTCGCCCTCACTGAACCAGCGTGACAGCACCGACTGGTAGATGGGCAGCCGCCGGGTGGGTACATCGTCCTCGAGGGCCGACGACCCGACCTCCGCCGCGGGCGGCGGGGGCGGTGGCGGCTCCTCCGGCGGGACGTACTTCGGCTCGCGCTTCGGCAGGACCAGCGGCGCGAACTGCGTGTCACCGGCCCGCGAGCTGGCGCCGTCGCCGTTCGCCTGCGGGGCCAGCGGCGCGAGGTCCTCGGCGGTCGGCCAGGCCGGCGTCTCGGGCTTCGGCAGCTCGGGCGACAGGAACGGGCCCGCCGCGCGGCCGCCGCTGACCAGGTCGTCCAGGCTGATCGGCTGGTCGAGCGGGACCAGCCCGCCCTGGTTCGCCACCGGCTCAGGAGCCGGCGGGGGCGGTGGGGGCGGCGGCGGTGCCGAAGGCGGCACCGGCGTGTGCGTCTGGGTCTGGTCGAAGTCCGAGCGCGCGGCCGGGATCGGGATGCTCGGCAGCGACATCGACGTCTCGGACCGGTTCGCCGGCGGCGGGGTCTGCCGCGCCATGCCCGGGCGCAGCGGCGTCAGCAGCTCGGCCGGGACGACGACGCGGGCGATCACGCCACCCTCGATGTCCTCGTTCTCGCGCAGCCGGACCTCGATGCCGTGGCGCTTGGCCAGGCGCGAGACCACGTACAGACCCATCCGCCGGGTCACCGACACGTCCAGGTCCGGCGGCTCCGCCAGGCGCGCGTTGACCTCGGCCAGGCGCTCCTCGCTCATGCCGACACCGTGGTCGGTGACCTGGATGGCGAGCGCCTTCCGGCGGGTCACGACGGCCCGCACGATGACCTTCGTCTCCGGCTCGGAGAAGTAGGTCGCGTTGTCGAGCAGCTCGGCGAGGACGTGCACGAGGTCGTGGATCGCGAGACCCTGGACCGCGACGTCGGGCACGATGCCGACCTCGATCCGGGCGTACTGCTCGATCTCGGACACCGCGGCGCCGATGACGTCGGCGGCGGGCACCGGCTTGGGCACCGACTTGGCCAGGCCGGCGCCGGAGAGCACCAGCAGGGACTCACCGTTGCGCCGCAGCCGCGTAGCCAGGTGGTCGAGCTCGAACAGGCTGGCCAAGTGGTCCGGGTCCTGCTCGTCGGCCTCGAGGCGGTCGATGACACCGAGCTGGCGTTCCACCAGCCGCTGCGACCGCCGGGAGAGGTTCACGAAGATGCCGTTGACGTTCTCGCGCAGGAGGGCCTGCTCGGCGGCCATCTTGACGGCCTGTTCGTGGACGATGTCGAACGACCGCGCGACCTCGCCGATCTCGTCGCGGGAGGTGACGGGCACCGGCTGGACGGCCTTCTTCGAGGCGCCGACCGGGTCCGGGTCGTCCAGGATCGCCTGCACGGTCTCCGGCAGCCGGGTGTAGGCGACGTCCAGCGCGCTCTTCCGCAGCACCCGCAGCGGGCGCAGCATCAGGCGGGCGACGACGAGCATCAGCGCGATCGCGGCGGCCAGCGCGGCGAGCACGATGCCACCGCCGACCCAGGCGGAGTTGACGGCCGCGGTGGCCAGGTCGTCCGCGCGGGTCTTCAGCTGGGCCAGCAGGTTCGACTCGACCGCGTGCAGCTTGTCGGCCGACACCGTGCTGTCCTTGCCGAGCGCCGTGGTGTCGATGTTCGGGGCGTCGCCCTGCTGGGCGAACGCGAACGCCGCGGTCTGGATCCGGCGGCGGTCGTCGACCTCCGGGCCGGAGTAGGTGTCGTTGTAGAGCTGGCGCTGGTCGTCGTCGGCGTTGGCGAGGAAGGCCTGGACGGAGGCGTCGGCACTGGACGCCGACGCGCGCGTCTGGTCCAGCAGGTCGCCGGGGAAGTTGCCGCGGAACGCGGCGATCTGCAGCTCGGCGTCGGCGCGGGTGGTGAACTCCTTGGCCTCGCTGATCGCCTGCGTGCTCGTGCCCAGCCGCAGCACGTCCCGGTCGGTGACCGCGGTGGTGACCTCGCGGCCGAGCTCGATGAGCGAGTCGAGGATGCCCGAGTAGGCGGTCATCACCGTGATGTCGGGCAGGCCGCTCGAGGTGTTGAACGCCGCCCGCAGCGGGCGCAGGGCGTCGAGGCGCTGGAGACCGCGGGTGTAGCGGTCCTTGGTCGCCTGGTCGTCGTAGTTGAGGGTCGCCGCCGCCGAGCGCAGGTTGGTGACCTCGCGGTCGACCTTGGCGATCTGCGCGTCCAGCCCGGTCTGCAGCAGCTGGTTGTTGGAGGAGATCCGCGCGACGGCCAGCGAGCGTTCGTTCTGCAGCTCGTGGACCACGGTGGTGACCTTGACGGCGAAGGCGACCTGGTCGGCCGTCCGCTGGAACTCGGCCGCTTCCTGGGCGTCGTCGACCACGCGCAGCGTGCCCAGCACGAGCGCGGTCAGCGTCGGGATGAGGAGGATCGCGGCCAGCTTCGAGCGCAGCCGCCAATCGCGCATGCCGGAGAACAGCCCGGCCTTCCTGCCCGGAGCATCTCCGGGCGACTGCGCAGGGGTCCCTCCTACCCCCGCGGCGTCTTCGTTCGGCACCGCCGCACCACCATCATCGTTCGTGCTCGTGAAACCCTGCTCGGTCCAGCGCCCGCCAGGGCGCATCGCGTTCTCCTCAACCACTCGTCAGCACGCTCCCGGCGTTCCGGCTCGGCGGCCGATCGGCAGGAGCCAGCGCGAGACGCTACCCGTACGGGTGAAAAGATCGTCTTCGGTGTCGGCCCTGGGGGTCCCTGAACCCCGTCCGGCCGGACGGAATCGGTTCAGCTCGAGCATCACGGTCGGGTCCCTGCGCTGGTCTGCATCGGTCTGTTTGGTCGGTTCAGCCCACCGGCACGGCGGCTGAGCACGGCCAGGCAGTGGTCTCTGCGGGGGAGAATCTCTCAGGAAAAGCACAGTGAGCCCTGGTACACCGAAGTGGTCCTTCTTGATCGGCCATCCAGGCACTCTCTCTCACTACATCGGAGGTTGATACCTCCCCGCAGGTGCAGAGGGTAGCGAACGGCCGGGGAAGATGTAACCCTCCCGATGCTTCGTGCCCGATGTTGCACAGCGTTCGCTCAGTCGGCACACAGCTGGTCATCCGATATTCAGGATGTGGGCCCTACGCTGGGTGAACCGTTACGGCGAGTGGAGCAGTGGGTCTAGACCAGAGGCCGAATGAGTGACGTGCGCCACCCTCCAGGGTGTTGATTCCACCCGTTGTGAGCGAGCTGTCACCGCCTCTACAGTGGCCCGCGGGACTGTCCCGAGAATGACTCACGTACTTCCCCGGGATTCGGTCCGGCAACCGTCAATTTTTTCACCCAAGGAGCAGGCCTTGCTTGGAAACGCCATGAGCAGTGGCCGGGTTCGCACTCGCCGCGCCGCGCTCGGGCTCGCCCTCACCGTCGCAGCCGCCACGGCCCTCACCGGCTGCAGTGCGCTCGGCTCGGACGACTCGAACGCCTCGTCGAACGGGGGCGGCCTGGAGAAGTCGAAGATCAAGGTCTCGATCATGCCCACCACCGACCTGGCCCCGTTCTGGCTGGCCCAGGACGGCGGTTACTTCAAGGCCGAGGGCCTCGAGGTCGAGCAGATCATCGCCAACAGCGGCCAGGCGTCGATGACGAAGGCGATCTCCGGTGAAGCGGACATCGCGCTCTCGACCTACACGCCGTTCTTCGTCGCCAAGAGCACCGGCGCCGCGGACGTGCAGCTGGTCGCCGACGGCACGTCGGTCAACGCCAAGAGCAACGCGATCGTGACGGTGCCGAACTCGACGGTGAAGACGGTCAACGACCTCGCCGGCAAGCGCATCGCGATCACGGCGAAGAACACCGCGTCCGACATCCTCACGAAGTCCGTCATGAAGGACCACGGCGTCGACTTCACCAAGGTCAACTGGGTGACCATGCCGCTGCCGAACATGGCGGCGGCGCTGCAGCAGGGCCAGGTGGACGCGGCCTACATGCCGGAACCGCAGCTGTCCCAGGCGGCGAAGATCGCCGGCGCGACCCCGGTCATCGACATCAACACCGGCGCCAGCCAGGACTTCCCGCTGACCGGCTACGGCGCGGCGACGAAGTGGGTGCAGGCGAACCCGAAGACCCTCGCGGCCTTCCAGCGCGCGATGAAGAAGGCCACCCTCGACGCGATCAACGACCGCTCGAAGGTCGAGCCGCTGCTGGTCAAGTACGCGAAGATCGACGAAGACACGGCCAAGCTGCTCACCCTGCCCGGGTACGGCTCCACGCTGGACGCCCGGCGCCTCCAGCGCGTGCCCGACCTGCTGCTGCAGATGGGCGTCATCACCAGCAAGGTCGACGCCGCGGCGATGATCGCGCCGCAGGCGACCAGCTGACCCCGTGAAGAAACTGCTTCGTGGCCTGGCCGGCCTGATCGGCTTCCTCCTGCTCTGGGAGGTCGTCGTCCAGGTCGGCCTGGTCAGCAAGACGTTCACGCCGCCGCCGAGCGTCGTCCTGGTCACCGTCGGGGACCTGCTGGCCGACCCCGCCTTCCTCCGCGACATCGTCGCGACCATGCTGGCCTGGCTGATCGCCATCGCCATCGCGATCGCCATCGGGGTACCCGCCGGGCTGCTGCTGGGCAGCGTCCCGGCGGTGCGCACGGCCACCGCCGCGATCGTCGAGTTCCTCCGCCCGATCCCGGTCACCGCGCTCGTGCCGCTGGTGCTGCTGGTGATCGGCTCCGGCCCGGAAGCGAAGATCACCCTCGCGGTGTATGCCTCGCTGTGGCCGATCATGTTCAACACCATCTACGGCATGGGCGAGATCGACCCGGTGCTGATGGAGACCGCCCGCGCCTGCGGGACCAGCCGGTTCCGGATGCTCTCGTCGGTCGCGCTGCCGCAGACCGCGCCGTTCGTCTTCACCGGCGTCCGGCTCTCGGCGACGATCTCGCTGATCGCCGTCGTCAGCGTCGAGTTCCTCGCCGGTTCCGAAGTCGGCCTCGGCAGCTTCATCCTGGTCGCCGGTACCGGTTCGATCCGGTTCGACCTGGTGCTGGCCGGTACCGTGGTCGCGGGGGTGCTGGGCTACCTGATCAACGAAGGACTCGAGCAGCTGGGCAAGCGGCTGTTCCGGTGGAGCACCGTCGACCGGGAGGCGATCGCATGAGCACGGCGACCCTTTCCGGCCGGGTGGGCAGGCGCGCCGCCCGCGGCGCCGCGACCGTCGTCCGCAACTGGCTGCTGTTCGCGATCCTCGTGGTCGTCTGGGAATTCGCCGCCCGGGCCGGCGGCAGCAAGTTCTTCCCGCCGCCGACCGAGATCGCGACCGCCGCCGCGAAGCTGTGGTTCACCGGGCCCGCGTCGCACCTGTTCCTCACCGACGCGGTGTTCGACAACGTGTTCCCCAGCCTCGGCCGGACCCTCGGCGGCTGGGCGCTGGCCGCGGTCGTCGGCGTCGTCCTCGGCGTGCTGCTCGGCCGGTCCAAAACGGCGATGGACTACGTCGGCCCGCTGTTCGCCTTCTTCCGCTCGATCCCGCCGCCCACACTGATCCCGGTGTTCGCGGTGCTGTTCGGGCTGAGCTCGGGCATGCAGATCGGGTCGATCATCTTCGGCGCGGTGTGGCCGGTGCTGCTCAACGCGGTCGACGGCGTCCGGTCGGTCGACCAGGTGAAGGTGGAGACGGCGCGGTCGTTCCGGACCCCCAAGCGGTACTGGATCGGCATGGTCGTGCTGCCCGCGGCGGCGCCGAAGATCTTCGCGGGGCTGCGGGTGAGCCTGTCCATCTCGCTGCTGCTGATGGTGGTCTCCGAGCTGGTCGGCGCGTACAACGGCATCGGGCGGTCGCTGCTGAACGCCCAGCAGGACTTCGACTTCCCGAACATGTGGTCGTGGCTGGTACTGCTGGGCATCCTCGGCTACGTCTTCAACACGATCTTCCTGGCCGCGGAGCGGCGGGTGCTCGCCTGGCAGCCCACCCGCCTCGGCCGCGACTGACGCTGGAAAGGCCTCTCCCCATGTCAACCATGCTCGAAGTGTCCGGCCTCAGCCACCGCTACGGCACGGGCGCCAAGGCGCACACCGCGGTGAACGACCTGTCGTTCACCGTCGAGGCCGGGCAGCTGGCCAGCATCGTCGGCCCGTCGGGCTGCGGGAAGTCGACGCTGCTGCGCTGCGTCGCCGGGCTGACCCCGCCGACCGAGGGCACGGTGAGCCTGCACGGCGACCGCGTCTCGGGCGTGCCGGACGACCTCGCCGTCGTGTTCCAGGACTACAGCCGGTCGCTGTTCCCGTGGCTTTCGGTGCAGAAGAACGTCGAGTTCCCGTTGCGCTGGCGGCAGATCTCCAAGGCCGAGCGGCGTTCGCGGGCCGCGGAGGCGTTGGAGCAGGTCGGGCTTTCGGGCGTCGGCGGGAAGTTCCCGTGGCAGCTCTCGGGCGGCATGCAGCAGCGGGTGTCGATCGCCCGCGCGCTGGCCAGCCGGCCGGCGCTGCTGCTGATGGACGAGCCGTTCGCCTCGGTCGACGCCCAGACGCGGTTCGAGCTGGAGGACCTGACCCGGCGCGTGCAGCGGGAGCAGGGCAGCACGATCCTGGTCGTCACGCACGACATCGACGAGAGCGTCTACCTGTCCGACCGGGTGCTGGTGCTGTCGAAGTCGCCGGCGTCGATCGTCGCGGACCTGCCGGTCGGGCTGCCCGCCGCGCGCGACCAGATCACGACGCGCGAGTCGGCGGAGTTCGTGACGCTGCGCGGCGAAGTGGCGCGGTTGCTGCACGGCGGCAGCCCCGCGGAGGCCGTCACGGCCGCGTCCGACGCGGCGGAGTGGGAGCTGGCGGAGCAGTCTTCGGACGTGACGGAGAGCAGCAAGACCGGCAGCTGAGTCCGGTCAGGACAGCCGAAGCCGCGGCGGACCAGGTTGGTCCGCCGCGGTTTCATTTGTCGGCGGAGTCCGGGTAGACGAAGTGCCGACCGGTGTCGTGCCAGTCGAACAGCCGCCACTGCTCGACGGTGCGGCCCGCGCACGCCGGGAAGACCTCGACCGTGACGTTGCCGCTGAGCCGCGCCGACAGCAGCCCGACCGGGCCGAGGGCCACTGATTCGACGAAGCATTCGTGTTCGGTGACCATCCCGGTCAGCTGCCGGGCGTCACCCGGAACGGGCACTGCGCGTGCAGCCGCTTTTCCACGCCGTCGCCCCGGAAACCGACGATCGCGATGTTCAGCGTCCGGCTGAACTCGACGACCCGGCAGCCGACGAGTTCGGCCACCGCCGCTTCGAGCTCTTCGGTTGTCGACAAGTCAGTACAGCGTCCGGTCGGACGCCGCGACCCGGAGGTGCACCAGTGTCGGGCGCTTGTCGGCGAAGGCCGCGGTCAAGCCCGGGACCAGTCCGGACGGCTCGGCGATCGTCACGCCCTGGCAGCCCATGCTCGACGCCAGCGCCGCGAAGTCGATGCCGCCCAGCGCGGTGCCCGGGAGCTTCGCGCCGCCGATCGTCTCGCCCAGGATGCGGACCGCCGCGTACTCCGCGTTGTCGAGGATCAGGATCGTCAGCGGGACGTCTTGGCGCGCGGCCGTCCACAGTGCCTGGATGCCGTACATGCTGGAACCGTCGCCGACCACGCCGACGACGTGGCGGTCCGGCCTCGCGAGCGCCGCGCCGACCGCGCCCGGGACGCCGTAGCCGAGCGTGCCACTCGCGATCGTCAGGAAACCCGTGTCGGTCGCGGTGATCGGCAGGTGGTCGTGCAGGACGCCGCGGTGGCTGGGCGCCTCCTCGACCACGATCGCGTTGTCCGGCAACAGATCCGCGAGCGTCGAGTAGACGAACTCGGCGGTGAGCTTGTCGCCACCGGGCTTCGCCGGGCGCTGGAGCGGGGCCGGCGCGGGGCGGGTGCTGCGGTCGACGACGTTCAGCAGCGCGCGGATGCCGAGCTTCGGCGTCGCGCGGATCCCGGTGCCTTCGAAGGCGCGGGCGAGGATCTGTTCGTCGTCGCTGACGATGAACAGCGGCGGCAGCGGAGCTTCGCCGCGGCCGCGGTCGACGTGGTAGGTGAAGGCAGGAGCCCCGAGCACGACGACGAGGTCGTGCGCGGCGAGCTTGTCCGACACCGCGCCGCGCTCGGGGTCGAGAAAGCCTTGGAACAGCGGGTGGTTCTCGGGGAAGGAGCAGCGGAACGACATCGGCGCGACGTACACGGCGGCGTTGAGCCGTTCGGCGAGCGCGACGGTCTCGACGACGGCGGCGTCCTGGTCGACGGCACCCCCGACGACGATCGCCGGCCGTTCACTCGCTTCGAGCGCGGCGACGAGTTCGTCGATCGCTTCCGGGTCGGGTGCGAACCCGCGGATGCGCGGGCGGCTGATGATCGGGCGTTCGGTGGTGGCGGTCCAGTCGTCGGCGGGCACGGACACGAAGACCGGACCGGACGGCGCCTGCGTCGCGACGTGATAAGCCCGAGCCAGCGCGGCCGGGACGTCCTCGGCGGTGGCGGGCTCGATCGACCACTTCACGTAGGGCTTCGGGAATTCGGACGCGTCGACGGCGCCGAGAAAGGGTTCGTGTGGCAGGAGATTCCGCGTCTGCTGCCCCGCGACGACGATCAAGGGCGTCCGGTTGCGGTAGGCGGTGAACAGGCTGCCGAGCCCGTGTCCGACCCCGCCGGCGGAGTGCAGGTTGACGAGCACGGGTTGGCGCGTGGCCTGGGCGAAGGCATCGGCCATCGCCACGACGGCGGACTCCTGCAGGCCGAGGACGTAGTCGAAGTCGTCCGGCCAGTCGGTGAGGAAGGGGACCTCGGTGGTGCCCGGGTTGCCGAAAACCGTGGTGAGGCCGAGTTCGCGGAGGAGTTCGCGGGTGGCGTCCAGCACCGTGCGCTTGATCATGCCCCTCAGACTAATGCTTAGTCTTGCGAAGGAAAGCCCGCCAAGTGGCCGCACTGACGATCAGCGTCCTCCCGGAACGGTCCTTGGTGTCACGGATCTGCGACACCTCGCCGAGGCGCACCTCGACGCAGTTCTCTTCGCTCCCGCTGTAGCTGGACTTACGCCACATCAAGCCTCCAAGTCGGCGATCACCTCCCCGAGAAGAGCGAAGGATTCCTGCTCGCTCAGGGTCAGTGCCGCCATCGCCCGCTGGGCCGCCTGGTAGTCGGCCACCTGTTGCTCATCGTAGAGGTAAGCACTTCCCCTGTACTGCTCCAGAAAGATGATCGGCGGCAGGTCGGCGAAGTCGAAGATCACGAAGGAACCGTTGAGCCCCGGGTGGAACTCTTCGCCCTCCGGCAGGATTCGCAGACTGATGTTCCGCCGCTTGGCCAGCTCGGAAACGTACTTGAGCTGCGGGACCATGATCTCGCGACCGCCGAGGCGCTGCCGGAGCACGGCTTCGCCGAGGAAGACGGTGTAGGGCGAAGGGTCGCGGCCGGTCAGCACCTCCTGGCGCAGCAAACGAACCTTCAGCCTCAACCGCAGTTCCGTCTCCGCCCGCTGCCGACCGCCGGTACCGAGGATCGCCCAGGCGTACTCCGGGGTCTGCAGCAGTCCCGGCATCAGCAGCGGCTCCCAGGCGAAGATCGCCGAGGCGGTGCGCTCGTACTCGATGAAGGCCGAGAGCCTCGGAGAGATGCCCGGGATACTGCGCTCGAGCCAGTTGGGTTCTCGCGCGTACTCCGCCAGTTCCAGCAACCGTTGCCGCTCCACCGGCTCCACCCGCAGCGCGCCGAGCAGCAGCCCCACCTGCGCGATCTTCGGCACCCGCGTGCCGATCTCCCAATGGGAGAGCTCCTGCGGGCGCACATCGACCATCCGGGCCAGTTCGCGCATGCCGAGACCGCGCGCCACCCTGGCCGTGCGCAGGCCGAAACCCAATGCCCGGGACCTCGGCGTCGCCACTCGTGTTGACATGTGCGCAGTGTGTCACCGGTCACCTGCAAAAACGGGAACCGGGGCTGTCGCGAATTCGCGACAGCCCCGGTCCACCAGCACACTCAGCCGATCAGGCCGGACAAGCCACTCCCCTTGAACGACCCCCAGCCCGTCACCTGGTCATACCCGGTGCCCGCGCTGAAACCCGTCGTCCCGTGCAGGGTGTTGGTGCCCGTCGTCACGTCGTGGAAGCCGGTGCCGTACGACGACCCGTTGCCGATCGCGTAGAACTTCGGGTTCAGGTTGCCCAGGCCGCCGCCGTGGATCTGGTTCTGCAGCGTCGCGAACGCCGCCCACAGCGGGGCCGCGCCCGACGTGCCGCCGACCGTTTCCCACGTGCCCGCGCTGTAGATGTAGTAGCCCGACGTCGGCGACGCGTCGGCCGACACGTCCGGCACCTTGCGGTACGTCGTGCTCTGCGCAGACTGCCACGAGGGCGCCGTGAAGACCGTCGAGATGCCGCCGCCGGTCGAGCCGCCGCTGTTGCCGTCGTTCCAGGCCGCTTCGCTGCTGTAGCCGTTGGACGAGGTCACCGTCAGCTTCGTGCCGCCGACACCCGTCACGTTCGGGCTGGACGCCGGGAAGTCGACCGCCTTCGCCGTCGAGCCGGTCTGGCGGTAGCAGTCGGTCGTGCCGTCGTCGCCCGCGGCCGCGAAGTACGAGATGCCCTCCGCCGTGCCCGTCGCGATCGCGTTGCTCACGCTCTTCGCCGCGCTCGAACCCTCGGCGGATTCGCAAGCGCCCCAGGAGATCGAGACGACGTCGACCGTGTGGTCCGACGCGATCTTCTGGTACATCGCCAGTTCGCCGGCGCTGCTGTTCGGGGCCTCGTACACGTAGTCGTTCGCCGCGGCCGCCAGCGCGTGCACGACCTCGATGTCGAGCTCGACCTCGATCTGGCCGTCGCCCGGCGACGAGTCGTAGTTCGCGCCGCTGACCGGGACCGTCGTCACCGAGCCCGCCGACAGGCCGTACGTGCTGTCGTACTTGGTGATGTTGGACTTCTGGTAGCCGTCGAACTCGACGAAGCCGACCTTCACGCCACTGCCGGTCGCCGACAGACCGCTGGTGCCGTAAGCGGTCTTGAGCACCGGCGGGGTCACCGACTTGACCACGTTGGGCTTCGCGACGGCCTTGGCGTGCGTCCGCAGCGCGTGGTTGTCCAGGCCGACGACGTTGCCCACGACGCCGGACACGTCCGCCGGCACGGTCGGCGCGGCGTCGTTGGCGAAGAAGTCCCGGCCGGACACCTGGTCGTGGTAGGTCCCGATCCGGGTGTGGAACGCCGATTCCAGCTGCGCCGCCGAACCCGTGAACGTGATGGCCTGCCGGTTGCCGGAAACCTCGATCCCGGTCGCGCCCGATTTCTCGAGGAATGAGACGGCCTTGCCGACGTCGGCCTGGGTCGGGCCGAACTCGGCAGTGAACTGATCCGGGCTCAGAAAGTGGTGGTATTGCGGCGACGCGGGGTTCTGGACGTCGGCGAGAAACTTTTCCAGCGCCTGCTGGTTGTGCAGTTTCAACGAGAGCGCGGCGGTGATCCGCTGCCCGTCCGCGACCTCGCCGGTGCGCGCGCTGTTGACGAGCGGAGCGGCGTTGTCGGCCAGGGTGACCAGGGGTTCCGTCGCCGCGGCGGCCGGGACGGCCACGGCGAGGCCGAGCAACGCCGGCAGCGGCACGGCGGCCGCGACGAGCTTGCGCAAGCGCATGGGGGATTTCCTCTCGGCGGTGGGGACCGGGCCTGCGGGGCAATACCCGCCGCAGGTTGCCGAGCAGCATAAGAAGCCGTCGGCCCGTCGAGGAACCTACTTTTGGCTGCCATTTCGCGGGTCCCATTTTCATTTTCCGGGACGTTTACCATCCCATGATCATTCGATTATCGTCCGAACTGCCCGAGATCGTCGACGCGGTCGACGATCTCCTGCGCGTCCGCGTTGCCGGAAAACCGCCGGGCGGCCGCCGACAGCGAGTGCAGCCGCTGGCGCGTGCGCGGCGAGCGCAGGGCGCCCGCGAGCTCGATCGCCTCCTCGCCGACGGCGGTGGCGACGTCGAGGTCGCCGTCCAGCGCGTGCACGGTGGCCAGCCAGATCAAGGTCAGCGACCGGCTGCGCGTCATGCCGCCGCGGTAGCCGGCGACCGCCTCGGTGAGCGCGGGGATGCCGTCGCGGCCGTGCCGGATGTCGACCACCTGGGCCAGTTCGCCGTGCACGGTGCCGACCATCGCGGCCATGTCGGCGGGCCCGAAGAACGCGTCCCACGGCGACGGTTCGCGCCCCTCGGCCTCGGCGAACTCCTGGCGGGCGCGGCGCAGGTAGGTCAGTGCCTCGGTGACGTCGGCCTTCTTGGCGTGCGCCCACGCCTGGTTGGCCGACAGGATCGCCTGCGCGAGCTTGGAGTGGGCCAGCAGCGCCGCCTCCCGGCCGCGCGCGAACTCGGCCAGCGCCGCGTCGACGGCGCCGTAGTGCAGGTGCAGCCGCCCGATGCGGTAGCGGATGTTGGCCTGCAGGTCGTCGTTCCCGGCTTCGACGGCCAGCTCCAGCGCCCGCGCGAACGCCTCGAGCGCGGCGGCCGGGCGGTCCTGGTCGAAGTTCGTCCACCCGGCCAGGTTGTAGAGGTCGGCGACGGCCGTGCACAGCCGCGCCAGCACGACGGTCTTCGTCACGCCGTCCAGCAGCGCCACGGCGGCGGGCAGCCGCGACTCGACGGCCGCCCGGCAGGCACCACCGCCGTAGCGGTAGTCCAGGGCCCTGAGTTCCGCGACGACGTCCTCGAGCCGGCGCGCGTCGGCGAGCCCCACGCGCGTGCCGCGCACGCCGTCCCGCCCTTCACTGCCCGTCATGGCAGCCCTCCGTCCGTAGAGAGCTGCCGATGCCGGGCAGCTCCCGGTCATTCCCCGCCGGGCCAGGCCGGAGCCCGCTCCTTCGAGGGACTGGCACCGGGGAGTACCCCGGTGGCGGTGAGCACCACGCCCGTGGCGGTTTCCGCGATCTTGACGGCGGCCAGCAGGCCGGTGAGGGCGAGCGAGCCGCCGAGCCCCAGCTTCGCGAACTCGTCTTCGGGGGTTCCGGTGCCGCGTTGCCGCGGTAGCGCGCCGGTCACGATTCGGACCTCCGGCTCGGCGCGGACGCAATCGGACGATCGGCACGGGGAATCAGCCGCCCCAAGGTGGCGGAAATCCACCGTATCGTCGAACTCCTGGTTTCCTGCTGGCCACGCAACGAGTTCTCGAACTGAATACGCGCGCACACGGCGCCGCCTCCCGCACTGCAGATCGATTCCTGAGATCGCCCGGATCGCGAAACGCGGGACCACCGTAGCCAGCCGATCGCCCCGAAATCAGCCGCCAACCAGGTCAAAAGCAAAGTTGCGCGTGCAGCTGCACGCGCGCGGGCGGCCAGGCATCGGCACGGACCGAATGCAATTTCACGATAACGATTCAAAACCAGGAATACTGGTATAACCGGCCGGCGGATCAAGCAATTGTCCGCCGGCCCGCTGCGGATCGGGATACGGATGTCCGATATTGCGTACGGGTTCCGCAGTCGATCAGTTTTTGACGAGTTCCACCCACGTGCGCACCGTGGCGGCGTCGACCGGCGACTGCCACCCGCCGGGCCGGACCGCGCTTCCGACATGGAACCCGCGCACCCCGCCCGCGCGCAAGAGGTGCACCTGCTGCGCGCGCAGGCCGCCGCCGACGAGCAGCTCCGGCCCGCCGTCGCGCTGCGCGAGCCGCTGCAGCACGGAAAGCCCACTGGCTACCCCGTTGGGGTGGCCCGCCGCGAGCACGGTGTCACACCCGAGCGCGGCCAGCTGGTCGTAGGCGCGCAAGGGATCCCGGGTGCGGTCGATGGCCCGGTGGAACGTCCACGGCAGACCGTCGATCTCCTTGATCAGCGCTTCGCAGGCGTCCAGGTCGATCTCGCTGTCGATGTTCAGGAAGCCGAACACGAACTCGCGCGCGCCCGCGTCGATCAACCGGGCGGTGTCCGCGCGCAGCCCTTCGAGGTCACCGACGGCGAAGGAACCATTGTCCCGCAACATGACCCGCACCGGGAGGTCGGTCGCCGACAGCACGTCGCGCAGGGTTTCCACCGTGGGGGTCAGGCCGTCCTGCGCCATGTCCGTCACCAGTTCGAGGCGGTCGGCCCCGCCCGCCTGCGCGCCTTCGGCGTCCGCCGCGTCCAGCGCGATCACTTCCAGCAGGGGCGTCTTCGAGCTCATGCCTCAATCCGTTTCACTGGTTCCGGGTGTCGTCCCCCCTCGCATGACGCCCTCGCCGGAAGCCGCCTTGAAGGCTCGTCATCCGCTCGCGCACCGCTTCCGGGGAAAGAGAGAGT
The DNA here is from genome assembly GCF_040675005.1 of Amycolatopsis sp. NPDC049691. Classification (NCBI taxonomy): domain Bacteria; kingdom Bacillati; phylum Actinomycetota; class Actinomycetes; order Pseudonocardiales; family Pseudonocardiaceae; genus Amycolatopsis; species Amycolatopsis sp. NPDC049691. The sequence goes on from NZ_JBFANX010000005.1 coordinate 348,187, forward strand.
ATCGGCCGCTGCTCCGGCACCGCTCCCGGCCCGGCGGCGACGTCGTCGGTCTGCAGGAACGGCCAGGTGTCCTCGGCGCCGTCCTCCTGCTCCAGCTCCGCCGGGGTCGGCCACTCGTAGGCGGGCTCGATCGCGGCCGGCGGGGTCACGGGCGCGAACTGCGGATCGGTGTCCTCGTCGTCCGGGTTCGGCTCGGGCGCCACCGGCGGCGGGGGCGGCGGCGGGGCCGCGGCCAGTGCGTGCCGCGGCTGAGGCTCAGCGGCCCGGGGCTCCTGCGCCACCGGGAGCGGCTCGGCGGCCGGCCGCTCGGGCGCCGCGGGCGCGGCCGCCGCGTCGAACCAGCGCGACAGGACGTCGCGGTAAGCGGGCATCCGCTCGGTCGGGGCGTCGAGGTCCAGGTGCGAGTCGTCGTCGGCCGTCGGCCACTCGGGGCTGTGCTCGCGGGCCACCACGGGCGCCCGGCGCGGCGGGCCCGCCTCGATCGACGGCGGTGACAGCTCCGCCGGCTCCGGTTCGGGCTCCGGCTCGGGTTCCGCCGGCGTGAGCGGGGCCAGCGGCGCCAGCAGCTCCGGCTCGGGCGCGGCGGCCGGCTCGGCGGGCGGGGGCGGGCCGGGCATCGGCGGCAGCTCGACGATCAGGGCGGTGGGCACCAGCACCGTCGCGACGAGCCCGCCGCCCGCGCCCGGGCTCAGGCTGACGTCGATGCGGTGGCGCGTGGCCAGCGTCGCGACCACGAACAGGCCCATCCGGCGCGAGACCTCGACGTCGACGTCCGGCGGGTGCGCGAGCCGCGCGTTGGTGCGGTCGATCTCGGCCTGCGGCATGCCGGCGCCGTGGTCGATGATCTCGATCTGCCAGTCGCCGTCGTGGGTCTCGGCGCTCGCGACGGTGACCGGCGCGGTGCCGGAGTAGCGCGTCGCGTTCTCCAGCAGCTCCGAGATGACGTGCACGAGGTCGTTGACGGCTTCCCCGCGGACGGCGACCTGCGGCGCCGGCCCGAGCTCGATCCGCTGGTAGTGCTCGACTTCCGAGAGCGCGGCACCGATGATCTCGTCGGCCGAGACGGCACCGGCGTCCTCGCGCGCGGAGTCGTGTCCGGACAGGACCAGCAGGTTCTCGCTGTTGCGCCGCATCCGCGTGGCGAGGTGGTCGAGCTCGAAGAGGCCGGCGAGGGTGTCCGGGTCCTGCTCGTCGGCCTCCATCCGGTCGAGCACCGACAGCTGCCGCTCGACGAGGTCCTGGCTGCGCTGCGAGAGGTTGACGAACATCGCGTTGACGTTCTCGCGCAGCATGGCCTGCTCGCCCGCCAGCCGGACGGCTTCGCCGTGCACCGCGTCGAACGCCCGCGCCACCTGGCCGAGCTCCTCGCGGGTGTACACCGGGACCGGCGCGACGGCCAGCCGTTTCCGCAGGTTCTCCGGCGCGGGCTCGGGGTCGGTGAGCAGGTTCTGCACGGCCGCGGGCAGCCGGTGCTCGGCGACCTCGAGGGCCGTCCGGCGCAGGATCCGCAAGGGGCGCAACAGCGAACGCGCGATGACCACCGACAGCACGCCCGCGACGAGCAGCACGCCGAGCACGACACCGCCGTCCCAGATCGCGGCCGTGCGCGCCTGCGCCGCTAGGGCGTCCGTGCGTTCCTGCAACTGGACGAGCAGGGCCTGCTGCACCTGGTGGGCGAGGTTGACCGTGTGCGTCGCCGAGACGTCCCACTGGTTCGGGTCGAGACCGTTGAGGTTCTGGCCGTTCTCGGTGCGGGTCAGCGCGGACTCGACCATGTCGTTGCCGATGTCGACGACCAGGCCGATCACCGTGTCGTCGAACATCCGCTGCTGCTCGGGGGTCGCGAAGGTGCGGTAGTCGTTGCGCGCGGCGTTGAGCTCGGCTTCGGCGCCCAGCAGCGCGCGGGTGCGGTCGCGGTTGAGGCTGCCCGCGGCGAGCGCCTCGGCCAGCACCGCGCGCTTGACCGACATCTGGTCCTTGATCCGGGCCAGCGCGTTGCCCGCCAGGCGCAGCCGCGCGAGTTCGGGGTCCGAGACGTCGGCGGCGGCCGAGTCGCTGATGTCGAGGAGGCCGGAAATCAGCTCGCTGTAGGAGCGCAGCACGGCGTCGGCGGGGAACGCCGAGTGCTCCGCGGAGAACCGGAGGCCGCCGAGCACGCGCAGCCGGTCGTCGGTCTGCTGCAGGCTTTCCGCCGCCTTGGCGTCGAGCCGGGGTTTACTGTCGGCGAGGGTCCGTTCGAACGTGCCGATCGCCTGGTCGACGCGTTTGCGCTGGCCGGTCAGGTCGGCGGTGTCGCCCTGGCGGTCCTGGGCGACGAACCGGACGGTGAGGTCGCGTTCGCGTTGCAGCTCGTGGATGGCTTCGGCGACCGTGCTGTCGACGCGGCCGCGGGTGGCGAACTCCGCGAGCTGCCGGGCGTCGCGCAGGTCCGAGCTGATCCGGAGGCCGACGAGCGCGATCACCGCCAGCGCGGGGATGAGGAGGACGGCGAAGAGCTTCGTGCCGAGCCGCCAGTTGCGGAGCCGCCAGCGGCCGCCGGCCGGACGTGGGTCCGCCGCGTCGCCGCCCTTGCGGGGACGCTTGTCGCGACGGGTCACCTGGTTTCCTTTTCCGCCGCGGGCGGGAACCCGCGGATCTGACAGCACCTCGAACCTACTGAACGGTAGCCCGCCCCATGAAGATCCGAAAGCCGCGCTGGCGCGATACGGCCCTGCCCGCGATCGTATGGGGCGCGGACCATACGATCCAGCACGAGAACCAGATTCTCGCGGTAGGTGAAGGTTCATGATCAGACGCGGACTGCTGATTCCGCTGGTAGCGGCGTTTCTGGCGACCGCGGGCTGTGGCGTGTTCAAGTCCGGTTCGTCGACCCCGCCGCCGCCACTGGAACGGACCACCCTCCGCGTCGGTGTGGGCAACGCCATCGACACGGCCCCGCTGCGGATCGCCGTCGCGGCCGGGAAGTTCGGCGCCGCGGGCCTGAACGTGCAGCTCGTCGAGCTCGGCGGGGAGGACGGGCTCGCCAAGCTGACCGCGGGTGACCTCGACGTCACGTTCGGGTCCGACATCGCGTTGTTCCGCGCCGCGGCCGGCGGGACGGCCCTGCAGTTGCAGGGCGAGGCCTACACGTCCGGCCCGAACACGATGGCGCTGGTCACCCTGCCCGGTTCCGACTACACCGTGCCGACGTCGAAGAAGTCGCCCCGGATCGCGGTGAACATGCTCGACGACGTCGGCGCGCTGGCCGCGCGTTCGGTGCTCGGGACGGCGGGCGTGGACGTGACGAAGATCAAGTTCAAGCAGGTGGCATTCGACGGGATGCCGCAGGCCCTGCAGGCCGGCGACGCCGACGCGGCGCTGATGATCGAGCCGTTCATCACCCGCGCCGAGAAGGACCTCGGCGCCCACATCCTCGCCGACGGCGCCCGCGGCGCGACGCTCGACTTCCCGCTGTCGGCGTACGCGTCGGCCAAGCCGTTCGCCCAGGCCAACCCGCGCACGCTCGCGGCGTTCCGCACGGCGCTGGGCGCGGCCCAGCAGAGCGCGACCGACCCGGCCGTCGTCCGCGACGCGCTGCCGAAGTTCTCCGACATCGACACGACCACGGCGGCACTGATCTCACTCGGCTCCTACCCGGCGTCGCTCAACGGCATCCGGCTGCAGCGCGTCGCCGACCTCATGCACAACTCGGGGCTGCTGGCGAACCGCCTCGACGTCCAGGGCCTGCTCCCCGACCAGAGCGGTAGTTAGCTGTCGGTGGCCAGGGCCGAGGTGACCGTCCTCGAGCGCCGGGACGGCCCGGGCCTGCCGCGGCCGGCTGCTGCTGATCCGCCCGGACGGGTACGCCGTCGACCCCGCCGAGCTGGGACGCTGGTTCGGCTGAGCGCTAGATGCTCTCGCCCGGCGGTGCCAGGCACAGCGTGCGCGACGGCGGACCGGTGTAGGTCAGCACCTTGTCGGCGCGCTCGCAGTCGTCGTCGCGCCCGTACCCGGAGAGGATCTGGACGCGGTCCTGCACCGCCGGGTCGGAGCAGCTCACCTTGGCGATCGTCGTCTCGTCGTCGAGACCGCGCAGGCAGTCGCCGGACCGGACGTTCAGGGCGAGGCAGAGCGTCTCGCCTGCGCTGAGCCGGAACCGCACGTAGTCACCGGAGGCGCAGGAGACGGCCCCGCGGTAGTTGTTCTCGACCTTGTACGTCGCGCGGTCGGAGCTGCAGCCGACGTTGTGGTAGGCGAGCCGGTCGCCGCTTTCCCGCGTCAGGTAGAGGCAGTCGCCGTCCGACGGGGTGCCGTAGCGGCCGATCCTGCTCAGGCCCCACGCACCCAGCGACCCCAGTGCCAGCGCCAGGACGACGCACACGACGAGCACGGTCCGCACCTTCGGGGTGAACCAGTGCGGGATGGGCCGCTGCCCCGGCGCCGGGGGCATCGAGGCGGGCCCGGCGGCGTAGCTCGGCGTCCGGAACGGGTTGTCGTCGGACGGTGGTGTGGTCAAAGTGCCCTCCCGTGATCCCCTCGGCACCTCGTCCCACCGGCGGCGCCGCGAGCGAGGCACGTATAACAGTAGTTGTGACTGATGGCCCGCTGATCGTCCAGTCCGACAAGACCGTGCTCCTGGAGGTCGACCACCCCCAGGCCGATGACGCGCGGATCGCGATCGCGCCGTTCGCCGAGCTCGAACGGGCGCCCGAGCACGTCCACACCTACCGGATCACGCCGCTGGCCTTGTGGAACGCGCGTGCCGCGGGCCACGACGCCGAGCAGGTCGTCGACGCGCTGACGACGTACTCGCGCTTCCCGGTGCCGCAGCCGCTGCTGATCGACGTCGTCGACGTGATGGGCCGGTTCGGGCGGCTGCAGATCGCCAACCACCCGGCGCACGGCCTCGTCATGTCGACCACCGACCGCGCGGTGCTGACCGAGGTCGTCCGGAACAAGAAGATCAGCCCGATGCTCGGCGCGCGGATCGACGACGACACGGTCGTCGTGCACCCGTCCGAGCGAGGGCGGCTGAAGCAGGCGCTGCTGAAGGTCGGCTGGCCGGCCGAGGACCTCGCCGGGTACGTCGACGGCGAAGCGCACCCGATCGCCCTGGACGAGGCGGACTGGCAGCTGCGCGACTACCAGCGGCAGGCCGCGGAGGCGTTCTGGGCGGGCGGTTCCGGCGTCGTGGTGCTGCCGTGCGGCGCGGGCAAGACGATGGTCGGCGCGGCGGCGATGGCCAAGGCCGAGGCGACGACGCTGATCCTGGTGACGAACACGGTCGCCGGGCGGCAGTGGAAGCGCGAGCTGATCGCGCGGACGTCGCTGACCGAGGAGGAGATCGGCGAGTACTCCGGCGAGAAGAAGGAGATCCGGCCGGTCACCATCGCGACCTACCAGGTGATCACCCGCAAGACCAAGGGCGAGTACAAGCACCTGGAGCTGTTCGACTCCCGCGACTGGGGCCTGGTCGTCTACGACGAGGTCCACCTGCTGCCGGCGCCGGTGTTCCGGATGACGGCGGACCTGCAGTCCCGGCGGCGCCTCGGCCTGACCGCGACGCTGGTGCGCGAGGACGGCCGCGAGGGCGACGTCTTCTCGCTGATCGGGCCGAAGCGCTACGACGTGCCGTGGCGCGACATCGAGGCGCAGGGCTGGATCGCGCCGGCGAAGTGCACCGAGGTCCGCGTGACGCTGACCGACGCGGAGCGCTTGGAATACGCGACGGCCGAGGCCGACGAGCGGTACAAGCTCGCGGCGACGGCGCTGACGAAGACCCCGGTGATCAAGTCCATTGTGGAGCGTCACGCGGGCGAGCCGACCCTGGTGATCGGCGCGTACCTCGACCAGCTGGAGATGCTCGGCGACGAGCTCGACGCCCCGGTGATCCAGGGCGCGACCCGCAACAAGGAGCGCGAGGAGCTGTTCGACAGGTTCCGCCGCGGCGAGATCCGGACGCTCGTGGTGTCGAAGGTGGCGAACTTCTCGATCGACCTGCCCGAGGCGTCGGTGGCGATCCAGATCTCGGGAACGTTCGGCTCCCGGCAGGAGGAGGCCCAGCGGCTGGGCAGGCTGCTGCGCCCGAAGGGCGACGGCCGTCAGGCGCACTTCTATTCGATCGTCTCCCGCGACACGGTCGACACGGAGTACGCGGCGCACCGCCAGCGGTTCCTCGCGGAGCAGGGGTACGCCTACCACATCGTCGACGCGGACGACCTGCTCCGGCCGCTCTAGGCCGGACTTACGAGGAGCGCTCGCGCTTCGGCGGCCTCCGTGACGGCGGTGCCGCCGGTTCTCAGGCGCGCCAGGACCCGCTCGACCGCGGCGGCTTCGAGTTCGTCGCGAAGCACGCCGTCGACCACTCCGGCCAGTTCCGTCACCGCCCACGGCAGGCTCGAGCCCGGCTCCGCGAGCAGCGCGAGGAGCTCCACCAGCCGGCCACGGGCCTGCGGCCGCCGCACGCCCGACTGGGCCGTCCGCATCCGGTTCCACCAGCCGGCCGTTCGCCGGGCTTCGTCCTCGGACTCCCACAAGCGCGTCGCCCGGTCGCCCAGCGGCAGGCGCAGGTCCCGGAGGACGGCGGGGCTGTAGACGCCGCGCACCCGGAAGTCCTCGAGGTGGTGCCGCCCGACGACCAGCCGGGCGAGCCGCCCCCGGCCCCGGCCGCGGTGCCGCCCGAGGACGACCACGCTTTCCCCGCCATCGCCCCACTGCGGCGGCAGCACCCACAGCTTCGCTCCCGGCGCGAAGTGCTTCAGGCCGCGCCGGACGTCTTCGCCGCCTTCCCCGTGCGTCGTCTCGGCGAGCACGTTGGCGACCACGCACCACGCCAGGAGTTCCCCCTCGTTCACGGGAGCAGCCTAGCCCGGCCACCCCTTCGGCCCAGCGAATCGTCACACGAGCAACTTCCGCCACTTTACCCTCGCTTGGCGCACTGACCTGCGGATTTGTCGATTCACTCGAACGGATGAGCGGCTGGATCACTGGAAATTGTCGGACCCTCGAACTACTGTTCGAGATGCAGCAGCCGAACACAAGTTCGAGGGGACGTCCATGACGATCGCACCGCTCCGCCCCGGTACGCCCGCGCCGCCGGTCCAGACCCTGCCACCGGGGTCGTGGCACGGCCGGCTGTGGGTGTCCGACCTGCCGCTGACCCGGCCCGAGCGCTACCTGGGCTGCGTGGCCGAGTTCGACCGGTCCGGCCTGTGGCCGGTGCTGATCCCCCACGACCAGCGGTTCGCGGCGAACGGCGAGGACTGGATCGACGACCGTGGCCGCCTCGCCCCGGCGGGCCACCGGGTGGCAACGGCCGACCCGGCGCGAGCACTGGACCGCTGGTGGGACGGTTCGTGCTGCGACGGAGCCTGCCTCCGCCCGTTCGGCGCGCGGTTTCCGGGGCTGGCCAAGAAGAGCCCGCGCAAGTCGGACCCGCTGGCGGAGGCGGGCAACACGGGCTCGATCCTGGCGAACCGAGCCCCCCACCGGCTGGGCCTGGTCCAGACCGAGCGCCCGGCGGACATCCCGGCCCTGCTGGGCTGGACGGGGATGATCAAGTGCACGGACCAGGTGGCCGAGCTGTCGGCGGTGCTGAGGAGCTGGGAAGACCGCTTCGGGGCAACGCTGGTGACGCTGGGCTTCGATTCGCTGGAGCTGTCGGTGGCGGCACCGCCGAGGAACCAGGCAAGGGCATTGACGGTGGCGGCGGAGCACCGGGCGTTCAGTTTGCCGACGTTCGCGGGGCAGCCGGGGAACCTGCGGGAGTACGCGTCGGGGTTGGTGCAGTCGCGGTTGTGGAGGTTCTCCTGGGCCTGAGGCCGGGTCGGCGGTGAGGGCTGGGACGCCGGGGAGCTGGGTTCGGGGTGAGGGTCGGGCCGCCGGCGAGGCGGAGCCGGCGAGGCGGAGCCGGCGAGGCCAAGCTGAGGTTGGGCCGCGCGGCGAGGTCGAGGTTGGGCCGCCAGGCCGGGCTGAGCCACCCGGCAGGGGCGGGCCCTGACGGAAGGCCGGTACCCGGGACAAGGCTGGGCTGGGCCGGGCCGGATCGCCCCCGGGTCCGGGGCGGGCGCAGCCGAGGCCGGGCAGAGCCGGGGCCGGGCAGGCAGAGCCGGGGCCGGGCAGGCAGAGCCGAGGCCGGGCAGGCAGAGCCGAGGCCGGGCAGAGCCGGGGCCGGGCGGGCAGAGCCGGGGCCGGGCGGGCAGAGCCGGGGCCGGGCAGGCAGAGCCGGGGCCGGGCAGGCAGAGCCGGGGCCGGGCAGGCAGAGCCGGGGCCGGGCAGGCAGAGCCGGGGCCGGGCAGGCAGAGCCGGGGCCGAGCCGCCGAATCAAGGGCGGCCCGCCGGTCCGAGGCCGACCCCAGGGGTAAGGGCGGCCGAGCCGCCGGGCAAGGCCGAGCCGAGGCTGGGCCGCCAGGTCAAGGCTTGGCCGCCAGGGCGAGGGTGGGCGCCAAGACAGGAACCTGTTCGCCGGGCGGCAACCACGCAGCAACCAGACCGGCGCAGCCAAGCCGCCAGCCACGCCAGCCACGCCGGCGCAGCCGGCCGCCGGCCAGGCCGGCGCAGCCGGGCTGCAGCCAGACCGGCGCAGCCAGGGCGCCAGCCAGACCGGCACCGAACGGCAGCCCGCCCCCACACAAAAAGAGCTGGGTGGTCATCCCGTCGCCTGAGGCCGCAAAAATCACTTTGAGCCAGGCCCGCAACCCACCACCCAAAAGCAAGCCGGCAAACCAACCTTGCGGGCCTGGCTCAAAGTGATAGGCCTCAACCAGGCGACGGGATGACCACCCAGCGACCCCAACGCAAAGGCGAGCCGAGAAGCACCCCCGAAGGTCATCCCAGAGCCTGCCCGTCCGGCGAGGACAGCAAGGAAACCAAGGCACCAAGACGACCGTCCCCGAAGTCAGGTCACCCGTCCCACCAACCAGCCCACTTGTCCCACCACCCGAGTTTGGAACCGCCCTCCACCGGGAATCACCCCCCGCGGAAAGGCGGTGAGAACGATCGCCGAAATCCGGATCGGCACCTCGGGCTGGCGCTACCCACCGTGGCGCGGAGTCTTCTACCCACCAGGCCTGGCCCAGAGGCGAGAGCTCGAGTACCTCTCGCGGCGGATGAACGCCGTCGAAATCAACGGCTCCTTCTACTCCCTCCAACGCCCCGAACGCTACCGATCCTGGTTCGAAGAGACCCCGGAGAACTTCCTCTTCGCAGTCAAAGGCGGCCGCTTCATCACCCACATGAAGCAACTCCGAGACGTCGAAACAGCTCTGGCGAACTTTTACGCCTCCGGAGTCCTCGCCCTGGGCACAAAACTGGGCCCGTTCCTCTGGCAGCTACCACCCCGGCTGACCTTCGACCCCGACCGCCTCGCGAACTTCTTCACCCTCCTGCCCCGCACGACAACCGAAGCCGCCCAGCTCGCCACGAAACACGACGACAAGCTCAAAGGCACGCCCTATCTCGACCCCGGACCGCAAGCACCCCTGAAACACGCCCTCGAAGTCCGGCACCCGTCCTTCGCCGAACCCGCGGCGAAGGACCTCCTGAAAGAACACGGCATCGCCCTGGTCACCGCCGATACCGCGGGCAAGTGGCCGTTCCTGGAGGACCAGACCGCCGACTTCGCCTACGTCCGCCTCCACGGCGACGAAGAGCTGTACGTCAGCGGCTACTCCGACCGGGCCCTGCGCACCTGGGCCGACAAGATCCGGGCCTGGCACGACGACGGGAAGCGCGACGTCCACGTCTACTTCGACAACGACGTCAAAGTCGAAGCGCCCCGCAACGCCGAGACCCTGGCGGACCTGCTCGGGGTGACGCCCGAAACAGGACAGTGAGTGGACAGTGAGCGCGATCGGCTTGAGTGGACGCGCGGGCCGGACCGGCTTGCGTGCTGTCGCTGGGGGTCGGCACGCGAGCGGTCCGCCCAGCCCTCAACTTCCCGTGCCCACCAATGCCGCGAGCTTCGCGCGCACGTCGTCGGCGTCCGGGTGCCCAAGCTCCGTCAGCAACCGGACCGACCGGACCCAGCACTCCCGCGCCAGCGCCCGATCTCCCTCGCGCAGGTGGATCGTGCCCAGCTGGGCCAGCACGTCCGCCGCCTCGTACAGTTCGCCCATCTCGAAGAACATCGAGACCGACTCGCGGATGCCCGCGATCCCCTCGGCCACGCGGCCCAGCCCGACCAGCGCCAGCCCGCGCGTGTGCAGGGTGAACCGCGTGTCCACCGGCTTCCCGTTCGGCCCCAGCACCGCCAGCGCGGCATCCGCCAGCCGCAGCGCCTGGTCGTGGTCGCCCATCGACGTGCAGATGTCGCCCAGCGCCCGCAGCACGCTCGCTTCGAACGCGCCCAGCCCCAGGTCGCGGACGATCTCCAGCGCCTGCATCCCGTGTTCGTACGCCCAGGCGTAGTCGTCGAGGTTGTGCGCCGCCATCGCCAGGTTGTACTGCGCCCGCGCCTCGCCCTCGCGCGCGCCCAGCTCGCGCTGGATCGCGAGCACCTCCTCCAGGTAGCGCCGCGATTCGTCGTATTCGCGCGCGACGCCGTTGACCACGCCGAGCCCGCTCAGGATGCCCGCCTCGCCCGGCCGGTGGCCGCTCGCCCGCGCGGCTTCGAGGGCCACCACGAACACCGAACGCCAGTCGTCGAGCCGCGAGCGCGTCACGAAGTAGCTCTGCAGCAGCCACGCGAGCTTCCAGCAGACGTCGTCCCGCCGGCGCCGCGCCAGGTGCACCGCGGCGATCAGGTTGCCCGACTCCTCGCCGAACCAGTCCAGGGCGTCGTGGTACCCGGCGAAGGACAGGCCGCCGTCGAGGTCGTCCAGCTCCAGCAGCCGGTAGTAGCGCTCCGGCCGCATCCGCCGCGACGCGTTCAGCGCCGACGCGAGGTACCAGTCGAGCAACCGGTCCAACGCCGCGTCACGCTCGGATGGCGTGTCGACCTGCGAAGCGACTTCGCCCGCGTACGCGCGGATGAGGTCGTGGAACTGGTAGCGCCCGGGTCGCGGCTGGGCCAGCAGGTGCGCGGCGGCCAGGGTCTCCAGCTTCGGCCGGACCGCCGCGAGGTCCAGACCGGCGACCGCGGCCGCCGCCGGCGCGGTGAAGTCGACGCCGGTGGGGAGCCCGAGCAGCCGCAGCAGCCGTGCCGTCGACGGCTCCAGCGCCTGGTAGGAGTACGAAAACACCGACCGGATGTTGGTGCCTTCGCCGTCGGCGAGGTCGAACGAGCCGAGCAGGTCGGTGTCCAGCGAGTCGACGAACTCGTCGAGCGAGAGGTCCGGGAACTGCGCCGCCCGCACGGCCAGGATCCGGATCGCCAGCGGCAGCCCGCCGCAGTAGCGCACGAACCGCTCGGTCGCGGCGGGATCGCGCGCGACGCGGTCGTGGCCGATCGTGGACGCGAGCAGCTCGACGGCGTCCTCCTCGCCCAGCTCCGCCAGCGCGATCCGCCGCGCGCCGTGCGTCGCGACCAGCCCGCGCAGCTGCCAGCGGCTCGTGATGACGACGAAGCAGCCCGGCCCGGGCAGCAGCGGGCGCACTTGTTCGGTGCGGTTGGCGTTGTCGAGCAGGACGAGCAGCCGCCGTCCCGCGGTGTGCGTCCGCCAGCTCGCCGCGCGGCCGTCGAGGTCGGCGGGGATCGCTTCGCACGGCACGCCGAGCGCGGTCAGCATCGCCTCCAGCGCCGCCGACGGCTCGACCGGCTCGCCGGGCCCGTAGCCACGCAGGTTGAGGTAGACCTGCCCGCCGGGGAACCGGTCGGCGATCTCGTGCGCGAAGTGCACGGCCAGGGTCGTCTTGCCGATGCCGCCCATGCCCTCGACCGACGCGATCGGCGTCGACGTGTCGGCGTCGATCGCCTCCGGCAGCAACGCGTGCAACGCCTTGAGGTCGCACTCGCGCCCGGAGAAGGTCCGCAGGTCGGCGGGCAGCTGGTGCGGCACCTGCGGCTCGGCGCCCAGCCGGTAGCGCGCCGGGGCCGTGTGCCCGTCGTCGGTCCCGGTCAGGATCGCCTGGCGGGTGCGCTGCAGCGCCGGCCCGGGGTCGAGCCCGAGCTCTTCGGCCAGCACGCCGCTGATCCGGCGGTAGACGTCGAGCGCCTCGGCCTGGCGGCTCGACCGGTACAGCGCGACCATCAGCTGCTCGTGCAGCCGCTCCCGCAACGGGTTTTCCCTGGTCAACCGGGTCAGTTCGGGGACGATGGTGCCGTACTCGCCGACGTCGAGCAGGGCGTCGGCCCACTGCTCGCGCACGCGCAGCCGTTCTTCGGCGAGCTGGCCGACCTCGTCGCGGTGCAGCGCGTCCGACTCGACGTTCAGCAGCGCCGGGCCGCGCCACTGCGCGAGCGCGTCGGCGAAGTGGGTGGCCGCCTGACGGCTTTCGCCGCGGTCGACCGCGGCCTTGCCCCGGGTGGCGAGGGTGCGGAACCGGGAAAGGTCGAGGAGGTCGTCGTCGAGCTCGATCAGGTAGCCGCCGCTCTCGGTGCGGATCGCGACCTGGTCGCCCAGCGCCCGGCGCAGGCGCAGCACGTACGTCTGGAGCGCGCCCTTGGAGCGGCGGCGGTCGTCGTTCCACAGCCAGCGGCCCAGCTCGTCGACCGGCACGACCCGGTTCGCGCGCAGCAAAAGCCCGGCCAGCACGATCAGCGGCCGGCTGCCCCCGAGCGGCACCGGGTGGCCGTCTGCCGTGACCTCGGCCGGACCCAGCACGCGGAAGTCGAGGACCACGGAAACATTCTGGCCGGAAACGCGCTGTTCGGCAGCGGTTCGGCGCAAGTCGGGGTGGCATGATCGGCGGCGATGAAGGTCTACGCGATCCCCCTGCGCAACCGCTTCCGCGGCATCACCGTCCGCGAAGGCGTGCTGCTGCCCGGCCCGGCGGGCTGGGGCGAGTTCTGCCCGTTCGCCGACTACTCGGACGCCGAGAGCGTGCCGTGGCTGCACGCGGCGCTGGAGGCGAGCGAGACGGGCTGGCCGGCTCCGGTCCGCGACCGGGTCGAGGTGAACACGACGGTTCCGGTCGTCGGCGCGGAGAAGGCGTACGAGCTGGTGCGCGCGTCCGGCTGCCGCACGGCCAAGGTGAAGGTCGCGGACCCGCGGTCGACCCTGGCCGACGACTGCGACCGGGTGGCGGCGGTCCGCGACGCGCTCGGCCCGTCCGGCGCGGTCCGCGTCGACGCGAACATGGCGTGGGACGTCGACACGGCGGTCCGCGCGATCGCGGACCTCGACAAGGCGGCGGGCGGGCTGGAGTACGTGGAGCAGCCGTGCCCGACGATCGAGGAGCTGGCGGCGGTCCGCCGCCGGGTGGCGGTCCGCATCGCGGCCGACGAGTCGATCCGCCGCGCGGAGGACCCGCTGAAGGTGGCGGTCGCGGGAGCGGCGGACATCGCGGTGCTGAAGGTGTCCCCGCTGGGCGGTGTGCGGCGGGCGTTGGAGGTCGCCGAGGCGTGCGGGCTGCCGTGCGTGGTGTCGTCGGCGGTGGAGACGAGCGTCGGCTTGGCGGCGGGGCTGGCGTTGGCGGGCGCGTTGCCTTCGCTGGAGTTCGCGTGCGGCCTGGGGACGATTTCGTTGCTGGAGGGCGACGTCTGCGCGTCGCCACTGTCCCCTGTGGACGGATACCTGCCGGTGCCGCCGCGGGCTCCGGAACCGACGGACGCGTACCCGGCCCCGGCCGAGGTGCAAGCGGCGTGGGAAGCCCGGCTCGAGCGGGTGCGCCGGTTGTCGTGAGTGAGAAACAGGGTTAGAACACTGTTTCTCACTCACGACGTCACGCGGCCGCTTGCCAGGCCGAGTCGTGGGCCCGCACGAGCCACCGGCTCGCCCAGTCCCGATCCGGCTCTTCGGGCAGGGGCGAGGCACCCCGGACCAGCCGGCCGAGCCGGTCTTCCAGCTCGGCGGCGGCCGCGAGGGCTTCGTCCTGCGTGTGCTTCCCCCGCCGCAGGTCGCGCAGCCAGGTCAGCCAGGGTTCGGCGATGGGCAGCGTCATCCGGCCGGTTTCGAGCAGCTCGACGCCCTGAACACCGAGGCGCACCATGTGCATGGCGTACTTGGTGTCGAAGCCGTACTTCGCGATGAGCTCCGGCCGGTTGACCTTGACGGCGCCGTCGAGCAGCCGCTGCCGCTGGGTCCGCAGGTAGCCGGCGAACCGCAAGCCGGCCTGCCGCGACACGATCTTCGTGGCGTTCGCGCGCAGCTCGTGGCCGAGTTCGGTGATCCGCACGATTTCGTGCCCGGGTACGAAGAGCGGCAGCAGGATGGTCGGGTTCCCGCCGAGGGCGAGCCGCATCCACTTGCGCAGCGAGTAGACGATGAGGTCGAGATCACCGGGCCCGGACCGGACGCCTTCGGGCTGGGTGCGGAAGACGTACTGCTCGAACCGCCGCAGCCCGCTGACGTACTCGGCGGGTTCCACGCACAGCCCCATTTCGTCGCGGTCGTCCTGACCGTCGACGGCGGTACCGTGCAGTCCGGACCCGACCTGGCAGCGCAGGATCGTGCCCCGCTCGGCGATCGCGGCGAACTCCGGTGTGTCGTGCTTCATGGTCCGAAGTTGTACCGGGCGCGCCTGGTCGGGAGCACGTGGTTTTCCCCGAGGGCAAGTTCAGGGTCGGGGTCCGGGCCGTTCCCGATGTGGGTGGGCCCCTTCGGCAGACACCATTGAGCCATGACGAACAGCGTGTACACCCCGGAAACCACCAAGAAGCTCCGCCGCAGCAAGAGCGACAAGATGCTCACCGGTGTCTGCGGTGGCTGGGCCACCTACCTCGGCATCGACGCCAGCGTCCTGCGCATCGGCATGGTCGCCGCCGTTTTCCTCTCCGTCGGCATCGCCATCCCCGTCTACGTCGCCGCCGCGATTCTGACGCCGGAAGAGGACTCCTGACGCCGGGCGGGCGCCGGCTCGCAGGGGGAGCCGGTGCCCGCCGGACACCGGGGGTGCGCCAAGAACACACAGTGCGGCCCGGACGCCCGAGGGGAGCGTCCGGGCCGTTCGGCGTACGGCCCTACGCTGACCGGCCCAAAAGCGCGGCGCCGACCCCTGGTGACGTACTAGGTTCGCGGTCGTGGATCAAGGCAGCAGGACGGCGGCGAAGATCGTCGTCGGGATTCTGGGTGGGCTCTACCTGGTCGCCGGGCTGGGGCTGACCGCCTTCTCCGCCTTCTTCGCGCTCGCCTTCAACGACACCGGAAGCGCCGGCGTCACCAAGACCGTCCTCTACACCGCCGCCGGGCTCGCGATCTGGATCCTGCTCACCGGGATCGGCGCCATCGTCGTCGCGCTCGAAGCGGAGGAAGCGAGCACCGCCTGGCTCGGGGGCCTCGGCGTGCTCGCGCTCGGCGTCGTCATCCTCGGCGCCTACGCCGTCTGGTTCTTCACGAAACCATAGAAAAAGCCCGGCCCGCCGAAGCGGACCGGGCTTTCCCGGAAAGCAGCCGAACTCAGAAGTCCATGCCACCCATGCCACCGGACGGGTCGGCCGGAGCGGCAGCAGCCTTCTCCGGCTTGTCCGCCACGACAGCCTCGGTGGTCAGGAACAGCGCCGCGATGGAGGCGGCGTTCTGCAGCGCGGAGCGGGTGACCTTCGTCGGGTCCGGCACGCCGGCGGCGAGCAGGTCCTCGTAGACACCCGTGGCGGCGTTGAGGCCGTGACCCTGCGGCAGGCCCTTGACCTTCTCCACCACGACGCCGCCCTCGAGGCCGGCGTTGATCGCGATCTGCTTGAGCGGGGCCTCGACGGCCACCTTGACGATGTTGGCGCCAGTGGCCTCGTCGCCCTCGAGCTTCAGGCCCGCGAACGCGGCCTCGGCGGCCTGGATCAGGGCCACGCCACCACCGGCGACGATGCCCTCTTCCACGGCGGCCTTCGCGTTGCGCACCGCGTCCTCGATGCGGTGCTTGCGCTCCTTCAGCTCGACCTCGGTCGCGGCGCCGGCCTTGATGACGGCCACGCCGCCGGCCAGCTTCGCGAGCCGCTCCTGCAGCTTCTCGCGGTCGTAGTCCGAGTCCGAGTTGTCGATCTCGGCGCGGATCTGGTTGACGCGACCCTGGATCTGGTCGGCGTCGCCCGCACCCTCGACGATGGTCGTCTCGTCCTTGGTGATGACGGCCTTGCGGGCCTTGCCCAGCAGGGACAGGTCCGCGTTCTCCAGCTTGAGGCCGACGTCCTCGGAGATGACCTGGCCACCGGTCAGGATCGCGATGTCCTGCAGGATCGCCTTGCGGCGGTCACCGAAGCCCGGGGCCTTGACGGCGACGGACTTGAAGGTGCCGCGCATCTTGTTGACGATGAGGGTGGCCAGGGCCTCGCCCTCGACGTCCTCGGCGATGATCAGCAGCGGCTTGCCGGACTGGATGACCTTCTCCAGCAGCGGCAGCACGTCCTTGACGGTGGAGATCTTGGAGCCGAAGAGGAGGATGTACGGGTCCTCGAGCTCGGCTTCCTGACGCTCCGGGTCGGTCACGAAGTAACCGGAGATGTAGCCCTTGTCGAAGCGCATGCCCTCGGTGAGCTCGAGCTCGAGGCCGAAGGTGTTGCTCTCCTCGACGGTGACGACGCCTTCCTTGCCGACCTTGTCCAGCGCCTCGGCGATCAGCTCGCCGATGGTGCGGTCAGCGGCCGAGATCGAGGCGGTAGCAGCGATCTGCTCCTTGGTCTCGATCTGGACGGCGGCCTTGTGCAGCTGCTCGGTGACGGCCTCGACGGCCGCCTCGATGCCACGCTTGAGGGAGATGGGGTCGGCGCCGGCGGCGACGTTGCGCAGCCCCTCGCGGACGAGGGCCTGGGCGAGCACGGTGGCGGTGGTGGTGCCGTCACCCGCGACGTCGTCGGTCTTCTTGGCAACTTCCTTGACGAGCTCGGCCCCGATCTTCTCCCACGGGTCCTCGAGCTCGATCTCCTTGGCGATGGAGACACCGTCGTTGGTGATGGTCGGCGCGCCCCACTTCTTTTCGAGCACGACGTTCCGGCCCCGCGGGCCGAGGGTCACCTTGACGGCTTCGGCGAGGGTGTTCAAGCCGCGCTCGAGACCGCGGCGGGCGTCCTCGTCGAACGCGATCAGTTTGGCCATTGCGGTGTGGTCCTCCGGTATTGGGCGCAGCCGCCGCGCTGTGCTTCTTGCAGCGGCGGCAGCAGGACTCTTCCTCGGCCAGGCTCGGTGCCCGCGACGGACGACTGGACCCGGGTGGGGGTCAGCCTCACCGTCCCGACCTTTGGCACTCGACGGCGTCGAGTGCCAACACCGTGTTTAGCACTCTCGGGGGGAGAGTGCAAGAAGGCCTGCTCAGCGCGGCACGGATTCAGTTGCCCGGCTTGATGGAGATCGACGGCGGGGGCGTGTTCAGCGACGACGTCGGGTTGCCCTGCGAGTCACCCGGGCCGACCGGGATGTTCGGGGCGGTCGTCGTGCCGCCACCCCCGCTCCCGCTGTCACCGAACAGGAAGATCGCGCCGACGACCAGGCCGGCCAGCACCAGCACGCCGAGGGCGATGAAGATCCACTTCTTGCCACCGCCGCTCTTCGGCTGGTGGAACGCGCCCGCGCCGCCCGCGGGCATCGGGGGCCGCAGGCGCATCGGGTCCTGGCCGTAGCCGGGCGGCGGGCCGGGCATGCCCTGCTGCTGCGGGTACCCGTACCCCGGAGGCGGCCCCTGCGGCGGCATGCCTTGCTGCTGCGGGTAGCCGTAGCCGGGCGGCGGGCCCTGCGGCGGCATCCCCTGCGGGGGCATTCCGGGCGGCGGGCCCTGCGGACCGCCGGGCCCGGGGCCCTGGCCGTAGCCGGGCTGCTGCTGTCCTCCGTACGGGTGCACGGGGGCCCCCTCTCCCTGCGGTGCGCTGTTCTGGTGCGGCCCCTGTTGTACCTGACCATGGCGCTGCGGCGCGGGGATTCCACCCGAATTGGACCCGGGCGGGCCCGGTGGGGTGTCCGACGCCGCCTGGGCGCCGAGCGCGCGGCGGGCGGCCGCGATCATCTCGACGCAGCTGGGGTAGCGGTCGGCCGGGTTCTTCGCCATGCCGCGCCGGATCACCTCGTCGATCGCCGGCGGCAGCGCGACCACCCGGGAGATCGACGGCGGGTCGCCGTTGAGGTGGCCCTTGATCACCGTCGGGACGTCGCCCTTGAACGGCGGGCTGCCGGTCAGGCACGCGTAGAGGACGCACGTGAGCGCGTACTGGTCGGTGCGCCCGTCGAGCGGCTCACCGCGCAGGTGCTCGGGCGCCGCGTACGTCGGCGAACCGAGGAAGTCGCCGCCGCGCGTGCGGTGGCCGGTCGCGCCGCGGCGCGTCAGCCCGAAGTCGGCGACGTACACGTGCTCGCGCGAGGTCTCCTTCTTCGTCACGAGCACGTTGGCCGGCTTGACGTCGAGGTGGACCAGACCACGGTTGTGCAGGGTGTCGAGGGCGTCCGCGACCTGGTCGAGCATCGTCAGGGCACGCGCGGGGGCGATCGGGCCGCCGGAGATCAGGCCGGCGAGATCGCCGCCGTCGACCATGCGCATGGCGATGTAGAGCATGCCGTCGAGCTCGCCGAAGTCGTACAGCGGCACGACGTTGGCGTGGTCGATCGCGGACGTGTTGCGCGCCTCGTCGACGAACCGCTCGCGGAACTCGGCGTCGGCCCCGAGGTGGTCACCGATGACCTTCAGCGCCACCTTGCGGCCGAGACGCACGTCCGTGGCCTTGTAGGTGACGCTCATGCCGCCTTTGCCGAGCACCCCGTCGATGCGGTAGTTGCCCAGCCGGCGACCGGTGAGGTCCCCCGACACATCGCCTGTCACGCCCGGCAGCCTAACGTCCCAGGTTCGCGGGCTGCCGGGGGTTCGCCAATCGGGTGATCGCGCCCGTCAGGACACCTTGCGGACGTCCGCCGCCTGACTCCGTCCGTCCCGGCCGGACTGGACTTCGAACTCCACGCGGTCGCCTTCGTCCAAAGTGCGGAATCCTTCGGCCTGGATGGCCGAATAGTGGACGAACACGTCCGGACCGTCGGTGGATTCGATGAACCCGTAGCCCTTTTCCGAGTTGAACCATTTGACGGTGCCGACAGCCACGGCGCCCTCCCTCAGCACAAAGGATCCGCTGGCCCGAGCGGATGCCAGCGGCGGAAGTGCCAATCACGCTACCGGAATTATTGCCCTCGGCAATGGGCAATTCGTTTGAAGATCACGTCGAAGAAAGGCGCCGGTTCCGCGCTTGCACGAGCACCGTCCCGGGACCCGCGAAGTCGACCGCGAGCCCCTCGCCCGTGCGCAGTGACTGCGGCCCGCCGGGATCGAGCGCCCGCAGGCGGCACTGGACGGTGTCGGGGTAGGCCAGCAGGTAGTCCGGCCGGACCGTGACCAGCTCGCCCTGGCCGAGCTCGAACGCGTCCACCGGGCCGGGCGCGGCCAGCACGAGCGGCCCGGTTCCGCTGTAGTGCTCGAGAAACCCCGAGTCGGCGCCGAAGAGCTGCTGCAGCGGCGCCCAGCCCGCGTCGTGCCGGACCGACGACGGCCGGACCAGCACGGCGTCGCGGTGCACCGACCAGCCGGTGCCGCCGCCGAGGTCGAGCGGGTAGACGTCGCCGGGGCGCAGCGGCGCGAAGTCGAGCCAGCCGCCGTCGGCGGGGGCGGTGTAGACGGTCGCCGCGGACTTGCCCGCGCGGACGCCGCCGCGGCCGGCCGGCGCCTCGGTGACGCCGAACCGGCTGGCGAGCAACGTGTCGGGCGCGGCCTGCACCGACTCGCCCGGGTCGAGCAGGACGCGGGCGACGCCGAAGCCGGGCGTGTGCCGGGTCTGGACGCGCATCAGCGGGACGGGACGTGGGAGACGATCCAGCTGATCAGCGCGGACGGGTTGCGCGTCTGCGTCATGATCTGGCCGGGACCGACGAAGTCGAACACGAGCCCTTCGCCGCTCTTCATGGACTGGATGATGCCGGTCGCGACCTTCCGGATCTGGTACTGCACGGTGTCGGCGTACGCGACGACGTGCCCGGTGTCGATGGTCACCATCTCGCCCTGCTGCAACGTGATCGTCTCGACGGCGCCGTAGCAGGAGACGAGCAGCTGGCCCTGTCCGGTGGCGTGGGTCAGGAACCCGCCCTCGCCGCCCATCAGGTTCTTCATGCCGCCCCACTTGGTCTCCGTCTGCACGCCGTGCGACGACGCGAGCCAGCAGCCGCGGGTGACGGCCCAGCCGGTGCGGCCGTCGAGGGTGATCACCTGGATGTCGCCGGGCAGGTTGGCCGCGACGTCGACCCAGCCGCCGTTCTGGGGCGCGGTGAAGGTGGAGATGAAGAAGGACTCGCCGGAGAGGAAGGCGCGCCCGAGGCCCTTCATGATCCCGCCCTGTGCCTGCGACTGGACCTGCACGCCGTAGCTGGTGGCCATCATGGCGCCGGACTCGACCTGGCACGGCTCCCCGGGCGCCAGCATCAGCCGCGCGACGGCGAACGAGGGCTGTTGACGGACTCCGACCTGCATGCGTGCTCTCCCCTGTACGTGCTCGTAACGGGGCAGAGTCTTGCACGACCGTGAATGGCGGGGAGGATGGTCCGGTGATCTCCGTCGACGACTACCGCGACAAGGTGGCCGCGCTCCTGGGCACCTCCCCCGCGACCGCCCTGCCCCTCGCCGCCGCGGCCGGCCTCGTGCTCGCCGAGGACGTGCGGGCCGGCGTCTCCCTCCCGCCCTTCGACAACTCCGCGATGGACGGCTACGCGGTCCGCGCCGCCGACGTCGGGCAGGTACCGGTGACCCTGCCGGTCGCCGACGACATCCCGGCGGGCCGGGTCGACGTCCGGCCGCTCGAACCGGGCACCGCGCACCGGATCATGACCGGCGCGCCGCTGCCGCCCGGCGCGGACGCCGTCGTGATGGTCGAGGACACCGACGGCGGCACCGAGACCGTGACCGTCTCCGCCGCCGCCCAGGAGGGTGCGCACATCCGGCGGACCGGCGAGGACGTCGTCGCCGGCAGCGTCGCGCTGCACGCGGGGACCGTCCTCGGCCACTCCCAGCTCGGCCTGGCGGCCGCGGTCGGGCTCGCCGAGGTGCGGGTGCACCGGCCGCTGCGGGTGCTGATCGCCTCCACCGGCACCGAGCTGATCGACGCGCCCGCGCCGCTGCGGCACGGCCAGATCTACGAGTCGAACAGCGTGATGCTCGCCGCGGCGATCCGCGGCCTCGGCTGCGCGGTCGAGGTGGTCCGCAGCGTCGTCGACGACGTCGAGGAGTTCCGCAAGGTCATCGAGCCGAAGCTCGCCGACGCCGACCTGCTGGTCACCTCCGGCGGGGTCAGCGCGGGCGCGTACGAAGTGGTGAAGGACGCGTTGTCCGGCCAGGGCGTCGAGTTCGCGAAGATCGCGATGCAGCCGGGCGGGCCGCAGGGCTGCGGGCACTGGCAGGGCGTGCCGGTGGTGACCCTGCCCGGCAACCCCGTCAGCGTGCTCGTGTCGTTCGAGGCGTTCCTGCGCCCGGCGTTGCTGACGGCCATGGGCCACACCGACGTCTCGCGCCGGCGCGTGCGGGCCCGGCTGCTGGAGGCGATGTCCTCGCCCGCCGGCCGCCGTCAGTACCGCCGGGGCGTGTTCACGCCGTCCGACCGCGAGGTCACCGGGGTCGTCGGGCCGCGCGGCGGGCCGGGCTCGCACCTGCTGGCGGCGTTCACGCAGGCCAACTGCCTGATCGTGCTGCCGGAGGACGTCACGTCGGCAGCGGAAGGCGACGAGGTGGACGTCCTGCTGCTCTAGCCGGGAACTCCCGCAGCTTCCGGTACGGCGCCAGCAGCGGGAGCGCGGCGATCAGCACCCCGGACATCACCCACAGCGTCTCGCGGACGCCGATCGCCTCGCCCAGCGCGCCGCCGAGCACCCCGGCGAGCGGGATCGTGCCGTAGGCGACGAGCGAGGCGCTCGAGGTGATCCGGGCGAACAGCTCGGGCGGGCAGTACTGCTGCCGGAACGTCGCGGTGAGCACGTTCGAGGCCACGACACCGGCGCAGACGCCGAACACCGCGAGGACGAAGAGCGCGAGGCCCCCGCCCGGTCCGCTCAGCGGCCCGAGCAGCATCATCGGCGCGGCGAACAGCTCGCACAGCAGGAACGCGCGGGCGGCGCCGAAGCGCGCGCCGAGCCGTCCGGCCAGCGCCGCGCCGAGCACTCCGCCGGTCGCGGCCAGCGCCAGCACCAGCCCGACCAGGCCGGGTGCGGCGCCGAGCGTGCGGGACAGGAAGACGATCTGGATGGCGCCGTAGCCCGACAGCGCGAGGTTCGAGACGGCGGCGAAGGCCATCATCGACCGCAGGTACCGGTCACCGGCGACGAACCGCAGGCCTTCGGCGATCTGGCTGCGCAACGGCGTCCGCGGCGGCGGGACCACGGCCTCGCGCGCCCGGATCGCCCGCACGCACAGCACGGACACGCCGAAGCTGACCGCGTCCGCGAGGACTCCGCTGACCGGCCCGAACGCCTGGGCCAGCAGGCCGGCCAGGCCCGGCCCGGCGACCTGCGTCGCGGATTCGCTGCCCTGGATCTTGGCGTTGGCCTCCAGGAGGTCGCCGTCGGGGACCAGCGACGGCAGGTACGCGCGGTAGGCGAGGCTGAAGAACACCTTGGCGAAGCCGCCGAGCAGGGCCGCGGCCAGCAGGAACGGCATGCTCAGCACGCCGAAGGCGGCCGCGAGCGGGACGCTGCCGAACACCGCCATCGACGCGGTGTTGCAGACCAGCATGACCGGGCGCTTGGGCAGCCGGTCGACCCAGGCGCCCGCGGGCAGGCCCACGAACAGCCACGGCAGCCAGGCGACGGCGGTCAGCAGCGCGACCTGGAAGGTGCTCGCCCGCAGCGTGACCACCGCGACCAGCGGCAACGCCGTGGTCGCGACCATGCTGCCGAGCATGCTCGTGGTCTCGCCGGTCCAGAGCAGCCGGAAGTCCCTGTTCCCCCAGAGCCCCTTCACGGCTTGCCCAGCGAAGCCCGCGCGGCGAAGAAGACCGGACGGCGTTCGACACCGTCGTCGGGCAGGGCGCGGTCGCGGTACTCGGCGAGCATGGCGACGATCCGGTCGTTCAGCTCGGCCAGTTCGGCGATGGACAGCCGGGTCCAGCCGTCGGCGCTGAACAGCGCCCCGCGCCACTCCTCGGGATAGGAGTCCCGCTTGGCCAGCCACTCGCGGGCGATCGCGTGCTGGTGGTCGAGGGTCAGCACCTCGGCCGCTTCGGCGATCGGGTCGTCGGGGAAGTCCTGCGCGCCCCACTTGATCGCGCTGGAGGTCCGCCGCCACCACCGTTCTCGGCGGTCCCTGGCCAGCTCGGGCGCCTCCTCGATGAGTTCGCTGGCCGCCAGCACCTTGAGGTGGTGGCTGATATTCCCCACCGCCTGGTCCGTCTTCTCGGCCAGCAGCGACGCGGTCGCCGGGCCGTCGAGGTGCAGCAGGTCCAGCAGGCGATGGCGCAGCGGGTGCGCGATGGCCGCCAGCGCCTTCGAGTCCCGGATCTCCCGGACGTTCTCTTCTCTCACCATGACGCACAAGAGTAGTTGTACAACAACTCTTGTGCAATGACTCTTGTACAAGTGCTCGCGTAAGCTCCCGGCATGGGTTTCGTCGCATGGGTGATCTTCGGCGCGATCGTCGGCTGGGCCGCGAACCTGGTCGTCGGCGGCCGGGACCGGCGCCGGCAGGGTTGCCTGGTCAGCGTGCTGGTCGGCGTGGTCGGCGCGGCACTGGGCGGGCTGCTCTACCGGCTCGCGACCGGCCAGTCGAAGACCTTCGACTTCGACTTCCCCAGCTTCGGCGTGGCCATCCTCGGCGCCGTCGTGCTGCTGGCGATCCTGCGGCTCGTAACCGGTGTCGGCCGCCGTCCGAGTGACCGTTCGTAACGTTTACTCGGACATTCGGTGATCAACCGGCGATCAGCCGCTAAACTGCTTCCTCACGCGCATCTCCCGGTGGCCGGGTGCATGCGCCGTCGGGGGGCGGATGCACCCGGCCCCGGTTCCCCTTCTTCGCCTCGATCACCACGTCGACGGCGCGCAGCGGGTCCACCAGGGACGGCAGGGGGACTTCGTCGATCTCGGCCCGCCACGCCCCGAACAGCTCGTCGAGGCGGACGTCGGCCGGCTCGCGGTGATCGGTCATCGTCCCCTCCCGAGGTTCGTGTGGCAGCGCCCCGAACGGCGTCAACTACTGAGAGTTGTCGCTGAATTCGACCAAGCGTTACCGGGATGTGGTCCCTCCCACCCGCTGCGGGGACACCCTCGCGAGGGAGCCGATCAGGGGCACGCGGCGAGCCCTGCCTGGGGCAGCGGTAGCGTGGTGGCGCCCGTACGCGGCCGCCGGACCCCGGCGCCGACACCTCCTTCCGACACGAAACCAGGGGACCCGACCATGAGCGGCACCCGGCCGGAGCCCGCCGGCAACCCAGTCGCGCACGCACTCCAGCTCGCCCGCGAGACGCTGCCGCCGATGCACCCGGCCGGCCGCCCGTTCGTGGCGGGCGGGGTCGCCGCGACGCTGCTCGCCCGCCGGTTCTCCAAGCGCCTCGGGCTCGTCGGGGCGCTCGCGACCGTGGCCACCGCCGCGTTCTTCCGCGAGCCGAAGCGGGTCCCGCCGCCGCGTGACGGCGTCGCGCTCGCCTCGGCCGACGGGCTCGTGTCGCTGATCGAGGAAGCCGTCCCGCCCGCCGAGCTGGGCCTGCCCGCCGAGCCGCGGATGCGCGTGTCGGTGTTCCTCTCGGTGTTCGACGTGCACGTCCAGCGCGTGCCGGCGAACGGCGTGATCGAGCGGGTCGCCTACCGGCCCGGCAAGTTCCTCTCCGCCGACCTGGACAAGGCCAGCGACGACAACGAACGCAACTCCGTGCTGATGCGCACCGAAGACGGCCACGAGCTCGTCGTCGTGCAGATCGCCGGGCTGGTCGCGCGCCGCATCCTCTGCGAGATCCGCGAGGGCGACAAGGTCGGCGCCGCGTCGACCTACGGCATCATCCGCTTCGGCTCGCGGGTCGACCTCTACCTTCCGCCGGGCTCGACGGTGCTGGTCGGCAAGGGCCAGCGCACGATCGGCGGCGAGACCGTGATCGCCGAACTCCCTGCCGCGCCTGCGAAAGGCTGATCGATGGTCCGCGTGACCACCCCCGGCGTCCGCCTGCTGCCGAACGCCATCACCGTGCTCGCGCTGTGCGCGGGGTTGTCGGCCGTGCAGTTCGCGCTGACGAAGAACTACGCGATGGCGATCGCCTCGATCGGCATCGCGGCGGTGCTCGACAGCCTGGACGGCCGGATCGCGCGCCTCTTGGACGCGACGTCGAAGATGGGCGCGGAGCTGGACTCGCTGTCCGACGGCATCTCGTTCGGCGTGGCCCCGGCGCTGGTCATCTACGTGTGGCAGACGGGCGCGGACCGGATCGGCTGGGTGGCGTCGCTGATCTTCGCCGTCTGCATGATCCTGCGGCTGGCGCGGTTCAACACGCTGCTGGACGACACCGAGCAGCCGCCGTACGCGAGCGAGTTCTTCGTCGGCGTCCCGGCGCCCGCCGGCGGCCTGCTGGCGATGCTGCCGCTGGTGGCGTACCTGCAGTGGGGTGCCGGGTGGTGGTCGTCGCAGTACGTCGTGTGGGCGTGGACGATCGCGATCGCGGCCCTGCTGATCAGCCGCATCCCGACACTGTCGCTGAAGACGGTCAAGGCGCCGGCCAAGGCGATCGCGCCGCTGCTGATCGGCGTCGCCCTGCTGGCCGCGGCGATCATCCAGTTCCCGCTGGTCGCGCTGATCGTGGCGATGGTCCTGTACCTCGCGCACATCCCGTACTCGGTCTACCGGCACCGCTGGCTGGCCGCGCACCCGGAGGCCTGGACGGTCCCGCCGCGCGAGCGCCGCGCGATCCGCCGGGCGCGCTCCCCGCGCCGGCTGGGGCTGCGGCCGCCGCTGCGCCGCCGGGTCGCGGGCGCGGCGATGCGCGCGGTCCGGTTGCCGCGCGAAACGGTCCGCACCCCGCGGGGCACTTCGCAGAACGGCCAGGGACCGCGCCGCCGCTCATGGCGCCAGATCGGCCTGCGCCGCAAGTAGCCCGCCGATCAGCAGGTCCAGCTGGTAGCCGAAGTCCTGCACGCAGTCGCCCGTCTCCAACGCGGGCAGCACGCGACGCAGGCTCGGCAGTTCTTCGGCCGCGGCCATCCGGCGGAAGTACGCGACCACCGGCTCGGCCCGCTCGGCCTTCGCGCCGGTGCCGGCCGTGCCGGTGAGCACCGAGCCGAACAGCATGCCCAGCAGCGACCGGTAGCTCCGGGCCGCGGCTTCGTCGTCCAGTCCCGCGTCGAGCAGGGCGTGCAGCAGGGCGTCGATCACCCGCAACGCCCCCGCCGAGCGCGGGTTCGCGTCCTGCGCCGCCAGGGCCCGGACCACCACCGGGTGCCGGGTGAAACTCCCGTGCAGCCCCGTGGCGAGCGACCGCAGCCGCGCGTTCCACGGCAGCGCGGGATCCGGCAGCGGCACCTCTTCGAAGACCCGCGCGGTGAGCCCGTCGAGCAGGTCGCCCTTGTTCCGGACGTGGTTGTACAGCGACATCGCCTCGACACCGGCCGCCGCCGCGACCTTGCGCATCGACAGCGCCGCCAGGCCCTGCTCGTCGGCCAGCCGCAGGGCCGTGTCCAGGACTTTCTCACGGTTCAGGACCATACTTACAGTGTACGCATACACTGTAAGCATGGACGCCGAAACCGTGCTCACCACCACCCGATCGGTCCGCCGCAAGCTGGACCTGGAGCGGGACGTGCCGCAGGACGTGCTGGACAACTGCCTCCGCGTCGCCCAGCAGGCACCGGCCGCCGGCAGCATGGCGGCTCAGTTCCGCTGGCTGCTCGTGCGCGATGCCGGCACCAAAGCCGCCATCGCCGCCTACAGCCGTGAGACCGCCGAAGCGGCTTGGGCGAAGTACGGCCACCTCGTCGAGGAACGCGCTCTCGCTTCGGCCCAGCACCTCGTGCGCAACCTCCACCGCGTGCCCGTGCTCGCCATCCCCTGCATGATCGGCAGGCCGCCGGCGGACGCCTTCTCGCAGTCCGCGTACTTCGGCTCCGCCTACCCCGCGATCTGGAGCTTCCAGCTGGCCCTGCGCGACCGCGGCCTCGGCAGCTCGATCTGCGGCTACCACCTCCAGGACCACGAAGCCGACGTCGCCGCCCTGCTCGGCATCCCCGATGACGTCCTGCAAGTCAGCCTGCTCGCCGTCGCCCACACCACCCAGCGCGACTTCCGCCCGGCCGCCCGGCCGGCGCTCGAAGACATCACCTACTTCGACGCCTGGGGCCGCTCCGCATCGCTAGGGTGAACGGCGTGAGCCACCCGCAGATCACGTTGACCGTCCGGCACACGCCGTCCGCGCTGGACACCCGCCGCGGTGTCGTCCGGCTGCACCCCGAAGTCCTGGACGCGCTCGGCCTGCGGGCCTGGGACGCCGTGCACCTCACCGGCGCCCGGGTCAGCGCCGCCCTCGCCGCGCCCACCGACGAGGCCGACGTGCCCGGGATCGTCCTCACCGACGACGTCACCATGTCGAACCTCGGCGTCACCGAGGGCGCCGAGGTGGTGGTCGCGCCCGCGGACGTCGCCGCGGCGAAGACGGTCACCGTCGCCGGTTCGCGGCTGGCCAGCGTCTCGGTCAGCCCGCACATGCTGCGGCTGGCCCTGATCGGCAAGGTGCTCACCGTCGGCGACGCCGTTTCCCTGCTGCCGCAGGACCTCGCGCCGCAGCCGGGGTCCGACCCGGCAGGCCTGCGCGGCCAGCTGTCGCGGGCCATCGGCGCGACCTGGACCAACGAGCTGCTCACCGTGACCGCGACCGAGCCCGCCGGCACCGTCGCGGTCGGACCGTCCACAGTGGTCACCTGGCGCGACGGCGCCCGGCCCGCCCCGGAGCCCGCCGCGCCGCGGACGGCGACCGCGCTCGTCCGCACCTCCGCCGTCACCGCGGCCGAGGAGTGGATCGACGCCGAGATCGTCGAGGACGAGGTGGCCGTGGTCGAGGAGACCGCCGAGCCCGTCGTCCCGCTGGCCGACCTGATCGGCGCCGAGGCGGCCGCGCGCAAGCTCGGCGAGTGGTTCGACCTGGCCTTCCACCGCCCTGAGCTGCTGGCCCGGCTCGGCGCGCCCGCCCACCTGGGCGTCCTGCTGTCCGGCCCCGAGGGCGTCGGCAAGGCGACGCTCGTGCGGTCGGTGGCGAACGAGGCCGGCATCCGCGTGGTGCCGCTGGCCGCGCCGAACCTCGCGGTGCTGGACCCGAACGTCGCGGTTGCGCGCCTGCGCGAGGCCGTCCGTGCGGCCGAGGGGCCCGCGGTGCTGCTGCTCACCGACGTCGACGCGCTGCTGCCCGCGGCCACGCCGCCGCCGGTGGCGACCGTCGTTCTCGAAGAGCTGCGGACGGCGCTGCGGCGTGAGCGCTTCGCCGTCGTCGCGACGACGGCCCGCGCGGAGTCCGCCGACCCGCGGCTGCGCGCCGCCGACCTGCTGGACCGCGAGCTGTCCCTCGCGCTGCCGGACGCCAAGACGCGCCGCGAACTGCTGAACGTCCTGCTCCGCGACGTCCCGCTCGACACCGGCATCGACTGCGGCGTCCTCGCCGAGCGGACGCCGGGGTTCGTCGCCGCGGACCTGATCGCCCTGCGCCGCGACGCCGCGCTGCGGGCCGCGCTGCGCCAGCGCGAGGCCGAGGAGCCGCGCATCTCCCAGCAGGACCTGCTGGACGCGCTGGCCACCGTCCGGCCGGTGTCGATGTCCACTTCGGACAACCTGGCCACCGGCGGCCTGACCCTGGACGACGTCGGGAACATGGTCGACGTCAAGCAGTCGCTCACCGAGACCGTGCTGTGGCCGCTGCGGTACCCGGATTCGTTCGCGCGCCTCGGCGTCGAGCCGCCGCGCGGCGTGCTTCTGTACGGGCCGCCCGGTGGTGGCAAGACGTTCCTGGTGCGGGCGCTGGCCGGCACCGGCGCGCTGAACGTCTTCGCGGTCAAGGGCGCCGAGCTGATGGACAAGTGGGTCGGCGAGTCCGAGCGCGCGGTGCGGGAGCTGTTCCGCCGGGC
This sequence comes from Amycolatopsis sp. NPDC049691, assembly GCF_040675005.1. NCBI lineage: Bacteria > Bacillati > Actinomycetota > Actinomycetes > Pseudonocardiales > Pseudonocardiaceae > Amycolatopsis > Amycolatopsis sp. NPDC049691. Next base: position 377,217 of record NZ_JBFANX010000005.1, read on the forward strand.
CGCCGAGGCCGCGCCGTCGCTGATCTTCCTGGACGAGATCGACGCGCTGGCCCCGCGCCGCGGCCAGTCGTCGGACTCCGGCGTCGCCGACCGCGTGGTCGCGGCGCTGCTCACCGAGCTCGACGGCGTCGAGCCGATGCGCGAGGTCGTCGTGCTGGGCGCGACGAACCGGCCGGAACTGGTCGACCCCGCGCTGCTGCGGCCGGGCCGGCTGGAGCGGCGCGTCTACGTGCCGCCGCCGGACGCCGAGGCCCGGGCCGCGATCCTCGCGGCCAGCTCGAAGAACACGCCGCTGGCGTCCGATGTGGACCTCGCCGAGGTGGCGTCCACTCTGGACGGCTACTCGGCGGCCGACTGCGCGGCGCTGATCCGCGAGGCGGCGCTGACGGCGATGCGCGAGTCGCTGGAGGCCCGCGAAGTCACCGCGGCGCACCTGGAGACCGCCCGCAAGACCGTCCGGCCGAGCCTCGACCCGGCGCAGCTCGCCGCGCTGGAGGCGTACGCGAAGACCCAGGTCAGCGACTGAAAAAGCGGCCGTCACCCGCGGGTGACGGCCGCTTTCGAAGCCTCAGCTGCCCTTGTGGCCGGACTGGTACTCCTTGGTCACGATGACGATCACGCCGGGGCTCGCGCTCTCGATGCCCGGGAAGCGCGGCTCGGCCTTGATGCCGAACTCCTGGGCGAGCTGCTTGGCGGCGGCTTCCTCGTCGGTGCCCGGGCGGTAGTACGCCGTCGTCGTCGGGATGATGCCCTGGGAGTAGTTGCTGACCTCGTTGACGTTCCAGCCGCCACCGCGGAAGTCTTCCGCCGCGCGGTCCGCCAAGCCCTTGATCGTCGAGTTGTTGAAGACCCGCACGGTCACCCACTTGTTGGACGCCTGCTGGTCACCGGGCTGGCCCGGCTGCCCCTGCGTCGGCTGGCCGCCGGGCGCCGGGGTCGACGTCGGCGGCGGGGTGGGCGACGACGGGTTCGCCGAAGTCGAGGGCGGGGTGGCCGTCGACGACGTGGCCAGCGGCGCCGAAGTGCCCCCGGACGTGCCCGGCTGCGTCGCCGTGCCGCTCGGCCCGGCCTCGTTGGACCCATTGCCGCCGCTCAGTGCGGTGACCCCGCCGATGACCGCGGCGATGATCGCCACGCCGACCAGGGCGACGCCCGCGGCCTTCATCGGCCGGGACATTCCCGAAAACACGCTCATTTCAGCTCGATCCCCAGTCGCCGGGCGCCTCGCTTGCGCTGGCGGGCGGCGCGGGTCTTGCGCAGCCGCTTCACCAGCATCGGGTCGGCTTCGATCGCCTCGGGCTTCTCCAGCAGCTTGTTGAGCAGCTGGTAGTAGCGCGTCGCGGACAAGTCGAAGCGTTCGCGGATGGCGTTCTCCTTCGCCCCGGCGTGCCGCCACCACTGGCGCTCGAAGGCGAGGATCTCGACCTCGCGTTCGGTCAGGCCGGGCACGGGCTTCGGCGGCGACGGCTGCGGCTCAGCCATCGACTCCGCGGCGTCCATCCGAGTCCCTCTCAATCGGGCGTCATGGCGAATCAGACCTAGCTCTTCCGCGGGCGCCATTCAACCACGGAAGCCGCCGCCGACGTGGGCATCGACGTCGGCGCGTCACGGTCTGATGCAGGTCTACCAGAAGGGTCCGACTAAACTGGCTCGCCGTGACCATCCACCCCATCGTTATCGCCGGCGAACCCGTGCTGCACCAGCCGACTCGGGAGATCACCGAGTTCGACGAGAAGCTGCGCACGCTCGTGGACGACATGTTCGAGACGATGTACGCCGCCGAGGGCGTCGGCCTCGCGGCCAACCAGATCGGCCTCGACCTGCGGGTGTTCGTCTACGACTGCCCGGACGACGAAGGCGTGCGGCACAAGGGCGTCGTGGTCAACCCGAAGCTGGAGACGTCGGAGATCCCGGAGACCATGCCGGACCCGGACGACGACTGGGAGGGCTGCCTGTCGGCCCCCGGCGAGTCGTACCCGACGGGCCGCGCGAAGTGGGCGAAGGTGACCGGCTCCGACATCGAGGGCAACCCGATCGAGGTCGAGGGCACCGGCTACTTCGCGCGCTGCCTGCAGCACGAGACCGACCACCTGGACGGGTACATCTACCTCGACCGCCTGGTCGGCCGCCACGCGCGCGCGGCCAAGAAGATGCTGAAGCACAACAAGTGGGGCGTCCCCGGCAACTCGTGGCTGCCGCCGAAGACCCCCGAGGACGACGGCGCCGTCATCTGAAACCACGAAGGGCCCCTCGAGCGAGGGGCCCTTCGCCGGTTCAGCAGCCGAGGAAGTGGCAGCGGACCACCTTCGGCGTCTCCAGCACCGAGCCCGCCTTGACGTCCCAGGCCAGCCGGACGTACTGGGCGTGCGTCCAGGCCAGCGGGGTCGCCGACGTGTTCGGCGTGCCGGCCGGGAAGCCGGTCTGGCCCGACGGCGGGTTCTCGTCCCACACCTGCTCCGGCATGGTCTCCGCCGAGCTGCTCACCCGGCCGAGGTCACGCAGCCGCCGCGCGGCCGACGCACTGTCGCCGAGCGTCAGCTCGTACTCGCCGCGCTCGCCGGCGAGCAGCGGCCAGAGCCGGCCGAACGTGGTGCGGCTTTCGGCCGGGAACGTGTAGTCCCACGGCGAACCGTCGGCCTGCTCGCCGTAGCCGTCCTTGGTGTAGCGGTGCCAGAACTGCCCGGTCGGCGTGGTGAAGGCGATGTCCTTGTCGGTCACGCGGACGCTGTTGCGGATCACCGGGTCGTCGGCGCGGTAGATGCCGAGCCGGACCAGGTCGAGGAAGCCCGCGTCGGTGACCGCGCGCTGGTCCATCGTCACGCTCGAGTTGCCGAGGTTGTACGTCGTCCCGTTGTTCGCGTCGGCATCCTTCGTGAGCCGGACGAAGTACGGGTCCTTCGACAGCGGCCCGTTCGTGGTGATCGTCTGCTTCGGGAGGTCGGCCTTCATCTTGTCGGCCGCGGCGAGGTACCGGGCGGCTTCGGCGGCCGCGCCGTTGTGCGACGCGATGTCCGCCGCGCAGACCAGCCCGGCGATCACCGAGGCGATGGTCGACGGGGACCAGCCGTCCTGCTCCTCCCACCGCTCCTGCTGGGTGTACGGCGACGGCTGCCCGTTCGGCCCGCGGTAGCCGAGGATGAAGTCGGCGGCCTTGCGGACGCCGGCCCACAGGTCGTTCCGGCCCAGCTGCTGGGCCAGCACGATCGGGAAGGCGGTTTCGTCGAGCTGGATCGACGTCCAGTACGGGACGCCGTCGACCCGGCTGTTCTGCGGCATGTGCCCGTCGGCCTGCTGCTGCGTGCCGAACATGTAGGACACCGCGCGGTTCGCGGCGGCGGTGTCGCCGCCGGCGGCCAGGCCGGTCGCGATCTGGTAGAGGTCGCGCGGCCAGACCAGGTGGTAGGTGCCGGACGGCGACCATTCCGGGTCGTTGTTCCCGAACCGCCACGGCATGCTCGGCGAGGCGATGAAGGCGCCCGGGTGGTGCTTGTCCTCGCTCGCGGCGAGGGTCAGCATCGACGCCTTGTAGAGGTCGCGCTCGGCGTCGGTCTTCAGCGACGACGGCGGCTTGCTCACCCCGCGCAGGTACTGCTGCCACCCGCGGTCGTAGGCGCGCGTGATGTCGCGGACGCCGCGTCGCTGCGACGCCTGCGCGCTGCCGAGCGCGTCGGCGGCCTTCGCGCCCATGCCGAGCGCGAGGGTGACGTGCCGGTTGCGGAGGCCGTCGGCGGTCGTCTGCCCGGTCAGCACGACGTTGCCCTTCGCGGCGGTGTCGTAGGTGTTCAGCTTGAAGGTCTTGGTGAGCTGAGTGTTCCCGTCGGACGCGCCCGCGTAGCCGACGCTCGTCTTGGTGAACGCGGGCTTGGCGGTCAGCGCGGCCGAGTTCGTGGCGTCCTGCGCGGTGACAGCGTCGCCCTTGCGCGCGGCCGAGTCGTCGGAGCCGTCGTTGGTCAGGTCCGGGTCGGCGACCGCGTAGAGCTGGTAGGGCCGCCCGGTGAGCGACTGGAAGTCGACGTCCACCAGCACCGTCGTGGCGGCCGGGTCGGTGACGTAGGTCTTGCGGAGGCGCCAGCGGTGCTGGTCGTCGGTGATCGTCTGCTCGTAGGTCAGGCTGTCGTCGTCGGTCCGCCGGACCTGCTGGGACTTCGCGGTGTAGTCGGCCACGGCGAAGCTGCGGCCGTCGGTGACGACGAAGTTCATCGAGCGGACGCTCGGCGTCGAGAGGTCCGGGTAGTAGACCTCCGACAGCTGGCCGCCCTGGAGGGTGAACCAGACGTTGCTCGACCGGTCGTGGGCGGTCCCGAAGCCGGTCTTGTTCGCGGGCAGCCAGCTGGGATGGGCACCCGGGGCGCCGGGCGCCTCGCCCTGGGCCACCGCGGTCGCCGGGATCAGGCCGGTGACCAGCAGCCCGGCGAGGGCGCCGAACATGAGTTTGCGCATATCAACCCCACAGAAGATCGCTTCTGCACCGTTACAGAAGCGCTTTGGGAGTCTGCCGCCGAATCTTCACCGGCGCATGGTCCGATCCGGTGAACCACTGACCGTCACTGGTCCGGTCGGCGGTTCACGGACAGCGAACCCCGGGCTCACGATTTCGAGCGCATGCTTGTAGTACCTGCAACGGTGTAATCGAGGTGCTCCCATGGACGAGGCGATGGACGCCTACTCGCGCGCGGTCAGCACCGTCGCGAAGACCGTCACCCCGCACGTCGCCGGGGTGCAGCTCGCGCGCGGCAGCGGGTCGGCCGTCGTCTTCTCCGATGACGGCCACCTGCTCACCAACGCCCACGTCGTCGACGACCACCGGCGCGGTGTCGCGACCTTCGCCGACGGCAGCGAGGTGCCCTTCGACGTCGTCGGCGCCGATCCGCTGTCCGATCTCGCCGTGCTGCGGGCCCGGGGCGAGACCCCCGCGGCGGCTCGGCTGGGTGACGCCGACCGGCTCGTCGTCGGGCAGCTCGTCGTCGCCGTCGGGAATCCGCTCGGGTTCTCCGGCACCGTCACCGCCGGCGTCGTCAGCGCGCTCGGCCGGGCGCTGCCGGTGCGCCACGGCCGGGCTGGGCGGGTGATCGAGGACGTCATCCAGACCGACGCCGCCCTCAACCCCGGCAACTCCGGCGGCGCGCTCGCCGACTCCGCCGGGCGCGTCGTCGGCGTCAACACCGCCGTCGCCGGGGTCGGCCTCGGGCTCGCCGTGCCGATCAACGCGACCACCCGGCGGATCATCGACACGCTCGTCGTCGAGGGCCGCGTGCGGCGCGCGTACCTCGGCGTCGTGGGCGTGCCCGCGCCGCTGCCGGACGACGTCGCCGAGCGCACCGGGCAGCAGGCCGGGCTGCGGGTGCGCGAAGTCGTCGCCGGCGGGCCCGCGGACCGGGCCGGGCTGCGCGCCGGGGACCTCGTGCTGACGGTGGGGCGCACCCGTGTGTCGGACGCCCAGGGCATCCAGCGCCAGCTGTTCGCGGAGGTGATCGGCACCGCACTGCCGATCACCGTGCTGCGCAACGGCGCCATGGTCGACGTCTACGCCACTCCGGCCGAGTTGGTCGGGTGACTTGAGTATCGCGCTCCGGCGTGGCATGGTCGGTGGCACAACACCAACGCGGGAGCTCGCGCCATGGCGGGCTGAGAGGGTGACTTGCGTTTCGCAGGCGTCACCGACCGCATGAACCTGACCGGGTAATGCCGGCGTAGGGAGTGAAAGTCGTTGACGACGCTGGAAAACAATGCTGCCGTCTCCGTGACCACCGGGCCGATCACCGGCTCGCGCAAGGTGTACCACCAGACCGAGTCCGGGCTGCGCGTCCCGGCCCGCCGGATCGATCTGTCCAACGGCGAACACTTCGACGTCTACGACACTTCGGGCCCGTACACCGATCCCGAAGCTTCGATCGACGTCCACAGTGGACTGCACCGGCTGCGGGCGGGCTGGGCCGACGGCCGCGAGCACAACACCCAGCTCGGGTGGGCCAAACAGGGCGTCATCACCCGCGAAATGGAGTACATCGCCGCACGCGAACGGGTTTCGCCGGAGTTCGTGCGCGACGAGGTGGCCCGCGGCCGCGCCGTGATCCCGGTCAACCGCAAGCACCCCGAGTCCGAGCCGATGATCATCGGCAAGAACTTCCTGGTGAAGATCAACGCCAACATGGGCAACTCGGCCGTCTGGTCCTCGGTCGAGGAAGAGGTCGACAAGATGGTCTGGGCGACCCGCTGGGGCGCCGACACGATCATGGACCTCTCCACCGGCAAGCGGATCCACGAGACGCGCGAGTGGATCATCCGCAACTCGCCCGTCCCGGTCGGCACCGTGCCGATCTACCAGGCCCTGGAAAAGGTCGACGGGGAGCCGGAAAAGCTGTCGTGGGAGGTCTACCGCGACACGATCATCGAGCAGTGCGAGCAGGGCGTCGACTACGTCACCGTGCACGCCGGCGTGCTGCTGCGCTACATCCCGCTGACCGCGCGGCGCGTCACCGGGATCGTCAGCCGCGGCGGGTCGATCATGGCCGCGTGGTGCCTGGCCCACCACCAGGAGTCCTTTTTGTACACGCACTTCGAGGAGCTCTGCAAGATCCTCCGGCAGTACGACGTCACGTTCTCCCTCGGCGACGGCCTGCGCCCCGGCTCGATCGCCGACGCCAACGACCGCGCCCAGTTCGCCGAGCTGGAAACCCTGGGCGAGCTGACGCACATCGCGCGCTCGCACGACGTCCAGGTGATGATCGAGGGCCCCGGCCACGTGCCGATGCACAAGATCAAGGAGAACGTCGAGCTGGAGGAAAAGCTCTGCGGCGAAGCACCGTTCTACACCCTCGGTCCACTCGCGACGGACATCGCGCCGGCGTACGACCACATCACGTCGGCCATCGGCGCGGCCCAGATCGGCTGGTACGGCACGGCGATGCTGTGTTATGTGACGCCGAAGGAGCACCTCGGCCTGCCGAACCGCGACGACGTGAAGACCGGCGTCATCACGTACAAGATCGCGGCGCACGCGGCGGACCTGGCCAAGGGGCACAAGTACGCGCAGGAGTGGGACGACGAGCTGTCGAAGGCGCGCTTCGAGTTCCGCTGGAACGACCAGTTCAACCTGTCCCTGGACCCGGACACCGCGCGTTCGTTCCACGACGAGACGCTGCCCGCCGAGCCGGCCAAGACCGCGCACTTCTGTTCGATGTGCGGGCCGAAGTTCTGCTCGATGCGGATCACGCAGGACGTCCGCAAGTACGCCGAGGAGCACGGTCTGTCCACTGTGGAGGCCATCGAAGCGGGGATGGCCTCGAAGTCCGCGGAGTTCACCGAGGCCGGCGGCAAGGTGTACCTGCCGGTGGTGCAGCCGTGACACCGCCGACCGCCCTCACCATCGCCGGCTCGGACTCCGGCGGTGGTGCGGGCATCCAGGCGGACCTGCGCACTTTCTTCGCCCACGGCGTCCACGGGCTGGTGGCGCTGACCGCGGTCACCGTGCAGAACTCCTTGGGTGTGCAGGGTTTCACGGAGATCCCGGCCGACGTCGTCACCGCGCAGATCAAGGCGGTGGCGGCGGACATGGGCGTCAACGCGGCCAAGACGGGCATGCTGGCGACGGCCGAGATCATCCGCGCGGTCGCGAAGACCCTGGACGAGACGGGGTTCGACTTCCCCCTGGTCGTCGACCCGGTCGCGGCCTCGATGACCGGGCATTCGCTGCTGCGCGAGGACGCCCTGGAGGCGATCCGCACGGAACTGTTCCCGCGCGCGACGCTGATCACACCGAACCTCGACGAAGTCGGCCTGCTGACGGGGATTTCGGTGTCCGACGAGGCTTCCCAGCGCGCGGCGGCGGACGCCCTGCTGGAGTTCGGTTCCCGCTGGGTCCTGGTCAAGGGCGGCCACATGCGGGGGACACGGGACTGCGTGGACCTCCTGTCGGACGGCCACGAGTACATCTCGTTGAGCGGCCCCCGGTTCGAGACGAAGAACACCCACGGCGGCGGCGACACGCTGGCGTCGTCGATCACGTCGTGGCTGGCGAAGGGCGCTTCGGTGCCGGACGCGGTGGCGAAGGGGAAGAAGTTCATCGAGCGCTGCGTGGCGGAGGGCTACCCGCTCGGCGCGGGTGTCGGGCCGGTGTCGCCGTTCTGGGTGCTGGACGGGTCGTGAGCGGTAAGGCGGGATCCAACCCGCCTTACCGTGGCTGCTCACCGGAACTCGTGCACGACCTCGATCGGGCCGACCATGTGCGCGTTGAACTCGTCGAGTTCCTCGGCCGGAACCCACAACTCCAGGATGGTCCTGCCCCCAGCCTGCTGGACCGGATAACGCTGGAGGAACTCCGACTCGACCCGAAAGCGAGTGACGTAGCCGACCCCGTGGTGTGGCACGTTCCACTCCCGGGCGATCTTGGTCGCGTACTCCTCGTTGAGTACCGGGTAGAAGATCGGTTGCTCCGGCAGACGAGGTGGCCAGGTGCGCCAGCCTGACTGCCGGACGAGTTCCAGCTCCTCCGGACCGGTCGGCCGCCACAGCACAGTGGTCGGCGTCGCCTCCTGCTGAACCACCGTGCCCCCTCCAATGTCAGTCGAGTGGATCGTCTTCCGGCGTCGGAGCCTACTGAGCAGTCTCATCTCCCTGCCAGCCGATTTCAGGCGATCCTGTGTTGCCGGATCATTCCGCTGACCACTCAAAGTGCGCAGTGAGGCGCCGAAGCCGCTAGCGGACCGGCTGCAGCTCCCGGCCGTCGTACTCCTCGCGGGCCGTCCTGATCCGGTCGAAGTTCGCCTGCGACCACGCGCTCAGCGCGATCAGGTGCGCCCCCACCTCCGCGCCCATCTCCGTCAGCGCGTACTCCACCGTCGGCGGGGTCGTCGGGTACACCGTGCGGGTCAGGAAGCCGTCGCGCTCCAGCTGGCGCAGGTTCTGCGTAAGCATCTTCTGGCTGATCCCGTCCACCGCGCGGCGCAGCTCGCCGAAGCGGTGCGGGCCGCGGGCCAGCGCGCCCAGCATCAGGGCCGTCCACTTGTTGGCCAGCAGGTCCAGCACGTCCCGGCACGGGCAGTTCCGGAGATACACGTCCCAGGGTCCGCCCTGGTCACAGGTAGTTTCCACGAGGTACCTACTTTACGGACAAGTGCCTTCTGGCGAAAAGTGACGAACGATCCGAGTATAGGAGGCGACCCGAACCAAGAAGGAGTGAAGAGATGCGCATCGTGACCCAGGAGACCCTCGGCGGGCCGGAGGTGCTCCGCGTCACCGAGGCACCGCGGCCGGAACCCGGGCCGACGGAGGTCCTGGTGCGGGTGAAAGCCGCCGGCGTCAACCCCGTCGACTGGAAGGTTCGCGCGGGCGGCGGGTTCCTCGGCGAGCCGCCGTTCACCGTCGGGTGGGACGTCGCCGGTGTCGTCGAGCGGATCGGCTTCGGTGCGACCGGCGTCCGCGAAGGCGACGAAGTCCTCGGAATGCCGTGGTTCCCGCGTCCCGCCAACGCCTACGCGGAGTACGTCACCGCGCCCTCGCGGCACTTCGTGCGCAAGCCGGCCGGGCTGTCGTTCGCCGAGGCCGCCGCGCTCCCCCTCGCCGGATTGACCGCCTGGCAGGGACTGGTGGACGTCGCGAACGTCCATGAAGGACAGCGGGTCTTCGTCGACGCCGCCGCGGGCGGGGTCGGCCACCTCGCCGTGCAGATCGCCAAGGCGCGCGGCGCGCACGTCATCGGCACGGCCAGCGCCGGGAAGCACGACCTGCTGCGCGAACTCGGAGTCGACGAGCCCATCGACTACCACGACGAGACCGCGACGGCGTCCGATGTGGACGTCTACTTCGGACTCGTCGGCGAGGACAGCGACCTGCGCTGGCTCCCCGCGATCAAGGAGGGCGGCCTGCTGATCGGCGTGCCCAGCGGCGTCGGCGACCGCGTCGAAAAGGCGGCGGCCGAGCGGAACGTGCGGACGAGCCGGATCCTCGTCGAGCCGGACCGCGGCGGGCTGACCGGCCTCGTCGGGCTGATCGAGGCCGGTCGGCTGAAGGTCCGCGTCGAGCAGACGTTCCCGCTGGAAGACGCCGCCAAGGCGCACGAGCTGGGTGAGTCCGGCCGGGTGTCCGGCAAGCTCGTGCTGACCGTCTAACCCCGCGCGAGCACCTGGGGCAGCACCGTCGTGAGCCCGGTCCAGTCCGAGGTGATGACCGACGCGTGCTGCTTCGCCAGGTCGGCGACGCGCTGGTTGGCCTGGTCGACCGTCGGGTTGTGGGCGTCGATGGCCGGCGCGACGTTCTGCCCGTCGGTCATCACCAGGTAGTAGTGGTTGGCGTCGTACCACCACGGCCCGGTCTGCGTGACCCACGCGTTCGCGTCGCCGTCGAACACGACGAACCACGGCTTGAGGTCGGCGGTGTACTTGTCCCGAGGGTCACCGCCGGCCGCGCCGTGCACGGTCGGGAAGATGTTCGCGTCGCCGAGCTTGCCCGCGGTCTTGAGCCCGACGAGGTAGCGCGCGTACTCGACGTCGGTGTGGAGCGTGTCGGTCGGGTTCCCCTCCTCGACCGTGCCCGGGATGATCTCGGTGATCACCCGGCCCCGCAACGCGTCCACCGACGGCCAGTTGTCCGCCTTGGCCGCGTCGTCGAGCGTGGCGTAGCTCCCGAGCAGTTCGGCCGGGCGGAACACGACGCTGCCGAGGTGCGCGCGGAACGTGGCGTCCAGCTCGTCCGGGCCCATGCCGGTGTTGTCCGAGAAGCCCGTCTTCATCTCGAGCTTCAGGGTGATCGGCGTGTGCCCCGGGTGGGCGGCCAGCCAGATCCGGATGTCGTCGAGGCAGTACTCGAGGTTCTTGTTCTTGCCACCGCTGTAGAGCTGCGCCGCCGAGGTCGCCGCGACGCAGTTGTTGTTGTTCCCCAACGGGTTCGAGTGGCTGACCTTCCACTCGTGGGTGAAGAAGTCCGGCCAGACGTCCAGCTCGATCAGCGACGAGCCGGCGTCGAGCGCCCTGGCCAGGTAGTCGTAGGCCGCCGGGTCGTACGTGTTGTGCACGCCGACCGTGGTGACGTGGGAAAGCTTCGGGCTGTCCGCGTGCGCTGCCGTCGCCCCCGAGAGCGCCAGCGCCGCCGTGAGGACGGCCACCGAGAAGAGCTTCATCCAGGCTCCTTCGAACGTGAGTAACGTTCACAATGTCTCACCGTGGTTGACTGTTGATGAAGCAAAAGAGGCTGATTGGCCTAGACCAGAAGTCGGGAAAGACATGATTCCTTCGGCGTTGACCATCGCGGGGTCGGACTCCGGCGGCGCCGCCGGACTGCAGGCGGACCTGCGCACGTTCCTGACGTGCGGCGTGCACGGCCTGGTCGCGGTCACCGCCGTCACCGTCCAGAACACCCTCGGCGTGCACGACCGCGCCGACCTGCCGCCGCACATCGTGGCCGGGCAGATCGAGGCGGTCGCGGCGGACATGGGCGTCGGCGCGGCCAAGACGGGCATGCTGGCGTCGGCCGAGATCATCCACGCCGTCGCGGCGGCGTGCGACAAGGCGGGGATCGGCCGCGACGAGAAGATCCCGTTCGTCGTCGACCCGGTCGCCGCGTCGATGCACGGCCACCCGCTGTTCGACGAGGCCGGGCTGCACGCCCTGCGCGACGAGCTGCTGCCCCGCGCGACGGTCCTGACGCCGAACCTCGACGAGGTCCGCCTGCTCACCGGCATGACGGTGACCGACCGCGAGGGCATGCACACCGCGGCGGTGGTCCTGCACCGGATGGGCCCGCGGTACGTCCTGGTCAAGAGCGGCCACCTGCAGGCCGACCCGGAGTGCGTGGACCTGCTGTTCGACGGCTCCACGTTCGTCGAGCTGCCGGGCGAGCGGTTCGCGACGCCGCACACCCACGGCGCCGGCGACACGATGGCGTCGGCGCTGACGGCGGGACTGGCCAAGGGCATGTCGGTGGTCGAGGCCGCTCGGTACGGCAAGTGGTTCGTCTCGCACGCCGTCGAGCACGCCTACCCGATGGGCGCCAAGGTCGGCCCGGTCTCGGCCTTCTGGCGGCTGGCACCCGAAGAGCGCTGAGCGACCGCCCGGTTACCATCCCTGCGTTTACTGATCCTTGACCCAAGCAGGGGGCGGCCTTGACCGGACGCGAGCGCGTGGCGAAGTTCCTCGAAGACCGCCGCTTCCAGAACTTCGTCATCGCCGTGATCGTCTTCAACGCGGTCACCCTCGGCATGGAGACGTCGACGTCGATCATGGCCGGCTACGGCGATCTGCTGCACGCCCTCGACCACGTCGCGCTCGGCATCTTCGTCACCGAGCTGCTGGCGAAGTTCTACGCCTACCGCGGCGCCTTCTTCCGCGACAACTGGAACGTCTTCGACCTGCTCGTCGTCGGCATCGCGGTGATCCCGGCGACCGGGCCGTTCGCCGTCCTGCGGTCGCTGCGCGTGCTGCGCGTCCTGCGGCTGATCTCGGTCGTGCCGTCGATGCGCAAGGTCGTCTCCGGGCTGCTCGCGGCGATCCCCGGGATGGCGTCGATCGCCGCGTTGCTGGCGCTGATCATCTTCGTGGCGGGCGTGATGGCGACCAAGCTGTTCGGCGGCATCTCCCCGGAGAACTTCGGCGACCTCGGCACGTCGCTGTTCACGCTGTTCCAGGTGATGACCGGCGAGGCGTGGCCGGACATCGCGAAGGAGATCATGGTCCAGGCGCCGATGGCCTGGATCTTCTTCGTCGTCTACATCCTGGTGTCGAGCTTCGCGGTGCTGAACCTCTTCATCGCGGTCGTGGTCAGCGGCATGGAGGACGAGCTGCGCCAGGACATCCGCGAGGAAGAGGAGAAGCAGGCCGAAGCCCAGGCGGCCGCGAACCAGGAGATCCTCGAGGAGCTGCGGGCGGTGCGCGCCGAGCTGGCCGAGCTGCGCCGGACCGCCGTCTAGTCGTCCGCGATCAGGGCCTCGAGCGCCGGGAGCGCGGCCGTGAGCGCTTCGCGGTGCTCGGGCGTCAGGCGGTCGAGCCGCCGGTTCAGCTCCTGCACCCGCGTCGACCGGACGCCGGAAACCAACCGCTCGCCCTCCTCGGTCGCCTTCGCCAGCCACGCCCGACGGTCGACCGGGTCGGACTCGCGGCTGACGTAGCCCGCCTCGACCAGGGACGCGATGATCCGCGACATCGTCGCGGCGGCGACCCCTTCCTTCGCGGCGAGGTCACCCAACCGGAGCTGCCCGGAGATCACCAGCGTCGCCAGCGCCGAGATGGCGCCGTGGCCGGGCCCGGGCACGCCGGCCTGCCGCAGCGACCGGGACAGCCTGCCGACGGCCAGGTACAACCTGCCCGAGACGTCCTGGACCGATGTGCTCGTCACGGCTGGCTCCTTCTGCCCTGCCCCGCCGCCGGTGCGCCGGAAAGTGCCGTCCACCTTACGGGCTCGTCGTGCGCGGTCGGCGTGAAGCCACCCCGGTTCACCGGGGTGGACTTGACGCCTTCGCCCAGAAGCGCTGCGGCACCCGCCCCGCCCCGCGGGCCAGGTGACCGGCGACGACGGCCGAGCGCATGGCGGCGGCCATCCGCTCCGGATCGGCCGCCCGGGTGACGGCCGTGGACAGCAGGACGGCGTCGCAGCCGAGCTCCATCGCCAGCGTCGCGTCCGACGCCGTGCCGATTCCGGCGTCCAGGATCACCGGCACGCCCGCCCGCGAAACGATCAGCTCGATGTTGTGCGGATTCCGGATGCCGAGGCCGGTGCCGATCGGCGCGCCCAGCGGCATCACCGCCGCGCAACCCGCCTCCTCCAGGCGCAACGCGAGCACGGGGTCGTCGTTCGTGTAGGCGAACACCGTGAACCCGTCGGCGGCCAGCCGTTCGGCGGCGTCGAGGGTCTCGATCGGGTCCGGCAGCAGCGTCCGGTCGTCGGCGTGCACCTCGAGCTTGACCAGGTCGGTTTCCAGCGCTTCGCGGGCGAGCTGCGCGGTGAGCACGGCTTCGGCGGCCGTCCGGCAGCCCGCGGTGTTCGGCAGCAGCTCGATGCCGAGCCGCTTCAGCAGTTCGAGGACACCGGAGCCGCCTTCGGCGTCGGCGCGGCGCATGGCGACGGTGGTCAGCTCGGTGCCGGACGCCACCAGCGCCCGTTCGAGCACCGCGAGGTTGGCCGCGCCGCCGGTGCCGATGATCAGCCGGGACGTCAGCTTGGCACTGCCGATGACCAGCGGTTCTTCGTCCACTTCAGCCTCCCTGGACCGCGGTGAGCACGTCGACGCCGGCGCCCTTGGGCACGGCGGTGGTGGGCCAGTCGCTCCGGCGGACGACGACGCCGTCGACCGCGACGGCGATGCCGGGCCGCTGCCCGCCCGACGCGTCGAGGACGTCGGCGACCGTGGCGCCGTCCGGGAACTCCGTCCACTTCCCGTTGAGCTTGATCTCCATCACACGTGCTCCTTCTGGTGCAGGCGGGCGGGTGAAGCCGCTTCGACGCCTTCGGGCGGCTTCTCACCCTCGAGCCAGGCGAGGACGGCGTCCGCGGTCACGGGAGCCATCAGCAGGCCGTTGCGGTGGTGCCCGGTGGCGGCGAAGACGCCGTCGTCCAGGACGCCGATGTAGGGCAGGACGTCCCGGCTGCCGGCCCGCAGGCCCGCGGCGGTCTCGGCCAGCTCGTACTCGGTGATCGCGGGGAAGACGCGTTCGGCGCCCTCGATCAGCTCGCGCACGCCGCGCGCGGTGACGGCCTGGTCGAAGCCCGCTTCGTACTGCGTCGCGCCGAGGACCAGCTCCTGGTCGCCGCGCGGGACGAGGTAGATCGGCTTGCCTTCGACAACGGCGCGGACAGTCCGCGTGGGCGGCGGCAGGCAGCCGCGGCGGGGCTTGAGCCGCAGGATCTCGCCCTTGAGCGGGCGTACGGCGTCGGCCAGCTGCGGGTGCAGCCGCCCGGTCCAGGCGCCGGCGGCGAGCACGACGGCTTCGGCGTCCGGGAGCCGTTCCACGCGTTCGCGGACGAACCGGACGTCTCGCTTCTGGCCGGCCGCGTACAGGGCTTGAAGCAGTTTCCGGTTGTCCACGGCCAGGTCGCCGGGCACGTGGAGTCCACTTCGGACAGATCCGGTGCCGGGTTCGAGGCGCTTGGTCTCGCGGCCGGTGAGCCGCTCGGCCGCACGGCCGAGCTCGTGCAGATGGCGGGCCAGGATGTCCAGGTAGCCGGCGTCGGCGCTGTCGAAGGCGACGACGAGCGTGCCGTGTTCGGCCAGGCCGGGGTCGAGGCCTTCGCGGGCCAGGTCGCTCGCGAAGCCGGGCCAGCGTCTCAAGGATTCTTCGCCGAGGAGCAGGACGTCGTCCTCGCCCGGCCAGGCCTCGGTGACCGGGGCGAGCATGCCACCGGCCAGCCAGGACGCGCCGCCGCGGACGGGCTCGGGGTCGTAGAGGGTGACCTCGTGGCCGTTCGCGGCCGCGCGCCACGCCGTGGACAGGCCGATCACGCCGCCGCCCACCACTGCCAGGTTCGTCATGGAATCACGCTCCCTGCGCCGGCATGACCCGGATCAGGTTCCACGGTCGGAGCGGCAGCTCCCTCTCAGCCCGTCCCTCGGGCTCCCGTGCGGACGCGTCCACCCTAGCTCGCCGGGTACGGTCGCCGCTATGCCCGCCCTTTCCGGTGACAAGATCCGCGCCCGCCTCGACGCGGCGCGCCTGTACCTCTGCACGGACGCCCGCACGGCCCGCGGCGACCTGGCGTCCTTCGCCGACGCGGCGCTGGCCGGCGGCGTCGACATCATCCAGCTGCGCGACAAGACCGGGGCGCTGGAAGCCGCCGGCGAGATCGCGGCGCTGGAGGTGCTGGCCGAGGCCTGCGCGCGCCACGGAGCGTTGCTGTCGGTGAACGACCGGGCCGACGTGGCGCTGGCGGTCGGCGCGGACGTGCTGCACCTGGGCCAGGACGACATCCCGGTGCCACTGGCCCGCCGCATCCTCGGCGAGGAGGTGGTCATCGGCCGGTCGACGCACTCGCTCGACCAGGCCCTGGCGGCGGCCGCGGAGCCCGGCGTGGACTACTTCTGCACGGGCCCGTGCTGGCCGACGCCGACGAAGCCGGGCCGGTCCGCACCGGGTCTGGACCTGGTCCGCTCGGTGGCGGGCTGGACCCCGGACCGCCCGTGGTTCGCCATCGGCGGCATCGACCAGGACCGGCTGGCCTCGGTGCTGGACGCCGGAGCGTCCCGGATCGTCGTGGTCCGGGCCATCACCGAAGCCCAAGACCCCGAAGCTGCCGCTCGGGAGCTGCGCGCCCGCCTCCCCTGACCGAAGGCCTCACCGGGTCGGCGTGGTCGCCGCGCCCTTGCTGGCCAACGCCGGGCCGCTCCGCCTGGACCTGGCGCGCGAGACGGCGGCTTGGCCCCGGACCGCCCGTGGTTCGCCATTGGCGGCATCGACCAGGATCGGCTGGCCTCGGTGCTGGACGCCGGAGCGTCCCGGATCGTCGTGGTCCGGGCCATCACCGAAGCCCAAGACCCCGAAGCCGCCGCTCGGGAGCTGCGCGCCCGCCTCCCCTGACCAAGACAGACCCCCGCCCATCCCTGGGGGGCGTCCCCGTCCCAGTCTATCGGCTCCCGACCTGCAAAAACGGCCCCGCGCGAAGTTGTGGACAACTTCGCCCGGGGCCGTCGAAAACCGGCGCGCCTGTGGACAAGCCGTTGCGGCGAAAGGCCGATCCCGCTACGGCGTCGGCGTGGTCGCCGCGCCCTTGCTGGTCGGTGCGGTGGTCGTCGCCGGGGCCGACGTCGACGGCTGCTCGGTCGTCGTGCTCGGGGTCGTCGTCGGGGTCTCCGACGAGGTCGTCGGGGCCGTCGACGTCTCCGAAGGCGTCGTGGTCGTCTCCGTCGGGGACACCTGCGTGTCGTCGGTCGACTTCGTCGGCGGGGTCGACGGGGTCTTGTCCGGCTGCCCGCCGCCGTTGCCGAAGATCTTGCCGATGCTCGTGCCCGTTCCGCCGCCGATCTGGGTGCCCGTCGCCGACTCGAAGCCGACTATCGCCAGGATCGCCACCGCGAACGCCGCCACGCTCGTGCCGATGATCAACGGCCAGCGCAGCTTCCGCAGCCGCGACGGCAACCCGGACTCCGGCGGCTTCAGCTGCACCGTCGGCTGGTCGGTGATCGGCACCTCGGCCGCCGCCGGCACGTCGGGTACTCCGCGCCGGCGGATGCCCGACGTCGCCAGCTGCCGCGCCTTCAGCGCCGCCTCGCGGGTGCGCTGCAGCGAGCGCAGGTACAGCTCGCTGCCGACCGTCGACACCACGCTCGCCACGCCCGCGCCGACCACCGTGCCCGCCACGCCGAGCGTCGATCCCAGCAACGCCGCGGTCACCGCCGCGAGCGCCGCCGCCAGCACCTGCGCGATCCGCAGGCCGGACTTTTCTTCCTTCTTCGTGTCCAACTCGGAAGCCGCTGCGTTCTCCTTGCTCATGATCCCGATCCGCTAGAAAGTCTTCTCCCCGTTCCCAACGTGTAAGGCGCGCGAGGAACTCCCCACGTTGCCGGAGCGTGAGGAGCACCACTCCGACCGTCCACAATAGACACTCCATGCCGGACGTTTTCTTGACATACTCGGCACATGGAACTGGTGACGATCTCTGACGTCGAGGCCGCGGCGAAGCGCGTCCAAGACGCCGCCGTGCGCACGCCCCTGCTGCTCCAGACGTGGGATCCCCGCGGAACCCTGTGGCTCAAACCCGAAAGCCTCCAACCGGTCGGCGCGTTCAAGGTGCGCGGCGCGTTCAACGCGATCGCCACCCTCGACGAACAGCGGCGTACCCGCGGCGTGATCGCTTACTCCAGCGGCAACCACGCGCAAGCGGTCGCGTACGCGGCGCAGCGGTACGGCGTGCCCGCGTTGGTCGTCGTGCCGGACGTGACACCACGGATCAAGGTCGAAGCGACCCGCTCCTACGGCGCCGAGGTGATCGAGGTGCCGATCGGCGAGCACGAGGGCAAAGCGCGCGAACTGGCCGTCGAACGCGGGCTGACCCTCATCCCGCCCTTCGACGACGCGGCCATCATCGCCGGACAGGGCACCGCCGGGCTCGAGATCGCCGAGGACCTCCCCGAAGTCGAGGTCGTGCTGGTGCCGGTCAGCGGCGGCGGGCTGGCCGCCGGCGTCGGCACCGCGATCAAGGCCAGGGCACCGCACGCGAAGGTCATCGGGGTCGAGCCGGCGCTGGCCGCGGACACCGCCGACAGCCTCCGCCGGGGCGAGCTGGTCCGGTGGCCACAGGCCGACCGCGCCCGCACGATCGCCGACGGCCTGCGCTCGCAGCCGTCCGAGCTGACGTTCGCGCACCTGCGCGCGGTCGTCGACGAGATGGTCACGGTCACCGAAGACGAGATCCGCGAGGCCGTGCGCGTCCTCGCCCGCAAGGCCCGGCTGGTGGCCGAGCCCAGCGGCGCGGTGACGACGGCGGCGTACCTGTCCCACGCGGCCGAGCTGCCGGCCGGGAAGACGGTCGCGATCGTCTCGGGCGGCAACGCCGACCCGGCGCTGTTCGCGGAGATCCTCGCGGGCTAGGAGCCGGCGACCGGGGTCCCGCCGCCGCGGATGTGCGTCGGCGGGCCCTCCACGCCGCAGTGGTAGCACTCGCCCAGGTGCGGGCACTCGTCCGGAGCGGCGGGCTCGGAAGCGGACGGCGGCGCGAGGACGCCGTTGTGGATGCCCAGCGCGATCAGCCCACCCGCGACCGCCAGTGCCGCGCAGATGACCAGCGCCATCCGCCAGCCCGCCGTGAGCGCCACCGGGTCCGCGTACGCCTCACCGGTCAGGCCGGCTGCCGCGGGCAGCACCGCCACCGCCAGGAGCCCACCCGACCGCGCGATCGCGTTGTTGACGCCGGACGCGACACCGGCGTAGCGGTCCGGGGCCGCCGCGAGCACCGTCGCGGTCACCGGGGCCACCACCGTCGCCAGGCCGAGGCCGAACACCACCACCGCGGGCAGCACCGCGCCGAGGTAGGACGCGCCGGGCGCGATGCGCAGCATCAGCAGCATCCCGATGCCGACGACGATCGGGCCGACCACCAGCTGCGTCCGCGGCCCGATGCGCTGGGCCAGCGCCCCCGACCGGCCGGACAGCAGCAGCATGATCACCGTGAGCGGCAGCCCGGCCAGCCCGGCCGCGGTCGGCGAGTAGCGCAGCGACACCTGCAGCTGCATGACCAGCAGCATCATCACGCCGCCGAGCGCCGCGTAGACGACGAACGTCAGCGCGTTCGAGAGCGTGAACGTGCGGTCGCGGAACAGCGACGGCGGCACCAACGGCTCGCGCGAGCGGTGCTGGACGACCACGAACGCGGTCAGTCCCGCGATCCCCAGCAGGCCCGCGACCAGCACGATCGGGTCGCCGACGCCGCGGCCGGGCGCTTCCACCAGCGCGCCGGTGACCCCGGCGAGGCCGATCGCGCCCAGCGCCGCGGCGCCGAAGTCCGGGTGACCGGTCGCGTCCGGGTCGCGGGACTCCGGCACGAACTTCTCGGCCATCAGCACGACGACGAGCGCGATCGGGACGTTGATCAGGAACGCCAGGCGCCACGACCACACCTGGACGAGGAAGCCGCCGAGCAGCGGCCCGGCGGCCGCGGCGATGCCGCCGAGGCCGGACCAGGCGCCGATCGCGCGGGCGCGGGCGTCGTGCGCGAAGGACGACTGCAGGATCGCGAGCGACCCCGGCGTCAGCAGCGCGCCGCCGACGCCCTGCAGGATCCGCATCGCGACCAGCATCTCGGTGGACACGGCGGCGGCGCACAGCCCGGAGGCGACGCCGAACCAGACGACGCCGATCAGGTACATCCGGCGCCTGCCGTACCGGTCGCCGAGCGAGCCGGCGACCAGGATGAGCGCGGCGAGCGCCAGCATGTAGCCGTCGAGGATCCACTGGAGCCCCGCGACGGAGGCGTTCAGCTCGGCGCCGATGCGGGGCAGGGCGACGTTGACGATGGTGCCGTCGAGCATCGCCATGCCCGACCCGAGGATGGTGGTGGCCAGCACGCCGCGCGCGGCGTGCGTTCCCCAGCGGATCCCGGTGTCCTCGGTGGCGGTCACGGCAACAGCGTCGTGACGAACTTGTACCTGTCGCCGCGGTAGACCGAGCGGGCGTATTCGACGGGCTTGCCGTCGGTGGCGAACGAGTGCCGGGTCAGCCGCAGCACCGGCATGCCGACGTCGGCGCCGAGCATCTCCGCCTCTTCCGGCCCGGCGAGCGAGGTCTCGATCGACTCCTCGGCGCGTTCGAGTTCGACGCCGTAGTGCTCGCGTAGAACGGCGTACAACGAACCGCCCGCGGAGACGTGCTTGCGCAGCCCGCGGAATCGGCCGGCCGGCAGGTGCGAAGTCTCCAGCGCCATCGGCTGCGAGTCGGCCAGTCGAAGCCGTCGAAGGCGAAGAATTTTCGCACCAGTCCGGATTCCGAGCAGTTTCGCGAGGTCACCCTCGGCCGGCAGCTCCTCGAGTTCGAGCAGCTTCGACGACGGCTTCAGGCCCTGCCGGCGCATGTCCTCGGTGTAGGACGACAACTGCAGCCGCTGCGCGAGCTTCGGCTCGGCCGCGAAGGTGCCCTTGCCCTGCACCCGGTGCAGGCGGCCTTCGGCGGTGAGGTCGGCCAGCGCCTGGCGCACGGTGGTGCGGGAGACCGTGAACTCCCCGGCGAGCGCGCGTTCGGTCGGGATCGGCGACCCGGGCGGCAGCACGTCCAGCAGGTCGAGGAGGTGCTGTTTCAGCGCCCAGTACTTGGGCTCGCGCTGCCCGCGCATCCCGGCGACGGCGCTCGCCTCGCCCGTGGTGGTGGTCTCCAACATGCCCGGCTCCCTATGTCTTCCCTCATCGCACGCCACGTCCCCGTAAGAAACGTACCCTTTTCCCCAAACGCGCCGCCCCACTAACATTGGTCTAGACCTGACCGACGCCGCCTGAGTCCGGTACATAATGCCGGAGGTGGAGAGGAAAATGATGACCGAACAACGGCCCGGCGAGCACATGGCCGCGGAGATCGCCCAGCAGCCGGAGGTCCTGGCGGGACTGGTGGAGCGTCAGGCGGAAATCGCGGAGGTGGCGGAAAAGATCTCACAGAGGCCGCCGCGCTTCGCTTTGCTCGCCGCGCGTGGATCGAGCGACCACGCAGCGTTGTACGCGAAGTACCTGATCGAGGTACTGCTCGGCCTTCCGGCTGGTCTTGTCTCCCCGTCCACGGCGACGCTCTACGGCGCGCGGCCCGATCTGCGGGACGTGCTGTTCGTCACGGTCAGCCAGAGCGGTGGTTCGCCCGACCTGATCGAGGTCACCGAATCGGCGCGGCGCCAGGGCGCGCTGACCGTGTCCGTCACCAACACGCCGGACTCGCCGCTGCGCGCGGCGTCCGAACTCGGCGTCGACATCGGCGCCGGCGTCGAGAAGGCCGTCGCGGCGACCAAGACGTACTCGGCGACGCTGATGGCGCTCTACCTGCTCATCGACGCCGTCCGCGGCGGCAAGGCGGCCGACGCCGAGAAGATCGGCGAGCTGGCGAGCCAGACCCTCGACGGCGCCGCCGAGGGCGTCCAGCGCGCGGTCGACCGGTACCGCTTCGTGGACCGGGTCCTCACCACCGGTCGCGGCTACTCCTACGCCACCGCGCTCGAAGGCTCGCTCAAGCTCGCGGAGACCAGCTACCTCGCCGCCCGCGCGTACAGCGGCGCGGACCTGCTGCACGGCCCGGTCGCGGCGGTCGACGGCGAGACCGCCGTCCTCGCGGTGACCAGCAAGGGCCAGGGCGGGCAGGCCATGCACGAGGTCCTCGAGGCGGTCGGCAAGCGCGGCGCGGACGTGCTCGCGGTCGGCTCGGCCGCCGCCGAGGTGCCGGCGGCGCTGCGCATCGACGTCGCGCCGACGGTCGAAGAGCTCGCGCCGATCCTGGAGATCCTGCCCATCCAGCGGATCGCCCTCGGCCTGTCGCTCGCCCGCGGCGGCGACCCGGACAGCCCGCGTGGCCTGCTGAAGGTGACCAAGACGAGGTGAGCTTCGCGATCGGCGTCGACGCCGGCGGAACGTCGACCAGGGCCGCACTGGTCGACGCCGCCGGCGCGGTGCTCGGCACCGGGCGCGGCGACGGTGCCAACCCGAACTCGCACGCGCCCGAGGTCGCCGCGGGCCGGATCGCCGAGGCGATCACCGCGGCCCTGGGGTCTCGCGACCCCGGCGACGTGCGCGCGTGCGTCGTCGGGATGGCGGGGGTCAGCAAGCTCAGCGACGTGCGCGTGGCGGCGGTGTTCGACGCCGCCTGGGCGCGGATCGGGCTGACGAACGTACGAGTCGTCGCCGACGCCGAAGTGGCGTACGCGTCCGCGACGTCGGCGCCGGACGGCACCGTGCTCGTCGCCGGCACCGGTTCCATCGCGGGCCGGATCCGCAAGCGGCGGCTGGCCGGCACCGCGGGCGGTTACGGCTGGCTGCTCGGCGACGAGGGGTCGGCTTTCTGGCTCGGCCGCGAAGCCGTCCGATCCACTTTGGAGGCTCTCGGGCGCGGGCTGCCCCTCGACGGGCTGCCTTCGGCGGTGCTCGCCGCCGCGCTCGGACCGTCCGGTTTGGACGTCCGGACGGACACCGAGCGGCTCGCGGCGTCGCGCGCGCTGATCACGGCGGCCAACGCCGAGGCACCGGTCCGGCTCGCCCGGTTCGCCCCGTTGGTGAGCGCGGCGCACGACGCGGGCGAGCCCGCCGCGCGGGGGATCGTCACCCGTGCGGCCGAACTCCTCGTCGCCAACGCCCTCGCCGCGCGCGAGCCCGGCGAGTCGACGCCCGTCGTGCTCGTGGGTTCGGTGCTCACCGGACAAAGCCCGATCGGCGACCTCGTCCGCCGTGGTCTGTCCGGGCTCGAGGTGCTGACCAGCTCCGACGGGGTGCTCGGGGCGGCTTGGCTCGCCGCCGTGGACGCCTTCGGCGAAGGGGTGGTTAGACCAGTATTTCCCTAGAACGAGCAAAACCCGTGCCGGGAAAACGTCAAAACGTCGACTGAACCCGGGTTTTCCGGGTAACGTAGGCAGTGGCCCCCGGACCCTCCCCCCTCGCCGGGGGCCGCCTTATGTCCGGGGTACGTCGTCCGGGCCGGTTTCGGGGGCCAAGCGCAGCCCCGGGTGCTCCGGCGGCAGCGCCCGGTAGAGCACCCAGCCGCTCACCGCGACGGTCAGCGCGACCAGTGGCCACGACAGCACCGTGCGGGCCACGCCGAGCGCGATCACCTGGCCGGACCACCACAGCAGGCCGTAGACGACCACGCGCAGCGTGTACTGGCCGAACACCCACACCCAGCTGGCCCGCGAGTACGCCTTCAGCAGCACGGGGTCGCGGCGCCAGCGCGTCTTCTGCCCGAGCAGCAGGCCCACGACGACGCCGAGCAGCGGCCAGCGGACCACGATGCTGGCCGCCCAGAGCAGCGCGCTGGCCACATTGGACATCAGCTGCAGCAGGAAGAAGTCCTGGGCGCGGCCGGTGTGCAGGGCGATCAGCGCGGCCGCGACGACGGCGGCCAGGCTGACGACCAGCGCGCGCACCTTCCCGCCGCGGACGACCCGGTAGGCACCGAGCGCGACGGCGACCACGATGGCGGCGCCGGCGCCCCAGGCGATGGACTGCCCGGCCGCGAGCCAGCCGGCGACGAAACCGACGGGCGGGATGCTGGCGTCGAGGGCGCCGCGACGGCCGCCGAGGATCTGCGCGAGCGACTCACGGGGTTCTGCGGACACTCCTCCAGCGTGCCGGATCGCGTCGCGGAGGCTCCAAGCAGGGAGATTTTCGCCACACCCGATGTGGTAGGCGCCTTCGAGTGTGCTGTCTCACGGCATGCGGAAGGTGAAGACTACGTAATAGAGAGGCGGAGAAGACCGACAAGATAAGACACTGTTACCACGGGCTGAACACGGACAGGGGGTCCCGGCGGTTAGTTGTGGTGTACAACTACATGTCGGGGAGTCGGTCGCAGGACGGGAAGGGGACCCAACGTGTACGGATTCGACAGCTATGTGGCGATCGGGGACAGCTTCACCGAAGGGCTCAACGACGGGCTCCCGGACGGCTCGTTCCGCGGCTGGGCCGACCGGCTCGCGGAGATCCTGGCCGCCGGGCGGCCCGGCTTCCGGTACGCGAACCTCGCCCTGCGGGGCAAGATGCTCGACGAGATCATGGACGAGCAGCTCCCGATCGCGCTGGAGCTGAAGCCCGACCTGGTCACGCTGTGCGCGGGCGGCAACGACATCATCGTCCCGGGCGCGGAC
Source organism: Amycolatopsis sp. NPDC049691 (assembly GCF_040675005.1). Classification (NCBI taxonomy): domain Bacteria; kingdom Bacillati; phylum Actinomycetota; class Actinomycetes; order Pseudonocardiales; family Pseudonocardiaceae; genus Amycolatopsis; species Amycolatopsis sp. NPDC049691. The sequence goes on from NZ_JBFANX010000005.1 coordinate 401,448, forward strand.
GTGGACGCGGTGACGGCGCGCTTCGAGGAAGGCGTCGCGAAGCTGCGCGAGGCGGGCATCCCGGTCCTGATCTTCAACGGCCCGGACACGAAGGTCCTGTCCGTGATGTCGGTGTTGCGCGGCAAGGTGGCGATCTACAACACGCACCTGTGGGCGATCGCGGACCGCTACGGGGCGCGGATGGTGGACCTGTGGACGATGGGCCCGCTGCACGACCGGCGAGCCTGGAGCGACGACCGGCTGCACTTCTCCCCGGAGGCCCACCGCCGGATCGCGTTGAAGTCGGCGGAGGTGCTGGGAATCCCGGTGGCGGACGACTGGCGCGAGCCGTGGCCCGAGGAGGCGGTGCCGTCCCGGTGGATCGACTCGCGGCGGTCGGATCTGACGTGGACGAAGGTGCACTTGCTGCCGTGGATCCGGCGTCAGCTGCGGGGGGAGTCCATGGGGGACGGGTTGTCGCCGAAGCGGCCGCAGCTGGCGCCTTTGCTGCCGTTGGATGTGCTCGAGGTGCCGGACAGCGCGCAGGCTCGGCAGCAGGCCAGCTGAGGGGTCTTTTCGTTCGAGGAGGCCGCTGCCGGGGTCGGTGGCGGCCTTCACGCATTCCGGGTCCGACAGACCGTGCCCAACCGATCACCGCAAGCCGAGTTGTCCACATGTCGACTTACCTGGGGACAACTTGTGGAAGACCACCCTTCCCCCGGTCGCCAAGCCGGTCCACCCGGCTTACAGTCCCCTTATGTCCGGTGGTCGTCGCTGGATCCTCGTGGTCCCGATCGCGGTGCTGGTCACCGCCTTGCTCGCGGGGGTCGTCACCTGGGCGCAAGCCGGGAGCATCCAGCGTGACCTCGCCGCCGATGCCCACGCCGCCCTTGCCCAAGCCGGCCTCGACAACGGCACCGTCGCCTTCGACGGCCGGGATGCCACCCTCAGCGGCTTCCCGCCCGACCAAGCCCTGAAAGCCCTCGAAGTCGTCCAGAACGTCGACGGTGTGCGGGCCGCCCAGCTGCAGGGCGATGTCGTCCCGGTGGCCCCGGGCACGAGCACGCCGCCGCCCACCAGCTCGCCGGCTCCGACGACCACCGAGCCACCCACGACCAGTGCCACCGCTCCGCCGCCGCCCACCGACAAGGCCGGGGTGCAAGCCGAGATCGACCGGATGCTCGCCGAAGCGCCGATCACCTTCGAACCGGACACTGCCCGGCTCACCCCCGAAGGCGAACAGGCCGCCGTCGCCGTCGCCGTCGCGCTCGCCAAGTCGCCCGACACCTTCCGGTACCGCGTCACCGGCCACGCCGCCCGCGGGACCGGCAGCGCGAGCGGCGCCCTCAAGCTCTCCCGGGACCGCGCCAGGGCCGTCATGCGGATCCTCACCACCAACGGGCTGACGGCCAAGCGCGTGACCTACCGCGGGCTGGGCGACACGCGCCCGGCGGGCGGCGGCGAAGAAGACCGGCGCGTCGAGATCACAGTCGTTTGAAGGGGTGAGTAGCAGATGGTGTGGCTGTTCGGGCAGATCTGGTTGTGGCTGGTCGTCGCCTTCGCCCTCGGCGCGCTCACCTCGTGGCTCCTGCTGCGCGCCGCCCAGCGCCCCAAGCCCCAACCCGAGCCCGAACCCGCACCCGCACCCGAGCCCGAGGCGCACTACGAAGAGCCCGCCGAGCAGACCCAGTTCATCCCCGCCGCGTGGATGCAGCCCGGCACCGAACGGCCCCAGGACGTCCACGAGGACGACGCACCCGAGCCCGTCGGCCACCGCGAAGGCCACCTGCCGCTGCCGCCGCAGCGCGGGGCGCAGGCCGAAGACTGGCCCACCGAAGAAGAACCGGCCTGGCCCGAGTCCGAAGACGCCACCCCGCAGTGGCCGCACCAGCCTGGGCGCGGTGGCTGACACCCATCCTGGTAAGTTCGGCTACGCACTGTGAGCGAGGGCTGAGGAGGGGGTGGCGTGGCGCTCCCCCATTGGACGTCGCAGCAGGTCCTGCCGCCGGGCCGCCACGCCTGCGACCTCGCCGACGTCTACGAACGCCTGGTCTTCGACGCCCCGCACCAGAACGAGCGCGAGATCCTCTTCAGCGCCCTCAACAGCTACCTCGGCGTCGCCCGGCGGATCATCCCGTCCGGGCGGGCCTGGATCGGCGGCGAGCTCATCACGCGCGGCGCGCACCCGCCGCAAGGCCTCGACGTCGTCCTCATCCCGGACGAGTGGGGCGCGCTGAAGCGGCTCGACGACGCCGGCCGGTCGGCGCTGTACGGCCTGCTCACGCTGCGCGGCGTGATCGTCGGGCAGCCCGCGATGTACCTCGACCAGGTGCAGCCGGTCGGGGGCATGCTGGACGGCTTCCTCTGCCGTCCCGGCGACGAGGACGTCTGGGCCGAGGTCTGGGCCGACGGCGGCAGGGGCTACCCGGAGATGATCTGGTGAGGAACGAGTTCCGGCGCATCGCCGACGAGATCCCGGGCGGCACGTGGCTCGACGACCTGGCGCGCGCGTCGGCGATGGCCGCGAACGCCAAGTTCGAGCGGACGTCCCGCTCGCCGCTGCTGCACGTCTCGGTGATCGGCGAGCAGACCATCGACGCCTACACCTTCTCCGACATCAGCCGCGCGCTGCAGGACGCGACGGCGAAGATCGGGCACATCATCCGCAACCCGTCCGGCGAGGTCACCCAGGTCCAGCAGGCCGACCGCGACAAGGCGCCGCTGATCCAGCGCGGCCAGGCCGGCAACGCGATCTTCTTCGGCTTCCCGGAGCTCGACGTCTCCGACGACGCGCTGATCGTCGACGGTATCGAGACGCTGTCCGAGCGGGCCGTCAAGGAGCTGTGCGACTTCCTGCCGGCGAACGGCTCGGACGACGGCGCGCTCGACGCCGTGCTGCTCCAGCGCGACACCGTCCGCAACGCGGTGAGCGACATCGTCAACGCCGTCGCGAAGAACGCCGGCATCGGGATGGCGCTGACCCCGACCGCGGGCGAGCAGGTCACCCGCAGCATGACCACCGAGCAGGCGCGGATCCTGCAGGGCAGCCTCCGCGAGTCGCGCGAGGAGGTCGGCTACGAGACGGTGCGCGGGCGGCTCGACGGCGTCCGCACCCGGCGGCGCATCTTCTACCTCGATCGCGAGTCGGGCGGCACGATCCAGGGCGCGGTGGCGCCGGACCTGCTCGACCAGATCAAGGAGAACCTCGACCGGCCGGTGACCGCCCGGCTGCGCGTCGTGCGCACGACGACGATCGACGGCCGCCGCGGCCGTCCCGTTTTCGAGCTCCTCGAAATCACCCCCGAAGTGAGCCTTTTCGACTGAAAAGTCCGGCTTGCGACTTTCGTCTTGAACACCGGAACCGACGGTCGTCGTGAGCCGTTCGGCCACGAAAACAGTGGGAACCCCGATATTCTCGGCATTGATCACCCGGCCACACCCTGCGCGCGATGTCAGGAAATACCGGTACTTCGCGCAAAATGGTGGGACAATGACTTTTTCCAGAATGTAACAATTTCGTTCGTGGGCACTCTTATGGGTTAACGTCGTCGCACTCCCACCCGAAGGGGCCCGCATGATGACCGACCCGCAGTACCCGCCGCCGACCACCGCGCGCCACGGACGGCCCGCGCCACCGGTGACGGCCACGGAGCGTCGTCAGGCCAACGCGAAGCCCGGGCGGAACATCCTGGCCATCGTCGGCCTGCTGCTCGGCGTGGCCGCCATCGTCGTCACGTTCGTCCCGGACGTCGGGTTCGTCGCGTGGCCGCTCGCCGGGATCGGGCTCGTGCTGGCGATCACCGGGCTGGTCCAGGTCAAGAGGGGCACGGTCGGCGACCGCGGCCTCGCGATCACCGCGCTGGTGGCCACGATCGCCGCGCTGCTGACCACCGCCGGGATGCTGCTGTACTCGACCTTCTTCGGCGGCGGCGAGTCCGGGCTGCACCTGCCCGCGGTGGGCGGGGACAAGCACACCGTGACGTTCCAGGTGACCTCCGCCGGCGGCGCGACCGTGCGCTACGGCAGCCTGTCGGACCAGCGCACGGAGAACGCGCCGGCGAGCACCGACGCGTGGGAGGGCGCGGCGTCCTACAACAGTGGTTCGTACCTGTTGACGCTGACCGCCGACACCCGCAATTCCAACATGACCAACGAAATCAGCTGCGCCATTCTCGTCGACGGCAAGAAGGTCGCGGAAAACAGCGGGACGACGATCGCGCTCTGCACGGCGAACGTGGGCTGAGGCGAGCCTGGCGACCGGCCGGCCTACCCCCAAGTCGGCCGGCCGGGCCGCCACGAGCCGCTCCTGGCGGCTCCCGGCCCCGGCGGGGTTTTCCCGCGCGGGGCCCGGCACCGGCGTCTCAGCCTGCCCCTCCCCTAGGGCTCAGCCGGCACTGCCGAACCTACGCGGACGCCACCGGCCGGCACTAAGAATCCACTAAGGATTCACGGTGATCCAGGCTGCCGTGATCCATTCGCAACTCTCTTCACAAATGTCGCCGACCGGCGCCGAGTTGTCGCGCGAAAGCCTCACTGGAGTTCGGCGAGTTCGGTCCGCACCTCGCCGACGAGCTTCGGGTGCACCCGTTCGTAAATGCGCACCGACAGCGCCAGCTGCTCCCGCGCGCCGTCGAGATCGCCCCGCGCCCGCAGCACCCGGCCCAGCGTCAGCCGCAGCGCGCCTTCGCGGGCCACGAACTCGCGGCTGATCGCGAGGTCGATCGCCTCCCAGACGTACCGCTCCGCCGCCTCCAGGTCGCCCGCGCGGAGGCTGAGGTCGGCCACCTTGTCCAGCGCCACCACGATCCGGTCGTCGTCGCCGAGCGAGCGGTCGGCCGCCAGCCCCTCGAGCTGGTGGGCGACCGCCTCGGCCAGCCGGCCCGCCCGCTTCTCCGCCTGCGCGCAGCTGCTGAGCGCCCGGCCGCGCAGCGTGACGTCCGGGGCCTGGGCGATCGCCTTCGTCAAGCGGTCGATCGCCTTCTGGTGCTCGCCGCGCCGGCTCAGCGCGCGGCCCAGGTGCAGGTCGGCCGACGTGGTCAGCCACGCGTCGGCGGACCCGGCCGCCAGCGCGACCGCCCGTTCGGCGTCCGCGAACCCGTACCCCGGCAGCTCGAAGGTCAGCGCGATCTCGCACCGCGCGAGCCGCAGCCAGCACTGGCCCTCGACGTCGCCCACCGCCTCCGCGGCCGCGACACCCAGGTCGGCCATCCGCGTCCACTCGTCCAGCAGCGGGCACACCACGCGGTAGCGGTGACCAAGGAGGGCCAGCCGCCAGACGTCGTCGTAGCGGCCGGCCGTGTACGCGGCGTCGAGGGCCGCGAGGAGGTTCGGCCACTCCGCCGCGAACCACTCCTGCGCCTCGCCGAAGCCGGTCAGCGGCGGCATCGCCTCCTCGGCGAGCACGCCGGTGAAGTCCAGCGGGTCGGCGACGTGGCCCAGCCGGCGCCGCGCCCGGTCGGCCACCGCCTGGTAGTAGCGGACCGTCCAGCCGAGCGCCTCGTCGCGTTCCTTCTCGCCCAGCTCGTGTTCCGCGAGCTCGCGGAGGTAGAGCCAGACGAGGTCGTGCGGCGCGAAGACGTCCCGGGCGGTCTCCTCGATGAGGTTGTGCGCGGCCAGCGCGCGCAGCCGCCGGCGGGCCTCGGTGACCGGGATCTGCGCGACCGCGGCCATCAGGTGCGGCCCGACCATCACCCCGGGGACCGCGCCCAGCTGCAGGAACGTTTCGGCGATCTCGCCGGGCAGGCCGCGGAAGGAGACGTCGAACGCGGCGCGCACGCCGTCGTCGGCGCCCTCGACCTGCAGGCCCGCCAGCCGGGTGCGCTCGTTGCCCAGCTCGTCGACCAGCTCCTCCGCGGTCCGCTGCGCGCTCGCCGAGAGCCGCGCGCCCGCGATCCGCAGGGCGAGCGGGAGGTAGCCGCACAGGCGCGCCAGCGCGTGGTTGAGCGCGGCCGGGCCGGCGAGCTCCTCGATGAGCCGCACGGCGTCGTCGGGCGGGAGCGTGCCGAGGACGCGCTGCTTGGCCGCGTTCGACACGGCGAGCCCGTCCAGGCGCGACCGGCTGGTCACGACGGTCATCGTTCGCGCGCTCGGCGGCAGCAGCGGGCGCACCTGCTCGGCGGTGCGGGCGTCGTCCAGCAGCACGAGCATCCGCCGCCCGGCGATCAGCGACCGGTAGAGCGCGACGCGTTCGTGCAGCAGCTCGGGGATCTTCGCGGTTTCGACGCCGAGGCCGAGCAGGAACTGCGTGAGCAGCTCGGCCGGCTCCAGCGGCGGGTGGTGCGGGTCGAAGCCGCGCAGCGACGCGAACAGGACGCCGTCCGGGAACCGCGACGCGACGCGGTGCGCCCACCACACGACCAGCGTGCTCTTGCCGACCCCGGCGGTCCCGGTGACGACGGCGATCGTCGTCTCGCCCGCTTCCGCGCGGGTGACCAGGCCGTCGAGCCAGGCCAGCTCGTCGGCGCGCCCGGCCAGGCTCGGCACCGCGGCGGGCAGCTGCGAGATCGCCTTCTCCGGCTCGGCCGCGGCCGGCGCGACGACGTCGCGCACCGGGAGGTCGTCGTTCAGGACGCGCTCGTGCAGCCACCGCAGCTCCGCGCCGGGCTCGACGCCCAGGGTGCGCAGCGTGGCGCGCGAGACGGTCCGGTACAGCTCGAGCGCGTCCCCGCGCCGCCCGGCGTGGTACAGCGCCCGCATGAGCTGACCGGCGGTCCGCTCGGCGAGCGGGTCGGCGCGGACGATCGGGCTCAGCTCGACGATCAGCTCGGCGTGCCGGCCGAGGTCGAGGTCGGCGTCGACGCGGGCGCCGTGCACGGCCAGGCGCAGGTCCTCCAGCTCGGGGGCCCGCAGCGAATCCGGCACGCCGCCGAGCGCCGGGCCCTGCCACAGCGCGAGCGCCTCGGCCAGCAGCGCGGCGGCGGTCTCCGGGGTGGCGAGGGACGCGCGGTCGAGCAGGCTGCGCGCCCGGTGGACGTCGACGCGCTCGGGCTCGACCGCCAGCAGGTAGCCCGGCGGCGTGGTCAGGATGCTCGGGCCGTCGATGTCGCGCAGGATCCGCCGCAGGTGGGAGACGTTGCCGTGGACGATGGTGCGCGCGGTGGCCGGCGGGTCGTGGCCCCACAGGGCGTCGATGATCTCGTCGAGCCCGACGACCTTGCCGGGCTTGAGCGCGAGCAGGGCGAGCAGGCCGCGGACGCCGGGACCGCCGATCGGGACGGCGACGTCGCCGGCGAAGAGCTGGACGGGCCCGAGCAGCTGGAACCGGCATTCGGCCATGCTCGCGCCCACCTCCCCGGGGGTTCACGGTCGGTTCGGCGTCTCCCTCGCCGAAAGTCAACCTACCGTGGTCACCGGCTGTCGAGCAGGGCCGGTACCAGGAGTTTTGGGGCGTCTGCGAATTCCGTAGCGGTCAGCGGGAAGCGGTGCGACATCCACGGGCCGACATGACACGACCCCCTACCAGCGGTCCCGATCCGCTGGTAGGGGGTCGTGGTGAAGCTCCCGGCCGGGCCGTCAGGGGGCACGGTCCGCCCGTCGTCTTCCCAGGCGACCGGGCGGGTGGGCTCACCCCGAGCGAAGCACCCGCCGATCGTCCGCGAAGACGTCTGTTGCGCGGACCACACGCCCGCGCGGTGGCGACACGGTAACAGGGCGCACCGGGTCGGTCACCGGCGGGCCCACCCTCAGCGCGAGATCGGGGTCGAGTCGCGGCCGGCGATGAACGCGGGCCGCGGCGCGCTCGCCGCGAACGGCTCCTGCAACGCGTTCTCCACGCTGTTGAACACCAGGAAGATGTTCGAGCGCGGGTACGGGGTGATGTTGTTGCCGGAGCCGTGCATGATGTTCGAGTCGAACCACAGCGCCGAGCCCGCCTGGCCGGTGAACTGGTCGATGCCGTACTCGGCCGCCATCTTGGTGATGTCGTCCTCGCTCGGCACGCCCACCCGCTGGTCCTTGAGCGAGCTCTTGTAGTTGTCGTCGGGCGTCTCGCCGGCGCACTGGACGAACGTCCGGTGCGAGCCCGGCATGATCATCAGGCCGCCGTTGAACGGGTAGTTGTCGGTCAGCGCGATGGAGCAGCTGACCGCGCGCGGCGACGGCATGCCGTCCTCCGCGTGCCAGGTTTCGAAGTCCGAGTGCCAGTAGAAGCCGGTGCCCTTGAACCCGGGCATGTAGTTGACGCGGCTCTGGTGGATGTACACCTCGGAGCCGAGCAGCTGCCGCGCCCGGTCCAGCACGCGCGGGTCGCGCACCAGCTCGGCGATCAGGGCCGAGATCTCGTGGACGTCGAAGATCGACCGGACCTCACCGGTCTTCGCCTCGGTGATCACGCGCTCGTCCTTGGCGAGCTCCGCGTCGGAGGACAGCCGCACCAGCTCCTGCCAGTACGTCTGGACCTCCCCGACGGACAGCACGTCCTCGACCACGGTGTAGCCCTTGGTCTCGTGGTTCGCCAGCGTGGCGGCGTCGATCGGGCCGTCGGCTTCGGTACCCCACACCGTGGGGTGCACGCGCGGCAGGTGCTCCGGCGTACCGGTGATCCGGGTCGGGTAAATGTCGTCGACCCGGGTGTCCGTCAGCGTCACGGGCTTCGCCTCCTGTTTCCTCTCCGGTGTGCTACGAGTCTTCGGTGATCAGCGGGTACACGCCGTTCTCGTCGTGCACCTCGCGGCCGGTCACCGGCGGGTTGAACACGCACACGCACTTGATCTCGGTCTTCGGCCGGACCTGGTGCTTGTCGTGGTCGTTGAGCAGGTACAGCGTGCCGGGCTTGAGCTCGTACACCTTGCCGGTGGCCAGGTCCTCGATCTCGCCCTCGCCGGAGGTGATGAACACCGCCTCGATGTGGTTGGCGTACCAGAAGTCGTTGACCGTCCCCGCGTACAGCGTGGTCTCGTGCACCGAGAAGCCGACGCCCTCCTTGGCCAGGATGATTCTCTTGCTGCGCCAGTTCGGGGTCTTGATGTCGGCGTCGGTGTCGGTGATCTCGTCGAGCGTGCGGACGAGCACGGGCAATCTCCTTACTTCTTCAGGACGGCCTTGATGGACTCGTCGATGATCGACAGGCCCTGCGTCAGCTCGTCGTCGGTCAGGGTCAGCGGCGGCAGCAGCTTCATGACTTCGCCGTCGGGACCGGAGGTCTCCATCAGCAGGCCGCGCGCGAACGCTTCCGCGCAGACGCGGCCGGCCAGGTCGCCGTTCTGGAACTCGATGCCCCGCGCGAGACCGCGGCCCTTGGCGTACAGCTTCGCCTCGGGGTAGGTCTCGACGATGCCGGAGAACGCCGCGGCGATGCGCTCGCCCTTGGCCTTGGTCGACTTCTCGAGCTCGTCGTCGCTCCAGTAGACGTCGATCGCCTCCTTCGCGGTGACGAACGCCGGGCTGATGCCGCGGAAGGTGCCGTTGTGCTCGCCCGGCTCCCAGACGTCGAGCTCCGGCTTGATCAGCGTCAGCGCCATCGGGATGCCGTAGCCGCCGATGGATTTCGAGAGGCAGACGATGTCCGGCTTGATGCCGGCGTCTTCGAAGCTGAAGAACGGCCCGGTGCGGCCGCAGCCCATCTGGACGTCGTCGAGGATCAGCAGGATGTTGTGGCGCTTGCAGAGGTCGTCGAGGCCCTTCAGCCACTCCAGGCGCGCGGCGTTGATGCCGCCCTCGCCCTGCACGCCCTCGACGATCACCGCGGCCGGCTCGTTGAGCCCGCTGCCGGAGTCCTCGAGGAGCTTCTCGAAGTACAGGAAGTCCGGCATCGCGCCGTCGAAGTACTTGTCGTACGGCATCGGGGTGGCGTGCACCAGCGGAACGCCGGCGCCGCCGCGCTTCATCGAGTTGCCGGTGACCGAGAGCGCGCCGAGCGTCATGCCGTGGAACGCGTTGGTGAAGTTGATGACCGATTCCTTGCCGGTCACCTTGCGCGCCAGCTTCAGGGCGGCTTCGACGGCGTTCGCGCCGCCCGGCCCCGGGAAGACGACCTTGTAGTTCAGGCCGCGCGGGTCGAGGATCTTGTCGCGGAAGGTCTGCAGGAAGTCCCGCTTGGCCACGGTGAACATGTCCAGCGCGTGGGTGACGCCGTCGCGCTGGATGTAGTCGATCAGCGCCTGCTTGAGCGCCGGGTTGTTGTGCCCGTAGTTCAGCGCGCCGGCCCCGGCGAAGAAGTCCAGATAGGGCTTTCCGCTCTCGTCGTAGAGGTGGCTGCCCTGGGCGCGGTCGAACACGACCGGCCAGCCGCGGCTGTAGCTGCGAACCTCGGATTCGAGCTCTTCGAAGATGCTCATGACGTTTCTTTTCTCCTACTCGCCCGGATCATTGCGCGGCTTCAGCGGACCGATGCGGTAAAGCTCTTCGGGCAGGTGCCCGGCTTCGGGGAATTCCTCCCCGGCGAACAGCACACTGGTTTCCATCGCGGCGTTCCAGCGCTTCGCGAACGACGTGAACAGCCCGATGGACGCTTCGTTGTCCGGGGTGATGGTGGTCTCGAGGTAACGCACCCCGCCGTCGACCAGGCGCGTGTACAGCGCGTCGAGCAGCGCTCCGGCCAGGCCCTTCCCGCGTTGTGACGCGTCGACCGCGACCTGCCAGACGAGCGCCGTCTCCGGCTCGTCCGGCCTGCGGTAGGCGATGACGAATCCGACCGCCTTGCCGTCCTCACGCGCGACCACCGAGGACTCGGCGAAATCGCGGCACCACAGCATGTATGCGTACGGCGAGTTGAGATCGAGCTTGGCGGAATCGCGCGCGATTCTCCACAGCTCCGCGCCGTCCGCCTTGGTCGGGGATTCGATCAAGTGCGTTACGGACATACTCAGGAAACGTAACAGAGAATTTTCGCCCCGCCAGCGACGTGGCTCACGACCCCCGCAATGACCTGCGACGACGCGGAGTACCCGGTGAGCAGTCCCACAAACATGTTTGAAGTGGACGGTGCTTGGGCACACGCGCGCCTGGGCCGCTCGCGCGTGGCTCGCGACCTACCCGCACGATGAACCCTCGGCGCCGTGATCGCAAGGCGACGGGCCGTGTCAGGCGCGCCCGCGGTGGCGGATACGGCGCCAGATCCCGCTCACCGGCATCACGACCGCCGGCAGGACCAGCAGGCCGGAGACCACAAGCCACCACACCGCGCCTTCACCGCGCCGCCAACCCGCGACCACCCCGCCGAGCCAGCCGAAGAACGGCCCGGCGACCGGCGGCAGGAACGCGGCCAGCAACAGCGCCGCGACCACCAGCACCCCGAGCGCGGCGATCAGCCGCCGCGCGAACCGGCCCATCGTGAGCAGCGCCGTCGCCAGGTAGACGACCGCGCCGGCGAGGACGGGGAGGCCGATCCACTGGAGCACGGCGCCGCCGTTGTTGCCGAGCACGAGGCCGGCCAGCAACGCGAGGACACCGGCCGCGAGCGAGCCCGCGGTGCCGAGGCGGGACGCGCCTTGGGCGACCTTCGCCGTGCTCCTGGCCACCGTCCGCAGCATGCCCGCGACCGTCTGCGGCCAGCCGCCGGGCAGCCGGAACGCGACCGTGCCGGCGTTCACCACGGCCGCGCCGAGCGCGACGAGCGTGCGGGTCAGCCGCGCGGTGCCCTGCTCACCGGCCAGCTTCTCGGCCGAGACGCGGCAGGCCTGGAACCGGGCCTGGGCGGCGCCCACGTCGACGCGGGGGCGCTCCGCCGCCAGCGCGGCTTCGATGTTCTTGGCGTCCCGGGCGTCGTGGCGGACCGTGACGTCGACGACCGGCAGCTCCTCGGCGGCGATTTCGGCCTGCCGCGGCCGGGCCAGCACCATCGCCGTCACCGGCAGGCTGAGCGGCCGCTCGGACGTGAATTCGACCGGCTGGAGGTCGGCGTCGAGGCCGAGGAAGGCCAGCTCGGCCGTCAGCTGGTCGCGCAGCTGCGCCGCCTCTTGCGGCGTGCACCGGTCCTGCTCGCCGGGCTTGCGCCAGGCCGGGCCGAACGCGGCGACGAGCTCGTCGCGGAACCGCTCCCGGCCGAGGACGTCCCGCAGCGTTTCGAGGCGGACGGGGTCGAGCAGGCACTGGACGAGCCAGCCGGCGCCGTCGACGCGGCCCCACATCCAGTCGCTGGCCCGCCAGGACGCCTTGTAGAACGCGCCGAAGTAGTTCGCCTGCAGGCCGGTCAGCTTGTCCCCCGACCGCTGCCGCGTCATGTCCAGCAGCGTCCGCGAATCGGCGCTGACCTGCACGAGGTCGACGCGCTGGTCGACCGACGGCGCCTGGGCGAGCAGCCCGCGCGTCGCCACGTGCAGGGCCAGCAGCCGGGCTTGGACGACCTCGTCGGCCACGTCGGGCGTCAAGGCCAGCCAGTCCAGCAGGGTGGTCACGGTGTCGTCGCCGTCGGCCAGCGCGCGCAGCGTCGGCGCCGCGGCGCGCAGGCCCGCGACGACCTTCGGCCACGCGTCGGCGACGGCGGCCGAGCGGCCCAGCCCGGCCCACTCCTCGGCCAGCTCGCGGATCCAGACCTCGAGGGTGCTGCTGGCACCGGGCCCGGCGTGCGCGGCCACCCACTGCCCGAGCCGGACCCCGCGCGCGGCCGTCGACCGCGCCGCGTGCAGCTCGGCGCGGGCGTCGTTGAGCTCCTTCGCGCGCGTGGCGTCCGGCTGCAGCCGGAACCCCGCGTTGACCAGCTGCAGGCCGGTGGCGACGGCGTCGTCGAGCGCGGTCGTCCGGTACCCGACGAGGTCGGCCACGGCGACGGCGGCGGCCGGCGGCCCGGCCGGCACCCCGCTGCTCAACCCGGCCACGGCGATCGCGCGCAGCTGCCGAGACATGCCAGACGCCCAGTCGCGGTCCGGGGTGTCCGCTTCGGACAGCGCGTACCGCCGCGCCGCCACGCGGACGAGCTCGGCGGCGTCCTCGGCGGTCCGCCGCTCGAGGTAGGCGGCGGCGATCCGGTCGTCGACGAGGTGCTCGGGCCCGCCGCGAAGTCCCAGTGCGGCCAGCGAAACCCGGGTGTCGCGCGCGCGGAGCACGGCGTCGTTGTGCCGGGTCAGGTCGTCCAGTTCCGCGCTGATCGACTGGCTCATCACGGTGTTGACGACCTTGGCCATGGCGTGCGAAAGCAGCGGCGGGTTCGCGGCGTCGCACTCGACGGCGTCGGCGTCCTTTTCGCCGGTGGGCACGACGTAGAGCAGCAGCCGCCGGACGTCCGTGTGCGACGGACGCTCGAAGATCTCGCGCAGCGCGGGTCGCAGCGGTTTGTTCAGCAGCACACCGCCGTCGGTGAGCCAGTGCGAGCGGGTCAGCTCGGTGTAGGGCGTCATGTCGGGGTGCAGCCGGTCGGTGGCGTCGGGCCCGATGGGCATCCGCGAGAGTTCGAACGCACCCGGGAACGACGCGGTGGAGCGGGCCGCCAGCGCGAGCGGCCCCTCCACCCCGGGTGTCCACAGTGGACCGCAGAACCGGAACAGCATCCGGTGTTCGGTGTCCCGCACGAGGTTCCCGAGCGCGTCGTCGAACCGGGTGGTCTCGCCGTCGATCATCGTCCCGGTGAGCAGCACGGTGACGTCGGGCTCCTCGGCGGGCGGCCGGCCCTTCCCGGTGATCTGCCGCAGCGCTTTTTCGAGATCGTCGAGCAGCACGCGGTCGCCGTCGAGCACCGACCGCGGTTGCGGTTCCCGCGGGTCCCGGATCAGGTTTTCCAGCGACCCGGTGGTGATCCAGGTGTCGCGCAGGACTTCCGGCGTGGAGCCGAAGGCTTCGGCCAGCCCCAGGCAGGCGGCGTTGACGCCGCCGGCACTGGTCCCGGTGAGGACGTCGACGGAGACGGTGGCGCGGAGCAGGTCGAGGAGTTTCCGGTAGAGCCCGGGCTCCACGTCCCCGCGCGATTCCCGCAGCAGCCGGGACGTCTCGGTGGCGACCCCGCCCATCCAGATCGCCAGGCTGGACCCGCCCACCATGGTCACGGCGAGGCGGATCTCCTGCGGCCAAGGTTCGGCTGTCATGGGCTCCCCCACCCGCTCGTCGTCCTGACGCAGACTAGAGGCGCAAGGTAAGCGCCGGGATACGTCCGGGTGTACGGCCGTTCGGGTGGAGTTGCTCGCCCTCTCAGCCGCCCACGGTCACGACCACCTTGCCGAACTGCCCGTTCGCTTCGAGGTACCGGTGCGACTCGGCGACGTCGGCCAGGTCGAAGGTCCGGTCCACGCGCGGCCGGAAGGTGCCCGCCCGGACGCCGGCGCGGACGAAGTGGTGGGCCCGGGCCAGCCGGTCCGGGTCGAGTGTCAGGTCGAAGGCGTTGAACAGTCGCATGGTCGGCACGAACCACCGGGGTTTCCTTCGCGTCGAGTGCGCCGTAGACGACGAGGGTGCCGCCTTGGCGGTGGCCGCGGCCCGCTCGCGGACGCCTTCGCCGGCCACGGCGTCGAAGACGAACTCCGCGCCCCGGCCGCCGGTGATTTCCTTCGTCCGCGCGGCGACGCTTTCGTCGTCGGTGACGATCACGTGCGCCGCACCGGCGTCCAGCAGCCGTTGTTTCTTCGCCTCGGTGCGCGTCGCGGCGATGGGAACGGCACCGATGTGGTTGACGACGTCTATGGTCGCGAGCCCGACGCTGCTCGACGCGGCGGTGATGAGGACGACGATCGCACCGTAGGCGGTGAGGAACGGGCCCCACAGGGCGACGGTTTCGCTGGCAGCAAGGCCTTCCGGGCGGCGGAGCACGGCGGACGCGGGGACGATGGCCGCTTCGCCGTAGACGCCGTAGTCCCGCATCGAGAAGCCGGCGACGGTGTTGACGGCGTCGCCGATCGCGAAGCCGGTGACGCCTTCGCCCAGGGCCTCGACGACCCCGGCCGCGGAGTAGCCGAGCTTGGCGGGGAACTCGCCGGGGCGTTCGAAGTACGTGCCGGCGCGGAACATCGCCTCGGCCCGAACGTTGGTGCCCGGGCCGGACAGGCCAAGCCAAACCAGCCCCGCTTAGACCGCCAGGTGCTCCAGCAACAGCACCTGACCTTCACCGACCGCGAACCCCAGCACCGCCCCGGTGGCGATCAGGATCCACTCGTCCTGCTCGAAGGCCGGCCGCAGCAGCCGCTCGAACTCGCGCGGCGACAGCTCCTTCATCTTCGACACCAGCACGTTGCGGATGTCCATCGCGTCCGTCGCGTAGTCCTCGATGTACCTCATCGTCTCCGGCAGCCGGGACATGATCTGCGACGCGATCGCCAGCTTCATGTCCTGGTACTTCCGCGACCCCACCGCGAACACCAGCAACGGCTTCGCGACGCTCCCCAGCTCGCGGTCCAGCTGGCGCTGGATCAACGCCAGGACCCGGTCCGACAGCGGTCCGTGCAGAATCGCTTCGATGACGTTGTGCGGGGTGATGATCTCCTTCGCGATCAACGACCCGTACGCCTCCGCCACCTCCGCCCGGCGCTTCAGGAACAACCCTTGCCACTGCACGCCGAAATAGCGGCGCGGCTCGATCGGGTAGAAGATCATCCGCAGGGCCAGCCAGTCGGTGAACCAGCCGGTGAACAAACCGAAGATCGGCATGATCGGCGGGAACTTGAACAGCACCCACGCCACCATCTGGATCACGCCGATCGCGCCGCCGAAGACCAGGCCCGAGCGCGCGATGAACTTGAACTCCTTCGCGCCCGCCTCCTGGAAGATCCGGTTCAGCAGGCGCTTGTCCTTGACCAGGCTGGTGACCACCATGCCCTTGAGGTCGAACACACTGTCCACATCGGACTTGATCAGGTCGAGCACCGCCGCGACCATGCGCGGTGACTCGTGCTGGACGCGCTCGATCACCAGGCGCTGGACGCGGACCGGCAGGGACTCCCACAGCCCCGGCTGGTAGTGGCCCGCCACCTCGCGGACGATGTCCTCGACGCCCGCCAGCAGCGGTTTCTCGATTTCCTGGGCGATGCGGGAGGCATCGAGCCGCGCCACGACCTCGGCCGGCTTGATCAGCTGCTCGGTCATCGTGTCGCAGGCGATGCTCGCCATCCGCGCCGCGCGCTTGGGCACGATGCCCTGCCAGCCCAGGAACGGCTTGACGCCGATGAACTCCACCGGCTGGAACATCATCCGGATCGCGACGAGCTTGGTGCCGTAGCCGATCAGCGCGGCGACGATCGGGATCGACACGTAGAGGGGCCAGTGCCGCGCGAAGTCGGCGAGGATGCCGCTGAGGAACGCCCCCATGCGGTCAGCCGAAGCTCGGGTCGCAGGCCTGCCAGAACTGCGCCCCCAGGCGCGAGATGTGGATCGTCCGCCGGACGAACTTCGCGCGCTTGACGTGCTTCTCCGCCTCGCGCACGGTTTCGTCGGTCAGCAGGATCTCGTACTGCGTCTCCAGCGACGGCACCTCTTCGTCGAGGTCGACCAGGCCCAGCCCGATCAGCCGCGTCACGTACCCGGGCACCTGGTCCGGCAGCGAAACCCCGGCCGCCTTGCCGACCGTCGAGGCGTTGCGCAGCGCGACGCGCCCGGCGCCGCCCAGGCCGGTCCGCTCGACGACGTCCACCGCGGGGAACGGCGAGCCGTCCGACAGCGCGGACAGGATGCGTGCCTCGTCGGGCGTCAGCTGGCGCAGGATGATCGCGTAGAAGTATTCGCGAGCGCGGTCGCGGCCGAAGCCGATGGAGTGGTTGAGCAACTCGGCCATCGCGGCGCGCAGCGGCTCGGTGTGGTTGTCGCGCGCCGGGATGAGCGTGACAGTGGCTTCCACCTTCCCGGGCACCGCCGGGCGGTTCATCGCCGACGCCGCCGTCAGCGCCGCGTGGTACGGGTCGTCGACCTCGTCGAGGCGGCGTCGCAGCTCGCTCAGCAGCTGGTGCTCCACCTGCCGGACCGTGCGTTCGGCGGTCTCGACGCCGGGGAGCTTGCGGCCCAGCGCGAAGCCGGTGCGCGCGGCCCAGCCCGCCAGCTGCCCGGCGCGGCGGGCGAGGTCGGCCACCTCGTCGCCGGTGCCCCGGCCGTTCGGTCGCTCTGCGTTCACCAGGCCACTCCCCTCTGCGTACGGGCTGATGCTACCTGCGGGTAGGCCAAGTGGCGGTGTTTATATGCACACATGAGTCCGACGCGCTGGGGCCCGCCGATCGACGTCCTCCCGTACTTCTCGAAGGAAGAACAAGCGCTGATGACGCTGCTCGGCGCACTGACCGACGAAGACTGGACGCGGCCGACGATGTGCACGGGCTGGACCGTCAAGGACGTCGCCGCCCACCTGCTGGGCGACAAGGTCGGCCGGCTGTCCCGCGGCCGCGACGGGCACACTTCGGAATCCCCCCGTCCGGGTGAGTCGTTCCCGCGGTTCGTCGACCGGATCAACGAGGAGTGGGTGGTCGCGTGCCGCCGGCTCTCGACGGACGTGCTGCTCACGATGATGTACGAGTTCATGGGCCAGACGACCGAGTACTGGGCGAAGCTGGACCTCGACGCCGAAGGCGAGCCGGTGAGCTGGGCGGGTGACGAGCCGGCGCCGCGCTGGCTGGACGCGGCCCGCGACTATTCGGAGTTCTGGGTCCACCACGTCCAGATCCGCGAGGCCCTCGAACACACGCCGCTGGCGGCGGAGTACGCCGAGCCGATCGCCGACACGTTCGTCCGCGCGCTGCCGCACACGCTGCGCGACGTCGACGCGCGCGTCGGCAAGCAGGTCGGCTACACGGTCACCGGCGCCGGCAAGTGGCACGCGCGCCGCGAGCGCGACGGCTGGACGCTCGACCGCGGCGCCCCGCCGTCGCGCACTCCGCTGGCCACCGTAACGACGGACCTGGACACGTTCTGGCGGCTCTGCACGCGCAACGCCGCCGACCTCGGCCGCGTCCGGACGACCGGCGACGAAAACGTTTGCGCGCGGGTACTGACGATGACGTCGATCATCGTCTGAAGCTCAGCGGCGGCGCGCCTGCTTCCGCAGCTGCAGGATCCGGGCGCCGCCGATCAGCGCGACCAGTGCCGCGCCGCCGCTCGCGGAGAACAGCATCGCGATGGCCAGCGGCAGGCTGCCCTCGGCGCCGAAGAAGTGCACGGTCACCGAGTCCAGGTTCTGCAGGATGAAGATCAGCAGCACGATCAGCACGACGAGGCCGGCGATGACCGCGACCCAGGTGCCGCTGATCCGCGTCGGCCGCGGCTTCTTGCCGGCCGCGGGCCTGCTCGGCGCCGGGCGCACCGGCGCGACCTCCTCGGCGCCGGGCCGGACGTCGCCCGCCCGCAGCTCGGCGGGCTCGAGAGCGCCCTCGGGCACCTCGGTGCCGGCCGCCTCGTGGCGGCCGGGGCCATCGGATCCGGGCAGGTCGTGGCTGGTGGGGCCGGTGGGGCGGTCGGCCGCGCCCCCGCGCGCGTGCGTCATGTCCTCAGTGTCCGTCCGGCACGCGGGGAGCGCCGCGTCAAACCCCCTAACGGGCGAAACCGTCAACCTCCCGCAGCACGCGGAGCGTGTTCTTGCCGGCGAGCTTCGCGCAGTCTTCCTCACTCCACCCGCGCTCGAGCAGCGCCGCGAACAACACCGGGTACTTGGACGTGTCCTCCAGCCCCTCCGGCAGCGTGCCGACGCCGTCGTAGTCGCCGCCGAGGCCGATGTGGTCGATGCCGGCGACCTCGCGGGCGTGCTCGACGTGCGCGACGACGTCCTCGACGGTGGCCTTCGGCTTCGCCGGGCCGTCCCACCCCTTCGCGAACTCCCCCCGGAGCCCGAGGTTCCGGTAGTCCTTGCCCGCGGCCTCCATGGCGGCCTTCAGCTCCTGGTCCCACGCGGAGACCTTCGGCGAGATGAACGCGGGCACGAACGTCGTCATCGCGACGCCGCCGTTGCCGGGCAGCAGCGCCAGTACGTCGTCCGGGATGTTGCGCGGGTGGTCGTTGACCGCGAGGCACGAGGAGTGGCTGAAGATCACCGGCACCGAGCTGACCTCGATCGCGTCCCGCATGGTCGACGGCGCGACGTGCGAAAGGTCGACCATCATGCCGATCTTGTTCATCTCGCGCACGACGTCGCGGCCGAACTCGGTGAGGCCGCCGTGGACCGGCTCGTCGGTGCCCGAGTCGGCCCAGGTGGTGTTGTAGTTGTGCGTCAGCGTCATGTACCGGACGCCGAGGCGGCGCAGGATCCGCAGCACGCCGAGCGACTCGGCGATGCTGTGCCCGCCTTCGGCGCCGAGCAGCGACGCGATCCGGCCGTCGGCGAACGCGGCCTCGGCCTCGTCCGCGGTGTCGACCAGCCGCAGCCGGTCCGGGTAGCGCTCGGCCAGCTGGTGGACGACCTCGATCTGCTCCAGCACCGCCGTCACGGCGCTGTGGCCCTCGAACTCGCACGGCACGTACACCGACCAGAACTGCATGCCGAGCTTCCCGTCCGCGAGCTTCGGGAAGTCGGTGTGCAGGGCGGGCTGCCGCACGGTCAGGTCGAGCGACGCGGCCGCCTCGACCGGGTTCGGGCCGCCGTGCGTCCGCAGTTCCCACGGCAGGTCATTGTGCCCGTCCGCGAGGATGACCGCGTCCAGCAGTTCGGTAGCACGCTGTAGTGCCTCGTTAGTCATCGCCCGATCGTAGGACGCACCGGTATACGGTCCGTACAAACGTCAGGTCATGATCCACTTCGCGGCCGCGCGGACGCCGTCGAGCGTGATCTGGTGCCCGCCGGGGTGGCGCTGCGTGACGACGTCGGCACCGCGCTCGCGCAGCAGCCGGATCAGCTCCTCGGTGGACGCCAGCGGCGCCATCGGGTCGCGTTCGCCGTTGGCCAGGAAGACCCGCGTCGCGCTCAGGTCGTGCGATGGCGGGTCCGGGACCGGCGACATCGCCGCGAACAGCGCGGCTTCGCGGACGACCTCCGGCCGCAGCAGCGTCACCGCGGCCGCGATGTTGGCGCCGTTGGAGAACCCGACGGCGACGAGCCGCCGGTCCCCGAGGCCGTACTTCTCGCGCGCTTCGACGACGAAGTCCGCGAGCTCGTTCGCGCGCTTGACGACGTCCTCGTGGTCGAAGACGCCCTCGGCGAGCCGCCGGAACCAGCGCGCGGCGCCGTACTCCGACACCGGGCCGGCCGGGGCCAGCACGGCGGAGTCCGGGCTCAGCTCGCGCGCCAGGCCGAGCAGGTCGTCGGGGCCGCCGCCGGTGCCGTGCAGCAGGAGCAGCAGCGGCGCGTCCGGCGAGCCCTCGACGTACTTGTGCTCCAGCGTCATGACAGCTCCGGGTTGTTCTCGGCGGGGAGGTTGAGCTTGGGCAGCATGTGCTGGATCTCTTCGCGGCGCGGCTCCAGCCACGGCGGCAGCTTGAGCGCGCGGCCCAGCTCCAGCAGCGGCTCGTCGATGGCGAAGCCCGGTTCGTCGGTCGCGACCTCCAGCAGCGTGCCGCCCGGCTCGCGGAAGTAGATCGACCGGAAGTACTGGCGGTCCAGGATGGACGTGACGTGCACGCCCTGGTCGACGAGCTCTTCGCGCCAGGTCTTCTGGGTCTCCTCGTCGGGCGCGCGCCAGGCGACGTGGTGCACGGTGCCCGCGGCGACCAGCCCGCGCGGCGCGTCCGGCGTCACGAGGACGTCGACCAGCGCGCCCGGCCCGCCGTCACCGGCGGCGAAGCGCAGGCGGTTGCTGTCCTGGGTGGCGAAGGTGAGGCCGAGGCCGTCGGTGAGCATGCCGGCCGTGGCGTCCTCCTTGGTCACGGAGAGCGTCACCGAGTGCAGGCCGCGGATGGCGTGCGCGGCCGGGACCAGTTCGGTGTCCCAGGGGTCGCGCGGGTCGCCCTGCGGGTGCGCGACCAGGGCGAGCTTCAGGCCGTCGGGGTCGCGGAAGGTGATCGTTTCCTCGTCGTCGGCGTTGCGGACCTGCCCGGTCTCGACGCCGTTCGCGGCCAGGTGCTGCTTCCACCAGCCCAGGGACGCTTCGGGGATCGAGAACGACGTCGTCGTCGCCTGGCCGGTGCCGTGGCGGCCGCTCGGCGCGTCGGGCCACGGGAAGAAGGTCATCAGCGAGCCGGGCTTGCCGGAGCTGTCGCCGTAGTAGAGGTGGTAGGTGCCCGGGTCGTCGAAGTTCACGGTGGTCTTCACCAGCCGCAGGCCCAGGGTCCGCAGGTAGAAGTCGGCGTTGCGCTGCGGGTCGCCGCCGATCGCGGTGACGTGGTGCAGGCCGGACGTCTTGATCGACATGGTTGCCTCCTGATTTCCAAGGTAACCGCAGAACCTCTCGCGCGCAAGATATATTCCGTGCAGACTTTCCGGTAGGCTGGCGCCGTGGATCCGAAGACCGACGACGACGAGATCGTCACGTGGTGGGGCCTGGTGATCGAGGGCTACCTGGCCACGCAGGACAAGCTGATGGGCGAGATCGCCGACCGCCTCGGCCTCGCGCCGGCGTCGTTCGACATCCTGCTGCGCCTGGTCCGGTCGCCCGAGCACCGGATGCCGATGACCAAGCTGGCCACCGAGGCGGCACTGTCCAGCGGCGGCTTCACGAAGGTGGCCGACCGCCTGGTCGCCGCGGACCTGATCTGCCGCATCCCCAGCCCGGACGACCGCCGCGTCACGTTCGCGGCGCTGACCGACCACGGCCTGGACATGGCGAACAAGGCCCGCTCGGCGGCGGCGGAGATCCTCCGCCGCATCGTGCTGACCCCGCTGGGCGACGACGCGCAGGCACTCGCGGAAGCGATGCGGACGCTGCGCGCGTTCAACGGCGGCTGAACCGCGGGAGCACGCCTTCGGGCTCCCGGCGGCACTCAGCTGGCCGCGGGGTGCGCCTCCCGCAGCACCGGTTCGTGCTGGCGCAGCAGGTTTTCCAGCTTCACCCGGGTGTCGGACGCCGGGCAGGGCAGGTGCAGGAACAGCCGGATGTGGTCGATCCCGTCGACCCGCCAGGCGTGCACGTCGAAGCTCAGCCGTCCGACCTCCGGGTGATCGATCTCCTTCCGCTTCTTCCACGAGCCGAGCACTTCGTGACTGCGCCACAACGCGGCGAACCGTTCGCTGCGCGAGCAGAGCGACGCGATCAGCCTGCCGAAGCCGGGATCGTTGTAGCGGCCGGCCGCGGCCGCGCGGAAGTGCGCGACCGCCTCGCGTTCGACGCGCTCCGGATCCGAGTAGCGCGACCGCACTTCCTCGTTGGTGAAGAAGCTTTCGAGCAGGTTGCGGTCGCCGGACCCGATGCCGAAGACCACTTCGGCCGCGGCGTTGAAGTCGAGCAGGTTCCACAGCTCGTCGACCACCAGCGCCGGGTTGGGCAGCCATTCGTCGACGACTTGGCCGGCGTCCAGGCCCAGCGGCTCGGCCACCAGGCCCGCTTCCCGCCCCAAGCTGATCCCCAGCAGCTGGTACAGGTAACGCAGTTCGGACGGGTCCAGCCGCAGCGCCCGGCCGATCGCCCGCGCGACGCTTTCCGAAACGTTGATGTCGCGACCCTGCTCGAGCCAGGCGTACCAAGAAGTGCCGATACCGGCGACCACGGCGACTTCTTCGCGGCGCAGCCCGGGCGTGCGCCGCTTACCGGACGAAACGGACAGGCCGATATCGGCGGGCGACAGGCTCGATCTTTTGGTTCGAAGAAAATGCCCCAGTTCAACTCGATTTCTGCTATAGCCCCCAGTTTTACTCATGCTTCCATACTAAGTGGGTCAATACACAAGTCAAGGAAAAGCGCAGGCCGTAGCCGCGCACACACCGGAAGTAGTGCGGAAATGGGGCAGTTCCATTCCGGCGCGCAATAATTCTGAAAACTACGCCTACCAGTGACAGCCGATGATCTTCGCAGCGAATACCGGGCGCGCGAAAAATCCCCGGGTAACCGATTTCACGAAATCACGAGTTAACGCGAGCGCCACCAGGCGTGCAACGCCCACGCGGCCAGCGCGAGCACGGCGAAAACGCCGCCCGCCAGGCACACCGCGAGCCAGCCGCCGCCCGCGTAGGCCGCGCCCGCGACGCCGGAACCCACTGCGCCGCCGAGGAAGTACGTGCCGGTGTAGGCCATCGTGATCCGGCTGCGGGCCTCCGGGCGCAGAGCGTAGATCGCACTCAGGTTGGCCACCTGGACGCCTTGGACGCCGAGGTCCAGCACGACCACGCCGATGATCAGCGGCACCAGCGCGCCGCCGCCGTCGATCGCCATCAGGCCCCAGGACACCAGCACCGCCAGCATCAGCGCGCCGGTCGACCAGCGTTCCCAGCCGCGGTCGACGAACCGGCCGGTGACGCGGGCGGCAACCGCGCCCACCGCGCCGAGCAGCCCGAACAGGCCGATGACGCCCTCGCCGTAGCGGTAGGGCGGGCCGGCCAGCAGGAACGCCGTCGTCGCCCAGAAGGCGCTGAAGCCGGCGAAACTCAGGAAGCCGTACAGGCACCGCAGGCGCAGCAACGGTTCCTCGCGCACGATGGCGACGACCGAGCGCAGCAGTTTGCCGTAGCCGAGCCGGTCGCCGACCGGGACCGTCGGCAGTTTCCGGTGCAGCAGCACGGCGAGCACGACCATCAGCACGGCGGCGGCCGCGTAGACCGCCCGCCAGCTGCCCGCCCATTGCGCGACCAGACCACCGCCGGTCCGCGCGAGCAGGACGCCGACCAGCACGCCGCTCATCACGCGGCCGGTCACCCCGCCGCGTTCGGCGGGCGCGGCGAGCGTCGCGGCGAAGGCGACCATGATCGGCGCGACCACGGCACTGCCCGCGACCACCGCGGAAACCACGGTCAGCGTCTCGATCGACGGCGCCGCCGCCGACACCGCCTGGAGCACGGCGACGACCGAAAGCAGCGCGACGATCAGCTTCCGGCGGTCGGTGATGTCCGCCAGTGGCACCACGAGCAGCAGCCCGGCGGCGTAGCCCGCGGTCGTCACGGTGACGATCAGCGACGCCGCGCCGCTGCCGCGGTGGAACTCGGCCGCGATGGCCGTGAGCAGCGGCTGGACGTAGTAGATGTTGGCCACCGCGAGCCCGGCCGCGACCGCGAACAGCGTGCCCATCGCCTTGGGCATCCCGGCGCCGGGCAGCAGCGTGGCACGGGCGGGCGGGCTTGACGTGGCCACGGCTGGCGACCTCCGGGGTTCGGCAGGAGTGCGTCACGAGCGTCCCAGTCACCGGGCCGCGCGTGCCAGACCGCGTTCTTCCCCCGGACGGCCGGTACTGGTACCCCGACTACCAGCCTCACCGTGGCGGCCGCGGCGCCCGGCGGCTGATGGCGCAGGTCAGCCGGGCCGTGCAGGTGCGGCGGCCGGCGTCGTCGGTGATGACGATCTCGTAGGTCGCGCTCGATCTTCCCTCGTGCAGCGGCGTCGCCACCCCTTTCACGGTGCCCGAAGCGACCCAGCGGTGGTGGGTGCACGACAGGTCCAGCCCGACCGCCTGCCCGCCGGGGCCCGCGTGCTGCCAGGCCGCGAACGAGCCGAGCGTCTCGGCGAACGCGGCGTTCGCGCCGCCGTGCATGATCCCGACCGGCTGGCGGTTCCCGGACACCGGCATCGTGCCGACCACCAGGCCGGGGCGGCATTCGCCGATGACGATCCCGAGTTTCGCGATCAGCTGCTCCGCCTGGTCGCCGACGAGAATCGCGCGGCTGGGGAATTCGGCGTTCATCATGATCCTCCGTGAATGGGAGCCGGAAAACGTTTTCGGCGGACGGTGCGACGTTTTTCAGGCTAAGCCGGATCCCGTTCCCGGCCGCCGCTCGCTGTCGGCCAGATCACAGTGGTGGTGGCAGTACCCGCATACCGGTATGCGTACAAACCAACGCTGGCAGGGCCGACGCCGGGCTGGTTGAGTTCTGGTTGTCCAGCCGCCGTAGATGTCGGTTCACCCATCCGGCCCGCTGCCTCTTTCTTTCACCGAACTCCTTTTGATCGGACGTACTGACATGACCGGGACATCCCTGCGCAAAGCCGTCGACGACCACCTCGGGCCGGGCGCGAAGCGCTTCTTCTCCGCCGGCTACCGCCGGGTCGGCTACCGGTTCGGGCCGGTCGTCGCCGACGTGCGGAGCGAGCACGACACGACCGTGACCACGCACGTCGGGCTGAGCTACCCCGGCGACTGGTCCAAGAAGGCCGACGGCGACCTGCGGCCGCACCTGAGCACCATCGACGCGATCGTGCTCGGCGTCCAGCTCGCCGAAGCCTGCGTCGTGCGGGCGTTCCGCCTCGACGGCGAGGCGCACCGGACGCTCTGGGTCCGCCGGGTCCGGATCCGCGCCGGCCGCGCTCCGGAGGAAGACCTCACCGAACTGCCGCTGGAAGGACGGCTGACCGGCACCGGCACCGGCACGGTGCTGCCCGCGGTGTCCGTTGTGGACTGCCGGGTGGGCGCTATGCGCGTGCGCTGCGAGGTCGAGCACGGCGGCGGCGCCGCGGTCGCCGGGCACGACCTGCTGCCGGGCCTCGACACCGTGCTGGGACCGGCCGAGAACCGGTACTACGGCTCGGGATTCACCCGGGGCGGCCACCGCATCGACGACCTCGAGGTCGACCTCGACACCCTGAGCGCGACCGCGCGCGTCGAGCTCACCGACGCGGAAGCGAGCCAGGGCGCCGAAGCGGCCTACGCCCCCGCGCCGACCATGGTCGACGCCTTCGCCACCGGCCTGCAGCTGGCCCAGATCCTGCTCTACGAGCTGGACGGCATGCACCGCCGCGACAGCAACACCCTCTGGATGCGCACCACCACGCTGACCACGCTCAGTCCACATCGGACGTTCGACCGCGGTCTGCCGCTGCACACCCGGCTCGCCGAGCCCCGGCTCGTCGAGATGCAGGACGGGGTGTGGCGCACCGCCGACATCCACACCGAGTTCGCCGGCGTCGCGTTCACCTGCGGCGTCACCCACGCGCTGCCGCACGGCAGCTGAAACCAGGAGAATCCCGTGAAACTCGCCATTTCCGGCACCTATTCGTCCGGCAAGACCCTGACGTCGTACGCGCTGGCGCACTACGTCGACATCCCGCGCACCCGCGCCCGCACCATGCGGGAGCTGCTGCCGATCGCCGTGCCCGGCAAGACCCTGGAGGAGTGCACCGGCGCGGAGCTGATCCAGCTCATCGTGCGCCGCCACGTCGAGCGCTGCGTGCACGAGAGCCACCTGACCAAGGGCTTCGTCTCCGACGGCTCGTCGCTGCAGGAGTGGCTCTACGGCGCGGTGCGCGTGATCGTCGGAATCAACCCGAACGACTCGGTGCACCTGTCCGACGTCGAGACCGTCACGCGCACGCCCGAGATGGAGTTCTTCGACGCCGTCATGTCGCAACTCGGCTCGGCGATCAAGGACCACGTCCGCGCGACCTACGACGCGTTCGTGCACCTGCCCAACGAGCTCGAGCTGGCCAAGGACGGGCACCGCCCGGTCAACGAGCGGTTCCGCCGGCTGGCCGACGAGGGCATCGCGGCCGCGATCGACGAGCTGGGCATCCCGCGCCACGTCGTCGGCGGCACGCTGCCCGAGCGGCTCAACAAGATCGTCGACCTGTTCGGGTTCGCGCCGGTGATGACCGTCGAGGAGGCCATCGAACGCGCCCGCGAGGAGTACCGCGCGGTCGACATGACGATCGAGTCGGACCGCGCCTGGGCCGTCTCGGCCGTCTCGTGAAGGAGGCCGGGATGAGCAGGGCCGCGGTGCTGCGGGGACTCGGCGCCACCGTCCCCGACCGGGTGGTCACCAACGAGATGCTGGCCGCCCGGATGGACACCTCCGACGAATGGATCACCTCGCGCACCGGCATCCGGGAGCGCCGGGTGGTCGAGCCCGGGATCGCGACGAGCGAGCTCGCCACCGAAGCCGGGCGGCGGGCGCTGAAGTCGGCGGGCGCCGACACGGTGGACGCGCTGGTGCTCGCCACCACGACGCCGGACCACCTCTGCCCGGCCACCGGGCCGACGGTCGCCGACCGGCTCGGGCTCGGGACGGTCCCCGCCTACGACGTCGCCGCCGTGTGCTCGGGCTTCTTGTACGCGCTGGCCACGGCGGCCGGGCTGATCGCGCTCGGCACCGCCGACCGCGTGCTGGTGATCGGCGCCGAGGCGTTCACCACGATCATCGACCCGGACGACCGCACGACCGCGCCGATCTTCGGCGACGGCGCCGGCGCAGTGGTGCTCGAAGCCGGGGACGAGTCCCAGCGCGGCGCGCTGCTCGGGTTCGACCTCGGCAGCGACGGCGCGCTGGCCGACCTGATCATCGTCCCGGCAGGCGGCTCGCGGGCGAAGACGTCGGCCGACCCGGGCGACCACTTCATGAAGATGCAGGGAAAGACCGTCTTCACCAACGCCGTGCGGCGGATGGCTTCGTCGTCGCGAGCCGCGCTGTCGCGCACCGGCTGGCGGCCCGGCGAAATCGACTGGCTCGTCGGGCACCAGGCGAACCTCCGCATCCTGCGGGCGGTCGCCGAAGACCTCGGCCTGCCCGAGGAGCGCGCCTTCGCCAACCTCGCCAAGTACGGCAACACCGCCGCCGCCTCGATCCCGCTCGCGCTCGACGACGCCGCGAGCGCCGGGTTGCTCACCGCGGGCGACCGCGTCCTGCTCACCGCGTTCGGCGGCGGGGCCAGCTGGGGCGCGGTGACGCTCGAGTGGCCCGAACTGCCGCGGAACTGACCGAAGGGGAAACCATGGAAACCACCGTCAACGCCCGGCTCGTCCAGCTGCTCGCCGACAAGGCCGAGCTGCCGGTCGACGAGCTCGGCCCGGATCGCACGCTCGAGGAGATCGGCCTCGACTCGCTGCACCTGATGGAGGTCGCGCTCTGGGTGCAGCGCGAGTACGGCGCGATCGTCCCCGAGGGCGACCTGCACCACGACCTGACCGTCCGCGAAGCGTTGTCCTATTTGGACGAGAAGACCGCAGCGGTCCGATGACCACCCCGGCTTTCGGGGGTCCGGGTGGCGGAGCCCCCGGCCCGGGGCGAAGCCCCGGTTGTCACCGCGCGGCCTTCTTCGACGTCGACGGGACGCTGCTCACCGTCACGAGCCTGTTCCGGTTCCTCGCCTACGACTGCGCGGTCCGCGGCACGCCGGAGTCCTATGTGGACGCGATGGCGAACCTGACCGCGCTGAAGGCCGCGGGCGCGTCCCGCGTCGAAGCCAACCGCGCGTTCTACACGGCCTTCGCCGGTCGTTCGGTGGCCGACCTGGTCACCGGCGGCCGGCGCTGGTTCGCGCTGGAACGTGCGCTCGGCGGCCTGTTCGACCCGCGCGTGCTGACCATGCTGCGCGCGCATTCGGCGAGCGGCGACCTGGTCGTGCTGCTGTCCGGCTCGTTTCCCCCGTGCCTCGAGCCGATCGCCCGGCTCACCGGCGCGGACGTCGTCGTCTGCACCGAACCGGAGGTCGACGGCGGCCGCTACACCGGCCGGGTCGCCGAGCCGATGGTCGGCCGGCGCAAGGCGGTGGCCGCCGCGGCGGTCGCCGCCGGGCACGGGATCGACCTGGCCGACTGCTTTTCCTACGGCGACGACGTTTCCGACCGGGCGGTGCTCGAACTGACCGGCTGCCCGGTCGTCGTCGGCGACGACCCGGACCTCACCGAGCGGGCCGGGCGGCTCGGCTGGCCGCGGATCCCCGCGCGCGGGCCGGCTGAGCGGCCTCCACTGACCTTGAAAGCAGGAATCTCATGAAAGCCGTGCAGACCACCGGCGCCGGCGATCCCGACGTCCTCGTTCTGTCTGAAGTGGACACACCGGTGCCGGTGCCGACGGAGGTGCTGGTGCGCGTGCGCGCCGCCGGTGTCAACCCGGTCGACTGGAAGATCCGCAGTGGCGTCTTCCCCACCGGTGCGCTCGGTGCGCACCCGTTCGTCCAGGGCTGGGACGTCGCCGGCGTCGTCGAAGCCGCTCCGCGCGTCACGCGGTTCTCGCCCGGCGACGAAGTGTTCGGGCTCCTGTGGTTCCCGCGGCAGGCCGGCGGCTACGGCGAGTACGTCACCGCGCCCGCCCGGCAGTTCGCGCGCAAGCCCGCGTCGCTGAGCTTCCCCGAGGCGGCGGCGCTGCCGATGGCGGGCCTGACCGCCTGGCAGACCCTGGTCGACGTCGCCGGGATCGGCGCGGGCGACCGCGTGCTGGTCACCGCGGCCGCGGGCGGCGTCGGCCACCTCGCCGCGCAGATCGCGCACGCGCGCGGCGCCGTGGTCACCGGCACCGCCCGGAAGGCCAAGCACGAGTTCCTCGCATCGGTCGGGGTCGACGAAGCCATCGACTACACCGCCGTCGACGTCCGGGAAGCCGTGCGGGGCCAGGACGTCGTGCTCGACCTGCTCGGCGGCGAGCACACCCTCGGGCTGCTCGACACGCTGAAACCGGGCGGCCTGCTGATCCTCACCATCGGCCAGGTCGCGCCGGAGCTGACCGCGGCCGCCGCCGACCGCGGCGTCCGCATCGCGCCGTTCCTCGTCGAGCCGGACTCCGCCGGGCTCGCCGAGCTGTCCCGCCTGGTGGAGCGGGAAGAACTGCGCGTCCACCTCGACCACGT
Source organism: Amycolatopsis sp. NPDC049691 (assembly GCF_040675005.1). NCBI lineage: Bacteria > Bacillati > Actinomycetota > Actinomycetes > Pseudonocardiales > Pseudonocardiaceae > Amycolatopsis > Amycolatopsis sp. NPDC049691. Next base: position 430,820 of record NZ_JBFANX010000005.1, read on the forward strand.
GCTGCCGCTGGCCGACGTCGCCAAGGCCCACGAGCTCGGGGAAACCGGGCGCACCACCGGAAAGATCGTCCTGCACGTCTCCGAATGACCAACCGCTAAGGAGTTCCGACGTGTCAACCCCCGTGTCCGCGCGGCGCGCGAGCCCGGCGATCACGCTCGTCGCCGTCTGCGTCGCTTGTGGACTGTTGCCGGCGTCCCTCACCGGGACGTCGATCGCGCTGCCCGCGATCAGCGCCGACCTCGGCGTCTCGCTGGTCAGCCTGCAATGGATCGTCAACGCCTACAACCTGACCTTCGCGAGCGTCATGCTCGCCTCCGGCGCGCTCGCCGACCTGCTGGGCCGCAAGCGGATGTTCGCCACCGGCCTGGTCGGCTTCGTCGCCTGTACCGCGGCCGCCGGCTCGGTCTCGAACATCGTGGTGGTCGACGTCCTGCGCGGCGCCGCGGGTGTCGCCGCCGCGCTCGTGCTCACCGCCGCGTCGGCGATGCTGGCGCAGACCTTCGACGGCCCGGCGCGGATGAAGGCGTTCGGCTGGCTCGGTTCGTCGTTCGGCCTCGGCCTCGCGCTCGGCCCGTCGACCTCCGGCGTGCTCGTCGACCTGTGGGGCTGGCGGTCGGTGTTCTTCACCCACGCGCTGATCGCCGCGGCCGTGCTGCTCGCTCTGCCGAAGCTCGCCGAGTCGCGCAACCCGGACGCCTCCGGCGTCGACTGGCTCGGCACCACGACGTTCAGCGGCAGCCTGTTCGCCCTGACCCTCGCCCTGGTCGAAGGCCCGCAACTGGGCTGGGCCGCGCCCGCGGTGCTGGTGCTCTACGCCGCGTTCGCCGTGCTGCTCATCGCGTTCGTGGTCGTCGAACACCGCCAGGCCCGGCCGATGTTCGACCTCGGCCTGTTCCGGCAGCCGAAGTTCGTCGCGGTGTGCCTGATGCCGGTGCTGCTCGCGTTCGGCTTCGTCTGCCTGCTGGTGTTCCTGCCGTCGTTCTTCATCGGGATCACCGGGATGAGCGCGCAGCGGGCCGGGCTCACCATGCTGCTGCTGACCGTGCCGGTGCTGGTGTTCCCGGTGGTGGCGGGCACCGTGAGCAAGACCGTGCCGCCGCGCGTGCTGCTCGGCGTCAGCCTCCTGCTCGTCGCCGCCGGGGCCGCCTGGCTCACCACGATCGACCGGACGTCGGGCGTGGGCACCCTGCTCGGCCCGCTGCTGGTGATCGGCACCGGCGTCGGCATCTCGTTCGGCCTGCTCGACGGCGCGGCCGTGAGCACGGTGGACGCTTCGCGCGCCGGGATGGCCGCGGGGATGTTCAACACCATGCGGCTGACCGGCGAAGCCGTCGCCATCGCCGGGATGGGCTCGCTGCTGGTGAGCCTCACGCAGAGCGGGCTCGTCGGCGGCATCGGGCAGTACCCGGCCGCGGGTGACGCCGGCGCCGTCGCCGACAAGGCCGCCCAGGGCGGCATCGCCGACCTCGCCGCGGCCGTGCCCGCCGGCCGGCGCGAGGCGTTCACCGAGTTCGTGTCCGGCTCCTACACCTCCGCGTTCCACACCGTGCTGTGGCTGCTGGCCGCGGTCTGCGCGCTCGGCGCGCCGGCCATCGCCTGGATGCTGCGCGAACGGACGTCCACTGTGGACGAACTGGCCCCGGCCGCGTCCTGACCCGAAAGGAGTGCACCATGGCAGAGGAACTACCGGTCCTGGTCGTCGGCGGCGGCCCGGTCGGGCTCACCGCCGCCGCCGAGCTCGCCCGCCGCGACGTGCCCGTGCGGCTCGTCGACAAGGCGGCCGAGCCCAGTCCGCTCACGAAGGCCCTGATGGTCTGGCCCCGCACGCTCGAGGTGTTCCGCCTCCTCGGCGGCGGCGAGCACATCGACACCTACGGCCTGCCGATCGACGCGTTCCGCTACTACTCCGAGAGCAAGCAGGTCTGCCGCATCGGCTTCGGCGCCGAGACCCGGCCCTCGGTGATCACCCAGCCCGACGTCGAGACGCTGCTGCGCAAGTCGCTGGCCGACGCCGGTGGCAGCACCGAATGGGAGACCACGCTCACCGGCCTGCGCCAGGACGCCGACGGCGTCGAGGTCACCCTGGCCGGGCCGGACGGCCGCGAGGAGCTCACGCGCTTCGCCTACGTCGTGGGCGCCGACGGCGCGAGCAGCTCCGTGCGCAAGTTCGTCGGTGTCGATTTCCAGGGCAGCACCTACGAAAACCTGTTCATCCTCGCGGACAGCTCGATCGAAGGCGACCTGCAACGCGACGCCGTGCACTACTACTGCTCCTCGCGCGGGGTCATGGTGCTGGTCCCGCTCTACAACGGCCGGTTCCGCGTGTTCACGGCCGGCCCGCCGACCCTGCGCCCGGAGGACCTGACGCCCGCCGTGCTGCAGGGCTACCTCGACAAGCTCGGCCCCGGCGGCCTGCGGCTGCACGACATCGACTGGCTGACGACGTTCAGCATCCACGCACGCCACGCCGAGAAGTTCCAGGTCGGCCGGGTCTTCCTGGCCGGCGACTCGGCGCACGTGCACAGCCCGGCGGGCGGGCAGGGCCTCAACACCGGCGTCACCGACGCGCACAACCTGGCGTGGAAGCTGGCGCTGGTCCACCGCGGCCTGGCAACCCCGCGGCTGTTCGACAGTTACGGGACCGAGCGGGCGTCCGTCGCCTCCGCGGTGGTCAAGCAGGCCCAGACGCAGACCAAGGCGTGGATGTTCAAGAAGCGCTGGCAGACCACGACCCGTGACCTCGCGGCCGGGCTCGCCGACCGGCTCGGCCTGTTCGACCGGTACTACTCGCCGTGGCTGGCCGGGCTGACCAACCACTACCCCGCGGGCGCGGCGGTGGCGGGCCCGGTCGAGAAGCGCACCCGGCGCTCGAAGGTCCTCAGTGGACACCTGCTGCCGAACGACCCCGTGCGCGTCGGGAACACCGTTTCGCCGCTGCGCTCGGTCATGCCGACCGACCGGTACACGCTGCTGGCCACCGCCGACGCCCCGGCGATCCGGGCCCTGCTGGCCGCGCACCCCGAGCTGCTGACGCTGCGCGTGGTGCACGCGGACGGGACGCTCACCGAGTCCTTCACGGCTCCCGCCCGCGCGGGCGGCGAGAAGCTATGGCGCCCCAAGGGGTTCACCGCCGCGCTCGTGCGACCCGACCACTACGTGGCCGCCGTGGAGCCGGCCGCGATCCGCACCCACCTCGCGACCGTCGTCGCCACATCCTGAGGAGATCCCCTGTGTCCACTCCGACCACCGTCCGCGACACCGCCGCCACCATCGGCGAGTTCTTCACCCGCTTCGGCGCCGGCGACCGGGCGGGCGCGCTCGAGCTGTTCTCGCCGGATGCCGACTTCCTCGTCGCGGGCGCGGAAGACTTCGTCCCGTGGGCGGGCCTCCGGTCCACCGTGGCCGCGTTCGACGAGTTCCTGCGCATCGCGATCGAGGACGTCACGACCGAGCGGTTCGACATCACCAAGATCCTCGTCGACGGTGAAGACGGCGTGGTGCTGGGCGAGTTCGCGCACCGGATCCACCGCACCGACCGAGTGTTCCGCAGCCGCTTCGCCCTGCACTTCACCGTCCGCGACGGCCTGATCGTGCGGTACCACATGTTCGAGGACAGCCACCGCGCCGAGCTCGCCTGGCGCTGACCCGCACGCGAACGGGCCCCCGGCTTGATGCCGGGGGCCCGTTCCGTCGGTGGCTCAGGATTCTTCGGACGCGACCCGTTCCGCCTCGGGGCCGGTCCACATCGCCAGCAGCTCCAGCGCCTCCGCGGCCGGGCTGGCCGGCTCCGGGCTGAACGCCACCAGCCGCTGCCCGGTCTCGCCGGGCAGGTCGAAGTTCTCGAACCGCAGCGTCAGCTCGCCGACGACCGGGTGGCGGAACCGCTTGCTGCCGTGCGTCCGCTGCTTGACGTCGCGGCCGGCCCACAGCGTCCGGAACTGCTCGCTCTTCATCATCAGCTCGCCGAGCAGCGTCGCGAGCACCTCGTCGTCGTCGTGGTGGCTGGTGGCCAGGCGCAGCGTGCCGACCGTCGCACGGGCGACGTCCTGCCAGTCGATGAACCGTTCCTTGCTGTCGTTGTCGAGGAAGCCGAAGCGCGCGAGGTTGCGTTCGCGCGGCGTCGCGGCGTCGAAGTCGAAGAACAGCTGGGCGGCGAGCCGGTTCCAGGCCAGCACGTCCATCCGGTGGTTGATGACCAGCGCCGGCACCCGGTCCATCATTCCGAGCAGCTGCGTCAGCTCGGTGCGGACGCGTTCGGGGCGCGGCGAGCGCGTCGACGGCCGCGGGCGGGCCAGGCCGTCGAGGTAGCGGCGCTCGTCGGGGTCGAGCTTCAGCGCGCGGGCGATCGCGTCGAGCACCGCTTCCGACGGGCGGGACGCGCGCCCCTGCTCCAGCCGGACGTAGTACTCGACGCTGATCCCGGCGAGCGAAGCGACCTCCTCGCGGCGCAGCCCGGCGACGCGACGGCGTGAGTTCGCCTCGATGCCGGACTCGCCGGGATCGATCCGGGCCCGCCGCGACTTGAGGAACCGGCCCAGCTCGTTCTGCTCGCTCATACGGCCAGTGTGCCGCACGAACGTGCTGCCGAGCGTGGTCCTGCCAGTACCAGTACCCCTGGTCCGGGGGTCGAAGCGGGATCTGGCCGCGCCGTGCGGGCGCCCCGAAACTGGCTTCAGCACACAACCGGATCCCGAAAGGTGGACACGAAATGTGTCACAGCACGGACAGCCGCCCGCCCGCCCTGGCGAACCCCGGTGAGGTCGCCCAGGACGGCGCGCTCGAGCTCACCTCCGCCGACGGCACGGTGTTCTCCGCGTTCCACGCGATCCCCGCCGAGCCCAACGGCGTCAACATCGTCATCCTGCCGGACATCCGCGGCACGCACCCGTACTACCAGGCGCTGGCCAACCGCTTCGCCCAGGCGGGCTTCACCACCGCGGCCATCGACTACTACGGCCGCACCGCCGGCGTGGGCGTCCGCGACGACGAGTTCGACTGGAAGCAGTACCTGCCGTCGGTGCAGTCCGACGAGGTCGCGGCCGACGTCAAGGCGGCGGCCGAGCACCTGACGAAGTTCAACACCGGCCCGGTCTTCACAGTCGGCTTCTGCTTCGGCGGCGGCCAGTCCTGGCGGCTGTCGGCGAGCGACCTGGGCGTCAACGGCGTCATCGGCTTCTACGGCCTCCCGAAGCTGGTCCACGACGTCGTCGACGACATCTCGGCGCCACTCCTGCTGCTGCTCGCCGGCGCCGACGTCGCGACGACGCCGGAAGAGTTCGAGACCTTCGCCAAGTCCCTCGACGCGGCGGGCAAGACCTACGACATGCACGTCTACGAGGGCGCCCCGCACTCTTTCTTCGACGCGACGTACGACGAGTGGCAGGAAGCCTGCGACGACGCCTGGAGCCGCATGCTGACGTTCATCGAGAAGCACAGCGCGAAGGTCCCGGCCTGATGGACCGCTCGGCCCGCTTCGAACGCGGCGCGGCGCGCCTCGCCGAGATGGGCGGCGACATCGCCAACATCGTCGAGCCCCTGGCCGACGTCGCCCCCGACCTGGCGACGTTCGTCGGCGAGTTCGCCTTCGGCGACCTCTACACGCGGCCGGGGCTCGACCTGCCGCAGCGTCAGCTGGTCACCATCGCGGCCTTGGTCACGCTGGGTGACACCGAGCGTCAGCTGCGGTTCCACACCAACGCGGCGCTCGACGTCGGGCTCAAGCCGGCGGAGATCGTCGAGACGGTGATCCACCTGCTCGCGTTCGCGGGCAACCCGCGGGTGTTCAACGCGATGCTCACGGTCAAGGGCGTGTTCGCCGAGCGGGGGCTGCTACCGCTGCAGTGACCCCGGGCCTCCCGCGCGCCCCCTCCGCGCGGGAGGCCCCTTCCGTTCCGCCGGTCGCCGCCGGTCGCGCAAACGCCGGCACTTCCGTTGAAAAACCGGCTCTGGCCAGCCGCCCGACCACCGGCGCAGGATGAACCGATGCTGACCGACTCGACGATCACGACCATGCTCCCGGTGACCGACAGCGAACGCGCCGGCCACTTCTACGCGGACTCCCTGGGCCTGCAGCAGACGGGGAAGGGCGAGGACGGAACGCTGTACTTCGCGGCGGGCGCGGGCGCGATCGGCCTCCGCCCGATGCCGGCGGGCAGCCAGAGCGAGAACACGGCGTTGAGCTTCGAAGTCTCCGACCTGCCCGGCGAGATTTCGGCTCTCGAAAGCCACGGGGTGAAGTTCCAGGACTTCGAGATGGAGGGCCTGAAGACCGTCGACCACATCGCCGAGCTGGGCAACGAACGGGCGGCGTGGTTCACCGACAGCGAGGGCAACGTCCTCTGCCTGCACGAAATCCTAGGCTAGGCCCGGCATCAGCTTGACCGCGTTGCCCGACAGCACGCCGGTCAGGACGTCCTCCGGCAAGCCCAGCCCGATCAGGGTCCGGACGTTCGCCGCCACCGACGGCACGCCGGGCCAGTCCGTGCCGAACACGAACTTGCCCGCCAGCCGGGCCAGGTCGAAGCGCTGGTAGTACTCCGGCAGCTTCTTCGGCGGCAACCCGGCCAGGTCGAGCCAGACGTTCTCGCGCGCCAGCGCGAGGAACGCCGCCACGTCGTACCACCAGCCGCGGCCGCCGTGGGCGAAGACGAACTGCAGCGACGGGAAGTCCTCGACCACGTCGGACATCAGCTCGGGGTTCCCGAAACTCGTGCGGGAACCCGGGAAGCTCGACGTTCCCGAATGGAGGATCACCGGCACTCCACGTTCCAGACACAGCTGGTAAACCGGGTACAGCTCCTTGTCCGCCGGCGAAAACGCGCCGTGCACGGGGTGGATCTTCAGTGCCACCGCGCCCAGGTCCAGCTGCCGCGCCACCTCCGACGCGGGCGGGTGGTGCAGGTACGGGTTGACGTTCGCCACGAGCCGGAACCGCGCCGGGTTGTGCGCCACCAGCGGCAGGTTGTCCTCAATGGACTGGATGCCCGTCGCCCGCGGGCTGTACTCGCAGAACAGCAGCACCCGGTCGACGCCCTCGGACTCCATCAGCTCGTCCATCGCCGAGGGGATCACTTCCCCGGAATCGGAGTACACCGACCGCCAAGGATAAGAACCCGCGAAGTCGTGCGCCCACTGCAGCCAGGCGGGTTTGAGCGTCGGCAGGCGCGGTGTGTGGACGTGCGCGTCGACCACGAAGTACCCGTCGATCACGGACTGGGCACCACCCGCAGCACGTCGCGGACCTGCTCGCGGATCACGTTGCGGCGGATCTTGCCGGTCGCCGTCTTCGGCAGCTCCGCCAGTTCGACCACGCCCCGCGGTCGCTTGAACGCCGCGAGGCCCTCGCGGCAGAACTCGATCAGCTCGTCCGGATCCACCGGGAAACCGGGCGCCGCCACCACGCACGCCACGGGCTTGTCGAGCCCGTCGGCGTCCGGCGCGGCGACCACGGCCACCTCCGCGACCGCCGGGTGCTGCCGCAGCCGTTCCTCCACTTCGGACGGTGACACCCAGATCCCGCCCGCCTTCAGCATGTCGCCGAACCGGCCGAGGCAGGTGTACGTGCCGTCCTCGTTGCGCACGTAGCTGTCGCCGGTCCGCAGCCACTCGCCCTGGAACACGAGCTTCGTCGCGTCGTAGCGGGCCCAGTAGCCGGTCGCCGTCGACGGGCCGGCGACGAACAGCTCGCCCGGCTTTCCCGCGGCGTCGATCACCGCGCCGGCTTCGTCGCGGATCTGCAGGGAGTAGCCCGGCACCGCGACGCCGGTGGTGCCCGGCCGCACCGCGCCCGGCCGGTTGGACAGGAAGATGTGCAACGCCTCCGTGGAGCCGATGCCGTCGAGGATCTCCAGCCCGAAGCGGCTCTTGACCCGTTCGAACAGGGACGCGGGCAGCGGCTCGCCCGCCGAAACCGCGTGCCGCACCGAGGCGAACGAGTCGTCCGGGACGTCGCTGGCCAGCAGTGCCGCGTAGAACGTCGGGACGGCGAAGAACAACGACGGCTGTTCTTCCCGCGCGCGCCGCGCGAACAACGCCGGGGTCGGCCGCGACGGCTCGAGCAGCGTCGTCCCGCCCGCGCCCAGTGGGAAGAAGCACGAATTGCCGAGCCCGTAGGCGAAGAAGAGCTTCGGCACGGACAGGAACCGGTCGGCCGGCGTCGTCGCCAGCACGCCCCGCGCGTACGTTTCGCAGACCGCGCGGATGCTCGCGTGCCGGTGCATCGCGCCCTTCGGCTGCCCCGTCGTCCCGGACGTGTACAGCCACAGCGCGGGCGAGTCCTCCCACGTCCGTCCACTTCGGAACGAGCCGGCCAGGTCCGACCACTGGTGGGTCCGGACGGCGAACCCGTCGGCGTCGGCCCGGTCGAGCAGGACGTCGGTGACCTCGGGGGCGAAGCTCAGCGCCGTCACGGCCTGTTCGGCGAACTCGCCGGAGACGCACAGCAGGCGCGCCCGCGAGTCGGCCAGCATCTTGCCCAGCTCGAGCCCGGTGACCATGGTCGAGACCGGCACGGCGACCGCGCCGGCCAGCATCGCGCCGAGGATGCCGGTGAGCAGCTCGACGTCGTCGACCATGCAGAACATGACCCGCTCTTCGGGCCGCACGCCGAGCTCGACGAGGCCGCCCGCGACGCGGCGGGACTCCTCGGCCAGCTCGGCGTAGGTGAGCGTGCGGCGGGGCGACACGACCGCGGTCGCGTCCGGGTGCCCGGCGAGGAGCAGGTACTCCGCGGCGTTGAACGCTGTCGCCACCAGACCTCCTACGTGAGGTACACGTACTCGTAGTCGAACGGCTTCCCGTTGATGCCCTGCCGTGGCGGGGCCACCCAGCTCGCGATCTTCCCCCGCTCGTACACCGGGTGCATCAGCGAGCGGACGAACGCGAGGTCCTCGGTCGTGGGCAGCCACTTGCGCTTGCCCGCCTCCCAGGTCGCCTCGTCGACGATGGTGCCGTCGGGAGTGACGTGGTGGCCGGAGTTTATGCCGACTTCGCGGTTGAAGCCAGGGTGCGGCAAGCGGAACGCGTGGTCGATGCCGGCCTCGGCGAGGATCTTGTTCCAGCGGTTGACGCCGGTCTGGCAATCGGCCACGTACTCGCTGCGCAGGTCGAGGTTGAGCAACAGGATCGCCTGCAGCTCCTCCGACGTCCAGGTGCCGTCGGCGGCCGGCTTCTCCAGCGTGCGGGCGTCGTCGGTGAGCTTGTGGTCGTCCTTGCGGCGAGTCTCCTGCCAGCGGCCCTTCAGCCCGGCGGTGTAGTAGTTCGCCGCGTTCGTCGACGTCTCGCTGCCGAACAGGTCGAGCGAGACGGTGTAGTGGAAGTTGATGTACTTCTGGATGACGTCGAGGGGGATGCCGCCGTGCGGGCCGATGTCGAACGTGTCGTGCTCGCGGATCAGCTCGGCGCTGCGGGTCACCACGCGGTCGACGCCGGTGGTGCCGACCATCATGTGGTGCGCCTCCTCCTTCAGCATGAACTCGCAGGTGCGCGAGAGCGGGTCGAAAGAGGACTCCTTGAGCGTGCCGAGCTGGTACTTCCCGTCGCGGTCGGTGAAGTAGGTGAACATGTAGAAGGCCAGCCAGTCGGCGGTCTCCTCGTTGAACGCGCCGAGGATGCGGGGTGCGTCCGGGCTGCCGGAGTTGCGCAGCAACAGCCCTTCGGCCTCGTCGCGGCCTTCGCGGCCGAAGTAGGCGTGCAGCAGGTACACCATCGCCCACAGGTGCCTGCCCTCTTCGACGTTGACCTGGAACAGGTTGCGCAGGTCGTAGAGGCTCGGCGCGGTCAGCCCGAGGAGCTTCTGCTGCTCGACGGACGCGGGTTCGGTGTCGCCCTGGATGACGATCAGCCGCTGCAGGTCGGCGCGGTACTCGCCGGGCACCTGCTGCCAGACCGGCTCGCCCTTGTGCTCCCCGAACGCGATCCGCCGGTCCGGGTCGCGCTCGGCGAGGAAGATGCCCCAGCGGTAGTCCGGCACGTTGACGTGGTCGAAGTGCGCCCACCCCTCGCGGCCGACGCTGACGGCGGTGCGCAGGTAGACGCCGTGGGTCTCCAGCGTCGGGCCCATCTCGCCCCACCAGTGCATGAACTTCGGCTGCCAGCCCTCCAGCGCGCGCTGCAGCCGCCGGTCCTCGGAGAGGTTGACGTTGTTGGGGATCTTGGCGTCGTAGTCGATCTTCTCGGGCATCTGCGCTAGACCCGCTTCCTGTCGAAGACGGCCTTCTGACCGGTACCGTAGCGGCGCAGCGCGCCCTCCGGCCCGGACGCGTTGGGCCGGGTGAAAATCCAGTTCTGCCAAGCCGCCAGCCTGCCGAAGATCTTGGTCTCCACGGTCTCGGGACCGACGAACCGGTGGTTGGCCTCCATCCCGGTGAGGGCGTCCGGCGACAGCGACGCCCGCCCCTCCAGGGCGATCCGGATCTCGTCCTCCCAGTCGAGGTCGTCCGGGGCGTCGGTGACCAGGCCGAGTTCGACGGCTTCGGCCGCGCTCAGCTGGTGGTCCTTTTCGCGCGCGAGCCAGGCGAGGTGGTCGTCGTCGCCGTAGAAGCGCGTCTGCAGGCGGGTCAGGCCGTTGCCCATCGGGAACGGGCCGAAGTTGGCTTCGCTGAGCCTGATGGTGGCGCGTTCCTCGGAATCTTCGTCGTCGATGGGCGGACCGTCGAGGATGTACTGGCGGTCGGCGGCGAGCGCGAGTTCCAGCAGCGACCCGGCGAAGCAGCTGCCGGGCTCGATCAGCGCGATCAGCGTGCGGCTGGTGACGTCGAGCCGCTTGAGCGTGCGCTTGAAGTAGTGCGTGATCTCGTTGCCCAGCCAGTCCTTCGAGCCGAGGACGGCCTGCTCGTGCGCGAGCACCTTCTCCGGGTCGCCCTGCGTCTTCAGGATCCACGTGCCGGCTTCGACCTCGTTGGTGCGCAGCCGCAGGATGGCGTCGTCCAGCTCGCGGGTCATCGCGAGGAACCAGCCGTTCGCGCCCTCTTCGTGCAGGTCGCCGGGGTCGTTCTCGGGACCCTTGACGGTGATGGTGACCTGGTCCTTCCCGACTTCGATGTCGACATGGCGATGTTCCAGCGGCGTCAGCTCGATGCCGCCTTCACCGCTGCGGTCGGACTCGCGCGCGATCTCCCGCGCGCGCTTCGCCACGGCCTCGCGGAACCCCTGGCGCGGCACCAGTTCGTCGACCAGCCGCCAGTCGACCGCCGTCTTGCCCTTGACGCCGTCGGGGCGCGTCGCGAAGACGTCGGCGAGGTCCTTGCGCACCCGCCGCTTGTCGACGACCCGCGTGAGCCCGCCGGTGCCGGGCAGCACGCCGAGCAGCGGCACCTCGGGGAGCGCGACGGTCGAGGAGTTGTCGTCGATCAGCAGGATCTTCTCGCAGGCCAGCGCGATCTCGTAGCCGCCGCCGGCGCAGGTCCCGTTCACCGCGGCGACGTACGTCTGGCCGGAGTGCTCGGTGGCGTCCTCCATGCCGTTGCGGGTCTCGTTGGTGAACTTGCAGAAGTTCACCTTCCAGTGGTGCTCGGACGCGGCGAGCATCCGGATGTTCGCGCCGGCGCAGAAGACCTTGTCCTTCGCGCTGGTCACCACCACCACGCGGACCTCGGGGTGCTCGAAGCGCAGCCGCTGGGTGGCGTCGTACAGCTCGATGTCGACGCCGAGGTCGTAGGAGTTGAGCTTGAGCTCGTAGCCCGGGACCAGCCCACCCTGCTCGTCGACGTCCATTTCGAGCCAGGCCACCTCCCCGTCGACGTGGAGGCGCCAGTGGCGGTACTCGTCCGGACGGCGGTCGAAGGTCACCGGTGTGGTGGTGGTCACTCACCCGATTGTCTACACAGGTCCGACGAACGTCAATGTTGTGTAGAAACTTGATCTCGCGAGGTCACCCGGTTGAGCGCCGACCACGCCCACGTTACGAACACCCACAGGGCGAGCGCTGCCGCCGAGTCGGTGAAGATCGTGGCGAACCAGAACGCCGGGATGCGCACTTCGCCGACCAGGAAGTGGCCCGCGCTCGCCAGCCCGGACAGCGAGTAGACCAGCAGGAACACGAGCGCGCGCGGGTAGCTGCCGCGCTCGTACGCGCGGTAGCCGAGCCAGCCGAACGCCGTGAACAGCACCCAGCCGAACGCCACGACGACCTGCGTGACCAGCAGCGGAACGCCGGGGAGCGGCGGGTAGTCCGCCGCCCGGACGACGTTGTGCCCGTAGTGCAGCGTGGTCGAGAGCAGCGAGAAGCCGAGGATCACGCGGAGCGGCGCCAGGCCTTTTTCCCGCAGGACGTCCATCATCAGCCCCCGATTTGATAGATCGCTCTAGCGACAGTACCGCGCGGCGGCCGCGCCGGGCAAGACGCGGCCGCCCGCGGTGTCACACGAGGTCGATGCGGTGCTGGGTCACCGGGTAGCCCGCCTTCGCGAACGCCTTGGCCATCGGGACGTTGCCGACGTCGGTGCCCGCGACGATCTGCTCGGCGCCGTACCCGACGAGGTCGTCCGTGGCCTCGACCAGCAGGTCGTACGCGTAGCCGTGGCCCCGCTGCTCCGGCACCACGGCGATGTACCCGACCACCGGGTCGTAGGCGTTGCGGCTCGGCAGCGTGAGCCCGACGAGCTCGCCTTCGGGCGTGTACGCCAGCCGCCACCAGTCCCGGGGCGCCGGCATCCACCGCATGATGTCGAGGTCCTCGCGGGCCGCGGCGTCGAGGCCGTGCTCCTCGACCGTCTTGCGGACGTGCGCGTCGAGGCTGCCGACGTGCACGCGCTTGAAGACGTCGAGGATGACGTCGTCGTCGGGCTCGGGCCGGAACTCGAGCCGGCCCGGCTTCTCCGGCAGGCCGTTCTCCGGCGTCCAGCAGAACCGGTAGCGCTCGACGAGCTTGCGGTAGCCCGCCTTCTCGGCCGCTTCGACGCGGACGGTGACTTCGTGCGCGACGTCGGGGTCGGCCTGCCACGCGGGCGGCGTGGTCAGCGAGTACTCCGCGCGCAGCGGCACCTTCTTCAGCAGCTCGACGCCCGCGTCGAAGTCGGTGAAGTCGAACCAGTCGAGCGCGATCGGCGTCTCGTCCTTCGGCGTGCCCCACCAGGCGGCGCGCGCCACGACGACGTCGTCGCGCAGGGCGACCCAGACCCACTCGGGCCGGTACTCGCCCTTCGCCGCCATCTCGGCGAAGTCGTTGCCGAACAGCTTGCGGCCGACGAGACCGCGGTCGGGCAGGGAGGTGAACAGTGCTTCTTCGCCCGCTTCGAGCGGGCGGATGACCAGATCGGTCACGGGGGTCCTTCCGGGAAGTGCGCTCCCGGTCTACAGACCCGGCACCCTCGATCCGGGGTGGGAGCGCGTGATCGGTTGCGTGATCATCGATCCCACCTCCTTCCGCTGATCATGGGTGCCTGCGTGAAGTTAGGGGCTGCCAACCGGCGCGTCAACGTATTTTCTGGAGGACGACCCGGGTGCTCAGCCGCGGCTGGTCGTAGGAGTGCGAAGCCTCCAGGACGTACTCGCCGGCGATGTGCTGCCAGCCGTCGCGCCAGACTTCGGCGGACCGCGGCGTGACGACGATGTCGGTCTCGACGGCCTCGCCGGGTCGGGCTTCGACACTCGCGAAGCCCGCGAGCCAGCGCGGCGGCCGGTCGCCGCGTTCGGTCGGGGCCAGGTAGAGCTGGACGACTTCGCGGCCGCTACGCGTCCCTGAGTTGCGTACGCGGACCCGGACGCGCGCGCCGCCTTCGTCGTCCGGGTAGCAGTCGAGTTCCTCGTACACCCACGTCGTGTAGCCCTGGCCGTGGCCGAACCAGTACGCGGGTGGGGTTTCCGACTTCGCCCAGGCGCTGTAGCCGATGTAGACGCCTTCGCCGTACTCGAGAACGCCTTCCTCCGGAGTCACGTCGGTGACCGGCGCGTCTTCGAGCTTCGCCGGCCAGGTCGTCGGCAAGCGGCCGCCGGGCTCTTCGCGGCCGAAGAGGACGTCGGCCAGCGCGTCGCCGCCCGCCTGGCCGGGGAACCAGGTGAGCAGCACCGCGGCGACGTCCTGCCGCCACGGCATCTCCACCGGGGAGCCGGCGTTCACGACGACCACGGTGTTGGGGTTGGCCTTCGCGACCCTCTCGACCAGTTCGTCCTGCCTTCCGGGCAGGGCCAGGGAAGTCCGGTCGAAGCCCTCGCTCTCGACCTCGGCGGTGGTGCCGACCACGACCACGGCGACGTCCGACTTCCCAGCCAGGGCAACGGCTTCGTCGAGGGCGGCGTCCGGGGCGGGCACCGGGCCGCGGTGGCCGAGCGCGAACGTGACCCAGGCGAACGTGCCGCGCGCGAACTCCGCCATCTCCGACGGGATCCAGTACGTCAGGCTGACGTCGACCAGTTCGTCCGCCGTCAGCTCGATCTCCCGGCGTTGCTCGCGCACCTGCATGATCGAGGTGAAGACGTCGCCGCCTTCGGGCAGGTTGACGCCGTCGAAAAGGGTCTGGCCCGCGACCGTGAGCCGGAGGTCGCCCGGGCCGGTGACGGCGAAGGTGTGCGTGCCGCCGCGTTCGGGCAGGTAGGTGCCGTGGATTTCGACCGACGCGAGCGTGGCCAGGTCGAGTCCCTCGGGCAGTTCCCCGATCCACGTGATTTTGGCTTCCCTGAGCGGAAATTCAGCCAATCGGGTGCCATCCGCGGCTTTGGCGGTCGCGCGGAGCCGGAAATTGTCGGTGGCCGGCGGTAGCGTCGTTCGCGGATCGGCACCGACGGCGAACGCCAGGTCGGTGCCAGGGGGAACGGCCTTGCGGAGGCCGTCGAGAGGGGAGACGACGTGATCGGGGAACACGGTGGCGCTGCCGCCGCCGAGGATCTTGGGGTCCGCGGCCAGCGCGCCGATCAGGGCGATGCTCTGCGGCTGCTTGAGCGGGAGCACGCCGGTTTCGTTGCTGAGCAGCACGAACGACCGGTGCGCGACCTCGCGCGCGATCGCTTCACCGTCCACTTCGGACTGCATCGGGGTGGCGCTCCCGCCGAGCGCGCCGGTCCGGTGGGCCAGCAGGAGCACGCGGCGGACCATGTCGTCGACGACCTCTTCGTCGACTTCGCCGCCGCGCACGGCTTCCGCGAGCCGTTCGCCGAAAACCGTGCGGGGGCCGGGCATCGCGACGTCGAGGCCGCCGTTGGCGGA
The DNA here is from genome assembly GCF_040675005.1 of Amycolatopsis sp. NPDC049691. Taxonomy (NCBI): domain Bacteria; kingdom Bacillati; phylum Actinomycetota; class Actinomycetes; order Pseudonocardiales; family Pseudonocardiaceae; genus Amycolatopsis; species Amycolatopsis sp. NPDC049691. The sequence continues at coordinate 445,960 of NZ_JBFANX010000005.1, forward strand.
GGCGACGGTGTCGCGCGCGGCCAGCCAGTCGGACACGACGAAGCCGTCGAAGCCCCATTCGTCGCGCAGCACGCCGTTGAGGAGTTCGGCGTGCTGGGTCATCGTGGTGCCGTTGACGCTGTTGTAGGCGGCCATGATCCCCCACGGCTTCGCCCGCCGGACGATGAGTTCGAAGGGCGCGAGGTAGAGCTCGCGCAGCGCGCGTTCGCCGACGTGGACGTCGGCGGTGAAGCGTTCGGTCTCGAAGTCGTTGGCGACGAAGTGCTTGACCGTGACGGCGACCCCGCCGTCCTGCACGCCGGTGACGTAGCCGGCGCCGATCATCCCGGTGAGGAGGGGATCTTCCGAGTAGCACTCGAAGTGGCGGCCGCCCAGCGGCGAGCGCTGGAGGTTGACGGTCGGGGCGAGGAGCACGTGCACGCCCTTGCGGCGGGCTTCCTGCGCGAGCAACCGGCCGACCCGCACGGCGAGCCGCGGGTCCCAGCTCGCGGCGAGCGCCGTCGGGCTGGGGAGCGTCACCGAGGGGTCGTCCGGGCTCCACCGGACGCCGCGGACGCCGACCGGGCCGTCGGAGAGCACGAGGGAGCCCAGGCCGATGTCCGGCAGGGCGGGCAGGCTCCAGACGTCCTGGCCGGCGAGCAGGCTCGCCTTGGCGTCCAGGTCGAGCCCGGCCAGCAGCGCGTCGACGTCGAAGCTCATGGACGCCTACTCTACCTGGCGACGAGTAGTGAACGTTACAGTTTCGTGACAGCGAGTCCCGTAGGCTCGGGATCATGACCCGGGCCAGGGGCGCCGACCGCCGCGCGAGCATCGTCCGAGCGGCGTTCGAGGTGATCGCCGAACGCGGCTACCGGGGCACGTCGCTGGCGGCGGTGGCCGACCGCGTCGGGCTGACGCAGCAGGGGCTGATGCACTACTTCCCCACGAAGGAGGACTTGCTGACGGCGGTGCTGGAAACCCGCGACGAGTGGGACCTGCTGCACTTCGGGCACGCCGAGTCGTCGATGACGGTGAACCAGCTGGCCGACCTGGTCGACTACAACGCGACGAGGCCGGGCATCGTCCAGACGTACACGGTGCTGTCTGCGGACAGCGTCACGGAGGACCACCCGGCCCGGGAGTACTTCCACGACCGCTACCAGCGGGTGCGCGCGGGCATGACACAGATGCTGGAACGCCACCGCGACGAGCTGCCACCCGGGACAACCCCGGAACAGCTGGCCCCGATCGCGATCGCGGTCCTGGACGGGTTGCAGCTGCAGTGGCTGCTGGACCCGTCGGAGGTCGACATGCCGGCCGGGTTCCGCACGTTCTTGACGCTGCTGGGCATCAAGCCGGACTGACCGCCCGGGGCCGGGGAGGCCAGGGGGCCAGGGGGCCGGGGGCCGGGGGCCGGGGGCCGGGGGCCGGGGGCCGGGGGCCGGGGGCCGGGGGCCGGGGGCAAGCTACCCAGCCAGCCACGTCGCCGCACGCCAAGCCGCTCACCGTTCCCAGCGGGCCCTGCTGCGCAACCTGCGTGGCCAACCCCGCCGCGCCTGCCTCGAGGTCCCACCCCAGCCGCCGCCGAAACCGTTCCCCCGATGTGATTGCGTCCGGCCGGGTCACCTGACACCGTGTTCCGATGCTGAAGCAGGTGGCCGACGGCGTTTGGGTCCGGCAGAGCGAATGGGTCTGGAGCAACACCACCGTCATCCGCGCGGACGACGGCCTCGTCCTCGTCGACCCCGGCATCACCGGTGCCGAACTGAACGACCTCGCCGATGACCTGGAGCAGCTCGGCCTGCCGGTCGTCGCGGGGTTCTGCACCCACCCCCACTTCGACCACCTGCTCTGGCACCCCCGCTTCGGCGACGTCCCCCGCTACGCCACCCCCGCCGCGGCCGAATTCGCCACCGAAGCCCGCGAACGCGCCCGGGCCATGGCTGCGGAAACCGCGCCCGACATCCCCCTCGACCTGGTCGCGGATGTCACCCCGCTACCGAAAGACAACCCCCTGCCCGGCGAGCTGATCGAGCACGACGCCCACGCCGTCGGGCACGCCGCCCTGCTCCTCGCCGACCGGGGTGTCCTGCTCGCCGGTGACATGCTCTCCGACGTCCTCATCCCGCTGCTCGACCCCCGGCGCTCCGGCCAGGAGGTCGCCTACCCCGCGGCCCTCGACCGGCTCGAAGCGGCCACCCGGCACGTCGACGTCCTGATCCCCGGGCACGGCGCCATCGCCGAAGGGGACGAAATCGCGGCTCGCTTCGCCACCGACCGCGCCTACCTCGAAGCGCTGCGGCGCGGCGAAGAACCCGACGACGAGCGCTGGGGAAAGCGCAAGTAGTCAACCCATCCCGATGCTCTGCCGCTCGACCTCGATCAGCCCGACCACCCGCACCTGCTCCCGCGGGTAGCCCTGCCCGAGGTACTTCCGCGCGATGCGGTCGACGATCTCCCAGCCCGCGTCGCCGTCGATCCACTCGACCACGCGGCCGCGGATGATCACCGGCTCGAACGGGTTGTCCGCCGGGGTCAGCGACAGCGCCACCCGCGGGTCGCGGCGGAGGTTGCGGGCCTTGCGCGAGTCCGGGCCGGTCATGATCGCGATGTAATCACCCTCCGGGTCGACCCACAGCGGGATCGAGTGCGGAGCGCCGTCGGGCAGGACAGTGGCCAGGTGGGCCACCACGTTCGTCGAGAGGATGCGGCGGACGTCGTCGTTCAGCATGGTTTTCTCCTTGGTGGGTTTCAGGCGACCGAGTAGCGGAGGTGGGTGACGCCGGGGGCGGGGACGGCTTCGACCAGCCGCAGCCGCACGTGCGACGGCAGCTCCTGGAAGAACGACCGCCCGCCGCCGAGCAGGACCGGGACCTGGTGGAGGACGACCTCGTCGACCAGGCCCGCCGCCAGCGCCGACGTCAGGACGCCGCCGCCCATCAGGCCGACGTCCTTGCCTCCGGCCGCCTCGCGCGCGGCCTCGATGGCCTCCTCGATGTCGCCGACCAGCGTCTGCCGCGGCGTCAGCTCGGGCGCCGGCCGGTGGCTGAGCAGGAAGAGCGGGGCGCCCGGGTGCGGGCTGCCGCCGCCGAAGTGGTCCGAGTCCTCGTAGGTGTTCCGGCCCGCCACGATCGCGCCGACGCGGCCCGCGAGCTCGTCGAAAACGCGGGCGCTCGGCTCGCTGAGCTTGAAGAAGTCGAACACGCGGCTCTGCGTGTCACCGTCGGTGTACCAGTCGAAGAGCGTCCCGCCGTCGCCGAGACCGTGCCCGGGACCGGCGCCGCGGCCCGTGATGTACCCGTCGACCGACACGGCGTGGGCGCTGAAGACCTTGCTCATCGCGATCCTTTCGGAGTTCCTTGAGGAGACTCCAGTACCGTAGCAGTGCAAGTTCCCTAAGGGAACCCCGAATGCTAAAGTGGTCTCATGCAGCGCACGAACTTCAGCGAACTGGCCGCGTGCTCGATCGCGCGCACGCTCGACGTCATCGGCGAGCCGTGGTCGCCGCTGATCCTGCGGGACGTCTTCGCCGGCTTCAGCCGGTTCGAACAGATCCAGGCGGACCTCGGCATCTCGCGCAAGGTCCTCACCGAGCGGCTCCACCACCTCGTCGACCAGGGCGTCCTCGAACGCCGGCCGTACGACCGGCGGCCCCGCTACGAGTACGTCCTGACCGAAAAAGGCGCCGAACTGGTCGACATGCTGATGGTCATGACCCGCTGGGGCGACAAGTGGCTCGCGGGCGAGGCCGGCCCGCCGGTGCTCTACCGCCACCATGCCTGCGGCGAAATCAGCAGCGTCGAACTCCGCTGCAACCACTGTGGCGAACTGATGAACGCGGGCAACGTCGACCCACTGCCCGGCCCCGGCGCCGGCCGGGAGGACTAGCGCAACCGCGGCTGCGCGACGACCTCGCGCAGCCGGCGCAACGTCCGCAGCGTCGTTTCCAGGTCCTCCTGGGACACCGCACCCGCCACATCTTCCGCCCACGCCACCTGCGCGGCCCCCAGTTCGCGCATCGCCGCCTTCGCCCGCCGCGTCAGCGACAGCAGCGGCGCCCGCGCGTCGGCCGGGTTCGGCAGGCGGTCGAGCATTCCGTTGCGCAGCAAGCGGTTCACTGTTTCCTGGACGCTCTGGCGCCGCAGGCCGCGGCGGCGCGCCACCTCGGCCGCGGTCGCCGGGCCGTCCTCGAGGAAGCCGAGGACCTGCCACTGCGCCGCGGTCAGCCCGACCGGCCCGGTCAGCGCGTCGCCCGCCGCCAGGAAGCCGCCGTTGCAGGCGAAGACGGCGTCGATCACCCGGGTGAACGTCTCGGCTCGCTGGGACCGCATGCGTGGTAGTCTCGCATATCGACAGGTACCTGTCGAAATGGAGATGACGATGGACATGCCCACCCTGGGCCCCGCGCACGACGCGTTGAAGGCTTTCACCGGCGACTGGACCGGCACGGAGGAGCTCGCCGCTTCGCCGTGGGCGCCGGCCTCGACCGCACGCGCCGAATGCCGGTACCGCTTGGCGCTCAACGGGTTCGCGCTGATCCAGGACTACCGGCAGCTGCGCGAAGACGGCACGGAGTTCTTGGGGCACAACGTCTTCACCGTGGATCCCCAGACCGGCGAGACGCTCTGGTACGGCTTCGACAGCTACGGCTTCCCGCCCGAGCCGCCCGGCCGCGGGGACTGGTCCGGCGCGACGCTCGTCCTCGAGAAGCGGACCGCCCGCGGGGCGGCCCGGCACCGGCTCACCCCGGACGGCGACACGCTGACGCACGAAATCGACGTCCGCATGGGCGAAGACCGCGAATTCAGCCCATTTCTGCGTGCGCGGTACACGCGGTAAAACGGGTAGGAGGAAACAGGCGACGCCCCTCCCCCCTGGCACGAGGACGTCACCTGTTTCCGGTCTCTGCCACCACATCCGCGGACCTGCCGACCCCGGCGGCCCAGCGGCGAGGCAATTTCACAACAATTATTAGTTATTCGGTCTTGCTCGATTTACCGCCCTGTTGGGAGTGTGTCCCCGATGCTGCCGCAGGCCCAGGGAAATCGATTACTTTCACCCGAACGGCCTAGCGTCCGCACCCGCTCACCGGTGCCCCGACGAGCCGTTGAGCTCCGGAATTGTCAGACCCCCGGAGTAGAGATGAACGCGTGCGCAGACCCGCCGGAACACCCCAGGACGCCACGGAGCCGCCCCCGCTGATCGGGGTCGAGAACGTGAAGATGCCCGAATGGGCACGCGTCGACGAACGCGTGGCCGCGGCCGGCTTCGGCCAGGCCGTGCGCGCGCTGCCGACCGCGATCGCCGTCGTGCTGCGGCTGGCCTGGCGGACATCGCCACGGCTGACGCTGCTGGCCGGCTTCGTGCACGTCGTCTCGGGCTGCGTCACGGCGTTCGGGCTGCTCGCCACCGCGAACGTCTTCACGGCGCTGCTCGAACAGGGCCCGACCCCGGAGCGGGTGCTGCAGTCGCTGCCCGCGATCGCGGTCGTCACCGGCTCGTACGCGGCGCGCGCGTTGCTCGACGCCGCCGTCGCGGCCGTCGAAGGCGCGCTGCGGCCCCGCGTCACCGCGGCGGCGGACGACGCGGTGACGGCCGCGGTCGTGCGCGTCGGGCTGATCGCGTTCGAGGACGCGGACTTCCGCGAACTGGCGCGGCAGGGCGCGCGGTTCGGCGTCCGGGCGATCGAGACGAGCCTGCGCCGGCTGGCCGACCTGACGTCGTCGGTCATCTCGCTCGCGGCGGCGATGCTGACGGCGGGGCTGCTCAACCCGTGGCTGGCGCCGGTCCTGCTGCTCGCCGCGGCGGCCGACGGCTTCGCCGCCGCGCGCATCGCGAAGCTGAACTACCGGCACTTCATCGACACGGTCGGGCGCAACATCCGCAAGTCGGTCGTCGAAGAGGTCGCCACGTGGCGGTCGATGGCCCTCGAACGGCACGCGCTCACGCTGCAGGAGCCGTTGCTCGGCGAGTACCGGCGCATCTCGCGCAGCCTGATGCGCGAGGAGGTCCGGCTGGCGCACCGCAGCAACGTGGTGCGGACAACCGGCCGGGCGGCGGCCGGGTTCGGCACCGCCGTCGCGTACCTGGTGCTCGGCTGGCTGCTCTACTCCGGCGGGATGGAGCTGGCGCTGGCCGGCACCGCGGTGCTGGCGATGCGCACGGCGTCGACGGCGCTGTCCAACACCATGCGCGCGGTCAACTCGCTGTACGAGGACTCGTTCTACATCGGGTTCTACAACCAGCTGCTGGCGGAGTCGGTGCGGCGGCAGCCACCGCCGTCGGCGCTGACCGCGCCGGCCGACCCGGCCGAGATCCGGCTGGAAGGCGTCTCGTTCACCTACCCGGGCGGGCAGCGGCCGGCGCTGCGGGACATCTCCGTGACGATCCGGCGCGGCGAGGTGGTGGCGCTCGTCGGGGAGAACGGGTCGGGCAAGACGACCCTCGGCAAGCTGCTGACCGGGCTCTACCCACCGGACGAAGGGGTGGTGCGCTGGGACGGCGTCGACCTCGCCCGCGCGGACCCGGCGTCGGTGCACGCGAACATCGCGGTGATCGCGCAGGAGCCCGCGGAGTGGCCGATGACGGCGGCGAACAACGTCACGGTGGGCCGCCTCGGGCGCGCGGACCCGGACGGCCGCGCGTGGCGTGAAGCGGTGGGCTACTCGGGCGCGGACGAGGTGATCGAGTCGTTGCCCGCCAAGGAGAACACGGTGCTGTCCAAGAAGTTCGACGAGGGCCACGACCTGTCCGGCGGCCAGTGGCAGCGCATGGGCATCGCCCGCGGCATCTACCGCGACGCGTCGGTCCTGGTGGCCGACGAGCCGACGGCGGCGCTCGACGCCCGTGCGGAGGCGAGGGTGTTCGCGGGTCTGCAGCACGCGAGCGCGTCCCACGACGGCAGGCGGACGACGATCCTGGTCACCCACCGGCTGGCGAACATCCGCTCGGCCGACCGGATCCTGGTGCTGGATAAGGGAAAACTGGTCGAGCAGGGCACCCACGAGGAGCTGATCGGAGCGGGCGGGGTGTACCACGAGCTGTACGAAATCCAGGCGCGCGCGTACGGCGTGGACGTGCCGTCGCCGCGCGTCACCGGCACGCCGGGCAGGATCTCGTCGTCGCCCGGTAGCCCGCCGTCGCCACGAGGAGCGCGACGCCCCACCCCAGGAACACCGGATAGGTCGCCGTGAAGGCCCACTGACCGGCGAGCGCGGCCTCGCCGGTCCCGCCCGGGTCGCAGGCGGACGTCAGCCCGAAGGCGACGCACCGGGTCATCAGCGCGCCGTACTGCCCGACGAGCAGCCCGGCGACGAGCGGCGGCGTCATCGCGAGCGCCGCCGGCACCCGGCGGCCGGCCAGTCCGGGCACCCAGCGGGGAAAGCGTTGCGACCACCCGCGGGCGAGGCCGGCGGTGAGCAGCGCCCCGACGGCCGGGACCGCCCCGAGCACGAAGAGCGAGCCGGCGGCGCCGCTCAGCTCCGCGGTCCGGGTGGTCCCGAGCGGAACCCCGAGCGCCCACAGCCAGTGCGGCAGGGTGAACCCGGCGAGCGGCACGACGACGGCGACGCGAGTCGCCACCCGCGCCCACCGGGGCGGGACGAGCGTGTCATCGGGGCGGCGCACGACCGGCCGGGTCCGCCCGCACCGGCGACAGCCGGGGCTGGTCCGCACCCGGTAGGCATCGGCGGCGAACCCGCAGAGAACCCCGCCGAGCAACGCGATGACGAGCAGCGGTTCGACGTGCTGCCCGAAAGCCAGTGCCATGACGAGGTTGCGCGGAACGACGAGAACGAGCAGGACGCAAGCGGTCCACCCGGCGAGGACCGGCAAGAGCCGTACCCACCGGAGGGAGGTCATCGCATCGCCTGGGTCGCGTCTCACACCGGCAGTCTCACCGCCGCGTGAGCCGCCGCGGATCACCGGTGCGGGTGAGCCGGCTCCCCCGTGCGCGGGTGGTGCCACGCACCCGGCCAGCGGATTTACCGCGCCCACCCCGCGGGGCAGACTGTCCTGCCGAGCCCCGAGGAGGCCTGATGCGCCAGCTCACCGCCCTGGACGTGCAGTTCCTCAACGCCGAGTCGACCACCACCACCGGTCACGTCGGGGGCCTCTCGATCCTCGACCCGTTGACCGCGCCCGGCCGGACCCTCACCCTCGACAGCCTGCGCGAGCTCATCGGGTCGCGGCTGAACCTCGCGAAACCGCTGCGCCGGCGGCTGCTGCCCGTGCCGCTCGGGCTCGACCACCCCTACTGGATCGACGATCCCGAGTTCGACCTCGAATACCACGTCCGCGAGATCGCGCTGCCCGCTCCCGGCGACCCGAAGCAGCTCGGGGAACAGATCGCCCGCCTCACCGCGCGGCCGCTGGACCGGCGGCGGCCGCTCTGGGAGGCCTACCTCATCCACGGCCTGCAGGACGGCAGCAAGGCCGTCTACACGAAGGTCCACCACAGCGCGATCGACGGCGTCTCCGGGGCCGAGCTCATCGGCGTCCTGATGGACACCACCGCCGAACCGCCACCGCAGGAGCCGCCGAAGACGCCGCGGAAGGAGCCCGTTCCCACTCCCGTCGCGCTCGCCCTCAACGGGACGAAGAAGCTCGTGCTGCACCCCGTCAAAGCCGCCCTCCAGGTGCCGAAACTGCTGCAGCACCTCGACGAGGTCCCCGGCCTCGGCCGCTATCCCGGCGTCGGCCTGCTCGCGAAGGCCGGCAGCGTGCTCAACCGCGTCACGCGCCAGGGCCCCGGCCGGCAAGCGGCCGCGCGGCCGCGGCTCGTCGCGCCCGACACGCCGTTCAACGGCCCGATCAGCCCGCACCGCCGGTTCGCGTACGGCTCGCTGCCCCTCGACGAGGTCAAGCACGTCAAGAACACCTTCGGCGTCACCGTGAACGACGTCGTCATGGCGTTGTGCGCGAGCGTCCTGCGCCGGTGGCTGGCCGACCACGACGCCCTGCCCGACCAGCCGCTCGTCACGCTGGCCCCGCTTTCGGTGCGCACGCCCGAGCAGGCGAAGGACGCCGGCAACCAGGTCTCCGTCATGCTCGCGCCGCTGCCGACGCACCTCGCCGACCCCGCCGCGCGGCTGGCCGAGGTCACCAGCGCGATGGTGGCCGCGAAGCAGCGGTACCAGCCGCTGCCCGCGTCGTGGCTGGTCGACTTCAGCGGGATGCTGCCGGCCGCGCTCGGCGGGCTCGCCGCCCGCGCCACGATGAAGTTCCTGGGCGCCACCAAACCCGTCGTCAACCTCGTCGTGTCGAACGTGCCGGGCCCGCAGAAGCCGCTGTACCTCGCCGGCGCGCGGCTGCTCGCGAACTACCCGGTGTCCGCGATCACCGACGCGAGCGGCGGGCTGAACATCACCGTGATGTCCTACGACGGCAAGCTGGACTTCGGGTTCGTCGCCTGCCGCGAGCTGATCCCGGACGTCTGGGACCTGGTCGGCCACCTGCACGACGCGCTGGCCGAGCTCACCAAGCTGGCCGCCGAGCACGCCCGGGAAGCCTGATGGCGGAGCGGATCACCCGAGTCGGCGGGATCGAGCTGTGCCACGAGACGTTCGGCGACGCGGGCGGCCGTCCGCTGCTGCTCGTGATGGGCCTCGGCGCGCCGATGATCTGGTGGGACGAAGAGTTCTGCGAATCCCTTGCCGCGCAAGGGTTCCACGTCGTCCGGTTCGACAACCGGGACGCCGGGCGGTCGAGCCGGCTGCGCGGCCGGGCCAACCTCGCGCGGGCGTACCTGCTGCACAGCGCGCCCTACTCGCTGGCGGACATGGCCGCCGACGCCGCCGGGCTGCTGGCCGCGCTGGGCATCCCGGCCGCGCACGTCGTGGGCGCGTCGATGGGCGGGATGATCGCGCAGACCCTGGCGATCCGGCACCCCGAGCGCGTGCTCTCGCTGACGTCGATCATGTCGAGCACCGGCGGCCGGCTGGTCGGGCGCCCGAGCGGCCGGGCGATGTCGATGCTGCTCAGCGCCCCGCCGCGCAGCCGGGCGGAGTACGTCGAGACGCTCGTACGGACGTTCCGGCTGATCGGCTCGCCGGGCTACCCCTTCGACGAGGCCCGCATGCGCGACCGCGCGGAGCGCACCTTCGACCGCGGCGTCCACCCGGGCGGCACGCTGCGCCAGCTGGCGGCGATCATGGCCGAGCGCGACCGGACCCCGCGGCTGCGGCAGGTGAAGGCACCCGCGCTGGTGATCCACGGCGCCCGCGACCCCTTGGTCCACGTCTCGGGCGGCCGCGCGACGGCGAGAGCGATCCCGGGCTCCGACCTCGACGTCGTCCCGGGCATGGGCCACGACCTGCCCCGCGAAGTCTGGCCGCGGATCGTCCAGGGCATCACGCGGATCGCGGACCGCGCGGAGGTCACCCCGCGAGCGTGATCGAGCCCAGGTGCGAGAAGTGGGCCGCGACGCGGGACCCGCGCCGCAGCGGGACCGCGTCCGTCATGCCGCCGGTCAGGACGATCCAGCCCGGCTCCAGCGCCAGCCCGCGCGCGCCCAACGCATTGGCCGCCAAGGCCAGCGCCTCCGCCGGGTGGCCCTGGACCGCCGCGCCCGTCGCCGTGTCGACGATCTGGCCGTCGACCTCCAACAGCGCCGCCTCCAGCGACAAGTCCAAAGCCGACGGTGGCAGTCCGACCGGCCCGACGCTGAAGTACGCCGACGAGCCGTTGTCCGCGACCGCGTCCGGCAGCGTGAAGCGGTAGTCCGCATACCGGCTGTCGATGATCTCGACGCCGCCGTACACGCGGTCGACCGCGGCCAGCGCCGTCGCCGCCGTCACGCCCGGGCCCGTCAAGCGGTCCCGCAGCACGAAGACCAGCTCCGGCTCGGCGCGCGGGTGGATCAGCCGCGGCACGGGCACTCCCGCCGGCAGCACCATCGCGTCGGTGAGCCAGGCCAGCAGCGGCGCGTCGATGCCCATCCGCTGCTGCTTCGCCCGGGACGTCAGGCCCAGCTTGAGCCCGACCAGCGTTTCGCCGCGGGCCCGTCGCTGCCGCAATGCCTCGTCCTGGATCGCGTACGCCGTGTCGACGTCCAGCTCCGGCCAGTCGTCCGAAAGGGGCGAGCGCTCCGAAGTCGTCCCCAGCAGCGCGGTGGCCGCCTCGCGCACGTTCACGATTCCTCCGAAAAGACCGCGGTGACACTGCCCAGGCCGGCGATGGTCGCGACGATCGTGTCGCCCGGCGACACCGGGATCGCGCGGGTCATCGAGCCCGGCAGCACGACGTGGCCCGGCTCGAGGGTGACGCCCAGCGGCCCGACCGTGTTCGCCAGCCACACCAGCGAGTTCAACGGCGACCCGAGCACCGCGCCACCTGCGCCGGTCGCCGCCACCGAGCCGTTCTGGTGGAGCACGCAGCCGGCCAGCCGCAGGTCGGCGTCGCGCAGCGCCGTCGGACGGCTGCCCAGCACGACCCCGCCGGAGGACGCGTTGTCCGCGATCGTGTCGAAGAGGGAGATCTTCCAGTCCCGGATCCGCGAGTCGACGATCTCCAGCGACGGCAGCACGAAGTCGACCGCCCGCACGGCGTCGGCGACCGTGACGCCGGGGCCGCGCAGCGCCGAACCGAGCACGAACGCGATCTCCGGCTCGATCCGCGGCTGCAGGAACGCCGTCGTCGGGATCGGCTGGTGCTCCAGGTGGAACATGCTGCCGGTGAGGTGCCCGTAGTCGGGCTGGTCGACGCCCATCTGCCGCTGCATCGCCGCGGACGCGAGCCCGACCTTGTGCCCGCGGACGGCGTCCCCGCCATCGACCCACTGCCGCACCTGCTCCTGCTGGATCCGGTACGCGTCCTCGACCTCCGCGTCCGGGTAGGTCTTGATCAGCGGCTCGATCGGTTCGCGCGTCGCGTAGGCCCGCGCCAGTACGGCGGCGGCCTCCTGCACCAAGCTGGCATCCACGCACCGGACTCTGCCGTGCGGGGACCCCCGGCACAAGCCTCGGCGTTCCACCCAACGGAACTCTCGCCAGGCAACCTCTTGCGTGCGAGATAAACGCGGCGTACCGTCGACGACACCACCAGGAAGGGACGTGAGGGACATGGCACCGACCCAGACCGAGGTCGCCAAGCTGGCCGAGCTCCGCGACGAGCTGCGCGAGCGCCACCTGCGCCCGGCCGCCGAACGACCGGCGACGAACGGGCGCGGCATCCACCACACCGCGCTGATCTCCAGTGACGTCGAGCGGACCATCGAGTTCTACCAGGACATCCTGGGCTTCCCGCTCACCGAGCTGATCGAGAACCGCGACTACCCCGGTTCCAGCCACTTCTTCTTCGACGTCGGCAACGGCAACGCGGTCGCGTTCTTCGACCTGCCCGGCCTGGACCTCGGCCCGTACGCGGAAATCCTCGGTGGACTGCACCACCTGGCCCTGTCCGTCACGCCCGAACGGTGGAGCGCGATCAAGGACAAGCTCGACGAGGCCGGCGTGCGGTACCTGCTGGAGAGCAAGACTTCCATCTACCTGTCCGATCCGGACGGTGCCCGCGTCGAGCTGATCTCCGACCCGCTCGGCGAGATGTACGGCGAGAAGATCGGCTGAAAGCGTGTTCCGGACGCCGCGCGGCGTTTAGCCTGTGCGCGACGTCTGGAGGTCCGATGCCCGACTGGTCGCTTTCCCGCGCGAAGGCGCGGCTCGATCGCCGTGAACAGCTCGACGAACTGACCGCGCGCACCCGCTTCGAGGTCCGGCTGCACCTGAACGAGCCGGCGACGAACGGCGCCTACGACGAGCTCACGAGCATCTTCGCGATCGGGCACGGCGAGTGCGCCGCGCTGCTGGCGCACCACCGGCTGCTGCCGTGGTGGGAGCGCTCGCTGCTGTTCCGCTACGCGCGGCGGATGCACGGCAAGGCGATCACGCGCAGCGTCGGCGTGGTGCCCGCCGAAGTCGCGCCGCAGGCCGCCCGCGCGTTCGGCGCCGAGATCGCCGAGCTGGCCCCGGACTCCGGGGACACCGGCGCGAAGTACGACCTCCAGGGCCGTGGGCTGCTCACGGTGTTCCGCATCGCCGTCGGCGCCAAGGGCGCGGCCTGGCCCGACCAGCACGAGGTCGCGGTGACGTCCGCCCGCAACATCCTGACGTGCGCGGCGACCTTCGCCCGCCGCAAGCCGTGGCACGTGCTCTGGCCCGTCTACCGGGTCCGCGGCCTGCGGCTCTGGAAGCTTTGACGCCCGCCGCGCGTTCTCCTTGACATGAAGGCAGAGGAAATCCTCGAAGGCGCGAAGACGATCGCGGTGGTGGGCCTGAGCCGCGACCCGGCCAAGGCCGCGCACGGCGTGCCCGCGGTCCTGCAGGCGCACGGGTTCCGGATCATCCCGGTGCACCCGACGGCGACCGAGCTGCTCGGCGAGCAGGTCTACCGGTCGCTGAAGGACATCCCGGAGCCGGTCGACCTGGTCGACGTCTTCCGGCCGGCCCCCGAGGCGCCGGGCATCGCGCGCGAAGCCGTCGAGATCGGCGCGAAGGCGTTGTGGCTGCAGCAGGGCATCGTCTCCGCCGAGGCGCGCCGCATCGCCGAAGAAGGCGGGCTCGAGTACGTCGAGAACCGCTGCACCGCCGTGGTGCGCGCGACGGCCGCGATCTCGAAAAACTAGGCGGCACCCTGCGCCCGGCGGCCTATGCTCCGAGGCGATGACCACGCTGCTCACCACACCACTGCGGATCCGCACCCTCGACGGCGAGGCCGACGCCTTCGCCACCTTCCCCGCCGACGGGCCGCACCCGGGGGTGCTGATGTACCCGGACGGCTTCGGCATCCGTCCCGTGCTGCGGGAGATGGCCCGCGAACTGGCCGGCCACGGCTACTACGTGCTCGTCCCCAACCCCTTCTACCGGAACGGCCCGACCCCGCTGTTCGACCTTCCCGAGCACATCGGCGAAGAGGCCCGGCCGGCGATCTTCGCGCGGCTGATGCCCATGATCGAGGCGCACACCACCGAACGCGTCCGGCGTGACGCCGACGCCTTCCTCCGGTTCCTCCGCACCCGCCCCGAGGTCGGCCCCGGCCCCGTCGCGGTGACCGGCTACTGCATCGGCGGCCTCCTGGCGACGCGCACCGCCGCGGCCCACCCCGAGCAGGTGGCCGCGCTCGCCGCGTTCCACGCCCCGGTGCAGGCCGCCGGGCCCGACCTGCACCGGCTCACCGCCCGGGTGCACTTCGGCCACGCCGAAAGCGACCTGACGCCCGAGGCGCTCGGCGAGCTGAACGGGACCCTGGACGCCGCGGGCGTCGACTACACCTCCGAGAGCTACCCCGGCACCGTCCACGGCTTCACGATGTCCGACACCGACGCCTTCGACCCCGCCGCGCTGCGGCGGCACTGGGACCGCCTGCTGCCGCTGCTGGCCGGGCTCGCCTAGGCCGACGCTCCGAAGTGGACGATCCGGTGGTTGCCGGTCTCGGCGACCCAGATCCCGCCCACGCCGTCGTCGGCCATGTCGCGCGGGGAGCTGATCGGCTCGGTCGTGTCGGACAGCGCCGCGCCGGTGCGGGTGTCGAACCGGGCCACGCGCCCGGTGTCGTCGACCAGCAGCCGGCCGGCGTGGTCCAGCGCGAGCCCGCGCGGCCGGTCCAGGCCGCCGAACTCGCGCACGAACCCGCCCCACCACGAGAACTGCACCACGCGGCGGTTGCCGGTGTCGGCGACGTAGACGTGGCCCGCCGCGTCGACCGCGACCCCTTCCGGTGCCTTGAGCCGCCCCGCGAGGACGCGCACGAGCGCGCCGTCGCGGGTGAACGCCTGCACGCGGTCGTTGCCGGTGTCCGCCACCCACACGCGGCCGCGGACGTCGACGGCGATCCCGGACGGCGCGCGGAACCGGCCCGGCCCGGCGCCGGGACCGCCGAACGCGCGCGGGAGCGCCGCGACTTCACTGGTGGCCACGGCGTCAGGATCGCCGACCGCGAGCCACGGCGGCCAGTACCGGAAGGAGTGTTCAGCGACTGTTCGGCCGTCGCTCACCAGGTCCACCGCGAACACGTCCGCCGGTCCAGGAAGCTGTACGCGGGCAGCGGCCCGACCCAGTCGGCCTGGACGCCGCCGCGAGCCAACGCCGTGACCGCTTCGCGCACGACGAGCAGATCGCCCATCCCGACGAGGAACGCCCAGCGCTCGTCGGCGGACTCGCCCGCCGGCAGCGCCACGGAGTCGCGGGCCCGCTCGGCGACCTCGCTCAGCAGCACGTCGGAGCGGGCGGCCCGCCACGCCGAGCCGGGCTCGGTGAACCGCAGGCAGACGTGCACCTCGGCCAGGCCGTCGAGCCGGTCGAGGTCCGCGCGGTAGGTGCCGGCCGAGGGCGCGAGGACGTCGTCGCGGACGGCGTCCTCGTCGTCGGCCACCGTGCCGAACCGGACCGGCAGCACCGGCCCGCCCTCGACCAGCGCGGACACCACCGCCAGGTGCACGGCCGGGTCCGGTTCGGGTTCGCCGACGACCATGGCCAGGTCTTCCCAGCACACCGTCCGCGGCGCCCGCGGGTGCCCGGCGCGCACGACGCCGTAGAGCTGCAGCGTCACGGCTGCTCGACCGGGACCGCGGGCGCGGTCGGCACCGCGACCGCGGGGGTCGGCGGCGGGGGCGGGATGAGCCCGGTCGTCTGCCCGAGCCCTTGCGAGATCTGCCCGGGCGCGGGCGTGCTCTGCAGCCGCTGCATGGCTTCGAGGTAGCGGATGTAGGTGTCGACGCTGGCGATCACGATCCGCGCCTCGATCGCCAGCAGCTCGATCCCGATCACCGACACCCGGACCGAGGCGTCGATGACGAGTCCCTTGTCGAGCAGGATGTCGAGCGTGTCGGCGAGGCCGCCGCCGGTCTGTCCCGGTCTGGTCACCTAAAACCTTTCGTCGAGAACCGCGCGGAGCTCCTCGAACCGGAGGTCGAGCGCGATCAGGGCCTGGCCGAGGTCTTCGACCTGGGCGGGGGTGAGGGTCTCCATGCGCCGCAGCGCCTGTCGTTCGAGCACTTCGCGGAGGATGTCGAGCACGGTGACGACCAGGTGGCCGAGCCCGCGGCCGGCGTCGGCGGGGATCCGGACGGGCTCGCTCATCCGTCGAGCCCGAGCAGCAGCAGCCGCAGGTCGAGCCGCACCAGGTCGATCCCCGCGAGCGAGATGATCACATCCCCGGTCACGACGGCGCCGCGGTGCACGACCCGGTCGAGCAGGTCGGCGACGGACTCCACGGCGGCGTCAGCCATCGGCCGGCACGCCCAGCTCGACGTCGGTGAACGAGTACGGCGGCCACGGCCCCGACGTCTCCACCGTCGCGCCCGCCGCGCGCAGCTCGCGGGCGAACCACTCGAACTCCGCGTGGAACGCGGCCTCGCGCCCGGCTTCGACGAGGTAGGCGGTGTTGACCAGCACGCCGTGCGGCCGCGCCCGCTCGATGCTGTCGGCCGCGTGCCGGCGCAACGCGTCCTGGAGCCGCCCGGCCGCGCCGACGACGTCCTCGCGCGCCTGCTGGAGCGCCTTCAGCCGCTCGCGCCGGCGGACGAGGTACTGCGTGCCGGTCAGGCCCGCGGTGTCCGGCCGGGTGGTCGCGGCGGGCTCGACGTGCCGGACCCGCACACCCCATTCGCGGTGCCCCTCGACCTCGTCCAGGCAGTCCCTGGCCTGGTCGTAGGCGACCTCCAGGAGCCGTTTCACCGAGGCTTCGCCGTCGAGGACCGTGCCGAACCGCAGCGGCAGCACCGGTTCGTGGCGGAAGACCGCGCGCACGACGGCGTCGTGTTCGCGGGCCAGCTCGGCGAGCGCGCCGTCCACCTGGTCGAGCGTGTCGATCCGGTCGAAGCGCGCCGGGCTCACCTCCGAGACGACGACACCCAGGTCGCGGTAGCCGACGAGCCGGGGCGCCGGGCCGAGGTCCAGCCCGTCGCGGTTGCGGGTGATCGCGTAGGCGCAGAGCCAGTCGCGGGTGCTCACCGGGGTTCTTCCCTTCCGCTCGGCACGGGCAGCCGAGCCTCGAGTTCGGCGACGCGCGCCGCCAATTCGGTTCGCGCCAGTTCCTCCCGCGGCGCGTTCGGCGCGAAGAACGGGTCGTTCGTCCACCAGTCCATGCCCATTTCCCGGGCGGTCTGCGCGGAGGCGATGAAGAGCCGGATCCGCAGCGTCAGCAATTCGACGTCGACGACGCTGACGCCGATGTCGCCGGCTATCACGACGCCCTTGTCGAGCACGCGTTCCAGAATGTCCGCCAATGAATCGGACGAAGCGGCCAATCGTGTCACCCTTCCTTTCAGGAATCGGTGGTGCCCCGCGTGAACCGCCGCAGCCGTTCGCACGCGGTCAGCTCACCGGCGGCGTCGACGTCGACCCGGTAGGTGGCCAGCACACTGGTGGAGTCCGGGATCCGGGCCAGCTCGACGACGTCGACGAGCACGGACCAGCCGCCGTCGGCGCGGGTCCGGACCCCGGTCACGGCGTGCGGGGTCATCCCCGTGACCACGCCGAACTGTGCCGTCGCTTCGCGAATGGCGTCGACGGCACGAAGCCGGGAAACGGATTTCCCGGAGGTTTCCGGTATATTGTTGTTTTGGGCAAGGAACGGTTGCGGCGATTCCGTCATCGCTTTCCTGGTCTCGGGTGGGTGCCCACCGTAGCAACGGGCACAACCACGCGCAGGTGAGCAGCGGCACGGCATTTTTCACCGGTTCGCGGGAACGGCTGGGCGATCTGCGGCAACCGGCGGCGGCAAACGGCGCAGCACCGGCACGGCCAGCGGCACCAATTCCGGGATTTCCCCCGGAATATCACGATCGAGTAACGTCTACCAGCCGGTAGCCGACACCCCGGACCGTCTCGATGGTCCGGGTGCCGAACGGCACGTCGATCTTGCGCCGCAGGTACCCGATGTAGACCTCGACGACGTTCTCGTCACCGTCGTAGTGCGCGTCCCAGACGTGGCCCAGGATCTCGTTCTTCGTCAGCGCGGTTCCCGGGCGCCGCAACAGGAACTCCAGCAACCCGAACTCCCGCGCGGTCAGCTCGATCCGCGTCTGTCCCCTGTGGACGGTCCGGGCCGACGGGTCGAGCCGCAGGTCGCCCGCCTCCAGCACGGCGGGGCGGGCCGGCGCGCCGCGGCGCAGCAGCGCGCGCAGCCGGGCGATCAGCACGACGAAGGAGAACGGCTTGGACAGGTAGTCGTCGGCGCCGAGGTCGAACGCGTCGGCTTCGTCGTACTCGCCGTCCTTAGCGGTGAGCATCAGCACCGGCGTCCAGTTTTCGGCCGCGCGCAGGCGTTTCAGCACCTCGTAGCCGGACAGCTCGGGCAGCATGATGTCGAGCACGACGACGTCGTACTCCTGCTCGGTCGCCCGCCAGAGGCCTTCCTTGCCCGTGTGCGCGACGTCGACGGTGAAGCCCTCGGCGACCAGGCCGCGCCGCAGCGTCTCCGCGAACTCGCGCTCGTCCTCCACGATCAGCAGCCGCACTACTCCTCCTCCGGCAGTTCGAGCACCGGCAGCTCGAGCACGAACCGCGCGCCCGGCTCGTCCGACGCGGCGTACCGCGCGCTGCCGCCGTGGCGCGCCGCGATGCCCGCGACGATCGGCAGGCCCAGGCCGGTGCCGCCGTGTTCGCGCTGCCGCGACGCGTCGAGCCGGACGAACCGTTCGAAGATCCGGTCGCGGTCGGCTTCGGCGACGCCGGGGCCGTCGTCGCTCACCTCGACGACGGCGAGGTCGCCGCGCACCGAGCTGGCCACCCGGATGTGCGTGCGCGCGTGGCCGCGGGCGTTGTCGACCAGGTTCCGCACCGCCCGCCGCAGCTGGGCCTCGCTGCCGCGGACCTTCGCCGGCCCGGCGCGGACCTCGACGTCCAGCGCGCACTCGCCGCGGACCCGCTCGGCCTCGGCGCGCACGATGTCGTCGAGGTCGACCTCGGTGCGCGACGGCCGGTCGGTCGCGTCGTCGGTGCGGGCGAGCATGAGCAGGTCGTCGACGAGCTCGCGCAGCCGCGCGGTCTCGCGGGCGATCACCGGCACGAGGTCCTGCGCGCTTTCGGGGTGCCGCCCGGAGACGTCGAGCGCGGTGCTGATCGTGGACAGCGGCGAGCGCAGCTCGTGGCTGGCGTCCGCGACGAACCGGCGTTGCGCCGCCTGCGCCGACGCGAGCCGCCCGAGCATCTCGTTGAGCGTCACGGCCAGCCGGTGCACCTCGTCGCCGCCCGGCGGCAGCGGGACGCGGGCGGCGAGGTCGCGCGTCGAGATCTCGGCGACGGTCCGGCGCATCCGCTCGACCGGGCGCAGCGCCGAGCCGACCGCGCGGTAGACGGCCAGGCCGGAGATCGCCAGCAGCGGGATCGCGATCAGGCCGAGCAGCAGCGTCAGGCGCGTCGACGCCTCGGTGACCGGCTCCAGCGAGCGCGCGGAGATCACCGTGTACGGCCCACCCGGCCCGTTGACCTGCTGCGACACGACGCGGTAGTCGTCGCTGTCGCCGTTGAGGCCGAGCGGGAGGGTCTCGATGGCTTCCTGCCCGACGGCCGGGCGCGCGGCGGTCAGCGGCGGGTGCCCGACGATCGCCGGGTCGCTCGCGATCGGCACGCCCTGTGCGTTCAGGACCTGCGTGACGGCCTCGGTGTCGCCGGTGCTGGCGACGTCGGACGCGCTGAGGTCGCGCGCGCCCTCGCGGACGAGCTGGATGGCGACCTGGCGGCCGGTGCTGCGGGCACTCTCGGTGACGCTGCGGTCGAGCGACTCCTCGAGCAGCACCACGACCACCGCGAGCGCGGCCGCGATGGCCAGCGCGAGCGCCAGGACGGCCACCGCGGTGGTCCGCATCCGCACGCCGGTCGCGGCGATCAGTTTCACCGACTCAGCGTAACCAAGCGGAGCCGTCGTCACGACGTCCGTCGCCGGCGCGTGGCGGTGAGCCGTTCCCCGCGCAGGCGGTCGACCTCAGGCAGGTCCAGCGGCGGCAGCGGGTGCCCGGCCGTCCACGCCAGCAGCAGGTCCGCCAGCGCGGGGTTGCGGGCGAGCGCCGGGCCGTGCAGGTACGTGCCGACGACGTGGTCGGTCACCGCGCCTTCGGTGCCGTCGCCGTTGCCGGTGCCGCGCACGACGTGCCCGAGCGGCTTGCTGTCGGCGCCGAGTTTGCTGACGCCGAGGTGGTTTTCGAAGCCGGTGAGCGGCTCTCCCAGCTGCGTCGACGTCGCGACCAGTTCGGAGACGGCCCGGCGCTCGCCGGGCTCGGTGGTGACGTCGAGCAGGCCGAGGCCGTCGTGGTCGACGCCGTCGAGGCCGCGGAAGCGGGTGCCGAGCACCTGCAGGCCGGCGCAGACGCCGAAGACGACCGAGGCCGGCGTCAGGGCGCGCCGGTACTTGCGCAGGTGGGCCGCGGCCAGGGCCTGCGCGCCGTCCTCGCCGCCGCCGAGCAGGTAGAGGTCCAAAGTGGACGGTACCGGCTCGCCGAGCCCGACCGGCACGACCTCGGCGTCGAACCCGCGCCAGCGCAGCCGCTGGCAGAGGACCTGCGCGTTGCCGGAGTCGCCGTAGGTGCCGAGCACCTCCGGCAGCAGAAGTCCGATGTGGACGGTCGACTCAGGCACCGGGCAACCTGCCGACGAGGTCGCGGAAGGCGGTGTAGTTGGCGACGAGCTCGACGAAACCGGGCGGCAGCGCGTCGATCGCGGCGACCGGGTCGGGCTCGGCCCAGTGCGCGACCTCGGCGTAGCAGAGCCGGACGGCGAGGTCGGCGCACCGCTCGCCGGTGACGACGACCTGGCGGCCGCGGAGCCGTTCGAAGTGGACGTCCCAGAGCCAGGACAGGTCGCGGCCGTCGGCTTCCTGGGCGTTGACGGCGACGACGACGGGGGTGTCCTCGTCGAGCACGCGCAGCGTTTCCACCCAGCCGGCGGGGTTCTTGGCGAGCATGAGCCGCACGGAGTGCCGCGACCGCCGGATGGTCCGGTAGCGGCCGCCGATGTCGGTGATGGTCCGCAGCCGCGCGGCGGCGGTGTGCGGCGGAACCCCGAGCCGGTGCGCGGCGGCGAGCGCGAAGGCGGCGTTGGCGCGGTTGGCGTCGCCGGGGAGCCGAAGGTCCAGGTCGACGTGCCGGCCGCCGGGCGTGCGGACGAGGTCGCCGTCGAGGGTCCAGGCGGGCTCGGGGCGGGCGAGGCCGCAGGCGCAGCTCCAGTGGTCCTTGGTGTGGGCGATCAGGCCGTCGCAGCGGGGGCAGGCGGTGGAGTCGCCGGTCCAGCGGCGGCCGGTGCCGACCCAGACCTTCTTGCCGGCCTCGCCCGCCGCGGAGGTGACGAGAACGTCGTCGGAATTGGCGACGATCGTGGTTTCGGGATGGTTCTCGATCGCCTTGCGGAGATCCCGTTCGGTGGACCGCACCTCGCCGACGCGGTCGAGCTGGTCGCGGCTGAGGTTGAGCAGGACGAGAACGGCGGGATTCAGCTGGTCGGCAACCCAGGGGACATAGGTTTCATCGACTTCGAGAACGGCGTAGGGCGCTTCGGGGTGCGCGGCCAGGGCGGCGAGGACGCCGTCGGGCATGTTGGCGCCACCGCTGTTGGCGGCGACCTCGGCGAGGGCTTCGAGGGCTTTGGTGATCATGAGGGCGGTGGTGGTCTTGCCGTTGGTCCCGGTCACGAGGACGACGGTCCGGTCCTGCCCGAGGTGGGTGAGCGCGTGCGGATCGAGCGCGAGAGCGACCCGGCCACCGATGACGCCGCCCTGGCCGATACCGGCGCTGCGCGAGAGCCAGGCGGTGAGGCGCCCGGCGGTGACGGACGCGCGGGTACGAAGGGGGTTTCGGGCGGTCACCGGCTGGATGGTGCTCGGTGGGCGCTGTGAGTTTGCTGAGTCCGTGACCCGGGCCACCGGGTTGGGCGAACCGGCTTTGGTGGGGCGGGTCGGCCGGTCGCCTTCGTGGGCGGCGCGGGCTGGTCCGGCAGCGCCGGGCTGGACGCCACGAACGGGTCGTTCGCGAGGTTCGCGGGGGTTCGCAGCGGGCTGGGGGCCAAGTCCGGCCGCGCCGAGCTGGGCCGCACGGTTCACCACGTCGGACGAGATGGACGGGCCCCGCCGACACAGCCCCCGCCGACACAGCCCCCGCCGACACAGCCCCCGCCGACACAGCCCCCGCCGACACAGCCCCCGCCGACACAGCCCCCGCCGACACAGCCCCCGC
>NZ_JBFANX010000005.1:468193-489806 GCF_040675005.1 Amycolatopsis sp. NPDC049691
CCCGTCCCTGGGGGGCGTCCCGCTTCCAGCGTATCGCCCCCCACCGACAAACAAGCCCGAAAAGGCCCACCCGCTCCCGGCTTGTCCACATTACGACCGCCCTGTTGACAACTCCTCTACTCCCTTCACAACCCATTCACGAATCTGAACACCACGACTGTCGAACTTGTCGAACGCCCTCGAAACACGCTCCGCAACCGCCATAGGTAGGAAACTTAACCATCGGAGGTTGTACCAATTAGCGTCCGCAAGTAACCGCATTCTCCTGAGACGTTTCAAGATCTTCCGCCAATACATCGGAGGTGTTACCGTCCAACCCCACCCAGCGGAAATGCGTACCGCTGAGCGGAAACCGGGAACGTCCAACGGAGGGCAGCGTGGGACCGGAGCGCGGGCTGGAGAACAGCGGAACTCTCGAACGCGGGCTCGCGGTGCTCGAGCACGTGGGTCGGCACCAGGAGATTTCCACCAATGCGATCGCGCGGCAACTGGGGCTTTCCCGCAGTGCCGCCTACCGCATCGTCGGCACCCTGAAGAGCCTCGAATACCTCGAAGCCGACCAGGTCACCGGCCGGGTGCGGCTCGGGACGCGGCTCGTCGAACTCGGGGCGCGGGCCATGGCCGCCACCGACCTGCACCGCTGTGCGCCGCGGTACCTCGCGTCGCTCGCCGAACGGTCCGGGGAGACCACCTACCTCGCCGTTCCCGACAACGACACCATGGTCTACGTCGCCACCGAACGCAGCGCCAGCGCCGTCACCCTCGCCTGCCGGCTCGGCACCCGGCGCCCCCAGCACGCCACCTCGCTCGGGAAAGCCTGGCTCGCCGCGCTGCCCGAAGCCGATCGGGCCGAGCGCGTTCGGCGCATGAAACTGGACTCGCTCACGCTCAAGACGATCAACGATCCCCTGCGCCTGCTCGACGAGCTCGCCCGGACCAGCCGCCGCGGGTGGGCGATCGACGAGGTCGAGAACGAGCCGGACGTCGGGTGCGTCGCCGCCGCCGTGCGGGACCACTCCGGGCGGCCCATCGCCGCCATCAGCATCGCCGGGCCCGCGCCGCGCGTGCTGCGCCGGCTCGACGAACTCGGTGCCTCCGTCGCCGGCACCGCCGCCGCCCTTTCGCTGCGCCTCGGATATGTCCGGGGGCAGCGCGCATGACGTGGCTCCAGGACTACCAGCCGGCCGGCGGCCTGTGGCTCTCCGCGCTGCTCGCCGCGCTCCCGATCGTCGTGCTGCTCGTCGCGCTCGGTGTCGTCCGGCTCTCCGCGCACCTCTCGGCCGCGCTCGCGCTGGTCACCGCGCTCGGCGTCGCGCTGCTGCTGTACCGGATGCCGGCCGCGCTCGCGTTCGACTCCGCGGCCATGGGCGTCGTCTTCGGCGTGTGGTCGGTCGCGTGGATCGCGTTCCACGCCGTCTACTTCCACAACGTCACCGTCGCGACCGGCCGGTTCGACGCCATCAAGCGCGTGCTCGCCGGCTTCAGCGAAGACCGGCGGCTGCAGGCGCTGCTCATCGCGTTCGGCTTCGGCGCGCTGCTCGAAGGCGTCGCGGGCGGCGGGTCGCCGATCGCGATCACCGCCGCGATGATGGCCGCGCTCGGGTTCCCGCCGGTGAAGGCCGTCGTGCTGGCGCTGCTGGCGAACACCGCGCCCGTCGCGTTCGGCGGCCTCGGCAACCCGCTGATCGTGCTCGGCCGGCTGACCGCGCCGATCATGCACCTCAAGCAGGACCAGGCGACCGAGCTGTTCTCGGCGGCCGTCGGCCGCCAGGTTCCGGTGCTGGCGCTGATCATCCCCGCGTTCCTGGTCGTCGTCCTCGCCGGCTGGAAGCGCATGCTCGAGGTGTGGCCCGCGGTGCTGACCGCCGGGCTCGCGTTCGCAGCCATGCAGTTCGTCGCGTCCAACTACATCAGCGCGAGCCTGGTCGACGTCCTCGCCGCGCTCACCGCGATGGCCGCGCTGTGGGTCCTGACGCGGTTCTGGCAGCCCGCGTCGGTGTGGCGGTTCGACGGCGAAGAAAGCGCTGTCAAGAGCCTCGGGGCGGCGCGGTCCGAGCGTGGCGCGCTCTACGCGTGGATGCCTTACATCATCCTGATCCTGGCGATCTTCCTGTCCCGGATCGGGACGATCTTCAAGAATCTGCCGGCCTGGCTGGACCTGACGAAGCTGCTGCACAAGGCCGACTGGATCTTCGCGTGGCCGGGGCTGCACAACCACGTCGTCCAGCACCCGCCGATCACCGCGAAGAACGCGCCGTACGCGGCCACCTTCACCGTCGACTTCCTGTTCTCGCCGGGCACGGTCGCGCTGATCGCGGCGGTCGTCGCCGGGTTCGCGATGGGCGGCCGGGCGGGATTGCTGCTCAAGACGTACCGCGAGACGCTGTTCCAGATGCGCTGGGCGCTCGCGACGATCTTCATGATCCTGGCGATCGCGTTCGTGATGAACTACTCGGGCGCGACGCAGACGCTGGGCCTGGCCCTGGCGACGACGGGCGCGGTCTTCCCGCTGTTCTCGGCCTACATCGGCTGGCTGGGCGTGTTCCTGACCGGCTCGGACGCGTCGACGAACAGCCTGTTCGGCCCGATGCAGGTGATTTCGGCCCAGCAGCTGAACCTGAACCCGATCCTGGCCGGCGCGACGAACACCTCGGGCGGCGTGATGGGCAAGATGATCTCGCCGCAGAACCTCTCGATCGGCGCGACGGCGATCGGGCAGAGCGGCAAGGAAGGATCGCTGCTGCGGCAGACTTTCCTGTGGTCCCTGCTGCTGACCGCGGTCGTCGGGGTCATCTCCCTGCTGCAGGCGACGATCCTGACGGCGATGATCCCGGCGCCCTAGGCTGGGCGGCATGACGTTCGAGGGGTTGGCCGCGTTCGGCTACGAGCTGGGCCTGCTGAAGCGGGTCCGGCGGTCGGGCTGGTGGCACGCCGGGGTCCGCGACCCCGAGTCGGTGGGCGAGCACAGCCTGCGGGCGGCCCAGCTGGCGGCGCTGCTCGCGGCGGAGGAGGGTGCGTCGCCGGAGCGGGCGGCGTTCCTGGCGCTGTGGCACGACACGCAGGAGACCCGGACGGGTGACCTCCCGCTGACGGCCGTGGACTACCTGCGGAAACCGGAGCCGCGGGCGATCACGGCCGACCAGACCGACGGACTCCCGGCGCGGTCGAAGGACCTGGTCCGGGCGGCGGTCGACGAGTACGAGACCCGCGAGTCGGCCGAAGCGCGGTGCGCGAAGGACGCCGACAAGCTGGAGATGCTGCTGCAGGCGCTGGAGTACCGGGATGCCGGGGTGCGGCGCGTCGACGAGTGGATCGAGTCCGCACGGAAGGGACTGACGACGGAGACCGCGAAGCGGATCGCCGAAGCCGCGTTGACGTTGTCACCGCTCGCCTGGCGGGATCGGTGACTCCCAGGCACCCATCGCGGCCGAGCTGACCGTTCCGTCCGCGATGCTGTGCGCGATCATGCTGTGCGCTTGGCGGAACCGCTGCCGCGCCTGCGCGAACAGGTAGCCGTCGGCGAGCACCGTGGCCACCAGCAGGAGGGTCTTCACCCACGGCGGCACGGACAGGTCCACGCACACCGCGACCGCCAGCAACGGAAGTGGCAGCAGGAGGGAATCGCGGAACTCGCTTTCGCCCTTGAGCCTGCTGAACTCGGCGTACAGCTCGGGTTTCGCCACGACCAGCCGCGGCCACATGTAGAGCGCTTCCTGCACCGCCTCGAGCGTGAGCCGGTCGACCTCGTGCCGGTCGTCGCCGCGCGGGGTGGCGTCGGACGTCGTGCTCTCCTGGTGCCGCCGGTAGTCCAGGCGGATCCGGCCGCGCACTCGGGAGAGAGCCCGCGTGCTGATCGGCCGGAACACCGTGAGCGGCCCGCCCGGCCTGCGGTCGAGGTGCTCCGCCGTGAGCCGCCTCAGGTACGCGACGCTCAGCTGGAAGAACGCCGACTGCACGACGGTGCCGGTCACCTCGCCGACCAGCAGGCACAGCACGCTGATCGCCGCCAGCCGGCCACCGGTGCCGAACAGTTCCAGCAGCTCCAGCGCCGGCCGGCCCAGCAGTCCGGCCGACGGCGGGTGGTAGTGGCCGATCAGCAGCCAGCCGGCGCAGAACCACATGTAGCCGGCCACCAGCGCACTGCGGACGTCCCGGAAGCCCGGCAGCAGCGAGGCGAGCACGGCGTCAGCGGGCCACCGCCGTCGCGCGGTCGAGCAGCAGCGCCCGCTCGCGCGCGTTCTCCGTCATCTCCGCCGCCCGTCTGAACTCCTGCTCCGCCTCCTCGAGCCGGCCCAGTTTCTGCAGCAGGTCGCCGCGGACGCTCGGGAGCAGGTGGTAGTCCTTCAGCGCCGGGTCGTCGGCCACCGCGTCGACCACCGCCAAGCCCGCCGCGGGGCCGTTCGCCATCGCCACCGCGACCCCGCGGTTCAGCTCGATCACCGGGGACGGCTGAAGCTTGCCCAGCCCCTCGTACAACGCCGCGATGCGCGCCCAGTCCGTCTCCTCGGCGGTGCGGGCGCGCGCGTGGCACGCCGCGATCGCCGCCTGGGCGGAGTACGGGCCGTACGCGCCGTCGGCGATCTGCTCCGACAGCGTCAGCGCCGCCAGGCCGTGCTGGATCAGGAACCGGTCCCAGCGGGTGCGGTCCTGGTCGAGCAGCAGCACCGGCTCGCCGTTCGGGCCGGTGCGGGCCTTCGACCGCGACGACTGCAGCTCCATCAGCGCGACCAGGCCGTGCACCTCGGACTCGCCCGGCATCAGCCCGGCCAGCACGCGGCCGAGGCGCATCGCCTCCTCGCACAGCGCCGGCCGCATCCAGTCGTCGCCACGGGTGGCCGAATAGCCCTCGTTGAACACCAGGTAGATGACTTCGAGCACGGACGACAGCCGGGCGACGCGCTCGTCGCCCTCCGGGACCTCGAACGGCACCTTCGCCGCCGCCAGTGCCTTCTTCGCGCGCACGATCCGCTGCGCGATCGTCGACTCGCGGACGAGGAACGCGCGCGCGATCTCGTCAGTGGTCAGGCCGCCGAGCATCCGCAGCGTCAGCGCGACGCGGGCCTGCGTGTTCAGCACCGGGTGACACGCGACGAACAGCAGGCGCAGCAGGTCGTCCTCGATGTGGTCGTCGAGCGCGGCGTCGAAGTCGGGCAGGACGCCCTCGCCGACCCGCTCGCCGCGGCCGACCTCCTCGAGCTTCTCCGCGTACCGCTCGTTGCGGCGGAACTGGTCGATCGCGCGGCGCTTGGCGATGGTCATCAGCCAGGCGCCGGGGTTGCGCGGCACGCCGGACTCCGGCCACTGCTCCAGCGCCGCGACGAGCGCGTCCTGCGCCAGCTCTTCGGCGAGCCCGACGTCGCCGCGCGCCATGCGGGCCAGGCCCGCGATGAGCCGCGGCGATTCGATGCGCCAGACCGTCTCGACCGTGCTCCGGGTGTCCGCAACCGTCACCCGGCCATTCGACAGGGTGATCGGTCGCGGTGCAACCCACTACTCGGCGATGGGGCGGATCTCGATGACACCACCCTTCGCCTCGGGGTTCGGCGCGCGCTTCATCAGCGCGACGACGTCCTCGAGGGAATCCCCGTTGAGCACCCAGATCCCGGCGACGAGCTCCTTCGACTCGGCGAACGGCCCGTCGATGACCTTCGGTTCGGCGTCGCCCTCGAAGAGGACGCGCACGCCCTCGGAACTCGGGGTCAGCCCTTCGGCGAAGACGATCCGGCCGTCGTTCAACAGCTCTTCGTTGAACTTCGACATCATCTCCAGCTCTTCGCGGCTGGGCCCGACGCCGGCCTCGGACTCCGGGCTGGCCTTGACCATCACCAGGAAGCGCATCACTTCTCCCCGGCGCTCTGCGCGCGAAGCCGTCCTTCCAGCTCCTCGACCTCGGGCGTCATGTTCTCGAAGTCGGACGCCTCGGCGACGCGGCGGATCTCGACGACGCCGGCCTGGCCGTCGGGGTTCGGCATCCGCTTGATCCACTCGACGCACTCGTCGCGGTCGCGGCACTGGAGGATCCAGAAGCCGCCGACGAGCTCCTTGGTCTCGGCGAACGGCCCGTCGACGACCTTGGGGTCCTCGCTGCCCGAAAAGACGACCCGGGCGCCTTCCGAACTGGGCGTGAGGCCCTCGCCGGCGAGCAGGACGCCGGCCTTGACCAGCTCCTCGTTGAACTTGCCCATCTCGGCCAGCAGCTCGGCGCTCGGGCCGTGCCCGGCCTCGGACTCCTCGTTCGCCTTGACGATCACCATGAACCGCACAGCGGTCTCCCTTCGCTCGTTGCTGCCTACGCGTCGAACGGCCGCGCCCCGGATCGACAGCGTCCGCCGAAAAACTTTCCCGGCGGAAAACTAGCAGCTCAGGGCCGGTCCGGGCGGGCAATTCGGACAGGGGAGAATCGTCAGCCGTGGCGGTACTCCCCGATGACCTCTCCTCCGCGCTCGACGACGAGCTGGCCAGGCACCCGCTGGCCCGGCTGACGCAGTCCGTCGACCGGCTGAGCACGCGCTACCGCCAGGGTGACGCGGCGACCGCACCGATCCTCACCTCCGATGTCGACGTCGCCGCGTACGCCGGCTACCGGATGCCGGCCACCTACGCGGCCGTGCGCGCGGTGCTCGCCGAAGCCGCTCTGCGCGCGCCCGGGTTCGAGCCGCGGACCCAGCTCGACGTCGGCGGCGGCACCGGTGCGGCGGTCTGGGCGGCCGCCGCGGTCTGGCCGTCGCTGGCGAAGTGCACGGTCCTGGAGCAGGTCGCCGGGGCCATCGGCCTGGGCAAGCGGCTCGCGGCGGGCGCGTCGCTGCCCGCGGTCCGGGACGCCGAGTGGCGGCGCGGGTTCGTCGACCCGGCCGCGCCCGCGCCGGAGGCCGACCTCGTGACGCTGTCCTACGTGCTCGGCGAGCTGCCGGACGCCACCCGCGCGGACGTCGTGCGCTGGCTGGCCGGGTCGGCCGGGGCGGTCGCTCTGATCGAGCCCGGGACACCGGCGGGGTACGAACGGATCCGCGCCGCCCGCGCACGGCTGATCGAGCTGGGCCTGCACGTCGTCGCGCCGTGCCCGCACGACGCGGCGTGCCCGATCGTGCCCGGCGAGGACTGGTGCCACTTCGCCGCGCGGCTCCCCCGCTCGGGCCTGCACCGGCGGCTCAAGGCGGGGACGCTCGGGTTCGAGGACGAGAAGTTCGCCTACGTCGTCGCGTCGCGGTCGGCACCGGAGCGGCCGGCCGCGCGGATCATCCGGCACCCGAAGAAGCACAAGGGCTGGGTGGCGCTCGATCTGTGCACTTCGTCGGACGGTTTGACGCCCGGGGTGGCAGTCTCGAAGAAGCAGGGGCCGCGCTACCGGGCGGCCCGCGACGCGGAATGGGGGGACGGCTGGTGACGGTCATCGCGGAGATCAGCGTGTCGGCGGACGGGATCGTCGCGGGTCCGGACACGAGTCCCGACCACCGCCTCGGCCGCGACGGCGACCTGCTGCACGACTGGATGTTCGCCGGCACGGACGCCGACGCCGCGGTGGCGGCCCGGCTCTTCGACGGCGCGGGCGCGTTCATCGTCGGCCGCACGATGTTCGAGGCCGGCGAGGAGCCCTGGGGCGACGACGGGACGTTCAAGAAGCCGGTGTTCGTCGTGACCAGCCGGCCGCACGAGCCGGTGGTGAAGGGCCCGACGACGTTCACGTTCGTCACGGACGGCCCGGAAAGCGCCCTGCGCCAAGCGAAAGCCGCGGCGGGCGAGGAGAACGTGGTGGTGATGGGCGGCGGCACGACCATGCGGCAGTACCTGCTGGCGGGACTGGTGGACGAGCTGCGGCTGCACGTGGTCCCGGTGCTGTTCGGCGCGGGGGTCCGGCTGTTCGACGCGGCGGTCGGGGCGCACGTGAAGCTGGAGCGGGTGGCGGTCGAAGAGACGCCGAACGCGACCCACCTGACCTTCCGGGTCTCGAGCTAGGGCATCCGGACGGTCCGCAGGAACGCCGGCAGCAGCCACGGCCGCGGCCCGCCGATCCGCACGCCGCCGCTCAGCACCGCGCGGACGCGGGAAATGCGGCCGAACATCATCGGCACCAGCACCGCCGGGTCGAACGTCAACCGCACGTCCGCGGTCCCGTCCGGTTCCGCCAACCGCAACCTCCCGTGCTGCAGCGCCAGCACAGCAGGCACCGTCGACGCCGACCGGAACTCGACCGCGATCCGGCGCGGGGACGGCGTTGCGTCGTCCAGCAACCGGCCCATGTCGTTGCGCACCATGCCGAACAGGAACAGCTCCAGGAACAGCGCCTCGTGCGCCGCCGGGATCGGCCAGGGGCGGCGGACCGCGCGGGCGATGTCCAGGCCGTGGATCAGCATCTCGTTGACCAGGTGCGCGAGCACCCCCGCCACCGGCACGCGCGAACCGCCCAGCCACCACACCGGCTTCTCCGGGTCCAGGTCCTGGCTGACCAGCAGCACCTCCGCGATGTCCGCGCGCAGCCGCTCGGCCAGCCGCACCGGGTCGCGTTCCGGGTACAGCTCGAGCGCCAGCGCGTTCATCCGCGAGATCGTGTCGACGCTCGCCGCGTTGATCGGCTCCGCCAGGCCCGGCAGCGGCAGCGGACCGCCGTCGCCGCGGATCATCGCCGGGTACATCAGCGCGATCATCCCGACGTGGGCCGCCGTTTCGGCGATCGTCCACTCGCCGAGCGACGTCGCGTTCCCGTCGCGCACGCCGGCCACCAGGTCCGCGAACCGGGCGCCGGTCTCCGGCAGCGCCGCGCGCACCGCCTGCCACTTCTCGACCGTCACGGATTCGACGGTAGGAGCCCGGACGCCCGTCCCGGATCTCCGAAGGTGCGGTTATCTTCTGGGCATGATCCGGCTCCTGCCCCGGTCGACCCGGTGGCGGGTCGCCCTCTTCGCCGCGCTCGCGTCGGCGCTCGTCCTCGGCCTCGGGTCGTACTGGTTCGTGTCGACGCTGCAAAGCCCCCTCGAGAACAATGCCAGGGCCCGGGCGAGCGACAAGGTCGACACCCTGCTCGCCCTGCTGAACTCGGGGGTCGCCCCCGCCGACGTACCGCGGCAGTACGCCAAGGGCGGCGGGTACCTGATCAGCCGGGAGGCGGCCGACTGCTCGCTCGGCCGGCCGGAGCGGTTCTCCGGCGACGAGCCGGTCCGGGTCTACGCACCGGACTGCGTCATCGTCGAGCCGTTCGGCCTGGACGACCAGCTGTACAGCACCGCGCGGACGAAGGACCGCCGGTTCGCGGTCGTGGCGGCGGAGAACCTCGACCCGGTCGGCCTCGAAACCGTCGCCACCGCCGAGCGGATCCTCTGGGGCGGGGTGCCCGCGGCCGCGCTGCTCGTCGGCGGGGTCGCCTGGTTCGCCGTCCGGCGGTCGCTGCGCGCGGTGGGCGCCATCCGCGCGGAGGTCGACGGCGTGCGCGCGGGCGACCTCGGCCGCCGCGTCCCGGTGCCGGACTCCGGTGACGAGATCACCGAACTCGCCGTGACGATGAACGCGATGCTGGGCCGGCTCGACCGGTCGGTGCGGCGGCAGAGCCAGTTCACCGCGGACGCCTCGCACGAGCTGCGCACGCCGCTGGCGTCCCTGCGCACCCAGCTGGAGGTGCAGCTCGCCCACCCCGATCGCCTCGACTGGCGGCGCAGCTGCGAAAACGCCGTGCTCGACGTGACGCGGATGGAGACGCTGGCCGCGGACCTGCTGCTGCTCAGCAAGCTCGACGCCGACCAGCCGGCCGGCGCCGCACCGGTGGCGCTGGCGGACCTGGTGACCGAGCACGTCGCCGCGCGAGTCCCGTACGACGGCCTCCAGGTGCACCTCGAAGCGTCGCCGGTGGTGCGCGGGAACGCCGGGCGGCTGGAGCGCGTGCTGCGCAACCTCGTCGACAACGCCGAACGCCACGCCAAGAGCCGCGTCACGATCGCGCTCACCGCGTCGGACGGCCAGAGCGTGCTGACGGTCCAGGACGACGGGCCCGGTATCCCGGCCGAAGACCGGGAACGCGTCTTCGACCGGTTCGTGCGGCTCGACGCCGACCGCGCCCGCGAGGACGACGGCGGCGCCGGGCTGGGCCTGGCGATCGCCGCGGAGGTCGCGCGGTCGCACGGCGGCACCCTGAAAGTCGCCGACAGCACGTCCGGCGCGCGCCTGGAGCTGCGGCTCCCGCTTGCCTGAAGACGTCTTCAGCTCGCTTAAGCTCCGGTTCAGCGTGGCCCCAAGACCATCCCGCCATGCTGATCGACTTCGCACCGGTCCAGGTGCGTACGCGCGCGCTCCCCTTCCTCGTCGCCGCGGTCGCCTTCGCCGGGTACGCCGCCTGGTCGCTGGAGCGGCTGCGGACGTTCGACGCGAGCGGGTTCGACCTGGGGATCTTCGAGCAGATCGTCCGGTCGTACGCGCACGGGCACTGGCCGGTGGCGGACCTGCTCGGCCCGGGCGCGCCGGGGCTCGGCGACCACTTCCACCCGATCCTGGCGCTGCTGGCGCCGTGCTACCTGCTCTGGCCGTCGCCGGCGTGCCTGCTCCTCGCGCAGGCCTTCCTCTTCGCGATTTCCGCGGTACCCGTGACGCGGTGCGCCGTGCAGGTGCTCGGCACCCGCCGGGGCGCGGTCGTCGGCGCGGGGTACGTGCTGTCGTGGGGGCTGCTGTCCGCGGTGAACTTCGACTTCCACGAAGTCTGCTTCGCCGTCCCGATGGTGGCGTTCGCCGCGGAGCACCTGCTGCGCGAACGGTGGCGCGCGGCGGTCTGGTGCGCGCTGCCCTTGGTGCTGGTCAAGGAGGACCTGCCGCTGACGCTCGCCGCGGTGGGCGCCGTGCTGGTGCTCAACCGGCAGCGCCGGCTCGGCTGGGCGGTGCTGGTCTTCGGGGTGACGTGCTCGGCGCTGCTGTTCCTGGTCGTCCTGCCCGCGCTGAACCCGGCGGGCGCCTACGCGCACAACGGCGGCTTCAACCCGTTCGGCGGCGCGATCGTGAAGGTCTCGATGCTGCTGGCCTTGGTGGTGCCGACCGGGTTCGCCGCGCTGCGGTCGCCGTTGCTGCTGCTGGCGGTGCCGACGCTGCTATGGCGGCTGGTGTCGGCGAACGACCGCTACTGGGGCATGGGCTACCACTACAGCGCGGTGCTGATGCCGATCGTGTTCATAGCGGGTCTGCACGGCGCCCGGAAAGCGGCGGCCCGGCTGCTGCCGGCGTGCGCGTTGCTCGCCGGGCTGGCTTCGCTGGCCCTCCAGGCGGCGCACGTGACGGAAGGGGTGTGGACACCGTCGCAGCGAGCCGGCATCGACGCGGTGCTGACGCGCATCCCGGACGGCGCCACGGTCCTGGCGTCGAACCGGCTGGCCCCGCGGCTGACGTCCCGCTGCACGGTGCTGTTCTTCGACGGGGTGACGCGGGAGCGGCCGGAGTGGGTGGTGGTGGCCCGCCCGGAACAGTCGTGGCCGACGACCTTGGCCACGAAGGCCCTCGCGCTGGACGACCTGGCGGACACGGGGTACCTGCGCGTCGACGAGACGGACTCCGTCGTGCTGCTCCACCGTGAGTAGAAGACACCGCAGCGGTAACCGGCCGGTCGGGGGGCGTGCCGGCCGGTTACCGCCGCACGAAGAAAGAGGGGGCCCCACGCCGAGAATGACGCGCGGCCCCCTGCTTCACCCGATCGAGTGACAATCAGGCTGGATCGGCCAGGATGCCGTTGACGTACGAACCCGGGTGCGTGGCCGCGTCCTGGCGGAGGACCGGCAGGTCGGCCGGCCACCGCGCGGTGAGCGCGGACGTCGACCCCGGCGGGATCGTGTTCAGCTTCGCCGGCGTCCACGCCGGCTCGCCGGGTGCCGGCTTGAGGACCGTGATCGTCGCCGACGCCGTCGTCCCGGCCGTGACCTCGTTGTACTTCACGCCGTTGTCGATGCGCGGCAGGTGGTAGACCGGGCCGAACGTCGCGTCGTCCGGGCCGACCAGGTCGACGCCCGGCACGCCGTACAGGCCGCACGTGTGGTCCGTCGTGTTGCGGTAGGTCAGCGGGATGTCGTACTGGCCCGGCGCGTCGTTCTTCTCGGCCGGCTTGCCCAGCAGGACTTCCAGGTCGGCCGTCGTGCAGCGCGGCGTCGCCGTCGACGCCGCCGCGACGCCACCCCCGGCCCCGCCCGCCGCGGGAGCGACGGGCGCCGGAGCCGCCGTCGACGTCCCGCACGCCGCCAGCGCGAACGCGCTCGCCGCCGTGCCGATCCCATCAGGATGCGCTTCATGTGGATTCCCCTCCCCGAGTTCAGTTGCCGACCGGCGTGACCTGGACCGTGCCGCCCTTGACGGCCGCCCCCGCGGGCCAGGCGACGCTCACCGGCTGACCGAACGGTCCGGTCGGCAGGTCGAACGTCACGAAGTCCGGCGCGGCCGACGGCGCCGCCGCCGAGCGCTGGACGATCCGCGACTCGGCCGGGTGGCCGTCGCGCAGGTTCACCGGCAGCGCCTCGCTGCCGTCGGTCGCCACGGTGACCGGCAGCCGCCGCCCGCCGGCCAGGAAGGCCACCGCCGTCGGCGCGCCTTCCAGCTTGCAGTTCGTCGTCGGTGCCGCCGCGGTGTAGGTCAGCACGTAAGCCTCGTGCCCGGCGGCGTGCGACGGGTCCGGTGCCACCGACACGCGGACGTCCGAAGCCCCGCACGGGTGGTCACTCGGCATGGCGTTCGCGGCCCCGGCCGCCAGCACCAGCCCGCCGGCCACCAGACCCCCGGTGAGCAACGCGGTCGCAGTGCGCTTCATGGTCGTCCTCCCTCGTTCCGTGATCAACTGGACTCACTGGAGGAGATGCCCGGGCCCCGCCCCGGGATGCGCCGGGATGGGGTCGATCACCGGAAAGCAACCTCGGTGAACCCCGTGCGTCGAAAGGAATGTCAGCTGCGGCCGAAGCAGACGAACGGCATCAGCGGCTCCGCCTGGGCCGCGTCGGCCAGGGCACGCGCAGGGGGCGTGCCCGCCGACAGCGCGCGGTGGTAGGCCAGCATGACCCCGCCCGCCGTCCGGTCGTCGACCCGCGCCACGCTCGAAACCACGGTCCGGCTGCCGCCGTAGAGCAACGCCGCCGTGAAGCCGAGGACCTCGTCGCCCGCGCGGACCACCGCCTGGCCGACGTCGCACGACGACAGCACCACGTGCTCCGGCGCCGTCGAAAGCTGCTGGACGTCATAGGCCATCAGCGGCCCGTCGGCCAGGTTGAGCCGGGAGAACAGCACGTTCTCCTGCTCGTGGTGGCCGTGCGCGGCGAAGTGCGCGAGGCGGCAGCCGTCGAACGCCTTGAGCGTCGCCGCGACCGTCGCGTCCGGCCCGGTCAGCACCTCGGCCTCCGGGTAGAGCGGCGCGAGCAGCGAAACCTCGGTCTCCGCGTGGGTCAGGTCCGAACCGGCCACCAGCAGCGGCGCGCCGGTCGCCCGGCGTGGCCGGCGGCCCGCGTCGAGCCAGGCCGACGACGACGGCGTCACCGTCACCGGCCGGCCGTGCAGCGTGGGCAGCAGGCCCCACGGGATGGCCGAGAGCGCACCCGTCGGCACCACGACGACGTCGAGGTCGCCCAGCCGGGCGGCCAGGGGGGCCAGCAGGATCGAGTCGAGCGCGGTGACCTGCGTGCGCACCGACCGGCGGATGACCTGGTCGAGCTTCGCCGGCAGCTGGCGCCCGCACAACGCGTCGAGGTCGCTGTGCAGCCGCGCGACCGGTTCGGCGACGGCCGAAGCCGGGCCCAGCTCGATCAGCGCGACGCGGTGGTTCGCGATCACCTGCGCGCACAACGCGCCGTGGTCGGCGAGGAAGCAGACCATCGCGCTGCCGGTCGCGGCGAGCTCGTCGCCGACCTCACGCAGCTTCGCCTCGGGGTGGTCGACGTCGGTGCCCTCGGCCTGCCAGCCCTTGGCGCGGATCTCGCGTTCCAGCGCGGCGCACCGCTTGACGGCGTGGGCGTCCGGCTTGCCGGACAGCTCGCCGGCGCGGATCTGCATCGAGAGGTACCGCAGCTCGGCGACGGCGTCGACGGTCTCCGGGTGCGCGGGCGGGCGCACCGGCCGGAAGCGGAACGCCTGCGCGCGCGAGCGGTCGAGCCACCGGAACACGACGCCGGGCGAACGCTGGGCGAGCGCGGCGGCGAGGCCGGCGTCGGCGAGTTCCTTGCCGAGCGACGTCGTCCCGGTCTGCAGGTCGATGCTGCCGAACCGGCCGCGGTGGCGCTCCAGCTGCGTCAACCCGGCCCGCGCGTTCGCGAAGGTGACGCGCCGGTCGCCGCTCGCGGCCCCGAGTTCGGCCAGCGCCAGCCGGCGCACCAGCCGGTTTTCCAGCGGCGCGGCCCGGCGGTCGCGCGGGGCGATGCCGGCGCGGGCGCCGTCGAGGTCGCCGAGCGCGATGCGCGCGCGGGCCGCCAGGAGCGCGGCGATTTCGGCGTCGTTGCGCAGGCCCAGCCCGGTGAGCCGGTCGGCCAGGGCGGTCGCTTCGGTGGCGACGCGGGCGATCCGCCGTCCGGCCGCGAAGTCCGCGCGCAGCACGGTCAGCTGCGCGACCGCGGCCCAG
The DNA here is from genome assembly GCF_040675005.1 of Amycolatopsis sp. NPDC049691. NCBI lineage: Bacteria > Bacillati > Actinomycetota > Actinomycetes > Pseudonocardiales > Pseudonocardiaceae > Amycolatopsis > Amycolatopsis sp. NPDC049691. Next base: position 482,742 of record NZ_JBFANX010000005.1, read on the forward strand.
GTTTCGTTGCCCCGACGGCGAAATCTCCGTTCGGCGCGCCCGGCCCAGCCGCGCGCGGCCGCCGGGTCACCGCTGGCCAGCGCGGCCAGGGCGCGGGTCAGCTCGGCTTCGGCGTGCTCCTGGTTCATCCGCAGCCGCGGGAACTGCTCGAGGGCGGCGTCGAGTTCGGCGGCGGCTTCCTGCGGCAGCCCCGCGGCGAGGAGCGCGCGGGCCTTGTCGACGGCCAGCACCGGCAGCATCCCGACGCTCTGTTCGGCGTAGAACCCGCTCGCCGCATCGAAGTCCCGCAGCGCGCCGGGGATGTCTCCGGTGAGGACGCGCGCCTGGCCGCGGCCGTGCGCGGCTTTGGCGAAGATGCGTTCCAGGCCCTCTTCCGACGCCTGCCCGGCGCCGATCTGCTCGCACTGGTCGAGATCGGCGAGCGCGAGCCGGACGCGGCCGGCGTACTGGTGCAGCATGGCGCGGTTGAGCAGCGTCCTGGCGAGCACGACGAACTCGCCGGCCTGGCGCAGCAGCGGGATCGCTTCGTCGAAGCAGACCAAGGCTTCGTCCATCCGGCCGATCAGGATGAAGACGAGACCCCGTTGCTGGCGCAGGATCCCGCGCCCGGCGTCGGAGACGAGGACGTCGGCTTCGTCGAGCAGGGCCAGGCCGCGGGTGCTGTTGCCGAGCGCGGTTTCGACGGCGGCGTACGTGCCGAGGACGCGCGTGGCGAGGTCCGTCCAGGCCGGCCAGTCCGGCGGCGGCTGCGCGGCGGGCAGGCCGAGCAGCCTTGCGGCGGAACGGATCAGGCGCCCGCCGACGACCGGCTGGCCGTTGTTGGTCGCCGCGACCGCCCGCCGATGCAGGTCGCGCACCCGGTCTTCCGCCCTCGGCGAAGCGACCACAGGCTGCCCTTCCGGCCGGGGCCGTCCCCCTCGGCCGAGAAGGACGCCCCGGATCGTACCTCCGGGCCGTGGCGGTCCGGGGGTTTTCGCCGGGTGGACAGATTTTCACTTGTGGGCGCGGCAACCGGGCCGCTTCCGCCTTAAAGCTCGACCGCCGGGGTGCTCACCGTCCTCGACCGACCCAGGGTCCGCACCAGCACCTGCACCATCCCGTGCGGCACGCCGCTCACCGCGAACCGCCCCTCGGCGTCCGAACTGGTCGTCAACGGGCCGCCCGCCGTGCGGACCTCGATCGGGTGTTCCGCCGGGGGTGTCAGCCACCCGTCCAGCCGGATCGTCCCGCCGGCCTCGGGGCTCACGTTCACCATGATCGTCAGGCTTTCGCTGTCGAACGTGATCAGCCGGCCCTGCTCCGCGGCGCTTCGCGCGCCCGCCAGTCCCTCCTGTTCCCGGATCCGCATCACTTCGAGGTCGACGTCCTCCAGCTGGATCGCGAAGCGGATCTGCTCCACCAGCGTGGCGGGCATCGGGTCGGCGTCTTCCCACAGCTCGCGCAACCCGGCCAGCAGCCGGAAGTCGAGCTCGTCCAAGGGCTCGTTCGCGCCGGGTGGTTCGACGGTGGTCACAGCCAATCTCCTTCGCCGTTGGCGAGTAGCTGCTCGCGCAGGCGCGCGAGGCAACGTCCCCTGGTCGGGCCGATACTCCCCCTCGGCATTCCCAGCCGGGCGCCCACTTCGGCGTAGTCCGGCCGGTGCACGAACGCGACGATCCGCAGCAGGCTGCGGCAGCGTTCGGGCAAGGCGTCGACCGCGCGCCAAAGTCGCGCGCGCTGGTCGTCGCGCAGCACCCCCTCCTCGGGTGCCGGTGACGCTTCGGCCAGCCGCTCCGGAAGCTCCGGCAGCGGCCGCTCGACCTGGCGTTTTTCCCCAGCCCGCCAGGCCTCCCGTTTGGTCACGGTGATCAGCCAGCCGGTCAGCGCGACCGGCGAGCGGATCTCCGCGAACGAACCGAGCAGGCGCAGCCACGCCGTCTGCACGACGTCGGCCGCCTGATCGGCGTCCAGCCCCTGATCGCGCGCGACCTGCCAGAGCAGCGGCGTGAGCAGGGAAACCAGTTCGTCCAGCGCCGCGCGGTCACCCGACCGCGCGGCGTCGAACAGGGCCGCTACCCGGCTGTGGTCGGTCTTGGCCACGTTCACAGCGAGCCCAGCGCGGCCCAGGCGCGCTTGACGACGGTGTCGCGGTCGACCGTCGCCAGGTCGCCGGAGTGGACCAGCGCCTTGGCGATCTCGGCGGCGGCGAGCGGCGCCGCGAACGACGTCCCGTCCCAGACCGCGAAGCCGGCGCTGTAGTCGTCCGGGTCGAAGGAACCGCGGCCGGGCAGCTCGTGGTCGGCGGCCGCGCTGCCGCGGACGTCGTCCGGGTACGTGCTGACGATGCCGGCGCCGGTCGCCCAGCAGCGCACCCACGGGCCTTCGTTCGAGAACAGCGCCCGGCTCGCGCCGACGTCGGGGTTGAGCGCGCCGACGCTGATCACCTGCGGGCCGCAGCCGCTGCCGAGCGGCTGGTCGGCGAACGCCGCCGGGTAGAAGCGGCGGGTGGTGGCGTCGTTGCCCGCGGCCGCGACGACCAGCACGCCCAGCGAGAGCAGGTCGGCGATCGCCGCGCCGAAGAGGCCGGTGAACGCGACGTCCGCCGGGTCTTCGGCGTAGTAGCCCATCGAGAGCGAGACGATGTCGACCATGTCCTCGGGCCGGCCGTTCGCCTGCGCGTTCCGGACGCGGTCGGCCAGCAGGTGCAGCGCCAGCAGCACGTCGGCCTCGTACGCGACGCCGTCGCTGTGCACGACGCGGATCGCGAGGGTGTCGGCCTCGGGGCAGGCCTGCCGGATGATGCCGGCGATGAACAGGCCGTGGCCGGTGTCGGTGTCGATGTCGCCGATCAGCGGCTGGCCGGTCGTCGGCGCGTCCCAGTAGTCCTCGAGCAGCTGGGTCGGCACGGTGCCGGACGCGAGCTCGGCCTGCCGGATCGCCGCCTGGATGTCGGGGGCGACGCGGAGGCCGGAGCCGGCGGGCGGCGGTCCGCCGCGGTCGGGCAGCCCGAACCACCGGTGCGGGCCGATGCCGGTGTCGAGCACGGCGATCACCGGGCGCCGGTGCGCGGGCTTCTTGCTGCGGTAGGGCGGGTCCGCGGCCAGCGTCACCGGGATCCGGTTGGCGCCGTGGGTGCGCCCGTACGAGCTGCCGGCGCCGAACCCGCTGGTCTCCCACGGCGTGCCGCCGAGACCGCTGGTCTCCCACGGCACCCCGCCGAACACCGGCGAGGTGAACAGCAGGTGCTCGACGGACACCCGCGCGACGATCTCCGGGTCGATCTCGGGCTTCTCCCCGGCCGCGGCCGAGCGCAGCAGCTGCAGCGCCTTCCAGCAGTCGACGACGACGGGGTCGGCGTCCTCGCGGACGTTCAGCAGCGCGCGGGCGGGCAGGTCGTCGAGCTGCCGGGCGCGCGCGTACTCCGTCGAGTCGCCGCCCTGGTCGGCGGGCGCGGCGTAGATGCCGATGCGGGCGAGCACCCGGTTGATCGCGGTCAGGGTCTCCTGGTCGCGCAGGTACCGGTTGGGGAGCAGGAAGGCGCCCGGCCGGTACACGGTCGTGCGCGGAGCCGGCCGCCCGGCGGCGACGACCGCCGTTGCCGGGTCGAGCACCCGCGCGCCGTGCCGGTCGAGCAACTGTCTGGGCGGGGTCGGGAGCTCGTTGAGCGTGCTCGCGTCCTCCGCCGCTTCCGCGGTCTCGTCCCGCACGAACTTGACGACCATCGGGTCCACCCTCCGCCATTGATCACTGATGGCACCCGGGAAAGACCCGTGGGCCGCCACTGGGATACGACACCGACATCACGAATGGGTAACGACGACGGCAAACGGGTGAAGACGTATCTGACGGGTCCGCCTCACCCACTTGGCCCCGGGAAGTCACGGATGCATTCGGGGAGATCAGCATGGTTCTGCTCCGGTCGAGCGCGCGGGAGGCGGAGCGGCCGACGCCGGTCCGGGGGCTGGGTGGCGCGTTCACCACGGACCCGGCCACCGGGGGCGGCAGCTTCGCGGTGCCGCTCGACCTGCCGCCGGGTCCCGGCGGCAGCGCGCCCGCGCTGGCGCTGCGCTACACGACCGGCGCGCCGAACGGCGTCTTCGGCGGCGGGTTCGCGCTGCCGCTGCCGCACGTCCGGCTGACCGACGGCCGCGCGCGCTCCGGCGACGAGGGCAGGCTCGTCCGCCGCGGCGACGGTTTCGTGCTCACCACCCGTTCGGGGGTCCGGCACCTGCTCGGCACGACCGACGGCGGCCGGTCCGCCGGCACCGCCTGGTACCTCGAACGGACCGAGGACTCGTTCGGGAACGCCGTGGACTTCGGCTGGGCCCACCACAGCGGGCAGGCGTACCTCGCCCGCGTGTCCTACGGCCCGTACGAAGTCGGCTTCACCTACGAGGAACGGCCGGACGTGCTGCGCTGGGGCCGCAGCGGCACCCTCGTCACGACGGCGTTGCGCTGCACCCGCGTCGACCTGCGGGTACCGGCCGACGCGCGGCCGCTCGTCCGCCGGTGGCACCTCGGCTACGACGAGGACGGCGTCACCGGCGCTTCGCTGCTGACGTCGGTCGCGCTCACCGGGTTCGACGCGCACGGCGCCGAGGCGGCCGCGCCGGTGCTGCGGCTGGCCTACGCCCGCGCGGAACCGCCGGCCCCGCGGCGGGTCCATGTCGCCGCGCCGGCCCGGACCGGCGGTGGGGGTGGCGGCGTGCTGTTGCTCGACGACTCCGTGCCCTGCTACTCCCTCGACCCCGCCGACCTCCCGCGCACCGGGCGGCTGAGCGAGATCGACAACGGGCTCGGGCTGGTCACCTCGGTCGAGTACGCGACCGTCGAGACGGTCCCGGTGGTCCGGCGCGTCACGCGGCACGAGGCCGTCACGGGGCAGACCGGCGTGACGGAGTTCGCCTACCACGACGGCTTCGGGCGCGTCGTCCAGGACGAGCTCGGCGACGAGTACGCGCCGACGCTGCGGACCGTGCGCTGGTTCGGCGACGGCGGGCTCCTCGACAAGGAGGAGCACTACGGCCTCGACGGGTCCGCGCTGGAGAACCGGCCGTACGTCCGGGTCGAGCACGCTCGCCGTCCGAAGTGGACTCGTTCGGTGACGACCGATTTCGAGCGCCGCGAGCGGCCGGTCTCGGTGACCACGACGGAGACGGACTTCGACACCGCCGGCAACCCGGTCCGGGAGGTGGAAACCGTAAAGCGGCCGGGCCGCGAGCCGATCGTCCGCGACACGCGCACGACGTATGCGACGGCTCCCGAGCGCCGGTTCGCCGCGCTGCCCGCGCGCGTCCGCACGGTCGACGGAGCCGGGAAAGTCCTGTCGGACACGGTGTTCCGGTACGACGAGCGGCCCGACGGCGCCGCCGGGTCCCACGGCCTGCTCACCGCGCGGGAGGAGCTGGCACTCACCAACGCGCTCGTCGCCGGCGTCTACGGCCCGGTCGTGCCGGACTTCCGGCACCACGGCTACCACCGCCGCCCCGGCGAGGACGGCTGGTGGGTGACGACGTTCCACGGGCGGCTCGACACCGTCGCCGGGCTGCGCACCACGACGACCGGGCCGCACGGCCACACCCACGAAGTGCGGTACTCGGCCGACCGGTGCTTCCCGGAGGTGTTCTCGGACCCGCTCGGGAACGTGACGGTGACGCGGTACGACGTCCGCACGGCGCGGGTGTGCGAGGTGACCGACCCGGCGGGCGCGGTGACCACGGTGACGCACGATCCGCTGGGGCGGCTGGAAACCGTGGTGCGGCCGGGTGATTCGGCGGACCTGCCGACGGTCCGGTACCGCTACGAAGGCGCCCGGGTGACGACCGAGCAGCGCGCGGTGTCCGGCGAGGCCGAGGTGCTGGTCACCTCGGAACTGCGCGACGGCACCGGCAGGCTGCTGCAGCGCCGGCACGCCGAGCTGCTCGGCGACGTCGTCGACGAGCACCACGAGTACTGCGCGCGCGGCCTGGTGTGCCGGACGAGCCGGGCGTTCCGCGCCGGGTCGCGAGCGGAGGGCTTCGAGGAGTTCCGCTACGACGCACTGGGCCGTCCACTGGGGACGTCCACATCGGACAGTCCGGCGCCGGTCGTGCGGGACTTGCTGGGCCGGGAACTGCGGGACGCCGAGGGGGTCGTGCACGCGCGGGACGCGGCGGGCAACGCGGTCGAGACGCGGACCGCGAGCGGGCACACGGTGTACCGCGTGCACGACGCGGCCGACCGGGTGGTCGCGGTGCTGGTCGACGACCCGGGCGGTACGCCGGTCACGACGTTCACCTACCACGATGGCGGGTTGCCGGTGCCCCTGGAAGCGGGCCCGCACAGCTGCGGGCGGCTGGTGCGCGTCGCCGACGAATCCGGCGTGACGCTGTTCGGCTACGACCCGCTCGGCCACCCGGTCCAGCGGCGCTGGCGGCCGGCGCACATCGCCGTCGAGTACCGGCTGGACGTCGCCCGCCGGGCCGACGGGCGACTGTCCGAAGTGGTCTACCCGGACGCCGGCGACGGGCGGCTGACGGTCCGCCACCAGTACGACGAGGTCGGCCGGCTGGTGAGCGTGCCGGGGTTCGTCGACGCGGTCCAGTACGACCTGCGCGGCCGCCGGACGGCGGTGCACTACGCGAACGGCGTCAGCGAGCACTTCACGCCGGAGCACGTGGTCCGGGGCCCGGGCTGGTTGCGCTCGATCGCACCGGGGGCGCCGCCGGCGCCGCGGCCGGGCAGCGAGATCCGGGACGCGTTCGACCGGCTGCGCGGAGTGCACGGCGACGACGGCGTCAACGCGCTGTACGGCTACGACCACACGGGCCGCCGGGTCCGCACGCTGACGACGAACGGAACGCACATCCACGAGATCCTGACGCCGGACGACCTGTACGCGATCGAGGACGGCGAGCTGGTGGTCGTGGTGGCGGGCACGGTCCGCCAGTACGCGGACGGCCACCGCGAGTACCTGCACTTCGACGAGCGTGACGAGATCGCCCTGATCACCCGTCGAGCAGGATCCGGCCGTGCGCGACGGCCACCGGCTCGTTGTCGACGTAGACGCAGCGGCTGTCGTCGGCGTTCTCGTCGGCCACCTCGTGG
>NZ_JBFANX010000006.1:0-481234 GCF_040675005.1 Amycolatopsis sp. NPDC049691
ATTCCTTTCTGGCGGCACGACCGGCTCGGGCTGGGTCACCGGGGCGGGCGGGGCCGGCGGCTCGGTGCGGTGCCGCGCCGGGCGGCGGACCGGCCGCCGCAGCGGGGCGACCTCGTCGTTGACCGGCTCCGGCTCGACCGGGTTCGGGACGAGCTCCGGCTTCGGCGGGGTGATCGGCTGCTCCGGCTCGGACTCGGCGAGCGGGGCGAGCAGATCGGTGCGCACCAGCACGATGGCCCGGGTGCCGCCGTAGGCCGACTCGCGCAGGTGCACCTGGATGCCGTGGCGGGCGGCCAGCCGCGCGACCACGAACAGGCCGAGGCGCGGTTCGTCGGACAGGGCCATGATCCCGAAGTCCGGCGGATCGGCCAGCATCGCGTTGATCTCTTCGGTCTGGTCCGGCTCGAGCCCGAGGCCCTGGTCCTCGACCTCGATCACGACGCCCTTGCCGACCACGTTGCCGCGCACCTCGACCCGCGACTGCGGCGGCGAGAACGACGTCGCGTTGTCGATCAGCTCGGCCAGCAAGTGCACGAGGTCGCCCACGACCGGGCCGCGGATGGCGATCTGCGGCAGCGCCGCCGTCTTGACCCGCGCGAAGTCCTCGGTCTCGGCGGACGCGCCGCGGACCAGCTCGGCCAGCCCGACCGGGTTGCGCCACTGCCGGCCCGGCTGCCCGCCACCGAGGATGATCAGGTTCTCGGCGTTGCGGCGGGCGCGGGTGGAGAGGTGGTCCAGCTGGAACAGCGTGTCCAGCTGCTCCGGGTCCTCCTGCTTGCGCTCGGCCTGGTCGAGCACCTTGAGCTGCCGGTGCACGATGACCTGGCTGCGGTGGGCGATGTTGAGGAACACCGTCTTGGTGCCCTCCTTGGTCTTCGCCTCGTCGATGGCGGCCGCGATGGCGGTCTGCTGCGCCTTGTTGAACGCGTCGGCGACCTGGCCGATCTCGTCGGTGCCGTGGTCGAGGAAGTGGCCGCCCTCTTCGAGGTCGACGGGCTCGCCCGCCTGCACGCGGGCGACCAGCTCGGGCAACCGGACCTCGGCCGCGTCGAGGGTGTCCTCGCGCAGCCGGTGCAGGCGGCCGATGAGCCGGTTCGACAGCCGGACGGCGACGAACACCACGAAGACCGCGAACAGGACGGCGATCACGCCGGCGATGAGCGACTCGGTGAACGTCGAGTCGGCATCGTCGATGGCGGCCGCGCTCGCGTTCGAGCTCTGCGCCACGAAGATGCCCATCAGGGCGTCGCCGACCTGGCGGGCGGCGGTGCGCCACTGGTCCTGCGCCACCGGCAGCTTCGACAGGTCACCGCGCAGGAAAGCGGTTTCCACCTGGGTGACCGTCTGCCACGGCTGGCTGGCCAGCAGCTGGTCGTACTTCGCCTTGACCTCGGGGATCATCTTCGGCGCCGACGCGTCGAGCTGCGCGTGGTAGGCACCGACCTGGCCGACGTAGGTGCGGAACTCGTCGTTGCCGAGGCCGCCGGCGGCCAGCCCGGCCGCGGCGAGCGCGTCACTGCGCTGCATCTCGTCCGCCGCGGTGAACAGCGGAATGGCGGTCAGCCGGTCGAACGCGTTCTGCGCGCCGCGGGCGTTCTGCGCCAGCCCCGCGACACCGTCGGTGAACTGGTCGATGATCTTGTTGTAGTAGCCGAACGCCTGCAGCATCTGCATCTGGCCGCTGTCGACCGCCTGGCGGGTCTGCGGCAGCTGCTGGAACAGCCCGAAGAACGTGGCGATGTTCTTCTGGACGCTCGGCGGCGTCCCGTCGTAGTCGGCGAAGTTGTCGCGGAGGTTCTCGATCTCCTTCGCGGCGGTCGCGTCGACCTTCGGCCGGACGGCCGCGAGCACGGCGCGCTGGTTGCCCTGGCCGGCCAGCAGGCTCAGCGTCGCCTGGCGCTCCTGCTGGAGCGCGGCGAAGAACGGGATCGCCGGGGCTTCCGAGTTCCGGATCTTGGTCGTGTAGTCGCGCGCGGTGACCGCGTCGTAGATGAGGTAGCCCGCGAGGGCCACGCCGACGAGCAGCAGGGCCACACTGGGGATGAGCGCGATCGTGAGCACGCGCTTCCGAATCGAGGATCCCCGGTTGCGTCGAAGAGAAATCTGCTTCACCTGGGTCCGTTTTCCTTCCGGCAGTACATGGTTTCGGGTCGCCCGAGGTGGTCAACACCCGGATTCCGACCAGCCGGATCAACATCACCGTGGTCTGCTTCGCCCGCGACGACGGTATGCAGCCGCTCAGGGCGCGTCAAGTCCGTGGCGAGAACGTGATCTTGGAACGGTGACCCGTCCACACTTGCTGCCTGCGCTTGGAAAGTCCACCACCGAAAGTCGTGACGTTCGTCCCAGCACGACTTCCGTTCCGTCCCTTGGGTGCAGGCTCTTCACTGGTGCGATCGACCCAAGGGTCCCGCCGGGATCCGCTACGTACGGAACGGCCGGATGGTTCGGTGAGAAACGTCACGAGCGCGGCACGGCGGCCGGTGCCCGCTCCTTCGTCCGGGGTTCGCGGTCTCCGCGAAGCGGAATTGCGCGGCATTCGCCACCACCACCGCGGATTCCCCGGACGGCGAGCCCGAATTCCCGCTATTCCGCATACGCGACGGATCGGCCACGGCGCGTGGCGCCCGCCCGGGGCCTGGAACCGGTTCCGCGGCCGTCAGCCCGGGAACTCGTCGGCGAGGGTGTTCCAGAACTGCAGTTCGTAGCTCTGGAACAACCGCGCGTAGAGATGGGCTTCGCGTTCGTCGAGCCGGTGCGCGTCGATCCCCGCCTGGATCGCGGCGAGCGCTTGTTCCTCAATTTCCGGAACGTCCGCAGCGAAGAAGTCGAAGAAGGCGCACTCGTCGTCGCCGAAGCCGTAGTGCCGGCGCATGCCCGCGGCGACGTCCCGGCAGTACCGGCCGAAGGCGGCGAAGTTCGCGAAGATCCCCGCCGCGGTCGCCGACGACTCGCCGTTCAGCGCGAGCCACGCGACGTACGCGGGGTAGGCCTGGCAGCCCGCGCGCGGCCGTTCCTTCCCGTGGTCCGGACCAGCCGCCTCGATCAACGCGTCGAGCATCCCGTTCGCCTGCTGCTCCCCCGGCGCGAGACCGCCGAAGAACGTGCGCGCGTTCGGTTCGTCGGCGCGGGCGGCCAGCGCGTGGAAACTGCGCCAGTCGCTCAGCGTGATCCGCTTCTCCTCCGCGGCGAGCGCGGCGAACACCGCGCGCGGCGCGCGGCCGGCGGTGATCAGCGGGACGAGCCGGTTGTCCGCGTCGCGCGGCGCGAGTTCCGACTGGATCTCTTCGAGCAGTTTCCGGGCCGACCGCGTCATCGCTTCCCCCTAGAAGTCCTCCTCCATTGAACCGGAGTTCGCGCGCCGGCGCCCGTGTGCACTGTGGACAGTCGTGGGGAGCTCACCGCGAGAGCCGGTGTGAAGGGGACGTTTGGCGTGGCCGCGATTCTCTATCCACCCGGCCGGGGAGCCAATACAGTGTGGGCCATCTTCAGCACCGAGGAGGCCAGCGTTGACCACCCCGTCCGTCGCCGAGCAGACCGAAGGCCTGACGATCCCGCGGCTGCTGCACCGCAACGCGGTCGACTACCCGGACCTGCCGGCGATCACCTCGCTCGACATCGAAGGCAAGCCGACGCTCAGCTGGCTGGAGTTCCGCACCGCGATCGCCGAGGTCTCGTGCGGCCTCGCCGGGCTCGGGCTCGCCGCCGGCGACCGGATGCTGATCATGGCCCCCGGCTGCCCGGACCACATCATCGCCGACCTCGCCGCGACGCACCTGGCCGCGATCCCGTGCACCGCCTACGCCACCCTCAGCCCGGACCAGATCCGGTTCGTCGCGCGGCACAGCGCGGCGCCGGTCGTCGTGCTCGGCGGGGAGAACGAGCTGGCGCGCTGGCGGCAGGTGCTCGACGACCTCCCGGCCCTGCGCCACATCGTCGTGCTGGACGCGGCCGCGATCCCCGAGGGCGACGACCGCTTCCACTCGTTCGCCGACGTGCGCGCCGCGGGCCGGGAAGCGCTTGCCGCCGACCCCGACGCATTCGACCGGTCGTGGCAGGAGATCAAGCCGGACGACCCGCTGTCGATGATCTACACCTCCGGCACCACCGGCGACCCCAAGGGCGTAGTGCTGTCGCACCGCAACGCGATCCACCAGGCGTACGCGGTGACCGAGCTGCACCACCCGCCGATGCACGCGTCGAACATCGCCTACCTCCCGCTCGCGCACATCGCCGAGCGGGAGCTGTCGATCTACCTGCCGATCGTGTGGGCCGGGCACGTGCACACGCTCGCCGACCCTTCCGGCGTCGTCGGGGCGCTCGGCCAGGTGCACCCGGAGAGCTTCTTCGGCGTCCCGCGCGTGTGGGAGAAGATGGTCGCCGGGCTGAAGAACATGCTCGGCGGCGTGCCCGAGGACAAGCGCACCGCGCTCCTGCAGGCGAACGAGCTGCTGCAGCAGGGTTACAAGCTGCGCAGCGCCGGGCAGCCGGTGCCCGAGGAGCTGGCCGAGAAGATCCGGCGGACCGACGAGGCGGTGCTCGCCCCGATCCGCGCGCTGCTCGGGCTCGACAAGGTGCTCGTCGCTTCCAGCGGCGCGGCCGCCCTGCCGGTGGAGATCATCTACTTCCTGGCCGGGCTCGGCGTCGAGATCTGCGAGGTCTGGGGCCTGTCGGAGACGACCGGCGCGGCGACGTCGAACTCCGGCTCGGACTTCCGGGCCGGGACGGTGGGCAAGCCCCTCGCCGACGTCGAGGTGAAGGTCGCCGAAGACGGCGAGCTGCTGGTCCGCGGCCCGATCGTCTTCCTCGGCTACCTGCAGGAGGACGGGACGATCAAGGACGCCACCGACGCCGACGGCTGGTACGCCACCGGCGACATCGGCACGGTCGACGAAGACGGCTTCGTGACGATCACCGACCGCAAGAAGGAACTGATCATCACCTCGAGCGGCAAGAACATCGCCCCGACCCGCGTCGAGGGCCTGCTCAAGGAGCACCCGCTGATCGGCCAGGCGGTCGCGATCGGCGACGACCGGCCGTACGTGACGGCGCTGATCGTGCTCGACGACGAGATCGCCCCGGGCTGGGCCGCGGCGAACGGCGTCGAGGCGGCCCCCGAAGAGCTCGCCGACCACCCGGCCGTGCGGGCCGAGCTGGAGCGCGCGGTCGAGTCGGCGAACAGCAGGCTGGCCCGGATCGAGCAGATCAAGCGCTACCACGTGCTCCCGAAGGCGTGGACGCCCGAGTCCGGCGAGCTGACCCCGACGCTCAAGCTCAAGCGCCGGGTCATCAACGACCGCTACGCGGCCGACATCGAAGCCCTGTACGCGGCGGCCCGCGACCCCGAGCCGGCCGCGGGGTCCTAGGCGGTCCGGGGCGAGGTCGACTCCGTCCACTTGCGCAGCCGCGGCGGGACGCGCTTTTCCAGGCCGTAGTTCTCCAGGTGGGCGGAGAAGACCTCGTCGAACGCCTTCTGCACCGTCTCGGTGTCCCACACCGGGCGCTCGAGGATCGGCTGCTTGAGGAACGGCTGGCCCATGACGTGCAGCTGCGGGCCGTTGCACCGGATCATCTGGCCGGTGATGCCGTGCGAACCGTCGCCGAGCAGGAACAGCACGACCGGCGCGATCCGGGCCGGCGTGCGGTCCGGCGGGCACGCGCGCAGCGAGCGTTCGGACTTCCACACCATCCGCGTGTGCGCGAGCGGGCAGACGGCGTTGACACGGATGCCCTGCTCTTCGAGGTCGAGCGCCCAGGAGTAGGTCAGCGACGCGACCGCGCCCTTACTCGCCGCGTACACGCCGAGCTTGCGCTGCCCGAGCGACGCGCCCGAGGAGATGTTGACGATCGAGCCGCCGGTGCCGGCGTCGACCATCGCCTTGATCGCGGCCAGGCCGGTGTTCACCACGCCCATGACGTTGACCGCGACGAGCTCGCGGGCCTGCTCGGCGTCGTCCTCCCAGGGCAGCGCCTCGTAGTTCAGGCCGGCGTTGTTCACCAGCCCGTCGATCCCGCCGAACTCCTTGACGCAGAGGTCGACGATCTCCTGCGCCTCCCCGGCCTCGGCCACGCTGTGCCCGCTGGCCACGGCGCGGCCGCCGTGCGCGCGGATGTTCTCCGCCGTGCGCTCGGCCAGCTCGGCGTCGACGTCGTTGACGACCACCGCCCCGCCCGCCCGCGCGACGTGCACCGCGAACGCTTCGCCCAGACCACGGCCGGCGCCGGTCACCACGACCGCCTTGCCCTGCATCAACCCGTCCATCGTCGTCTCCCCGCTCTGCGGCGCGCCGCCATTGGCGCGGTCCGTCCACCCCGGCCGGCTCTGCTGTCCAGTCTTGGCCCGTTCGGTCCAGTGGGGCATCGTCGCGACGACGAGCGGCCGCCGCCCTGCGCCGAGCGAATCCGGTTCGATCAGCCCGGAGGTACCCGCGCGCCGGTCACGGCCAATCACCGGTCCCCGAGGGGGGCGTAACCCGATCGGCTCCGAAGGGAGCGGAGGCGCGCGTTCCGGGGACACCGGCGCGTAATCGGCGGCATACTGTTAGTGCTTCCGGGAGGACGAGTGTGACTCCCCCGGACGGGGTCGTCACACACGAGGCACAATGCGGACGATCCATTCACTCGATCGGGGGACGGTGGTTACGAGGTGACGACGCGCGCGACTCCCCGGCTCCGGGCCGTACTGGCCAACCGCGAGTTCCGCGCGCTGTGGTTCGCCGAAACGCAGTCGATGCTCGGCGACCAGCTCACCATCGTCGCGCTGGCCATCCTCATCTTCGACCGGACCGGGTCGCCGCTGCTCTCCGCCGTCGTCTACGCGCTGACGTTCCTGCCCGCGCTCGCCGGCGGGCTCGGGTTGTCCCAGCTCGCCGACCGGTTCCCGCGGCGGGCGGTGCTGGTGACCGGCTCGCTCGCCCAGGCGGTGCTGATCGGGCTGATGGCCCTGCCCGGGATGCCGATGGGCTGGCTGTTCGTCCTCTTCGTCTTCGCCCGGCTGGCGAACGCGCCGGGCAACGCGGCGCAGAACGCGCTCGGCCGCGAGATCTTCGGCGACGACGACGTCTACCTGCAGAGCCAGGACCTGCGCGGGATCACGAACAACACCGCGATGCTGGCCGGCCTCGCCGCCGGCGGCCTGCTGGTGACCGGCATCGGCACGTCGTGGGCGCTGGCGATCGACGCGCTGACGTTCCTGGTCGCCGCCGTCGTCGTGCGGCTGGCGGTGCTGCGGCGACCGGCCGCGGGGGACGGCGCCGCCCCGTGGTTCGGCGCCGTCCGGCAGGTTTTCGGCGACGAACGGCTCCGGGTGCTGCTCTACCTGTCGTGGCTCGTCGGCCTCGCGGTGATCCCGGAGGGCCTCGCCGCGCCGCTCGCCGCACAGCTGGGCGCGGGCGATCAGGCGGTGGGCTGGCTGCTGGCGGCCGATCCGCTCGGCTTCGTCGTCGGGACGTTCCTGCTGTCGCGGTTCGTCTCGACGGAGCACCGGCGCCGGCTGCTGGGGGTGCTGGCCGCGCTGCCGCTGGCCGCGCTCGCGGCGTTCGCGCTGCGGCCGAACCTCGCGGCCGCGCTGGTCCTGCTCGCGCTGGCCGGCGCGACGGGCGCGTATGTCATCACGGTGTCGGCCACGTTCATCACGTGGGTGCCCAACGACATCCGGGGCAGCGCCGGCGGGCTCTACCGGACGGGGCTGCGGGTCGCCCAGGGTGTGGGCGTCGGCATCGGCGGGCTCGTGGCCCAGTGGATCGGGTCCGCGGACACGACGATCGCGCTCGCGGGGGCGGTGGGGCTGCTGCTGGCGGTGCCGGTCGCGTTGTCCTGGCGCCGCGTCGGCGGCGCCGAACCGGAACCGCGGCCGTCATGAGCGGGACGGATCACCAGTCACGGTTGGCCATCGGGTGCCACCTCTCTGTGCTGCCAAGATCATGAATGGCATTCGCGGACTTCACGGGCGACAATTCGCGGATGGTTCACCAGTCGCGGTTGCTCATGGGGGACACCTCCATGCGGGGACAGTCTCGCGGGAATTTTCGCGCCGCGTTCCCGGCAGTTCCTCCGGGGCCTTGGCGAGTCCGTTGCTGTGGGATGGTACCCGGCTGCGGAATGCGTGAACACTCTGCCAGGTACCGATGAGATTACTCAAGACGGCGACTAGGCTGGAAAGGAGGTGACCAATTGCATCCAGGACCGGACGGCGGCCCGGGCGCGCCGGACGAGCCGGCCGCGGCGGAGCCGACGCAGCGGGGAACCGCGGCGGAACAGGGCGTGACCACGGACGGGACCGCGACCACGACGGGTGATCCACTCGCGACCGTCCGAACCGGCCACGCCTACCGCCCGCGCAACTGGGCGCTGTGGCGCCGCCGCCCGGCACAGGTCGCATTCATGCTCGTGGCCGAAGCCGTCGCGGCCGCCATTCTCGTCGTCGCGTTCGCCCGCTCGCCGATTCCGTCCGGAAACGACTGGATCAATTTCGCGATCCTGGCGGCGGGGGCCACCGTGCACATTCAGCTGACGCAGCGCCAGGAAGAGCGGCGACGAAACCGGGCGAATACGGTGCTGATCGACCTCACCGCCGTCTGGACGTTTTCCGCGGCGATGATACTGCCGGTGCCGCTGACGCTTTCCGTCATCGCCGTGATCCGAGCGCAGCACTGGTTCATCGCGCGCCGCCCGGCGCACAACTTCGTTTTCTCGTCCATTACCCACGGCCTCGCCGGCACGCTCGCGCACCTGACGTACACGGCGCTGGGACCGCACCTGCTGGGCACCGCGGGCTGGGGCGGCTTCCTGCGCGAGTTCGGCACCATCGTCGTCACCGGCGCCATCTACGAGGCGATCCAGATCGTGTACGTGGGCGGGGTCCTGCTGCTCGGATCGCCCGCGGGGCGCAGCGTCCGTAACGTACTGGGCAGCCCGGCCGACAACATGCTCGAAGCGATCACCATCGGCCTGGGCGCGGTGACCGCGATCCTGCTCGACGCCGTCCCGCCGATGGTGGCGGTGATGGCCGTGGTCACCGTGGTCTTCAATCGGCTCGCGGAACTCGACCAGCTCCAGAACGACGTCCGGACAGACCCGAAAACCGGGATTCTCAACATGCGCGGCTGGTCGGAGTCGGCCGAGCGGGCACTGGAACGCACCGCTCGATCGGGTGATCAACTGGCACTGCTGATGGTCGATCTCGACCACTTCAAGTGGATTAACGACACCTATGGACATCCGGCGGGCGACGACGTGCTCCGCACGGTTGCGCAAACCCTCGACGAAGTGACGAGACCGAGCGACTTGGTCGGCCGTTTCGGGGGTGAGGAATTCCTCATTCTGCTCCCCGACATCGACGAAGAGTCGACGTGGGACGCGGCGGAACGCATACGTGTTGCGATTGCCAAGTTGCATATCGTGACAACGGACAAGCGCGGCGATCCGGCCACGATCGCCGACCGGACGACCTCGATCGGGGTGGCCCGCCACCCCCGCCACGGAGACACGCTGGAGCGGCTGCTGCAGTCCGCGGACGCGGCGGTGTACCTGGCCAAGGAGAACGGCCGCGACCAGGTGTGTTTCGCCCCCGACACCCCGGGCGGCGGGCTCCCCACCGGCTCCCCGCCCGACCGGTCGTGAGTGGTCCGGGCGGTTAGAGCCGCCCTGATCACTCACGAGGCCGGCCGAGCCCGCGCCAGCCGGACCGTCAGTTCGCGCTTCACCAGCACCTCGGCCGACGTCCCCTGGGCCACCGCCGACTCCAGCCGCAGGCTCTCGCCCCGGTACCCCGCCGACTCCAGCCGCAGCACCTTCGCCCCCGGCGCCGGGCGCGGGTGGCACCAGTGGCGCACCACCCCGGTGCCCTCCGGGTCCTTGCGCAGGATCAGGTACTCGTGCCCCAGGTCGTCGGTCACCCGGCCGAGGCCGTTCCACCACAGCGCCCGCACCGCGAGCGCCGGACCGTCGCCCGTCAGCTCCACCGGCGGGTCCGCGCGGATGTCGACCCGGAACCCGCTCGCCCCCACCAGCACCGACCGGGCCTCGAGAAAGCCCGCGCGGCCGTCGACCACCAGGGCCTTCCCGCCGCCCTCCGCCCGCGGCAGCAGTTCGGCCACCGCCAGCTCCGCCGCGAACCGGCCGTCCGAAGCGTCCGGGACCAGCGGCACGCCGCGCAGCGAGTCGGCCAGCAGGCGCGCTCCCGTCGCCGTTGCCCAGCCCAGTGCCGCCGTCCGCAGGCCGGGTTCCGTCCGGACCCGCGACAGCCGGGAGCCGCGCCCGCTGAACCGGGCCGCCCGGACCAGCCGCGCCGCCTCCGGCGCGTCCGAGCCGAACAGCCCCGTCATCGCGCGGTCGAGCGCCCGCGCCTGCGCGGCCAGCACCGCCCGCACCACCGGCCCCGGCCGGGCGGACGCCAGCTCCGCCGGCGAACACGAACGCAACGCCCGCGCCAGCACCCGCAGGTCCGGGGAGGACGGCGAGCGCAACGCCGCACCGGGAGCGAGCCGGCGCAACGCGCACACCGTGTTCTCCACGGGCACCACAAGCGAGCCCACCGCACGCCCTCCTGGTCGCCGCACCCCCGTCCGTCATTCTCGCGGGTCCGGGCCGGTCGCGGAACGTAAGAAGGGGCAGCCCGGCGCGCCACCCGATCGGGCAACGCGATCCCGGGGGTTATCCCCGTGTCGCCGTCCGGAGGGGGCTGGCACCCTGGGACCATGCCAGCGACCCAGCCGCCGCGTGTCCGCCGACCCTGGTCGACGTCCGGCTGGCTGCTGCTGGTCCTGCTGGTCGTCTTCGCGTACGGCCTGATCGCCTCGCGCCCGCCCGCGCCGCCGGACCAGGGCCCGCCCACCGGCGACGTCCTGGCCGCGCAGAACGCCATCGAGGCCCTCGTCCACCCCGGCCCGCACCCGGACGCGCTCGCGCGGCTGCCGAAGGACTTCACCGCGCTCAGCGGCGTCACGCCCGGCGCGATGCCGGCCCGAGACGGCACCGTCCGCGCCGTGCACACCGACGGCGGCTGCTCGACGCCGTGGGGCGACGACAACACGAAGTGGGACTACGCCGTCCCGTGCAAGGCGCACGACCTCGGCTACGACCTGCTGCGCTACGCCGACCGCAAGGGCCACCCGCTCGGCCCCGAGGTCCGCGAAGCGCTCGACAACCAGCTGTCCCACGACATGCACCACGCCTGCGACCTCAACCCGATGAACTCGGCGGGCACCTGCCGGCTCGTCGCGACGCTCTACTCGGCGGGCCTGGTCGTCAACTCGTGGCACCAGCGCTGGGGCCCGCCGGTCGGCGATCCGATCGGGCCGATGGTCGCCGGCGTGCTCGTGATCGCCTGCCTGCTGGTGTTCCGGCTGCGCGGCTGGCTGCGCGCCCGCCGCGAGCCGCGGGTGCCGGCGCCGGCCCCGGCTCCCGCCGAGGTCAGCCGGTGGGCGCTGCTCGGCGCGGGCGGGGTCGTCCTGCTGCTCGTCGGCGAGTCGGTGACGGCGCTCGCGGACTGGGCGGGCGCGTCCGAGTCGTCCCTCTGGCCGCTGACCTGGCTCGCCCAGCTGGCCCCGCTGATCTTCTTCGCCGGCGGCCACGCCAACGCGGCGGGCTGGCGCGCCGAACAGGACCACGGCGGCGGCTACCGCCACTTCCTGGCCGAACGCGCGAGCCCGCTCCTGCGGCCGGCGTTGATCTTCGCCGTCGTCGCGCTCCTGACGCCGCTCGCGCTCGAGCTCCTCGGCATCCCGGCCGGGACGACGGCGACGGTCATGCGGATCGCGCTGCACCCGCTCTGGCTGCTCGGCGTGTACCTGTTGACGATCGTCTGCGCGCCGCCGCTGCTGGCCCTGCACCGCCGCGCGCCGGTGAGCGCCGCGGCCGGGTTGCTCGCGCTGGTCGTCGGCGGCGAACTGGCCGCCGACGCGACCGGCTCGCCCCTGCCCCGCTTCGCGGCGACGTTCGCCCTCGCCCTCCTCGCCCAGCAGCTCGCCTTCGCGCACGCCGACGGCGTCCGCCCGTCGCGACGGCTGCTCGCCGCGGCCGCCGCCACCGGGGTCGCCGGCCTGGCCGTGGCAAGTGTCCTGCGCGGCGGGCCACCCGTCCTGCTCGGCAGCCCGGGCGCCCCGGCCGCGTTGTCGGCCCCGCCGTGGGGCGTGCTGCTGCTCGGCCTGGTCCAGCTCGGTGTGCTCGGGCTCGTGGCAGGCCCGCTGACCCGGCTCGGCGACCGGCCGCGCGTCGCCGCCGCCTGCCGGTTCGTCCTGCGCGCGCCGATGAGCCTCTACCTGGCGTTCCTCGCCGGGATGCTGCTGCTCGTCGCCGTCGTCTACCTGCCCGGCCGGATCGCCGACGGCCTGAGCTGGCTGGTGCGGCCGCGCACGCTGGTCGCGGTCGGGCTGCTCGCGGTGCCCGCGACGCTCGTCTTCTGGTGGTTCGAGCGGCACGCCCACGGCGGCCGGCGGCCCCGCGCGGCCGAGCTGCCGGGCCGCCGGACGGTCGTCCTGACCCGGGCCGCGGCCGCGTTCGGCATCGGCTACGCGACGCTCGGCGTGTTCGGGTTCGCGCTGACCCGCTTCGGCGGGGTGGCCGCCGACGCCGACCTGCTCGGCCTGCGGCTCGACCCGATCCAGAGCCTGGTGCACCTGCTGCTCGGGGTGTTCCTGCTGCACACGATCCGGCTCGGGGCCGGCGCGGCGACCGGCACCTGGCTCGCCACGGCGCTCGCCTGCGCGCCCTCGCTGCTGTTCGCCGACGGCAGCGGCACGTCCGAGCTCCTCGGCGTCACGCTCCACGCGGCGACCGCCGGGTTCGCCCTGCTCGCGGCGGCGGGCACCCTGCTGCCGGCCCGCCGGGCGGCGAACGCGGCGTCCTGACCAGGCGTAACCGGCTCGAATGCGGGAAACTGGGTGGTGCGTGCCACATTCACCGGGGGATGTGTAACGCTACGGCAACCAGGTGAGGGCACCATGCGTCCCAACCCCAGGACCACCGGATCGAAGCAGTGAGGAGGCGCCCGCGTGGATCACCCGCCTCGGAACGGGCAAGGCGACCGCCGCCCCGCCCGGCCCTGGCAGGACGAGCCAGGCCGGCGCACCCCGCCGCCCCGCCGCCCCGCGCCCCGCCGTGACCCGGTGGACGCGCGCCGGAGCGCTCCGCCGGCCCGCCGGCCCCAGCCCAAGCCCGCCCCGCGCGCCCGCCGCAACTCCTTCCGCGGCGCGAAGATCGCGCTGGCGGTCGTGTCCTTGCTGGTGATGGGCCTGACCGGGTACGCGTGGGCGGCCATGCAGGGCCTGGTGAACGGGCTGAACTACGCGAACGTGATCAGCGACGGCGGTGGCGGCGACAAGCCCGCCGACGGCGCCCGCGACATCCTCCTGGTCGGCCTGGACAGCCGCACCGACGCCCAGGGCAACCCGCTCTCGCGCGAGGTGCTCGACGAGCTGCGCGCCGGCGACTCCGACGGCGAGCTGAACACCGACTCGCTGATCTTCGTGCACATCCCGAACGACGGCAGCAAGGCCGTCGCGATCTCGCTGCCCCGCGACACCTACGTCGACATCCCCGGCGGCTACGGCAAGCACAAGATCAACTCGGCCTACGCCCGCGCGATGCTCGCGGCGCGCAAGGACCTGCAGAAGCAGGGCGTCACCGACCCGAAGGAACTCGACGTCAAGGCCAACCAGGCCGGGGCGAAGGAGCTCATCGCGACCGTCGAGAAGCTCACCGGGTCGACCATCGACAACTACGCCGCGGTCAACCTGCTCGGCTTCAGCGACATCACCAAGGCCATCGGCGGCGTCGACGTCTGCCTCAACAACAACGTCAAGGACCAGTACTCCGGCGCGGACTTCACCAAGGGCCAGCACACGATCTCCGGCGTGCAGGCGCTGGAGTTCGTCCGGCAGCGCCACGGCCTGCCCAACGGCGACCTCGACCGGGTCGTCCGCCAGCAGGTGTTCATGGCGGGCATGGCGCGCAAGGTGCTCTCGGCGGGCACGCTGACCAACCCGTCGAAGCTGTCCGACCTGATCGACGCCATCAAGAAGTCGGTGGTGCTCAACCAGAACTGGGACATCTTCGGGTTCGCCCAGCAGATGAAGGGCCTGACCGGCGGCCAGCTCGAGTTCCGCACGATCCCGGTGAAGAACGTCGAGTACAAGACGCCCGAGGACGGCGTCGCGATCCAGGTCGACCCGGCCGAGGTGAAGCAGTTCGTGCAGGGTCTCGCCGGGCCGCAGCCGGGCGCCACGACCCCGCCGGCGCAGCAGGCCGACCCCGCGAACAAGGCGACCACGGTCGACGTGCGCAACGCCTCCGGCAAGACCGGCCTGGCCGCGAGCGTCGCCAAGACCCTGGAGGCGAAGGGCTTCACCTCCGGCGACACGGCGAACGCGACCGCACGCAAGACCACGGTGATCTGGGTGCCCAAGGGCGGCAAGGACAAGGGCCAGGCCGTCGCCGACGCCCTCGGCGGTTCGCCGACGATCCAAGAGGACAAGAGCGTCCAATCGGGACACGTGATGGTGTTCCTGGGCGCCGACTACGAGGGCACGAACGCGGGTGCGAGCGCCGGGTCCGGGGCCGCCACGGGCGCGACGTCACAGGCCGCGGCTCCCCCGCCGGTCGCCGACGAGGACAAGCCGATCACGGCCGAAGGCGTTCCCTGCGTCAACTGAAGACGGCGGAAACAGCGTCTTCACAGCGTTCTCCGTAGTCTGCAAACTGCAAGTTGCACACCGGCTTCCCCGCCGTTAACCCGTTCGGCCTAACTCGCGCAATCGGTATCAAAGACATGCCCGAAATCGCGTAAGGGCCGGGCTCCTGCGCACTTACATACACGTGAGGGTGCACCTGCACGGGAAACTTGTCACCACCGTGCGAGTGCCGCGGGAGAGCACGGCAGGGGACATTGATGTGCTGATCGACGCTGAGGAGTATCAGCGGATTCTCGGAGACGAGCTCCGCAAGCTCAGGCGCAGCCGCGGTTGGACGCGCAAGGAGCTGAACCAGCACCTGCAGAGCGAAATTTCGCTGCAGACGCTGGCCACCTACGAACTGGGCACCAGACAGTGCTCCGTGGTGCGGCTGGTCGAGCTGTGCGTCGCGATGGACGAGCTGCCCCAGGACCTGCTGGCCAAGGTGCACCGCCGGGTGTTCGTCGACGAGCCCGGCCGGGTCCGCGTCGACCTGCGCAAGGTCGTCGCCGACGCCTCCGACGACCTGCTGCCGCTGCGCCGCTGGGCCGAGGACCGGCTGCACCAGGCCGGCGAGCACGGGGCCGGCGAGGTCGCGCTCGACCTGCCGGCGCTGGAGCGCATGGCCGAGCTGTGCCGGCTGCCGACCGTGGACCTGATCGCGCGCCTGCGCCGCTACGCCTCCCGCTGATCCCGCCGGTCGTGAGTGTTCGGGGCGGTTCTAACCGCCCTGAACACTCACGAGCGTCAGCCGACCAGGAAGTCCTCGCGCCGCACCTTGCGCGTGTCCAGCCAGTACCGCCAGGTGAAGCCCGGCCAGATCGTCCGGTTGACGCCCTTCGCGTCCAGGTACCAGCTCTTGCAGCCGCCGCGCGTCCAGATGCCCTTCGCGAGCTTGCGCTGGATCGCCGTGTTGAACCGCTCCTGCACCTCGGGCCTGGGTTCGATGGCCTTGCCGCGAGCCAGCCGCAGCGCCTCGGCGACGTAGGAGATCTGGGCCTCGATCATGAAGACGACGGAGTTGTGCCCGAGCCCGGTGTTCGGGCCGAGCAGGAAGAACAGGTTCGGGAAGCCGGCGACGGTGATCCCGAGGTGCGTCCGCATCCCCTCGGTCGCCCACTCCTTGCCGAGGTTGCGCCCGTCGCGGCCGACGATCTCCAGGTCGTCGAAGGCATCGGTGACGTGGAAGCCGGTGCCGTAGATGATCACGTCGGCCTCGTGCTCGACCCCGGCGGCGTCGACGACGCTGTGCTCCCGGACCTCGCGCACGCCCTCGGTCACGACGTCGACGTTGTCCCGCGCCAGCGCCGGGTAGTAGTCGTTGGAGATGAGCACGCGCTTGCAGCCCATGGTGTAGTCCGGGGTGACCTTGCGCCGCAGCGCCGGGTCGGTGATCGCGCGGTCGATGTTGCGCTTGGCCAGCCGCTGCCCCAGCTTCATCACCCACGACTGGCCGTTGAAGCCGATCGCGCGCGCTTCGAGCATCCAGTACAGCAGGTTGCGGTAGGCGCGCTGGGCCGGCGGGAACGCCTTGAACAGCGCGCGGGTGCGCCCGGACATCTCGTGGTCGGCCTTCGGCATGATCCACGGCGGCGTGCGCTGGAACAGCGTCAGCTCGTCGACCTCGGGCGCGATCTTCGGCACGAACTGGACCGCGCTGGCGCCGGTGCCGATCACGGCGACCTTCTTGCCCTTCAGGTCGACGTCGTGGCGCCACCGCGCGGAGTGGTAGGCCGGGCCTTCGAACCTCTCGATGCCGGGCAGCTCCGGGATCATCGGCAGGTGCAGGGCGCCGACCCCGGCGACCAGCGCGTTGCCCACAAACTCGTCGCCGCCCCTCGTGGCGACGTGCCAGCGGTTCTCCTCGGCGTCCCAGCGGGCGCCGGTCATCTCCTGGCCGAAGCGGATGAACCGGCGCAGGTCGTGCTTGTCGGCCACCTCGCGCATGTACCGCCAGATCTCCGGCTGCGGCGAGTACGCCCGCGACCAGTCCGGGTTCTGCTCGAAGGAGAACGAGTACATGTGCGACGGGATGTCGCACGCGCACCCGGGGTAGCTGTTGTCCCGCCACGTGCCACCGACGTCGTGCGCCTTTTCGAGGATGACGAAGTCGTCACGCCCCTCTTTGCGCAGCTGGATCGCCATGCCGAGACCGGAGAACCCGGTCCCGACGATGACGACCCCGGTCTCCGTGCGGTTGCCCATCGCGCCTCCCGGTTGCCTGTTACTCGTCGTCCAGCTTACTCAGAGTAGGTTACTACCGGTAGAGTCTCACCCGTGACCACCGCCAAGCGCAAGCGCATGCCCCGGGCCGACCGGATGCGCCAGATGATCGAGGTCGCCGAAGAGGTCTTCGCGGCACGCGGCTACGCGGCGGCGTCCATGGACGAGATCGCCGAACTCGTCGGCGTCTCCAAGCCGATGCTCTACGAGTACTTCAACTCGAAGGAAGGCCTGCTCCTGGCCTGCATCCGCGAGTCCCGCGCGATCCTGCGCGAAGTCACCGAGCAGGCCACGGTCGGCGCGGCCACCGCCGAGGACGCCCTGCGCCGCGGCCTCCTCGCCTTCTTCGTCTTCATTCGCGAGCGCCGCCAAGCCTGGTCGCTCCTGCGCCACGAGATGGCCCTCATCGGCACGCCGGCCGCCGACGAGGTCGAGGAAACCCGCCGCCAGCAGACCGACCTCATCGCCGCCCTGATGAGCGGCCACTTCGACAGCGGCGACGACCTCCGAGCCGAAGCGGCCGCGGAATTCGTGGTCGGAGCCTGCGAACGGCTCGCGATCTGGTGCGAGCGACACGACGAAGTGAGCCCCGAACTCGCCACCGAATACGCCATGGACGTGCTGTGGAGCGGCCTCCAGCACCGTGCACGGTAGTTTGCAAGTGCATTAGGCCATTCGGTCGTTACTCAGCGCTGTCGTGTCCTGTGACACAGAGTTGCTCTACGGTATCCAAGACACGGTAGAAAGTGATGCTGGATTTTTACAACCGAAGAGGGGGCGCGAGTACCGCGTCATGGGAATGCGGTAGCCGCGTCACGGTTGTGTCAAGCATGCTGGAGAGGGAGAGGGGCGTGAGGCAGATGGTGGAAACGATCACGGCGACGTACACCCAGGAAGACGCCGACTGGAAGATCACGGTCAGCGGCCGAGGCAAGGAACTCACCGCGCGAGCACCCGGCATCATCGCCGCACGCGACCGCGCCGACCAGCTCGTCGAGGAACTCGGCGGCGACGGCAAGACCACCGTCGTCCACCTCCTCAACGGCAGCGCGTTCGAGTTCACCCAGACCTACATGACAGCCCGGCTGACCCTCCCCAAGCTCCCCCCGCTCGAGGTCCCGCCACCCGGCAGCGTCCCCAAACAGGCCGCCGCCGAAAAGAAGCCGGCACTCCCCCCGAGCAAACAGCTCCCCAAAGCGGTCGAGGAAAGCAAGCCGGCCACCGAACCCGCCGCCGAGAAGAAAGCCGAGCAGGCCCGCGCCTGAGAGGCCCTACTTCAGCAGCTTGCGCACCAACAGGACCAACACGAGGATCCCGCCACCGATCAACGGGTACTTCACCTTCGGGTTGTCCAGCTTCGCACGCACCCCACGCTGCGCCGCATCAGCGAGCTTCTTCGGGTCGGCCTTGACGGTCAGCTGATCAAGCGTCGCCGCCAAAGCGGTCCTCGCCTGCTCGATCTCACGCTCGATCGTCTCCGGATCGCGAGCCACATGTCCTCCTCGCCGCAACAACTACCGCACCCAACTTAGACGACCGCCCCGCAACCACCACACCGGCCACGCCGCACGCTACGCTGCCAACCGCAGCGGGCCCGTAGCCCAATCGGCAGAGGCACATGGTTTAGGTCCATGCCAGTGAGAGTTCGAATCTCTCCGGGCCCACGTTTCGCTTCCTCCTTCGACGCTTCGCGTCTTCGTCGGGCTTCACTTCGTCGTCTCCTCTGGGGGTGCAACCCCCAGACCCCGCCCGGCGGGCTTCGCCCCCGGACCCCCTTCCCGGGGCTTCGCCCCGGACCCCTCTCCTGGGGCTTCGCCCCGGCCCCTTCCCGAGGCTTCGCCCCGGACCCTGCCGAGGCTTCGCCCCTGCCCTCCCTGGGGCTTCGCCCCTGGTCCCTTCCGGAGGCTTCGCCCCGGACCCTCTCTCCCCGGGGCTTCGCCCCGGACCCCTTTCGGGGCTTCGCCCCGGGCCCCGCTCTTCGTCGTTGTCAGCTTTGGGTTTGCGGCTGCCAGATTTCCTCCGCGTACTCCCTTGGCGTTCGGGGCTTCTTCCCCGTCAGGCGCTCGAAGTCGTCCGTTACCGGTGCGAACACCCCCGCCCTCACCAGCCTGAACAGGTGCAGCATGTGGTTCACCCATGCCTCGGGGCGGCCCGACTTCGCGAAGTGCTCGCGGTGCTCCTCCGGTGTTGCGTCCACGTGGTGGATGGGCCGGCCCGATGTCTTGGCCAGCAGCTCTGCCATCTCCGCGAACGTCAGCTGCTCGGGCCCCGTGATCGTGTAGCCGCGGCCTTCGTGGCCCTTCTCCGTCAGGACCCTGGCCGCCGCCTCCGCCAGGTCTCTCGTGTCCGTGAACCCCACCCTGCTGGTTCCGCTGCCCGCGTACAGCTCGTTCGCCTCCCGCAACGCCCTCGCGAAGACCCACTCGTCCTCGTCGAAGTTCTGCAAGAACCAGCTGGGACGCAAGATCGTCCAGCTCTTGCCCGAGTTCTCCACCGCCAGCTCCACCGCCCGGCGGGGTGCGCCGGGCGGTGTCTTGTCCACCCCCACCGCCGACATCAGGACCACCCTCGTCACCGCTCCCGCCTCCGCGAGGAACCTCGCCACGATCGACGCCGCGTCGTCGTCGCTGTCCAGCCCCTTGAGGAACACCGCCTTCGCGTTGCCGAGCGCCGGCGCCCACGTCCGCTCGTCGTACCAGTCGAACCTCACCGGTGTCACCAAACCGCTCGGTTCGCCCGGGTGGCGGCTGGCCGCCCGGACCGGGACACCCGCCCTCGTCAGCGCCTCGACCACTCGCTTGCCCGCCTTGCCCGTCGCACCTTCGATCCACACCGTCATTGCTTCAAGTTAGAGCCCGCCTGCGAGACGGTGAATGGCTCAAACGCTCGTTGCCTTGTCCGAACGTCTCGCTATGGTGGACTGATGGATGTACTCGCCGACGTTCTCGCCGCCCTGCGGGCCGGCACCCCGGTTGCCGCCCACACCGAGGCGCACGCTCCCTGGGGACTGCGCTTCGAGCACATCACCGGGGCCGCCTTCCACGTCGTCCTGCAAGGCACCTCCTGGCTCACTCCGCTGCCCGGTGCCGCCGCCTTCGAGCCGGTCGAACTCGGGCCCGGCGACGTCGTTCTGCTCGGTCGTGGGGTTCCGCACGCCATGACCTCGGCACCCGGCACGCCCTTGACCGATTTCCGGCCCACGCGGCCTTCCCCGGCCACCCCCTTCGGGCGCGTCTCGCTCCCCGGTCCCGGTGCCCGGGCGACCGTCGTCTGCGGTGCCTACCGGCTGCGCCGGCACCGGCCGCACCCGCTCCTGCGGGACCTCCCCGAAGTGCTGCACCTGCCCGCCGAGCCCGGCCGGCACCCCGGCCTGCGAGCGATGGTCCAGCTTCTCGGCGACGAACTCGCCGCGCACCCTCCCGGGGCCGCCGTCGTCGCGCCCTCCCTCGTCGATGCCCTGCTCGTCTACATGCTGCGGGCCTGGCTCAGTGAGACCGCCGGCGCTCCCGGCTGGTCGGGAGCCCTCGCCGACCCCGTCACCGCGCGGGCCCTGGCCGCCATCCACGGCGACCCCGCCCGCGCGTGGACCGTCGAACAGCTCGGCGCCGCCGCCGGGCTCTCGCGGGCCGCCTTCGCCCGGCGGTTCACCTCGATGGTCGGCGAACCGCCGCTCACCTACCTCACGCGCTGGCGGCTGACCACCGCCGCCCGGCTGCTCCGCGAGTCCGACCGGCCGATCGCGCAAGTCGCCGCCGCCGTCGGCTACGGGTCGGCCTTCGCCTTCGCCAAAGCCTTCCGGCGCGAGTACGCCACCACCCCGGGCAGCTACCGCGGCGCCGAGCTCAGCTGAACTCGACCACGATGTGCGGCGCCAGCGCCCGCAGGAAGTCGGCCGCGTCGAACATCTCGCCCGCCGACGCCACACCCGTCGCCTTCGTCCGTCCACTCAGGACCCGCTCCACCGCCTCGACCGCCAGCGGTGCGCTGACCGCGTAGATGTCCTCGCCGCGCGCGACGGCCCGGCGCTCCTCCCCACCCGCGCGGACCACCACGTCCACCACGAACGTCTCCGCCGCGTCGCGCTCGTGCGCCGCCGCCAGGCCCTCCGCCGCGTCGGCCGTCATGTAGCTGGTGACGTCGGTGACCTTCAGGTGCCGCGGGATCGTCACGATGTCCGCCATCGAGAACTCGCCCAGCACCCGCCTGGTCCCCAGCGGCTCGGGGAACGTCCACTCCAGCGACGGCAGCGCGTCCTCGCGGTGCTCCAGCCTGCCGCCCGCGAACCGGATGCGCCTGCCCCCACGGCGTTCCCGCGACACCCGGCCCGCCGCGAGCGTGCCCGGCGTCGGGTGCCAGCCGCTCAGGCCGTACGCCACGTCGATCCGGTCGGCCGCCGGCCAGTCGCCCATCGCCGCCGTCGCCAGCAGATCGGCCAAGCCGCCGAAGAACGCCATCGCGGGCACCACCACCGAGCCGACGTCCAGCGCGAACGTGTCGAGGTTCGCCTCGATCTCCGCCGCGACGTCCACGTACGGCACACCGGCCCGCGCCGCCGCCTCGACCACCGGGCGCGCGGTCACCGCGAACGGGCCGGCGCAGTTGATCACCGCGGCGACCCCCGCCAGCGCGCGGTCGAGCGACGCCGGGTCGTCGACCGACGCCGGCCGCCCGCCCGGGAGCTTCGCCGCGTCGCGCCCGGAAAGGACCGGCGTGAAGCCGCGTGCGCGCAGCTCGGCCACCACGAAGCGGCCGGTGTGTCCATAAGCGCCGTAAACCAGAACCGAAGTCATGCGGCCATCCTCGCGACGGCGTTCCGCTCGCGACAGTGTCCGGAACGACGTGCTGCGTACACTTTCGGACATGCACGCTGTCGCGCTGGCCGCCACCGACGGGATGCTGTCGTTCGAGCTGACGATCGCGTCCGAGGTGTTCGGCGACGACCCGCGGTACGACTTCGCCGTCTGCGGCGCGGCGCCGGTCCGCGTCGGCCGCTTCCTGCTCGAGCCCGACGACGACCTCGGCAGGCTGGCGCGCGCGGGCACGGTACTCGTCCCCGGCTGGGCCGACGTCGACGCGGACCCGCCCGCCGACCTGATCGCCGCGGTGCGGGCGGCCCACGCGGCCGGCGCGCGGGTGGCCTCCCTCTGCACGGGCGCGTTCGTGCTCGCCGCGGCCGGCCTGCTCGACGGCCTCCGCGCGACGACGCACTGGGCGCACACCGACGTCCTCGCCGCCCGGTTCCCGCGGGTGACGGTGGACCCGGACGTGCTGTACGTCGACAACGGCAGCGTGCTGACCTCGGCGGGCAAGGCGGCGGCGATGGACCTGTGCCTGCACCTGGTCCGCGCCGACCACGGCCCGGCGGCCGCCAACGCGGTCGCCCGCCGCCTGGTCGTCCCCCCGCACCGCGCGGGCGGCCAGGCCCAGTACGTCGCGACGCCGGTCCCGGCCCGCGACGACCACCCGCTCGCGGCACTGCTCCCGTGGATCACGGCGCGCCTCGACCAGCCGCTGACGGTCGAGGACCTGGCCCGCCAGGCCAAGGTGAGCACGAGGCACCTGACCCGCCACTTCCACGCGGCGACCGGCACGACGCCGCTGCGGTGGCTGCTGACCCAGCGGATCCGGCGGGCACAGGAACTGCTGGAGAACACCGATTCCCCGGTGGAGACGATCGCGGCCTCGGTGGGGATGGGCACGGCGACGACGTTGCGGCGGCACTTCAACCGGACGGTGGGAGTGCCCCCGGACACCTACCGGCGCACCTTCCGCGGTCAGTAGCGCACGTCGCTCTCCAGCAGCGGCGGGTACACAGTGGACGGTTCGCCGTCGACCGTCGCGCCCGCGAACTGCAGCATCGCCCGCTGGGCGCCGTGCATCGGGGCCGGGTAATCCAACGTCGGCGCGGAAACCTCGTCCAGGCGGGCCAAGTCCGCCGCCGGGAGCGTGACCTCCAGACCCGCCAGGTTGCCCGTCAGGTGCTCCAGCCGCCGCGCGCCGACGATCGGGACCACCGTGCCCGGCCGCGCCCGCAGCCACGCCAGGGAAACCGCCGCCGACGTCGTCTCCAGCGCCGAAGCGATCGCGGCCACCTCGTCGATCACGACGTACTCGGCCGGCGAGGGACCACCCACGAACGCCGCGCGGGCCGAATCCGGCGCCGCCGAGCCGCGCCGGTACTTGCCCGACAGGAAACCGTTCTTCAGCGGGCTCCACGGCGTCAGCGCGATGCCCTGGTCGAGCGCGAACGGCGCCAGCTCCCCCTCCACCGTCCGCGCCAGCAGCGAGTACTCGACCTGCAGCGCGATCAGCGGCGTCCAGCCCCGCAGCAGCGCGGTCGTCTGGGCCTGCGCCGTCACCCACGCCGGGGTGTTCGAGAAGCCGACGTACCGGATCTTGCCCGCCCGCACCAGGTCGTCGAGGGTCCGCAGCGTCTCCTCGATCGGCGTGTGCCGGTCCCAGTTGTGCAGCCAGTACAGGTCGAGGTGGTCGGTCCGCAGCCGCCGCAGCGACTCGTCGAGCTGGGCGATGATCGACGCGCGCCCCGCGCCGCCGCCGTTGGGGTCGCCCGGGAACATGTTGCCGAAGAACTTCGACGCCAGCACCACCCGCGAGCGCAGGCCGGGACGCGCGGCGAAGAAGTCACCCAGGATCTTCTCGGAGTGGCCGTTCGTGTAGAAGTTGGCCGTGTCGACGAAGTTCCCGCCGAGGTCGAGGTAGGTCGCGAGGATCTTCTCGGACTCCTCGACGCTGCAGCCGGCGCCGCCGGGGTCCTCGCCGAAGGTCATCGCGCCGAGCGCGAACGGGCTGACGCGCAGCCCGGACCGGCCGAGGGTGACGTAGTGGTCGAGTGGCATGGAACTCTCCTCCGGTGTCGGATTGACACCCCCAGAAAACCGCGAACGACCAGCTCAGCGGTAGATCGATCCACGCGGGTTCTTGCACGATCCGCGCAACCTGGGTTGTCCTGAGCAAGCAGGCGTGCTTCCCTGGCGAAGTGCTGACCGAGCTGCGCCACCTCGTCGCCGCCCACGCGCGCCGACCTGCGCACTTCCGTCCCCGGCCTGCTGCTGTCCGAAGTGGACACCAGCGAGCCGCACCACTCGCTGGCCGAGCCGCTCCTGGTGGTCATGGCCCAGGGCGGCAAGCGGCTGCTGCTCGGCGAGCAGGTGCACGAGTACCGCGCCGGGCAGTACCTGCTGGTCGGCGCCGACCTGCCGGTGACCGGCCACTTCGTCGGCGCGACGCCGGAGACGCCGGCGCTGGGCGTCGGCCTGGAACTGCGGCCCGCGGCCATCGCCCCGCTGCTGCTCGAAGCCCCGCCGGGCCGGTTCCCCCGCACCCCGCCGCCGTCGCCGATCGCGACCGGGGACGCGAGCCCCGAGCTGCTCGACGCCGTCGTCCGGCTGGTGCGGCTGCTCGACCACCCCGCCGACGCGCCCGTGCTCGCCCCGCTGATCGAACGGGAAATCCTCTGGCGGCTGCTGACCGGCCCGCAAGGCGGCCTGCTCCGCCAGATCGGCCTGGCCGACAGCGGGCTGGCCCACGTCGGCCGCGCGATCAAGTGGATCCGCGAGAACTTCGCCGAACCGATGCGGATCGACGAGCTCGCGAAGCTGAGCGGGCTGAGCCCGTCGGCGTTCCACCGGCACTTCCGCGCGGTCACGGCGATGAGCCCGCTGCAGTTCCAGAAACGCATCCGCCTCCAGGAGGCCCGTTCGCTGCTGCTCGCCGATGCCGGTGACGTCGCCGGCGCCGGGCACCTCGTCGGCTACGACAGCCCGTCGCAGTTCAACCGCGAATACCGCCGCCTCTTCGGCGCCCCGCCCGGCCAGGACGCGGCCCGGCTGCGCGCGGCGGCCGCCCCGGGGCCGCAGCTGCCCTGACGTCCGATCCGTTCAAGACCCGCGCCCGCCCCGGTGCGACGCTGAGCGCATGGCTGTGAACCTTTCCGCGGCGGCGTCGTTCATGGCGACGCACGCCCGACTCCTCGACCGACGCCGCTTCGAGCTGCTTCGCGGCGAAACCCACGCCGACGCCGTGCTGGCCGCCGTCGACGGCTACCGCAACCCCGACGGGGGCTACGGCTGGGGCCTCGAGCCCGACCTGCGGGCGCCCGAAAGCCAGCCCGGCGGCGCGCTGCACGCCTTCGAGGTCTTCGAAGAGCTCGGCCCGGACACCACCCCGCACGCCGCCGCGCTCTGCGACTGGCTGGCCTCGGTGTCGACCCCGGACGGCGGCCTGCCCTTCGCCCTGCCCGTCGCCGACCCGGCGGGCTGCGCGCCCTTCTGGGTCCACGCCGACCCGAAGGAGGCGACACTGCAGAGCACGGCGTTCGCCGCCGGCGTCGCCCTGCGCGTCGCCCGCCACGACCGCGCGGTGCGCGAGCACCCGTGGCTCGCCGCGGCGACCGAATACTGCTTCCGCGAGATCCGCGGGCTTTCCGAAGCACCGCACGCGATCGCGCTGTCGTTCGCCGTCGGCATGGTGGACGCGGCGCACGACTTCCACGCCGAGGCGGCCCCGCTGCTGGACCGGCTCGCCGCGTACGTCTCCCCCGACGGACTGGTCCCGGTGGCCGGCGGTGCCGAGGGGGAAACCCTGCGGGCGCTGGACTTCGCGCCATTGCCGGACCGCCCGGCCCGCGCGTTGTTCGCGGACTCCGTCGTCGACGCGGAGCTGCGGCGGCTCGCCGGGCAGCAGCAGGACGACGGCGGCTGGCGCGTCGACTTCGCGAACTATTCGCCCGCCGCGGAACTCGAATGGCGCGGGTACGCGACCGTCCGCGCGGTGTCGATCCTGCAGCGCAACGGCGTCGTCTGAGCTGCTACACGAGCGATGCCGAGCTTCACTCGGCCGTGGCACATCGACGTTACCGGCGGTGACCGGTCCGGTGCCTTACGGTGTGCCCGGCCGAACCCGTACTGTGACGGGGAAACCGGTGCCCGGAGGTGAAGCATGTCGTCGCGCAACCCGTTGAGCTGGTTCACCCGCTGGGCCGACTGGTTCGAGGAACGCGGCGTCTACGTGCCCGGCGAGGAGAGCCGCGCGGTCGACCCGGTCCGCGATTTCGGCTGGCTGATGGCCGCGTGGGTGGCCGGCGTGGCGATCTTCATCCTGCTGTTCGCGCTCGCGGTTTAAGTGGCATGTCGGTGGTGATTGTCACCACCCGTGCCGTTCCGGTCACGGATTGGCCACGGGGCGGCACCAGGTGCGCGACAACCCCCTGTGTTTCCTCGTAACCCCGCGCGATCACGGCCAGAGTGGAGCGGGTTCGCCCGGCACGCCCCGTTGCCGAACGGCACCCCGACCCGCCGACTGGAGTACCCGCGATGGCGCTCGCGCGCACGTGCAAGATCATGTTCACCACAGGACTGCTTTCCCTGGCGGTGGCGTGCGGGGTCCCTTCGGCGCAGGACGGCACCGCGGCCATGGGCGCGGGTTCGCCGGCGGGCGCGGGAGCGTCGGCTTCGCAGGCGGGCAACGACCTCAAGTTCGGCGCCGACCACCGGTTCGCCAGCGGCCTCACCATCTCGGTCGGCTCGCCCAAGTCGTTCCAGCCCAGCGTGTCGGCGTACCCGCGCAGCCCCCGCGGCGCGGCGTTCGACGTCGAGCTGACGAACGACGGCGCGACGACGTACAAGCTCTCGGGCCTCACGGTCACCGCGACCTCGTCGGGCGCCCCGGTCAAGCAGGTCGTGGACACGACGCAGGGGTTCACCGGCATCGCGGACGCGGGCAAGGACGTGCCGCCGGGCCGCTCGGTGCACGTCACGCTGGCGTTCGCGGTCCCGCAGGAGCCGGCCCAGCTGCGGCTGCAGATCCGCCCGAGCGCGACGGAGCCCGCCGCGGTCACCTACTGCGGCCCCGCCTGACGTTAGGCTCGGTCCCATGACCGAGCGACTTTCCCCCGGCGACGAAGCCCCGGACTTCACCCTGCCCGACAGCGAGGGCAAGGACGTTTCGCTGCGCGACTACCGCGGCAAGTCCGTCGTCGTGTACTTCTACCCGGCGGCGAGCACCCCGGGCTGCACCAAGCAGGCGTGCGACTTCCGCGACAACCTCGCCGAGCTGAACGACGCGGGCTACCAGGTCATCGGCATTTCGCCGGACCCGCAGGCAAAGCTGGCGAAGTTCGCCGCGAACGAGAACCTGACGTTCCCGTTGCTGGGCGACCCGGAGAAGACGGTCATCTCCGCTTGGGGAGCGTTCGGTGAGAAGAAGAACTACGGAAAGACGTACCTGGGCGTGATCCGGTCGACGTTCGTGGTGGACCCCGAGGGCAAGATCGCGAACGCGTTCTACAACGTCCGCGCGACCGGCCACGTGGCGAAGCTGATCCGGGACCTCGGCCTGGCTTCCTGACTTCCACCCGCTTGCAGGCTTGTCCTCCCTCGGTCCGCCAGGAAACATCCGGCGGTCTGAGGGTGGGAGGACGGTTTGACGGGCTTGGAAGCACCGGCGCTGAAGCTCGGTGGACAGATTGCGTCATCCGCGGCGAAGTCGTGGCTGAGTCGCCGGAAGGCCGGCGTCGCGCGATCCGCTGATCTGGTCGACCTGGCGGCGGGTGAACTGAAAGGGCCGCTGGAGCGGCGCAAGCTGGAGAACCTGGTCCAGAATATCGGCACGCAGGTGGCCGAGCAGCTGGAGCAGGTCCTCGCCGATCGCTTTTCTACGTTGCCGCAGAACGAGATCGACGCCGCTTTCCTGGCGGTCGAAGACGCGCTGACCAAGGCGGACCTGTCTGACGAAGCCTTGCTGTCGGCGGACGCGGATCCCGAGCAGTTGGCCCGGCAGATCCGCGGTTCGTTACCCGACCTGGCGGCTTCACGACACCTGGCGCCGAAGGCGGCTGCGCTGTACGAACTGGCGCTGGACCAGGCGTGCCGGCACTTGGTGCAGGTGGTCAGGCACCTGCCGTCGTTCCAGCCGCGCGCGCTGGCGGAGTTGCTGGGTCGGCTGAGCAAGCAGAGCGACCAGCTGGAGGAGTTGCTCGCCCGTATACCCAAGACGAGCTTGGCAGCTCTTGAGGGCGCTGACCACGACGCCGAGTTCGAGTCGACCTACCTGGGAATACTCGCCCGCGACCTCGACCGGCTGGAGCTACTCGGCCTGACCATGGACGACCAGCCGGCATTGCCGTTGACGGTCGCCTACTTAAGCCTGAGCGTCTCTCCGGAAGGCAGACCTCGGCGCGCAGACCGCTACGCGGACCAGCTGTGGTTCGAGAAACGTCACAGCCGGTCGATGAGCGCGAACATGCGCGTCGAGGCCGCACTCGGCGAAACGACCCGAGTCTTGGTCCGTGGCGAAGCTGGCTCGGGCAAGACCACCTTGTTGGACTGGCTGGCGGTCACCGCTGCCCGGAACGGGTTCACCGGAAAACTTGCTGCCTGGAACGGCCGGGTGCCATTTCCCATCCGGCTGCGCAGGTTCGCCACGGAGCCGCTGCCCCACCCAGAGGAACTCGTCCGGCACGTCAAGCCGATGCTCAGCCCTCCGGCAGGCTGGGCTCGCCGGGTACTGGCGGCAGGACGAGGGATGGTTCTCGTCGACGGCGTCGACGAGGTCGGCAGCACCCACCGCCGTGAGGTCAAGGCTTGGCTGCGGGAGCTATCGCTCACCTTCGAAGACACCTTGTTCGT
Organism: Amycolatopsis sp. NPDC049691; assembly: GCF_040675005.1. Taxonomy (NCBI): domain Bacteria; kingdom Bacillati; phylum Actinomycetota; class Actinomycetes; order Pseudonocardiales; family Pseudonocardiaceae; genus Amycolatopsis; species Amycolatopsis sp. NPDC049691. The sequence continues at coordinate 28,538 of NZ_JBFANX010000006.1, forward strand.
CGTCACGTCGCGGAAAGCAGCGGCAGATCAGGGCTGGCTGGCCGAAGAAGGCTTCGATTCCGTCCTGCTTGAGCCGATGAGCGCCGACGATATCGAGGCACTGGTGGCCCGATGGCACAAGGCTGCGGCCAGCGGCGGAACCGTCCGCGTGGACATCGATCTCCCCGCAGTGCAGCGACGCCTGCTCAATCAGCTGGACAGCCGCCCTCACCTCCGGACCCTCGCAGCAAGCCCGCTGTTGTGCGCGATGCTTTGTGCACTGAACCTGGCCCACCGGTCGGAACTCCCCCGCGACCGGATGGATCTGTACCGTAAAGCTCTGTCGATGCTACTGCATCTGCGCGATACCGAGCGCAAGATCGGCGTGATCCTGACGGAGGGGCAGAAGCAGATCCTGTTGGGCGACTTGGCGTGGCGGCTGTCACTGGCGTCGAAGGTCGAGCTGCCCAAGGATCGTGTCCGCGAACACCTCGCCCGGCGGTTGCCATCGTTGCCACACGTCGACCACACATCGGAGGAGGTACTCGAGCATCTGCTTGAGCGCAGCGGTGTACTGCGAGAACCAGTTCGCGACCGAGTCGACTTTATTCACAGAACATTTCAAGAGTATCTCGCCGCAAATGAAGCGACCGAGCAAGACTATCTCGACACTCTGGTTGAGCGGGCCCACTTGGACACCTGGTGGGAAACGATCGTGATGGCATGCGGTCATGCAAAACACCATCAAGCAGGGGCCCTCTTGACCGAACTGCTGGATCGGGCCGACCGAGAACCCCGCCATGCGCGACACCTGAGACTGCTGGCGGCGGCTTGCCTCGAGACGGTGAGTAACGCGGCGCCAGACGTTATTGCTCGTGTCGAGAGGGTCATCCGAGGACAATTGGTGCCACCGCGAAGCATTCGAGAGACGCAGTCGCTGGCCTCGATCGGGCATCGCGTTTTGCGCTACTTGCCGCCGACCCTGCATGGACTCACCGAGGCATCGGCCGCCGCGTCCGTGCGAGCCGCAGCGTTGACAGCAGGAGAGGACGCGTTGACGCTATTGCGAAGCTACGCTCAAGACGGTCGTCCACAAGTGCAGGACCAGCTGAGCCAAGCCTGGCAATACTTCGATCCGGAAAGGTTCGCCACTGAGGTGATGAGCGAATCACCTTTGAGCGACGGCGAGATCTCGGTGGATTCATCTCATCTTCTACCCCATGTCAGACGCCTAAAGAACCTGAAGAGGCTTTCCGTCGAACTGTCATCCGCCGACAAGCAGGATGATCTTGAAATCTTCGAACAATTGCCGCACCTTCGAGCGCTCTCCACGCATTTCCCCGTCGACCGAACCGTGGATGTCTCCCCTCTGGCAAGACACAACGAGCTTACCGAAATATCGCTCTATTTTGCACAGCGTTACACGAACATTAAAAGCCTGCACGACTTACCTCTTTTACAGAGCGCAACCTTCTTTCGATCAACTCCATGGCGAAGCCTTAACGCCGTCGGTGAGCTAACTCAGCTGCAAGAATTGTACCTTGATCATCTCGAACGTCTTGATGGAATTGACGCCTTGGCAAGCCTGAACAAACTGACTCGCATTCGCCTCTGGGAGGTTTCTCAACGCACCTTGACCGGCAATACCGCACTTTCCAAAGTCACAAATGTCAGCTTGTACGAAAGTATTGGCAGAAAAGGAATCGACGGCGGCGCGATCGCGGCCACCTTCCCACAAGCCGAACACCTGTATCTTAACCGTGTACAGCTTGAAGACTCACATGAGCTCGCGAGACTTCCCCTCAAGACGTTAACCCTGGCGGGACCGGCCGAACTGGACCTTCGGGCGTTCAGCAGCCTGCACACGTTGGGCAATCTCGTCCTCGTAGGCACCGGACACCCGGTCGACCTGAGCCCCCTGGCGGGCCACGACATCGCGATACAAGTCAGCGGAACGCCACCCATCGGAGCCGAAGAGCTCGGCCCCGGCGTCAAGCTGATCGTCGACTAACCATCCGCGAGTTCCCGCAACGCCGGGAGCAGGGCCCGCAACGCCCTGCCCCGGTGGGAAACCGCGTCCTTCTCCGCCGGCTCCATCTCCGCCGACGTCCGCGACTCCCCGTCCGGCACGAAGATCGGGTCGTACCCGAACCCGTTCGCCCCCCGCCGCGCGCGGACCAAGGACCCGCGCCACTCGCCGCGGACCACCGTCTCCTCGCCCGACGTCAACACCAGAGCCGCCGCACACACGAACTGCGCCCCACGGCGCTCGTCCGGCACGTCCCGCAGCTGGCCCAGGAGCAGGTCCAGGTTCGCGTCGTCGTCGCCGTGGCCACCCGACCACCGCGCCGACAACACACCCGGCATGCCGTTCAACGCGTCGACCGCGATACCCGAGTCGTCGGCGATCGCGGGTAGCCCGCACGCCGCCACCGCGTCGCGGGCCTTCGCCACCGCGTTGCCCTCGAAGTCCGGTGCGGTTTCCGGCGCCTCGGGAAACGCCGGGACGTCCGCGAGACCGAGGACCTCGATCCCCGCGATGCCCTCGGCGGCGAGGATCCGCCGCAGCTCGCCCAGCTTCTTCTCGTTGCGCGTCGCCAGCAGCAGCTTCGTCACTTCGAGCCCTTCTTCTTGTCCGGACGCGGTTCCGGCAGCTCGCCCGGGTACGGCAGGGCCAGCGCCTCGTTCTGCAACCGGGTCAGCTCCGCACACCCCGCGAGCGCCATGTCCAGCATCGTGTCCAAAGTGGACCGCGCGAACGTCGCTCCCTCGCCGGTGCCCTGGACCTCGATCAGCGTGCCCGCGTCCGTCGCCACCACGTTCATGTCGACCTCGGCGCGCGAGTCCTCTTCGTACGGCAGGTCGAGCCGCACGCGGCCGTCGACCACGCCGACGCTCACCGCCGCCACCGAGGACGACAGCGGCTGCGGGTCGTTGAGCCGGTTCGCCGCGCCCAGCCACGTGATCGCGTCCGCCAGCGCCACGTAGCCGCCGGTCACCGCGGCCGTGCGGGTGCCGCCGTCGGCCTGGATGACGTCGCAGTCGATGACGATCGTGTTCTCGCCCAGCGCCGCCAGGTCGATGCAGGCCCGCAGCGAACGGCCGATCAGCCGCGAGATCTCGTGCGTGCGCCCGCCGATCCGGCCCTTGACCGACTCGCGGTCGCCGCGGGTGTTGGTCGCCGACGGCAGCATCGCGTACTCGGCGGTCACCCACCCCAGCCCCGACCCGGCCCGCCAGCGCGGCACCCCTTCGGTGACGCTCGCCGCGCACAGCACGCGCGTGTTCCCGAATTCGATCAGGACCGACCCCGCCGGCCACTGCTGGAACCCCCGGGTGATCTTGATGTCCCGGAGCTGGTCGTCGTTCCTGCCATCTTTGCGAGCCACGGGGAGCACTCTAGGACCGCCCGCTCAGACGTCGTATACGGCACCCTGCTTGACGACCTCGGCACCCGGGAACTCCGCCGAGGCCTCCGCCAGGACCGCGCCGGCGTCCGTCCACGGCGCGATGTGCGTCAGCAGCAGCCGTCCGACCGCGGCGTCGCGCGCCAGCTCACCGGCCTGCTTGCCCGACAGGTGCACCCCGGCCGGGCGTTCCGCCGAATCCGTCCAGGACGCCTCGGCGAGCAGCAGGTCGACGCCGTCGGCGAGCTCGTTCAGCGCCGTGCACGGGCCGGTGTCGCCGGTGAACGCCAGGATCCGGCCGCCGTAGGAGATGCGCAGGCCGTACGCCGGGGTCGGGTGGTCGACCTCGACCGCGACGACCTCGAACGGCCCGATCCGGAACGGCTCCGGCCGCAGCGGGTGGAAGGCGTAGACGTCGGAGAGGTCCGTGACGGCCCGCTCGGTCTCGTTGGGCGCGTACGCGTTCGCGAGCCGGACCGGCGCGTCCGGCGGCGCGTAGAGCGGCAGCAGGCGCGGGCGCGCCGGGTACGGCGGCGCCGGGTGGTAGCGCCGCAGGACGGTGAGCGCGCTGACGTCGGCGCAGTGGTCGGGGTGCAGGTGCGTGAGCACCAGGGCGTCCAGGTCGAACGGGTCGGCCACGGCCTGCAGCTGCGCCAGCGTGCCGTTGCCGAGTTCGAGGCCGAGCAGGAAGCCCTCGGCCTCGACCAGGTAGCCGGACGCCGCGGTGTTCGGCCCGGGGATGCTGCCGGAGCACCCGAGGATGGTCAGTCGCACGTCGACACCCTAAGCGCCCGAGGGCCCGATCACGCGGTGGTGGGAGCGAGGACACCCGGGGCGAACCCCATGAACCGCGCGGCGAGCCGGGTGAACGGCTCGGCCGAGCCGGTGGCCAGGAACTCGTGCCGCGGCGGGGTCTCCCGGGTCGTCAGCAGGTCCCGCTCGGTGAGCACGCGGACGACGTCCTTGGCCGTCTCCTCCGCGCTCGACACCAGGGTGACCTCCTGGCCCATCACGATCTGCAGCACGCCCTGCAGGAGCGGGTAGTGCGTGCAGCCGAGCACGAGCGTGTCGACCTGGGCGTCGAGCAGCGGCTGGAGGTAGCCCTGCGCGAGCCCGAGCACCTGCCGGCCGGAGGTGATGCCGCGCTCGACGAAGTCGACGAACCGCGGACAGGCGACGCTGGTGAGCGTGATGCCCGGCGCGGCGGCGAACGCGTCCTCGTAGGCGCGCGAGCGGACGGTGCCTTCGGTGCCGATCACGCCGACCCGGCCGGTGTGGGTGGCCACGACCGCGCGGCGCGCGGCCGGGAGGACCACCTCGATGACCGGCACGTCGTAGCGCTCGCGGGCGTCGCGCAGGCAGGCCGCCGACGCCGTGTTGCAGGCGATGACCAGGGCTTTCACGCCGCTTTCGACGATCTCGTCGAGCGCCTCCAGCGCGTAGCTGCGCGCGGTGGCGATGGGCAGCGGCCCGTACGGGTTGCGCGCCGTGTCACCGACGTACCGGAGCTGCTCGGCGGGCAGCTGCTCCAGCAGCGCCCTCGCCACCGTCAGCCCGCCGACGCCGGAATCGAACACGCCGATCGGGGCGTCCGCGGGCGAAGATGTCACCCTTCGAGGTTACCCGGGGCCGCGGGCCCGGCTTTGCGGGACTTGCCGGTGCGGCCGGTCAGCCACGCCGCGAGGACGCCGGCCAGCGCGCCGAAGACGTGTCCCTGCCAGGAAACGCCCGGGTTGCCCGGCAGCAGCCCGGCGAGCATGCCGCTCCACACGCCGAGCAGGACGACGGCGACCAGGATCTGGCCGGCCGCGCGGTTGAAGATGCCGCGGACCAGCAGGTAGGCGAGCCAGCCGAAAGCGAGTCCGGACGCGCCGACGGTGACCCCGTTCGCCGGGCCGACCAGCCACACCCCGAGCCCGGACACCACCCAGATGATGGCCGTGACCAGCGCGAACCGGCCGATCCCGGCGGCCATCGCGAGGAAGGAGAACACGAGCACCGGCACGGTGTTCGCGAACAGGTGCGACCACCCGGCGTGCAGCAGCGGCGCGAACACCACGCCGTCGAGACCGGAGAGGGCCCGCGAGTGGATGCCGCCCTGATCGAGGTCGCCGGGCAGGATCACGTCCGCCAGCTCGACCAGGTAGAGCAGCAGGGTGAAGGAGAGCGCCACGAGCGCGGCCGCCTTGGGTTTCGGCGGCAGCACGCGCTTGGCGGCGTCGGTTTCCGGGGCGGGGTTCAAGGTGCTCACGTGGTCGACGGTACGTCGGTCCTGTCGCGTCCACGTCGGGTGAAATCCCTGATCCCGGCTTTCTGTCGGTGGTAGCCGCTAGCGTCTGGAGGCATGGGGAACTTCGACGTGAACGGGTACCTGGACCGGCTCGGCCTGGAGGCGGAGCCGCCGAGCGTGGCCGCGCTGCGGCGGCTGCACGCGGCGCAGGTCGAGCGTGTGCCGTACGAGGCGCTGGAAGTCCAGCTGGGGCGGCCGACGCCGCTGGAGCCGTCGGCGTCGCTGGCGCGGATCCTGCGTGGCCGCGGCGGGTACTGCTACCACCTCAACGGCGCCTTTTCGGCGCTGCTGCACGAGCTCGGCTACCAGGTCACCCGCCACCTCGGCGGGGTGCAGGGCGGTCCGGGCGACGCGCCGAACGTCGACCGCAACCACCTGGCGCTGACCGTCGCCGGCCTGCCGGACGACCCGGAGACGACCTGGCTGGTGGACGCGGGGCTGGGCGACGGCATCCACCAGCCGCTCCCCCTACGGGAAGGCACCTACCCGCAGGGCCCGCACACCTACCGGCTGCGGCCGTCGGAGGTGGCGCCGGGCGGCTGGCGGTTCGACCACGACCCGTCGGGCAGCTTCGCCGGCTTCGACTTCGCACCGGGCACGGCGGAGATGGCCGACTTCGCCGAGAAGCACGCGTGGCTGTCGACCTCGCCGGAGTCCGGGTTCGTCCGGGTGTGCGTGCTGCAACGCCGGGACGCGGCGGGCGTCGACACACTGCGGGCGCGCACGTTGAACCGTCACGGCGCGAAGGAGTTCATCGAGTCGCCGTCGGAGTGGTGGACGGCCGCCGCGGACGTCTTCGGCGTCACCCCGGACCTGTTCACGGACGAGGAACGAGCACGGCTGTGGCGGCGGGTCGTGGCCCAGCACGAGGCCCACTCGGGAGGGCCGGTGGTCAGCGTTTGACCGGAGCCGGCGGCAGCGGCGCCTTGCCCAGCGCGAAGTCGACGGCGGCGTCGGCGTGCAGGCGGGTGGTGGGGAAGGTCGGCACGGGCGCGTCGTCCGGCCCGACGAGCAGTTCGATCTCGGTGCAGCCGTAGACGATGCCCTCGGCGCCCGCCTCGACGAGCCGCGCGATCACCCCGCGGTACGCCTCGCGCGACTCGGGCTTCACGACGCCGAGCACGAGCTCGTCGTAGATGATCCGGTGCACGAGGTCGCGGTCGGCCTCGGCGGGCACGAGGACGTCGAGACCGTGCGCGGCGAGCCGGTCGCTGTAGAACGGCTGCCCCATGGTGAACCCGGTGCCGAGCAGCCCGGCCCGCCGGATCCCGGCGGCGCCGATGGCCGCGGCGGTGGCGTCGCCGAGGTGCAGCAGCGGGATGCCGAGGCCGTCGGTGAGCCGGTCGGCGACCTTGTGCATGGTGTTGGTGCAGAGGACGACGAAGTCGGCCCCGGCCGCTTCCAGCGCGCGGGCGGCGCGGTTCAGCTCGGCACCGGCGTCGTCCCAGCGCCCTTCGGCCTGCATGGCCTCGATCGCGGCGAAGTCGACGGAGTAGAGCACGGTGTGCGCGGAGTGGAAGCCACCGAGCAGGGACTTCACGCGTTCGTTGACGAGCCGGTAGTACTCGATCGACGATTCCCAGCTCATTCCGCCCAGCAACCCGATGACCTTCATGATGGTCAGCATGCCCGAACTGCGCACGGCTTTCGCCGGGGTTTCGAACGTCCTGGTCACCGACGGCACCTCGGCGGTCCTGGTCGACGGCTTCTTCTCGCGGCCGTCCCTGGTCAGGATGGCGACGCGGGTGGCGCCCGACCGCGGCCGGATCGACGACGCCCTGCGGCGCCTCGGGGTCACCGAGCTGGACGCCGTCCTGGTCGCGCACTCCCACGTCGACCACGTCCTCGACGCACCGGTCGTCGCCGAGCTGACCGGCGCCACGCTGGCCGGCTCACCCTCGACCCGGCAGGTCCAGGAGGGCTATGGCCTCGCCGACCGGCCGTTCGAGGAACTGGTGCCGGGCAAGCCCGTCGAATTCGGCGCCTTCACCGTGACGCCGATCGAGGCCGTGCACAGCGACGGCGACCGGGTGCCCGGCGAGATCACCGAGCCGGTCCGGTTGCCGGCCAGGGCGAAGGCGTTCAAGACCGGGCGGTGCTACTCGTTCCACCTCACGCACGCGGCGGGCAGCGTCCTGGTCCACGCGTCGGCGAACTTCGTGCCCGGCGCACTGGCCCGCCATTCGGCGGACGTCGTCTACCTGGGCATCGGCGCGGCGGGGAAGCAGACCGAGCAGTGGCGGGAGCGGTACTGGCGGGAGACCGTCGGCGCGCTCGGGCCGCGCAAGGTCCGCCCGATCCACTGGGACGCTTTCTGGCGGCCGCTGTCCAAGCCGCTGAAGCTGCTGCCGAAGCTGTTCGACGAACATGGCAGCGACGATGGCGACCTTCGAGCGGCTGGCCGAGGCCGACGGCGTCGACTTCGCCCTCCCCGAGCTCTGGAAAGCCGAGTGACTCAGGCCCAGAGCTGCCCGTCGAGCCGCTCGGCGGCCTCGTCGAGCGACCCCGCGTAAGCCCCCGTCGACAGGTACTTCCACCCCGCGTCCGCGACGACGAAAGCCACGTCCGCCTGCTCGCCGCGGGCCGCGGCCTTCTCGGCCACCGCCAGCGCCGCGTGCAGCACCGCGCCCGTCGAGATGCCCGCGAAGATGCCTTCGTGCTCCAGCAGCTCGCGAGTGCGCCGCAAAGCGTCGTAAGCGCCCACGGAGTACCGGCCGTTGAGCACCGAAGCGTCGTACAGCTCCGGCACGAACCCCTCGTCGAGGTTGCGCAGGCCGTACACCAGCTCGCCGTAGCGGGGCTCGGCCGCGATCACCTGGACGTCCGGCTTCGCCTCGTGCAGGTAGCGCCCGACGCCGACCAGCGTGCCGGTCGTGCCGAGGCCGCCGACGAAGTGCGTCAGCGTCGGCAGGTCCTTCAGCAGTTCGGGCCCGGTGCCGCGGTAGTGCGCGTCGGCGTTGGCCGGGTTGCCGTACTGGTAGAGCATCACCCAGTCCGGGTTCGCCTCGGCCAGCTCCTTCGCCCGCCGGACGGCCTCGTTCGAGCCGCCCGCGGCCGGCGAGAACACGATCCGCGCGCCGTAGGCCTGCAGCAGCTGCTTGCGCTCGGTCGAGGTGTTCTCCGGCATCACGCAGACCAGGCCGTAGCCCTTGAGCTTGGCGGCCATGGCCAGCGAGATGCCGGTGTTGCCCGACGTCGGCTCCAGGATCGTGGAGCCGCGCCGGAGCTTGCCTTCACGCTCGGCGGCTTCGATCATGGCCAGCGCGGGCCGGTCCTTGATCGAGCCGGTCGGGTTGCGGTCCTCCAGCTTCGCCCACAGGCGCACGTCGTGCGTGGGCGAGAGCCGGGGCAGCCCGACCAGCGGGGTGCCGCCGAGCGCGTCGAGCAGGGACTCGAAGCGAGCCATCGATCAGCCACCGGCCACGGCGGGGAGGATGGTCAGGGTGTCGCCGTCCTTGACCTCGGCCTCGAGCCCGCCGGCGAAGCGCACGTCCTCGTCGTTGACGTAGACGTTGATGAAGCGGTGCAGCTTCTCCTCCTTGACCAGGCGCGCCTTGATGCCGGCGTGCCGGGCCTCGACGTCGTCGATGACCTCGAGGACGGTCGCGCCCTTCGCCTCGACGGACTTCTCGCCGCCGGTGTGGGTGCGCAGGATCGTCGGGATGGAGACGGTCACGGCCATGGGTTCTTACCTCCGGTGGTTTCCTAGACGCAGACGCACTCGGCGCGGCGCTTTATTCCGGTCGTCAGTCGATGATCTCGACCGGCTCCTCGGTGATCTCGGCGTCCACGATCCGGTACGACCGGAACTCGTGCACTTCGGGGTCGCGGGTGGAGACGAGCACGTAGTGCGCGTCCGGCTCGGCCGCGATGTTCGCGTCGGTCCGCGACGGGTAGGCCTCGGTCGCGGTGTGCGAGTGGTAGATGACCACGGGCACCTCGTCGTTCGCGTCCATCTCGCGGTAGAGCTTCAGCAGGTCACCCGAGTCGAACTCGTAGAACGTCGGCGACCGCGCGGCGTTCAGCATGGGGATGAACCGTTCGGGCGAATCGGACCCCTCGGGCCCGGCGATCACGCCGCACGCCTCGTCGGGGTGGTCACGACGGGCGTGGGCGACGATCTCGTCGACGAGGTCACGGCGGATCCGGAGCACACCGCCATCTTAGGTGGTGGACAAACCGTGTCCAGATGATGAGATATTGCGCTCACCAGGACAATCGAGGCATGCCGATGCCCGCGCACGCCCGCGAACGCTGCCGCGAGTTCCTGGAAGACGGCGAGGTGATCCAGTACCTCATCCCGGGCATCTCGCTCTACGTCGACGGCGTCCGCACCCGGGCCGCGTTCTTCATCGTGGTCACCGACCGCGCCATCACGGTGCTCTACGGCGGCCGGTTCCGCCGCTACACCCCGAAGGCGGTCTACGACCGGGTCCCCCGGCGCACCGAGATCGGGCCGGTCGAGGTCCACCCGTCGCTGGGCCCGGTGCTGACCTTCGCCCGGCTGCACCTGGAGATCGACGAGGAGTACGTGAGCGCCGTCCGCGCGGCGAACCTCGAAGGCGCCCACGACCTGCCGCCGGACCCGCTGCCGGACCTTTGACCCCGGGTCACAGCTCCAGGAAGACCGGCACCTCGCCCCTGGCCAGCGCGGCCGTCGCGACGTGGCTTTCCAGGTCCTGCAGCCAGACGGCGGTCCGCTCTTCGCCCCACCGCGCGGCGAACGGCCCGGTGCCCGCGGCCTTCCACCGCGGCTGCCGCAGGCTGGCCGTCTGGGCGTGGGCCAGCGCGAGCCGCAGGTCGCGGGCGCCCGCCAGGTCGAGATCGAGCTCGGTCCCGCCGTCCCACGTCGCGAGCACCCGGGAGAACGCCGCGGCCACCTCCGCGCGCATCGCGGCGCCGTGCCGGTCCCGGAAGCCCGCGCTGAGCCGGCGGGAGCCGTAGGCGTCGGGGAACAGCCTGCGGCCGGGCACCCCGGCCCGGCGGTCCGAGCCGGCCAGCCGCGCCGCGACGCCGGTCAGCGTGTGGTGCAGCACCGCGGCCGTGTTCGGCGCCAGCACGAGCCGGACCCGGCCGGCGAGCCCGGTGACGTGCGCGAAGTCGGTCATCCGACGCACCTCAGCGTCGCGCGCAGGCCGCGGATCTGCAGCGCCGCGACAGTGTTTTCCGCCTCCGGCGCCGTCACCGGGGGTTCGAGCTCGGCCGAGCCGGTCGCGTGGATCCGCTCGGCGGTCGCCCAGCAGGCGCCGACCGGCCAGCCGAGGAGCTCTTCGAGCACCAGGGTCACGCCGGAGAAGCTGTTCACGTCGTCGTTGTGGATCCGGACGACCCACTTTTCCTCGCTCCGCACGCGGGGATGATCCGAGCGCGGCACGCGAGCGTTACGCGAAGGCCTCCGGCCAGACGTCCCGGTACGCCGGCACCCCGCCCGCGGTGGTCGCCGCCAGAAGGCCGTGCACCATCGCCCGCGCGAACACCCGCGCGGCCGCCGAGCACAGCGCGTCCAATGCCACCGGGCGGGCCGCCGCGCCGAACGGGCCGGTCGCGTCCGGCAGCTCGCGCGCGCCCGTGGCCAGCGCGAACACCGTGTCGCCGTCGAACATCGTGTGCGCCGGGCGCACCGCGCGCGCCAGCCCGTCCTGGGCCGCGACCGCGAGCCGCCGCGCCTCGGCCTTGGACAGCGCCGCGTCCACCGCCACCACGCCGATCGTCGTGTTCAGGTCGGTCCGCCGCGATGGCAGGTCAGCGGCCCGCGAAGGCCACGTCACGCCGAAGTCGCCGTGGTCGGCCGCGTAGGCTCGGCCGGTCGTCAGGTCCACGGCCTCGCCGGCCGCGTTGACCGCCGCCAGTGCGCCCACGGTGTACTCGCCGACGACCTCGCTCGCGGACCCGATCCCGCCCTTCAACGACCCCACGGCCGCGCCGGCACCGGCACCGACCGTGCCCAGCGCGAAAGAGCCCGAAGCCGCTTCGCAAGCCGCGTACCCGAAGGACGCGTCGGGCCGGTTGCCCCACTCGCTGCGCGGCAGGTCGAACAGCACGGCCGCGGGCACGATCGGCACGACCTCGTGCGGCTTCGCGCCGACCGGGAAGCCCAGGTTCCGCTCGGAAAGCCACCTCATCACGCCGTCCGCCGCCGCGAGGCCGTACGCCGAACCGCCCGACAGGCACACCGCGTTGACCCGCTGCACCAGGTTCTCCGGCTCCAGCAGGTTGGTCTCCCGCGTTCCGGGCGCGCCGCCGCGCTGGTCGACGGCGCCGACGGCGCCGTCCGGGACCAGGACGACCGTCGTCCCGGTCGCCCAGCCGTCGCCGACCCGCTCGTGGTGCCCGACGAGGACACCCGGCACGTCGGTGATCATCCGGTCAGCGCCTGGATCAGCGTCTCCTGCACCCACGTCAGCCAGTGGTAGACGCCGAGGTGCGGCGCCCGCGGGTCGTCCTCGGGCAGCTCGTCGGGCATGTCCTCGGTGACGTCGAGCGCGGTGCCCAGCGCCAGCCGGACGTCGTTGAGCGCGCCCAGCCACGCGTCGGCCTGCTCCTCGGTCAGCCGGACGTGGCCGCCGTCGCGCGGCAGCGTGTCGAGCACGATCTTCGCGACGCCGACCTTGACGTCCAGCAGCTCCGGCTCGTGCAGCGAGCGCATCGCCGCGGCCGAGTCGATGTCCTCCCGCGACGGGTTGTCCGGGTCGAGCTTGTGGAAGTCCGGGAGCAGCCGCGACAGCACGGGGTCGTCCGGGGACTCGGTGGGGCCGATCCGGATGCCGGTCAGCTCGGCGAGCTCGTCCTGCGGGGCCTCCTCGGCGCGCGCGGTCAGCATGTCCTCGAGCTGGCTGACCAGCCCGCGCAGCACGGCCGCCTCCTGCTGCTCGAAGCCCGCGTGGATCACCGCGCCCTTGCGCCGCCACCCGTTCACGAGGGCTGCTCCATGGTCGCCCACAGGCCCGCCGCGTGGAGCTTCGCCACGTCCGTCTCCACCTTTTCCTTGCTGCCGGACGACACGATCGCCTTGCCCTTGTGGTGCACGTCCAGCATCAGCTTGGTGGCGTGGTCGCGGCTGTAGCCGAACAGCTTCTGGAAGACGTACGTCACGTACGACATGAGGTTCACCGGGTCGTTCCAGACCACGGTCCGCCAGGGGGTGTCCGACTCGGCGACTTCCGCACCGGCCGGTTCGACCTGCGTCTGTTCGGATGCGACAGGCGTGGACATGCACCCCATGGTGTCACGGGGCGCACGGGGTACGCCGCGCCAGGTCCGGCCATGTGGGTGAATAGGCTTACCCCATGGGTTCACCGGAGCCGGCGACGGCCAGCACTGCGCTGCTCACCGACCACTACGAGCTGACCATGCTGGGCAGCGCGCTCGCCGACGGGACGCACGCGCGGCCCTGCGTGTTCGAGGTGTTCGCCCGGCGCCTGCCGGACGGGCGCCGCTACGGCGTCGTCGCGGGTACCGCCCGCGTCCTCGACGCGATCGCGGACTTCCGCTTCACCGACGCCGAGCTGGCGCAGCTGGAGGCCACCGCGGTCGTCGACGACGCGACGCTGTCCTGGCTCGCCGACTACGAGTTCTCGGGTGACGTCGACGGCTACCCCGAGGGCGAGCTGTACTTCCCGGGCTCGCCGCTGCTGACCGTCACCGGCTCGTTCGGCGAGTGCGTGCTGCTGGAGACGCTGGTGCTGTCGATCCTCAACCACGACAGCGCCATCGCGTCCGCCGCGGCCCGGATGTCCGGCGCCGCGCACGGCCGCCCGATCATCGAGATGGGCGGGCGCCGCACGCACGAGTACGCCGCCGTCGCGGCCGCGCGCGCCGCCTACCTGGCCGGTTTCGCGACCACTTCGAACCTGGAAGCCGGCCGCCGCTACGGCATCCCGACGCGCGGCACCGTCGCGCACGCCTTCATGCTGCTGCACGACAGCGAGGAGGCCGCGTTCCGCGCGCAGGTCGAGAAGATGGGCCCGGACACGACGCTGCTCGTCGACACCTACGACATCACCGCCGGCATCGAGACCGCGGTCCGCGTCGCCGGGCCGGAGCTCGGCGCGATCCGGATCGACTCGGGTGACGTCGGGCCGCTCGCCCGCCGCGCCCGCGAGCAGCTGGACTCCCTCGGGGCGAAGGACACCCGGATCGTCGTGTCCGGCGACCTCGACGAGCACGCCATCGCGGCGCTGCGCGCGGAGCCCGTCGACGCGTACGGCGTCGGGACGTCGGTGGTCACCGGGTCCGGCGCGCCGACCGCCGGGATGGTCTACAAGCTGGTCGAGGTGGACGGCAAGCCGGTCGCCAAGCGCAGTGCCCACAAGGAGTCCCGCGGCGGGCGCAAGTCCGCGCTGCGGCGCCACCGCGGCACCGGCACGGCGGTCGAAGAGGTCGTCTGGACGACCGCCGGCGCCGCGCCCGAGGCGCAGGAGAACGACCGGCCGCTGCAGATTCCCCTGATCCGCGGCGGGCGCGCGGTAGAAGACCTGCCTACGCTCGACGACGCGAGGCAGCGGTTGCGCCGCGGCCTGGTCAGCCTGCCGTGGGAAGGCCTCAAGCTTTCGCACGGCGAGCCCGCCATCCCGACACTCTTCGTCTGAACGGAGTCCGGCCATGGGAACCGCGCTGATCGTGGTGGACGTGCAGAACGACTTCTGCGAAGGGGGTTCGTTGGCCGTCGCGGGCGGCGCGGCGGCCGCGGAGACGATCTCCGCGCTGAGCGCGACCGGCGGCTATTCGCACGTGGTGGCCACCCGTGACTACCACATCGACCCGGGTGCCCACTTCAGCGCGACGCCGGACTTCAAGGAGAGCTGGCCGCCGCACTGCGTGGCCGGCACGCCGGGCGCGTCCTTCCACCCGGCCCTCGACGTCGTCCCGATCGGCGAGGTGTTCTCCAAGGGCGAGTACAGCGCGGCCTACTCGGGCTTCGAAGGCGCGTCACGGGACGGCAAGTCCCTGGAGGCGTGGCTGCGCGAGCACGACGTGACCGACGTCGACATCGTCGGCATCGCCACGGACTACTGCGTGCGCGCGACGGCACTCGACGCGGCCCGGGCCGGCTTCGGCGTGCGGGTGCTGCTCGACCACACGGCCGGGATCGCGCGCGCGTCGGTCGAGAGCACCCTGCGGGACTTCGCCGAAGCCGGCGTCGCGCACACCGGAACGGCGCACGTCGCGTGAAGGACCTGCAGGCACTGCTGGCCGAACACCGGCTCGTCGCGATCCTGCGGGCCGCCGACGCGTCCCGGTTCGCCGACGCGGCGATGGTGCTGCACGCGGCGGGCGTCCGCCTGCTCGAAGCGACGCTGACGACGCCTGGCGCGCCCGCGGCCATCACCGCGCTGCGGCTCGCGCTCGGCGAAGACGCGCTGATCGGCGCGGGCAGCGTCCGCGAACCGTCCGATGTGGACATCGCGGTCGACGCGGGCGCGGCGTACCTGATCACGCCGACGGTCAACCCGGCGGTCCTCGAGCGCGCGGCCGAGCTGGACACCCCGGTGGTCTGCGGCGCGCTGACGCCGACGGAGATCGACCAGGCGTGGCGCCTCGGCGCGGCGGCGGTGAAGGTGTTCCCGGTGGCGGCGGTGGGCGGCATCGCCTACCTGCGCGCGGTCCGGGCCCCGCTCCCGGACGTCCCGCTGGTCCCGACGGGCGGGGTCCACCTGTCCGACGTCGAGGGCTACCTGCGCGCGGGCGCGATCGCGGTGGCCGCGGCGACCCCGTTGCTGGGCGACGCGCTGTCGCCGAGCGGCAGCCTCCCGGACCTGGCGGCCCGGGCGGGCGAGTTCGTCGCGGCGGCCGCTCGCTTCAAGACCGCCTAGCTACTTCTTCCCGAACGGGTCGCAGGCGGCCGTGCCCAGGTAGATGTCGCCGCTCGCCGGGCCGCCCTGCGGGAACAGCTCGATGTGCACCGCGTGCGTGACCAGGCTGCCGTCCGGCGGCTGGGGCGTCACCGTCTCGTTGAGGACCACCGTCGCCAGCGCCGTGCCCGCGGGCCCGCCGGGGATGACGATCCGGTCGTTCGGCGGGATCTGCGCGGGCACGGTGATCCCCTCGACCTCGCCGATCGAGACCTCGCCGCCGCTGCCGGTCTCGGTCGTGGCGCACTTCGCCGAAAAGGTGCGCACCGTGATGACCGGTCCGCCGTAGCGCTTGAGCACCGTCGCCGTGAACCGGTGCCCGGTCGCCTGCGCGATCGACACCGCGCCCGAGCGGCCGCAGCCGCTCTCGCCGATGCCGAACACCGCTACGTCGCCGGTCGCACCCCCCGCCGTCCGGGCGCTGTAGGGGCCGTCGACGGTGCACTTCGCCAGCTCACCGGTGACGACGTGCTCGTTGTCGACGGTCACGTCCAGCGAGCCGGAAGACGCCCATCCGGTGGACGTGGCCGGCGCCGCCGCGACCAGGAGCGGAGTGGCCAGCGTCGTCACCGCCAGCAACCGGAGTGTCCTCTTCCTGGCGATTCGCATTCCGCGGCCTCCTCGGTTCCGTGACAGTTCGTAGTTACCCACTTCGTCATCGGCAGGCCGGCCGCTGCCCCTGATCGGGTCCACCCGGACGGGTGGCCGGTGAGGAACGCAACTTAAGGGGCTGCGCCGGGGGTAACGAGCGTTAACCTCGATCGTCGCCTGTGTCCCACCCTGGGAGGTTTCGTGTCTTCGCTGTCCTTCGCCGCCAAGCGGCCCGTGCTGGCCGACCTCGTGCCCGGTTCCCTCGTCCGGGACATCGCGCTGGTCGCCGGCGGCGCCGTGCTCACCGGCGCCGCCGCGCAGCTGACGATCCCGGTGCCCGGCAGCCCGGTGCCGATGACCGGCCAGACGTTCGCCGCGCTGCTCGTCGGCGCGTCGCTCGGCATGTCGCGCGGTGCCGCGTCGATGCTGGTGTACCTGCTCGTCGGGGCGGTCGGTGTGCCGTGGTTCCAGCACGGCACCGCGGGCCTGTCCGGCGCGAGCGCCGGCTACATCGTCGGCTTCGTCTTCGCCGGCGCGCTGGTGGGCGCGCTCGCCGGCCGGGGCGGCGACCGGACGCCGGTGCGCACCGCGGGCACGATGGTGCTCGGCAACCTGGTGATCTACGCCTTCGGCGTGCCGTGGCTGATGGCCTCGACCGGGTTCGACCTGTCCACCGCGTTCGCCAAGGGCGTCACGCCGTTCCTGGTCGGGGACGCGATCAAGATCGTCGTCGCCGCCGGTCTGCTGCCGCTGACCTGGAAGCTGGTCTCGGGCCGCACCGAAGACTGACCGCCCGCCGAAGGGGACCTCACGCCGGTGAGGTCCCCTTCGGCGTTCCCGGGGCGACGGCGCGAGTGGCCCGTTCGCGACGGATCACCGATCCTGTCGGCCCCGGCGGCTAATGTGTGTCGCTGTGCCCGCCCGAACCGATTTCCCCGGCGTCCTCGAACTCCTGACCCACGCGGTGGAGTCCGTGGGCGGTGCCGAACGCCCAGGGCAGGTCGAGATGGCCCAGGCCGTCGGCCGCGCCATCCGCACCGGTGAGCACTTGGCCGTGCAGGCGGGTACCGGCACCGGCAAGTCCCTGGCCTACCTCGTCCCCGCGATCCGCCACGCCGTCGAGAAGGAAGCCACCGTCGTCGTCTCGACGGCGACGATCGCGCTGCAGCGCCAGCTCGTCGACCGCGACCTGCCCCGCCTGGCGAAGGCGCTGAAGAAGCCGCTGGGCCGCGAACCGACCTTCGCGATCCTCAAGGGCCGCCGCAACTACATGTGCCTGCACCGCCTGGACTACGGCGCGCCGGACGAGCCGGAGGACGCGCAGCTCTTCGACCCGTTCGCGGTGTCGCGGCTGGGCAAGGAGGTCACGCGGCTGCGGGAGTGGTCGTCGGACACCGAAACCGGCGACCGCGACGAGCTGGTCCCCGGTGTCTCCGACCAGGCGTGGCGCCAGGTGTCGGTGACGGCGAAGGAATGTCTCGGCGCTTCTCGCTGCCCGATCGGAACGGACTGCTTCGCCGAGAAGGCCCGCGCCGAGGCCGGCCGCGCCGACATCATCGTCACCAACCACGCGCTGCTGGCGATCGACGCCCTGCAGGGCTACCAGGTCCTGCCGGACCACGACGTGGTGATCATCGACGAGGCGCACGACCTCGTCGACCGCGTCACCTCGGTCGCCACCGGCGAGCTGACCAGCGCGATGTGCGCGTCGGCCGCGCGCCGCTGCGGCAAGCTGATCGACGCCGACGTCGCCGACAGCCTCCTCGAGGCCGGTGACGGGCTGGCGCTGATCGTCGACGACCTGCCCCCGGGCCGGATGGACGAGCTGCCCCGGCCGCTGAAGGGCGCGATCCCGGCGATCCGCGACGCCGCGCACGCGTGCATCACGGCCCTGGGCTCCGACCGCAAGGAGGACGTCGAGGGCGCCACCGCGCGCAAGCTGGCGCGCTCGCTGCTCGACGAGGTGCACGACACCGCGGTCCGGCTCCTGGAAGCGTTCGACGACGACCAGGCGCACCAGCGCGACGTCGTCTGGCTCTCCGGCGACAAGTACTCCTCGAACCCGCGGTCGCCGGCGCTGAAGGTCGCGCCGCTCGGCGTCGCCGGGCTGCTGCGCGAGCGCGTCTTCAACCTGCACACGACGATCCTGACCTCGGCGACGCTGACCCTGGGCGGCACGTTCGACACGATGGCGCGCCAGTGGGGTCTCCCGCCGGGCGCGGCCCGCGTCGAGCAGGCGCCCGGCGCGGCCACCGAGAAGGAGGCCCCGAAGGACGACTCGGGCCCGAAGTGGACCGGCCTGGACGTCGGCTCGCCGTTCGACCACAAGCGCAACGGCATCCTCTACCTGGCCAAGCACCTGCCGCCACCGGGCCGCGACGGCCTCGCGTCGTCCACAATGGACGAACTGGCCGAGCTGATCGAGGCCGCGGGCGGGCGCACGCTCGGGCTGTTCTCCTCGATGCGGGCGGCCAAGCAGGCGGCCGAGGAGATGCGCGAGCGGCTGGACTTCCCGATCCTCTGCCAGGGCGAGGACGCGACTTCGCTGCTGGTCCAGAAGTTCTCCGAGGACGTCCGCACGTGCCTGTTCGGCACGCTGTCCCTCTGGCAGGGCGTGGACGTGCCCGGTCCGTCGCTGCAGCTCGTGGTGGTCGACCGGATCCCGTTCCCGCGCCCGGACGACCCGGTGTCGTCGGCGCGGCAACGCGCGGTGGAAGCCCGCGGCGGCAACGGGTTCCTCACCGTCGCGGCCACGCACGCGGCGCTGCTGCTGGCGCAGGGCACCGGGCGGCTGCACCGCTCGGTCACCGACCGCGGGGTGGTCGCGGTGCTGGATTCGCGGCTGGCGAACGCCCGCTACGGCGGATTCCTCCGTGCTTCGCTGCCACCGTTCTGGCCGACGATGGACCCGAAGGTGGCGCGCGACGCGTTGCGCCGGCTGGACGCAGCCGCGCCCGCGTGACGCGGTGCGCGGCCCCGCCCGGTACGGTGAACCCACCGACGCAGCAAGGGAGCACCGGTTGACCCAGGATTCGTCCAGCGCACAGTCCCGGACCGTCAGTGTCGACGACACCGGCGTGCGGCGGCGGCTCGCGGACGGCAGCGAAGAGGCCGTCACGTGGGCAGGCCTGTCGTCGGTGATGGTCCGCGTCATCCCCGACGGCCCCTGGAACGAAGACGTCTTCTTCATGCTGGTGGGCACCGACGGCAAGGGCACGGCGGTGCCGAGCGGCGACCCGGCGGCGGACGCGCTGATCGAGCGGCTGCAGGCCCTGCCCGGGTTCGACAACGAGAAGTTCATCGAGGCCATGACGACCGACGCCGACCAGGCCTACGTCGTCTGGGAGTCCAGCGAGAACTAGGCGACCGGGAACTCCTCCGTCACCGGGATCCCCTTCTTGAGGGTCCGGCTCACCGTGCACAGCCGCTCGATCGCGCGGTCGACGGCGCCGGCCAGCGCTTCCCGCTGATCCGCCGCCAAAGTCGACACGTCGACATCGAACGCGACGTGCACGGCGTCCAGTTCCGAAGCGCCTTCCCGGCGATCGGCGCTGACGGTCACGCGGAACTTCGCGTCTTCCCCGACCCGCCGCGTGACGAGTTCTTCGGCCGTCACCGCGCTGCAGCCCGCGGCCGCGATCTGCAGCAGTTCCGCGGGTGAGAACGCCCCTTCGGCGCCGTTGCGGCCCAGCCGCACCTCCGCGCCGCGGTCGTTGCGGCCGACGAAGGAATGCTGTCCGTCGCGCTGTACTTCCAGTCCCATGCCCGCTCCAACCGGCTCAGGAAGCCCCTTGTTCCGGCTCCCACTGCGCGAGAACCGTGATGGTGCCCGGGTCGACCTCGGTGAACCCGGCGTCCCGCACGGCGACGACGCGGTCGCGCCGCCACGCGCCCTCGGGGTCGTCGCCGGGGTGCAGTTCCTTCCACCGCGCGACGCTCGCCTGCCGCACCGCGGTCCGGTAGCCCCGCGCGGCCCAGGCGGCGCGCTGCCCGTCGTCCAGCAGGGCGGCGAGGATCATCGTGGCGTGCCCGACCTGCGCGGCGGCCTTGCCGACCGTCATCGGGGTGTGCGGGTTGAGCAGGAGCAGCGGGACCCCGTCGGGCACCGGGCCCGGCTCGTCCGGCGGCAGCTCGCTGCCCGAGATCTGCAGCCGCGAGACCTCCTTGGGCGCCTCGGCGACCAGGCCCGGCACCAGCGCCCGCGCCTCGGCGCCGTCGATCTCGACGGTGATGCCCGGCAGGCCCTGCACGGCCGCCCAGTGCGCGCCCCGCGCCCGCCGGGCGACCTTGCGGATCCGGTTGTCGAGCCACGCGTGCATCGGCTCGGCCCACTCGCCGCCGGGCGCCGAACGCTCGTCGAGGCAGACCGCCAGCGCGGCGGCCGCGGCGGCCTCCAGCAGCGGCGTGCGGCCGGGCGGCTCGGCGCGTTCGATGCGCAGGATGACCGGCATCGCCCGGACTTCCTCCGGCAGCTCGTCCGAGGTGTCCGACGTGTCTTCGGCCGGGAGCCCGAGCCAGTAGGCGTAGCGGACGCCCAGGGGGTCGAGAACGCTGCTCACGGACGCATCAGCTCGAGCCCGTCGGCGGCGTCGGCCGCTTCGACCTCGCCGCGGGTGAGGCCGAGCACGAACAGCACGGCGTCGAGGTACGGGTGCGACAGCGCGGTGTCGGCCACCTCGCGCAGCGCGGGCTTGGCGTTGAACGCGACGCCCATGCCGGCCGCCGAGAGCATGTCGATGTCGTTGGCGCCGTCCCCGACCGCGACGCACTGCTCGAGCGGGATGTCGTACTCGCCGGCGAAGCGGCGAAGCACCTTCGCCTTGCCCGCGCGGTCGACGACCTCGCCGACCACACGCCCGGTGAGCTTGCCGTCGACGATCTCGAGCTCGTTCGCCGCCGCGAAGTCCAGGCCCAGCTCTTCCACCAGCCCGCCGATGACCTGCGTGAACCCGCCGGACACCACGCCGGTCCTGAACCCCATCCGCTTGAGCGTGCGGATCGTCGTGCGGGCGCCGGGGGTCAGCTCGATCGACGCGGCGACCTCGTCGATCGCCGTGGCGGGGAGGCCCTCCAGCAGCGCGACCCGGCGCTCCAGCGACTCGGTGAAGTTCAGCTCACCGCGCATGGCGGCTTCGGTGATCTCGCGGATCTCCGGTTCGACGCCGGCGTGCGCGCCCAGCATCTCGATGACCTCGCCCTGGATGAGCGTGGAGTCGACGTCGAAGACGACCAGCCGCTTCGCCCGGCGCGTGATCCCGGCCCGCTCGACGGCGATGTCGATCCCCGCCTCGACCGCCGCGTCGGCGAGTTCGGACCGCAGGGCGGCGTCGGCCTCGGGGGTGTCCTGGTCGACCGAGACGTACAGCTCGAGGCCGGTCACCGGGTAGTCGGCGACGCTACGGATCGCGTCGATGTTGGCGCCGAGCGACGCCAGCCGCCGCGCGACCTCCGAGAAGCCCCGCGCGGTGACCGGGCGGCCCAGCACGACCAGCACGTGGGAGGAGTCGCGGCGGCCGAGCGCGAACGGGTCGTCCCCGATCGCCGAGCCGATCTTGACGTCGACCTGCATCCCGACCGACGCCATCGCCTGCTCGACGGACTCCTGAAGGCCCTCCGGGTCGCGGTACACCCCGGCGAGCACGCCGAGCACGAGCTGCCCGCGGATGACGACCTGCTCGACGTCGAGCACGTCGACGTCGTGGCGGGTCAGCACGGCGAACAGCACGGACGAGACACCCGGCTTGTCGGGGCCGGTCGTCGTGATCAGGACGGGGGTCTGGGTCACTGGTCATCCCTCGTTCGGCAACGCTGCACGATCAGTCTGCCGGTCCGGGCTCGAACATAAGTAGAGCGCGTGCCCGGCTTCACAAAAGCCGGGCACGCGCTCTCACTCGTTCAGGGTGTTACTTGTCGTCGCCCTGCTCGCTGGCGTTGTCGCTCGAGTGGTCACCCGGGATCACCGCTTCGGTGAGCAGCTGCGACGGCGCCGCGTGGCTGTTGAGCTTCTGCTTGCCGAAGAAGCCGATCTCGCCCTCGTTGTGGATGCGCTCGATCATGTGCGGGTAGTGCAGCTCGAACGCGGGCCGCTCGGAGCGGATCCGGGGCAGCTCGGTGAAGTTGTGCCGCGGCGGCGGGCAGGACGTCGCCCACTCCAGCGAGTTGCCGTAGCCCCACGGGTCGTCCACCGTGACGATCTCGCCGTACCGGTAGCTCTTGAAGACGTTCCACAGGAACGGCAGCGTCGAGGCACCGAGGATGTACGCGCCGATCGTGGAGATCGTGTTCAGCGTGGTGAAGCCGTCGCTGGTCAGGTAGTCCGCGTACCGGCGCGGCATGCCCTCGGCGCCCAGCCAGTGCTGGACGAGGAACGTGCCGTGGAAGCCGATGAACGTCGTCCAGAAGTGCCACTTGCCGAGCTTCTCGTCCATCATCCGGCCGGTGATCTTCGGGAACCAGAAGTAGATGCCGGCGAAGGTGGCGAACACGATCGTGCCGTAGAGCACGTAGTGGAAGTGCGCGACGACGAAGTAGCTGTCCGACACGTGGAAGTCGATCGCCGGCGCGGCCAGCATGATGCCGGTCAGGCCGCCGAAGAGGAACGTGACGATGAAGCCCATCGAGAAGATCATCGGTGTCTCGAAGGACAGCTGGCCCTTCCACATCGTGCCGATCCAGTTGAAGAACTTGATGCCGGTCGGGACGGCGATCAGGAACGTCATGAAGGAGAAGAACGGCAGCAGCACGGCGCCGGTGGCGTACATGTGGTGCGCCCACACCGCGACCGACAGGGCCGCGATCGCCAGCGTCGCCCAGACCAGGCTCTTGTAGCCGAACAGCGGCTTGCGGCTGAACACCGGGAAGATCTCCGACACGATGCCGAAGAACGGCAGCGCGACGATGTACACCTCGGGGTGGCCGAAGAACCAGAACAGGTGCTGCCAGAGGATCACGCCGCCGTTTTCGGGGTCGAACACGTGCGCCCCGAGGTGCCGGTCCGCCAGCAGGCCCATCAGGGCCGCGGTCAGGATCGGGAAGGCGAGCAGGATCAGGATCGACGTCACCAGGATGTTCCAGGTGAAGATCGGCATCCGGTACATCGTCATGCCGGGCGCGCGGAGGCAGACCACGGTGGTGACCATGTTGACCGCGCCGAGGATGGTGCCGAGACCGGAGACCACCAGGCCGGAGATCCACAGGTCCGCGCCGACGCCCGGCGAGTGGATCGCGTCCGACAGCGGGGTGTAGGCGAACCAGCCGAAGTCGGCGGCGCCACCCGGGGTCAGGAAGCCGGACAGCACGATCAGGCCGCCGAAGAGGTACAGCCAGTACGAGAACGCGTTCAGCCGCGGGAACGCGACGTCCGGCGAGCCGATCTGCAGCGGGAGCACGAAGTTCGCGAAGCCGAAGAGGATCGGGGTCGCGTACAGCAGCAGCATCACCGTGCCGTGCATGGTGAACAGCTGGTTGTACTGCTCCTGCGACAGGAACTGCTGACCGGGGCGCGCCAGCTCGGTGCGGATGAGCATGGCCATCGCGCCGCCCGCCATGAAGAAGGCGAACGACGTGACCAGGTACATGATCCCGATCTGCTTGTGGTCCGTCGTGCGGAACAACCGCAGCAGGTACGAACCCTTGACCGACTCGCGCGCGGGATACGGGCGCGTCGCGATCGGCTTGGGGGCTACGGCCGTCACTCCTGCCTCCAACACTGAAACCTTGTGGTGGTCATCGTCCGGCCGCCGGGCGCGGGCGGGGCCTGCGTTCCGGCGGTCAGGGGGATCGTAGCCCTCGCTACCGACAGTCGCGCGCACCGGCTGGCAAGATCGGGCCGTGGCCGACGAATACACGCGGGCCGCGGTTCGCGCGGCACTGACCGTGACCTCCCGGCTCGGCCTGCGCGAGCACGCGCCCGAGGTGCTCCACGAACGCTCGAACGTGCTGGTGAGGCTGGGTCCGCTGGTCGCGCGGGTGCCGGGGACGACCCGCCTGGCGCGGCCCGGTCCGGCCTGGCAGGAACGGGACCTGGCGGTGTCGCGGTTCCTCACCGAGCGTGGTGTGCTCGTCGTCTCACCGGCCGCGGATCCCCCGGCCGGGCCCCATTTCGCGGACGGCCTGCCGGTCACGCTCTGGCACCACACGCCGCACGATCCGGACCACCGGTACGCACCGGACGTCGTCGCGCGCTCGCTCGCCGAGGTGCACGCGGCGCTGCGCGAGTACCCCGGCGACCTGCCCCGGCGCGGCCCGCTGGACGACCTCGAACGCATCTTCGGCCGGCACGAGCTGGACCCCCGGCTGCCCGCCGAGGCGGCCCGGCTGGCCGCGACGCTGCCGGACGCCGCCGGGCAGCCGCTGCACGGCGACGCGCACCCCGGCAACCTGATCGCCACTCCCGCCGGGCCGTGCTGGCTGGACTTCGAGGACACCTGGCGTGGGCCGCTCGCCTGGGACCTCGCCGTCCTCGCCCGCCAGGGCGGCCCCGAGTACCTCGCCGCGTACCCGGGCGAAGCCGACGAGGACGCGCTTCGCTTCTTCACGCGGTTGCGCGAGCTTTACGCCGTGGTGTGGCGCTTCATGATCGCGCGGCGGTTCCCCCACCGGCTGCCGGAAGCCCGCGCCGCGCTCGACGCCTACTTCTCGTGAGTCGCCGGATACCAGGAGAGGATCGCCTCGGTCACGCCCGCCGGGTCCTCCAGCGGCGTCAGGTGCCCGGCGCCCGGGAGCACCACGAGGGTCGCCCCGGCCAGCACCTCGACCATGGCGCTCGCCGCCGCCACCGGGGTGATCGGGTCCTCTTCGCCGACGACGACCAGAGCGGGGACCCCCGACTCGCGCAGCAGCTCGACCGAATCGGGCCGCGTCCGCAGCGCGAGCGCCGTCCACGAAATGCCGGCGGGCGGCTGCGATTCGATGATCTCCCGGACGGTTTCGACGACGTCGGGCCGCGTCGCGCGGGTGGATTCGGCCAGCAGGTTCGGCAGGTTGGCCTCCGCGAGCCAGCCCTTGGTGCCTTCGTCTTCGACGCGCCTGGCGACGTCCAGCCGGCTTTGCGCGGCCTCGGGCGTGTCGGGCGTCGCCTTGGTGTCGATGAGCACGAGCCCGCCGACCCGCTCGGGCGCCAGCCGCAGCACCGCCATCGCGAGGTAGCCGCCCATCGAGCAGCCGCCGAGCACGACGCGGTCCAGTTCCAGGCGGTCGAGCAGGGCGACGACGTCGCGCGCGGCGTCTTCGAGGCTCGGTTCGCGATCGGACTCCGGCAGCGGCGAGCGGCCGAGCCCGCGCTGGTCCGGAGTGATCACCCGAAGGTGTGAAGCGAGGGGCTCGCGCACCGCGTTCCACATGCGGGCGTCCAGGGGGAAGGCGTGGAGGAGGACCAGCGGCAGTTCGGTCATGCGGGCCATTTTGTCGGACCCCCGCGCTAGCTTCGCCGATGTGTTCACCGACATCGAAACCGACCGGCTGCTGCTGCGTCCGCTCCACGAGGCGGACCGGCAGGCGATGGTCGACATCCACACCGACCCGCGCACCAACCGCTTCCACCCCGACCCGCCCGACGTCCCGCGCGCGTCGGCGATGTTCTCGGACTGGCTAGCGCACTGGGCCGAGCACGGCTTCGGCTATCCCGCGGTGCTCGAACGCGGGGGCACCGAGGTGCTGGGCATGTGCGGGGTGCGGCTGCGGGAGTTCCACGGCGAGAAGGTGCTGAACCTCGGCTACCGGTTCCGGCCGTCGGCGTGGGGCAAGGGGTACGCGGTGGAGGCCGGGCTGGCGGTGCTGGAGTGGTGCGCCCGCGACCTGCCGTCGCTGCCGGTGCTGGCGAGCGTCAGCGTGGAGAACAAGCCGTCGCTGCGGGTGGCGGAGCGGCTGGGCTTCACGGAGTACACGGAGGAGATGTACGACGGCGCGTACTCGCGCCACTACCGGCGCTGAGCCGGGCGGTGTTTGACAACTCCAGAGTGTTCAGCGGCGGCGGTTCGGCCGGCGCCGGGCCCGGGCGTCCCAGCAGGCCCGGTGCCAGTGCCGCCGGTCGGCGACGGAGCCGGTCTCGTCGGCGGGCCAGACGACGACGTGCGGCGTGCCGGGCCGGATCTCGTGGTCGCAGCCGGGGCACCGGTAGGTCTTGCCGGCCTGGGCCCCGGGCACGGTCCGCACGAGCCAGTCCCCATCGCTGCCGGACTCGGCGCGGGCCCACCCGGTGGCGGCACCAAGTTCGCGTTCGGGCGGCCCACCGTCCGAACGGCGGCCGGGACGGTTCCGTCGAGGCACGCGGCCCACGGTAAACGGCGGGGGCTGAAGGGGATCGCCCAGGCCCGCGTGGCTTCCGGCGGGGCCGGGGAGGTGGGCGGCCTGGGCTCCGCGGCTCAATCCCGGGCCCGGTGCGGCTCTCTTCACCGTGCGGGGCCTCAAACCCGCCTGGGCGGACAGCCGGCGGCTCGGTGCCGGATCTCGTCACCACGCGGGCCGCCCCCCTCGCGGCCAGCCCGATCGGTGCCCGGGTCCCGTCGTAGCCGCGGTACGCACCCGTAACCACGCGGGCCGCCACCTCGCGGCCAGCCCCATCAGTGCCGGCCCCCATCGCAGCCGCGGTTCCCCGGCCCAGCATCCCTCACCACGCGAGGACTCAAGCCGCCCGGTCCACCGCCCCGCGGCCAACCCCCAACCGGCGCACGATCCCCTCGTACCCGAGCCCCTCCCACCCGAGCCGGGCCAGTGTCCGCCCCGTCCGCCGGAAGTCCTCCCCGCCGAGCACGGACATGATCGTGATCGCCGCGTCCACCACCGGCGTCGCCACCCCGGCGCACCGCGCGAGCGCCTGCAGCGGCACCAGCGTCGAGCGGATGTCCTCGGTCAGGAACCGGTGGTCGAGGCTGGTCGGCGCGGCGATCGTCCGGTACGGCTCCACCGTCCGCAGCGCGTCCAGCAGCGTCGTCGCCGGGCATCCGTAGTACCGGTCGAGCACCTCGGTCATCGGCATCAGCCGCGCGCCGTAGGCCCGCGCGACCAGCGCGAACTCCGCCTCCGTCCGCTCCAGCAACGCGACCGTCCGGGCGGAAACGCCGTCGACGTAGAAGAGCAGCTCCTCCGCGCGGTCGATGGTGCCGAGGTTGGCGAGCGCGATCGGCACGTGCGCGACCGCGCCGAAGTCGTGCAGGCCGCGTTCGACGGGGTTGCGCGCGACCTCCAGCATCGGGAACCACTCCCGCAGCAGCCCGGCGTGCCGTCCGACCGCGGCCGGCGTGCTGCCCGAGATCAGGTTCCAGCCCTTGGTACCCAGCACCGTCACGCCGTCGGTGCCGGACGGCCGCGCGGCGAACAGCGCGTCGGTCTCGACGACGTCGACCTCGGGTGCCCCGGCGGCCGCGAGCGCGTGCGCGAATTCGACGCTCCCGCACAGCTTGCCGGAGAAGAGCACCACGACCTGCCCGGCGCCTAGGTGCGGGGCGAGCCGAGCAGCGACCTCCGGGTAGGCGGTGGTCACCGTGGCGACCAGCACCACGGCCCGCCCGGCCAGCGAGGCGGGGTCGCCGGTCACCTCCCGCAGCGGGAACCGCCCTCCGAGCACCCCGCTCGCGACGATCTCCCGCCGGCGCGCGATCTCCCGCACCTCCTCGAGGTTCCGCGTGCAGAGGTGCACCGCCAGTCCCCGCGAGGCGAGGTACGCCGCGACGGCCCGTCCCTCGCCACCGGCCCCGACGACCCCGATCCCGTCCAGCCCGCCCATTCCGCCCACTCCCGTCACTCGGGTACGCAGTGGACAGGTCGGGGCCCCGCCCGGGAAAGTTCCCGGAAACCCTCAGCCCTGGGCGAGGGCGAGCGGAACCAGTTGTTCGGCGGTGGTGAGCGACCCGTGCTGCCCGATCAGCGACGTCTCGACGGCCTCGGCGAGCCCCCGCACCATGCCGAACCGGTCCCGGGCCGCCGCGACGACGTCGCCGATGCGCGGCAGCACCCGGTCGCTGACCGTGTGGCCGAACCACCCTTCGGCGACGGCCTCCTCCCGCGAGCGCACCCACGCCCGCTCGCCCAGCACCTCGCGCCAGGCCGCGAGGACGTCCGCGGCCGCGCCCGGTTCGGTGTAGACGTGCCGGGCGCGCACCTCGCCCCCGAACGTCCGGACACCTTCCAGGAGCTCGGGTACGTCCTCGAGGTCGAGCTTGTCGTCGACGGTCACCATCCCGTGGTCGGCCACCACGGCGAGCAGGGCGCCGGCCGGCAGACCGTCCACAAGGGACTCGACGAGCCGGTCGATCTGCCGCAGCTGCATCCGCCACGCGGCCGAGCCGGGGCCGTACACGTGCCCGAGCAGGTCCAGCTCGCTGTGGTAGGCGTAGCAGAACGCGCGCCCGTCGAGCATGGACAACGTCCGCGCGGCGAGGTCGCCCAGCGCGTGCACCCCGGCGTACTGCGCACCGCCCTGGGTGGCCAGGGTCAACGCCGTGTCGCGGAACTTGGCGGACGACACCACGGCCGCGTCGATGCCCGCCGAAGCGGCCCGCTCGAACGTCGTCTGCAGTGGCTGCACTTCGCGGGGCGGAAGGGCGCCGCGGAGGTCGCTGCCGTCTTCGTGGCTGCACCAGCGCAACGCGTTCAGCACGCCCGTGCCGGGCATCTCGAACGTGTAGCCGACCATGCCGTGCTCACCGGACGCGAGCCCGGTACCGATCGCGGCCACGCCCGCCGCGGTCGTGGACGGGAACCCGACGCGCAACGACTCCCGCGCCAGCTCGGTCAGCACCGGAGCGTCGGCGGCGTGCTCGGCGAGCAGCTCCCGGCCGAGCCCGTCGACGAGCAGCACGCCGGCGCTGCGCGCCTCCGGCAGGGCGAGGGTGTTCCCGCAGCCCGGCACCCCGAGCGCGGCGAGCAGGGACGGGACGACCTGGCCGAGGTGGGGAACATCGGCGAGCGAAGGCGGCTGCACGCGCCCAGCTTCCCACCGCAAGGCCCCGACGGCCGAGCGGCGCCGCCGGGTCACCGCCGAGCGGTCCTGGAAGCCCTCCCAGCGGCTGATGTGCTTCCGCCGCCTCGCGCGGAGGAAGCCACAACTCGGCGTCCGGCACGGAGGCCGCACCCCGGCTCTCGGCGGCGTGCAAGACCGCGAGCACGGCACTCCGGCGATTCCGCGGCCCGGCTCACTCCCGCGCCTCGGCCGACAACGCAACCCGAAGACCCGGGTCTGTCGCACCAAGGTCTTCCCGGCGATAATCGCGGTATGCCGACCTACGCCTACCGCTGCCGTGAGTGCACCGAGACCTTCGAGCTCCTGCGCCCGATGAGCGAATCCGGCGCGCCGGCGGCCTGCCCGGAGGGCCACACCGACACCGTCAAGCTGCTCACCACCGTCGCCCTCACCGGGGCCGCGAGCGGACCCGCGGTCCCGGCCGGTGGCGGCGGTGGCTGCTGTGGCGGCGGCTGCTGCGGCTAGACCGCCTTCAGCGCCTGCTCCAGATCGGCCCACAGATCCTCGACGTCCTCCAGCCCGGCGGAAAGCCGGATCAGCTGGTCGGAGACGCCGGCGTCGTGCCGGTCGCCCTCGTCGACGATCCGGTGGCTGATCGACCCCGGGTGCTGGATCAGCGTGTCGACGCTGCCGAGGCTCACGGCCGGCGTGATCAGCCGGACGGCGCCGATCAGGGCGTGCGGGTCGCCGTCGACCTCGAACGCCACCAGCGGGCCGCCGATCCGCGGGTAGTGGACCGAGGTCACGGCCGGGTGGCCGCCGAGCCGCTCGGCCAGCGTCGCCGCGGTGGCCGACGCCGCGTTCACGCGCAGCGGCAGCGTGGAAAGCCCGCGCAGCAACAGGTATCCGGCGAGCGGGTGCAGCACGCCGCCGGTGGCGAAGCGGATCTGGCGCAGCCGCGCGGCTTCCGCGGCACCACACGCGACGATCCCGCCCATCACGTCGCCGTGGCCGCCGAGGAACTTCGTCGCACTGTGCAGCACGATCCGCGCCCCGTGGCGGCCCGGGCGCTGGAGCACCGGGGTCGCGAACGTGTTGTCCACCAGCAAGGGCACGTCTCCGCAGGCGGCGGCCAGCGCGGCGATGTCGGCCTCGGCGAGGGTCGGGTTCGCCGGCGTCTCGACGAACACCAGCCCGGTGTCCGGCCGCAGCGCGGCGGCGACCCCGCCGGGCGCGGTCCAGGTGACCTCGGTGCCGAGCAGCCCGGACTCGAGCAGGTGGTCGCTGCAGCCGTACAGCGGGCGCACGGCGACGACGTGCCGTTTTCCCTGCGCCACCGCGGAAAGCAGGCAGGCCGAGACGGCGGCCATGCCGCTGGCGAACGCCACGCCGTGTTCGAAGCCCTCCAGCTCCGCCAGGGCTCGCTCGAACCGCTCGACGGTCGGGTTGCCCACCCGGCCGTAGATCGGCGGTCCGTCGAGCTCGCCGCCGGCGGCGAAGGCGTCGATCCGGGCGGCTTCGGCGGCACTGTCCCGGGACGGGTACGTCGTCGACAGGTCCAGCGGAGCGGCGTGCACGCCGAGGTCCGTGAGGTCGTCACGGCCGGCGTGGACGGCGCGGGTGCGCAGCGAGGAAGTCATGCCAGCATGGTCGAGCTTTCACCGGATCCCAGGCAACAGTCTCGGATATCATTCGGCGATGCCCGATTCCGTCGAACTGAGCCCGGTCGATCTCGAGATTCTGCGCCTGCTCCAGAACGATGCCCGGATCACCAACAAGGACCTGGCGGCCGCGGTCGGCATCGCGCCGTCGACGTGCCTGGACCGCGTGGCCCGGCTGCGGGACACCGGCGTGATCACCGGGCAGCACGCGTCGGTCGACGCGGCGAAGCTGGGGCGTCCGCTGGAGGCGTTCCTGTTCGTCCAGGTCCGGCCGCACCGGCGGCCGCTGGTCGACCCGTTCGTCGAGCACCTGCTGTCGCTGCCCGAGGTGCGCGCGGTCTACCACCTGACCGGGCCGGACGACTTCCTCGCGCACGTCGCGACCAGCTCCGCCGGCGAGCTGCAGCGCCTGGTCCTCGACGAGCTGACCGCGCGGGACGAGGTCGCTCGCGTGCACACGAACCTCGTCTTCCAGCACTGGAGCGGCGGCCCGCTGCTGCCGCCGGGCGCCTGACCTCAGAGCGTCGCGAGCCAGCGGCGGGTCTCGCGCGGCGACGTCAGCCGGACGACCTCCGGACCCGGTGACGCGGCGGCCCAGGCCCGGATGGTCGCCCGCTTCCGCGCGAACGACACGAAGTGCCAGCGGATGATCGAGTCCGCGGAGAACATCTGCCGGAACGACTCGACGTTGCCGTTGCAGATCCGCTCCCGGGTCACCGAGCGCACGACGGTCCGGCGCACCAGGCGGCCCAGCGAAAGCCAGCGGGGGTAGTCGAGTCCCACGATCAGCTGGGTGCGGGGCAGGACGATGTCCCGCCACTTGCCGTAGACGGCGTCGAGGACCCAGCGCTCCCCCGCGCACACCTCGGCGATCCGGCGGCGCTGCTCGTCGTCGGGCGTCGGGACCCAGCCGGGCTGCCAGCCGACGTCGTCGGCCGAGACGTACGGCAGGCCGGCGCGCTCGGCGATCCGGGCCGCGAGCGTCGACTTGCCCGAGCCGGTCACGCCGTAGACGACGATGCGCTCAGGCGTCGAGGTCACGGGTGGGCTCCCGCGGTCCGCGGTAGGGCAGGGTCTGGCTGTAGACGACGTTCGTGGTCGTGCTGCCGAACTGGGCCAGCTCGTCCATCGTGTGCTCGAGGTGGGCCATCGAGGCCGCGGCGACCTTGAGCGTGTAGCAGTCGTCGCCGGTGGTGCGCAGGCATTCGAGGATCTCGAAGCGCTCGCCGAGCAGCTTGTGCAGTGCCTCGTGCCGGCTGCCGGGGTACTTGAGCCGGACGACGGCCAGCACCGGGTAGCCGACCTTGCCGAGGTC
The DNA here is from genome assembly GCF_040675005.1 of Amycolatopsis sp. NPDC049691. Lineage (NCBI taxonomy): Bacteria > Bacillati > Actinomycetota > Actinomycetes > Pseudonocardiales > Pseudonocardiaceae > Amycolatopsis > Amycolatopsis sp. NPDC049691. Next base: position 60,530 of record NZ_JBFANX010000006.1, read on the forward strand.
GACCTCGGCGCGGTAGCCGGTGATCACGCCCGTCGCCTCGAGCCGCCGCAGCCGTTCGGTGGTGGCCGACGCGCTGAGGTTCACCCGGCGGCCGAGCTCGGTGAGCGGCAGCCGGGCGTCCTGCTGGAGCTCGACCAGGATGGCCCAGTCCGTCGGATCGAGACTCTCGGTCATCCGGCGAATGTACCGCGAGATCCACGGCCGAAGCCGCCGAACGCCGTGATCCTTCCCTTCCGATCACGGCTTCCCCCTCGATAGCTTTTCCGGGTGAAGATCGGCGTGAACGTCCCCAACTTCGGGCCCGGCACGGATCCCGGCGTGCTGCGCGCGTGGGCGCGGACGGTGGAAGGCCTCGGCTTCGACCTGCTGATGGTGTCCGACCACGTCGCGATCACGCCCGACGTCGCCGGCCAGTACCCGGCGCCGTTCTACGAGCCGTTCACGACGCTGTCGTGGCTCGCGGGCGTCACCGACCGGGTGCGGCTCGGCACCACCGTGCTGGTCGTGCCGTACCGGCATCCCCTGCTGGTGGCCCGGATGGCGGCGAACCTCGACGCGCTCAGCGGCGGCCGGCTGGTGCTCGGCGCCGGCATCGGCTGGGCGAAGCAGGAGTTCGCCGCGCTGGGCGTGCCGTTCGAGCAGCGCGGGAAGCTCACGAGCGAGTACCTGCGGGCGATCCGCGCGGCGTGGGCCGACCACGACGACTACCGCGCCGGCCCGATCCCGTTGTGGCTCGGCGGGCACAGCGACGCCGGGCTGCGCCGCGCGGTCGAACTCGGCGACGCGTGGCACCCGCTGCGGATGACGCTGTCCGGGTTCCGGGATGGCTTGGCGCGCTTGAAAACCCTGGCCGGCGACCGGCCGGTGCCGGCGTTCGCGCCGCGGATCCTGTTGCGGGTGACCGGAACGCCGGTGACCGGGCCGGAGCGGCGCGCCGGGGAAGGAACGCTCGAGCAGATCCTCGACGACCTGGCGCAGCTGCGGGCGCTGGGCGCGGACACCGTCGTGCTCGACCCGTTCGATGCGGACCCCGCCGAGACCCTCCACCCGGAGGTCGCTTGGCGGGACCTCGCGGCGATCGCCGCGTCCTGGAAGGAGAACCGGTGAAGGACACCGAAGAAGCCCTGCTGCGCCGCGCGATCGAGCTCGCCCGCGAGGCGCGCGAGGAACACGGCAACCCGCCGTTCGGCTCGCTGCTGGCCGACGCCGAGGGCAACGTCCTCGCCGAGGACCGCAACACGTCGTTGACCGACAACGACATCACGGCCCACCCGGAGCTGAAGCTCGCCCGCTGGGCGGCGCGGAACCTGGACCCGGAAACCGCGGCGGCGACCACGATGTTCACGAGCACGCAGCCGTGCGGGATGTGCACCGGCGCGATCGAGCGGTCCGGGCTCGGCCGCGTCGTCTACGCGCTGTCGACCGAGCAGTTCCTCACGCTGCGCCCGCCGGTGACGTGGGGCTACCGGACGGAAGGCCCGGCGTTGTTCGAGGAGGCCCGCGTGCCGGTCGAGGGCTACTACAGGTGACGAGCTACGAGGTGCACCCGGTGGCGCGCATCGAGTCGTCGTTGAGGGACCGCGCGACGGCCCCGAGGCAGGCCGACGAGGGCGCCCCACCGGCCCGGGTGGTGTTCGCCGAGAAGTACCACCCGGCGGCGGCCGACCTCCGCCCCGGCGACCGCCTGGTCCTGCTGACGTGGCTGCACGAAGCCGACCGGGAGGCCCTGGCGGTCCACCCGCGCAGCGACCCGGGCCGCCCGCGGGAAGGGGTGTTCTCGACGCGCTCCCCGGACCGCCCGAACCCGATCGGCCTCCACACGGTGACGGTGGCGGCGGTGGAGACCGGCGTGCTGACGGTGACCGGCCTGGAAGCGATCGACGGCACGCCGGTCCTGGACGTGAAACCGGTCCTCGGCGAGGTCGCCGAGCGCTGATCAGTAGTCCTTGAAGCCCTTCCCGGTCTTCCGGCCCAGCCGCCCGGCCGTCACGAGGTGCTCCAGCAGTGGCGCCGGCGCGAAGCCCTCCTCGCGGAACTCGTTGTACAGCGTGCGCTGGATGGCCAGCGACACGTCCAGCCCGACGACGTCCAGCAGTTCGAACGGGCCCATCGGCAGGCCGCAGCCCACCTTCATGGCCGTGTCGATGTCGTCCGCGCCCGCGTAGTGGGCCTCCAGCATCTTCACCGCGTCGTTCAGGTACGGGAACAGCAGCGCGTTGACGATGAAGCCCGCGCGGTCTCCACAGTGGACCGCGTGCTTGCCCACCGCCTTGCACACCGCGCTCGCCGTCGCGACGACGTCCGGGGCCGTCGCGATCGTCGAGACCACCTCCACCAGCTTCATCACCGGGGCCGGGTTGAAGAAGTGGAGGCCGATCACGTCGGCGGGCCGGGACGTCGCCGCCGCGCACTCGATCACCGGCAGCGAAGACGTCGTCGTCGCCAGGACCGCACCCGGGCGGACGACCTCGTCGAGCGCCGCGAACACCGCCTGCTTCACCGGAAGCTCCTCGGCCACCGCCTCGACGACCAGGTCGACGTCGGCCAGCGCCTCGAAGTCGGTGACCGGGGTGATCCGCGCCAAGGCCGCAGCGGCGTCCTCTTCGGACAGTTTTCCCTTGACCACAGCCTTGTCGAGCGACTTCTTGACGCGGGCCACCGACGCCTGCGCCTTCTCCAGGCTCCGGGCGCGCAGCACGACGTCGAGGCCGCGCTTGGCGAACACCTCGGCGATGCCGGTCGCCATCGTGCCGGTGCCGACCACCCCGACCCGGGCCACCGGGCGCGCCGCCGAGACGTCCACAGTGGACGCGACGTCGGCGGCGACGACGTTGGGCGAATCCGGTGCGTCGTAGGTGTAGAAGCCGCGGCCGGTCTTGCGGCCGAGCAGGTTCGCCGTGATCATCTGCTTGAGCAGCGGCGCCGGCGCGTGCAGCCGGTTGCGGGACTGGTGGTACATCGTGTCGAGGATTTCGTACGCGGTGTCCAGCCCGATCAGGTCGAGCAGCGCCAGCGGCCCCATCGGGTAGCCGCAGCCGAAGCGCATCGCCGCGTCGAGGTCCTCGCGCGTCGCGTAGCGCTGCTCGTACATCCGCACCGCGTGGTTGAGGTAGCCGAACAGCAGCGCGTTCGCGATGAACCCGGCCCGGTCGCCGATCACCACCGGCACCTTGCCGAGCCGCTCGGCGAACGCCACCACCTCGGTGACCACCTCCGGCTCGGTCACCACCGTCTTGACGATCTCGACGAGCTTCTGCACCGGCGCCGGGTTGAAGAAGTGCATCCCGACGACCTTGCCCGGGCGGGCGGTGTGCACGCCGATCTCGGTGATCGACAGCGACGACGTGTTGGACGCGAAGACCACCTCGGGCCGGGTGATCTTGTCCAGCTCGGCGAAGACGTCGGCCTTCAGCCCCAGGCTTTCCGGGATCGCCTCGACCACCAGGTCCACTTCGGACAGATCCGACAGCGAGGTGCCGTACCGGATCCGGCCCAGCAGCGCCTCCCGGCCGGCGGCGTCCAGCTTGCCGCCGGACAGCGCGCGCTCGGTGGAGTGCTCGATGTGCCCGCGGCCGCGGGCGACGCCGGCCTCGTCGAGCTCGACCGTGACGACGTCGAGCCCGCTGCGCGCGAGCACTTCGGCGATGCCGGCCCCCATCGTGCCCAGGCCGACCACTCCGACCGTCGAGATGTCCCGCGCCATCGAGGCCTCCAGAGATGTTACTCGCTGGTAATTGGCCCCTGACTCTGCCACACGGCACCACCCGAAGCCCAGACGGAATCGAGTCAGAACCGCGGACGTCACCCGGTCGGCGACCCGGGATCACTCGCCGAAATTGGCCTCCACCAGCTCTTTCGCCTTGTCCAGCGCGGCGGCTGCCTGCGGCCCGCGCGCCCGCACGCGGATCCGGTCGCCCTGGCGGGCGCCGAGCGACATCAGCGCCAGCACGCTGTGCCCGTCGGCCTCCTGCTCGCCGAGGGAGACGGTGACCTCGGCGTCGAACGCGCTCAGCGCGCGCACCAGCACCGCGGCCGGGCGCGCGTGCAGCCCGACCTCGTTGTGCAGCACCAGCTCGACCTCGTCGCCGCCACCGGCGGCGGGTTCGGCCGGCGCCAGGTCCTCGGGCAGCCCGGCCGCCGCGGCGGCCTCCGCGACCGCCTTGCGGTCCTTGCCCGACTGCGCCGCGACCGCCGCCGCGATCGCGCCTTCGACCAGCGGGCCGTCCGCGACGACCGCGGTCGAGGGGTCGGCCAGCGATTCGACGGCCAGCTCGGCGGTCATCTGCGCGCTGCCGAGGTCGTAGAGCAGCACGACGCCGTCGCCGGAGTCGGCGCGCTGGGTGGCGGCGACGACCTCGTCGTAGTCCGTGCCGATCGAGCCGTCGGAGAGGCCGCCCGCCGGCCGGATGGTGACGTCCGGCGCCATCTGGGCAGCCAGCTCGGCCAGGCCCTCCGCGAGCTTCGAGCTGTGTGAGACGAGCACGATGCCGACGCTCACCGGGCGGCCTCCGCGAAGGCACGCAGTAGCAGCGCCGACGACCGCGCGCCCGGGTCCAGGTGCCCGACTGCGCGCTCCCCGAGGTAGGACGCGCGGCCCTTGCGCGGTACCAGGTCCACTGTGGACTCCGCGCCGCGGTCGGCCGCGTCGGCCGCCGCCGTCAGCACCGCGGCGATGTCGCCGCCGTCGCCTGCCGCCTTCTCCGCGGCCGACACCGCCGGGATCAGGGCGTCGACCATGGTCGCGTCGCCGCCCACGGCCTTGCCGCGGGCCTGGACGCCTTCGAGCGCGGCGCGCAACGCGTCGAGCAGGCCCGCGACGTCGAGGTCTTCGGCGGTGCCGAGCTTGACCGAGGCACGCAGGAAAGCCGTGCCGTACAACGGACCCGCGGCCCCGCCGACCTTGGAGATCAACGTCGTCGCGACGAGTTTCAGCACCCCGCCGGGCGTGTCCGGAACAGCGGAATCGAGCCCCGCGACGACGGCGGTGAACCCGCGGTTCATGTTCTCGCCGTGGTCGCCGTCGCCGATCGCGCGGTCGAGGTCGATCAGCTCGGCGCGGTGCTCGGCGACCACCGCCGCGGCGGCGCGGACGGCGGCCGCGACCCCGTCGGCCTTGCAGGTCATCAGAGCCCCCACCGCAGCGCCGCGGTGTTGACGGGTGCGTCCCAGAGCTCGGTCAGCTCGTCGTCCAGCTTGAGCAACGTCAGACTCATCCCCTGCATCTCGAGGCTGGTGATGTACGGGCCCACCAGCCGGCGTTCGACCACGATCCCACGCTCGGCCAGCAGCCGCTCGGCGATGCCGTGCGCGAGGTAGAGCTCGACGAGCGGGGTGCCGCCCATCGAGTTGGTGAACAGCAGCACCCGGTCGCCGGACTCGAACGGCAAGTCCGTGACGACCGCCTCGACCAGCCGCGCCACCAGCGCGTCGGCCGGTTCGAGCGGGATCCGCTCGCGGCCGGGCTCGCCGTGGATGCCGATGCCGAACTCGATCTCGCCGTCGCCGAGGTCGAAGCTGGGGGTGCCGGCGTGCGGCACGGTCGGCGCGGTCAGCGCGACGCCGATCGAGCGCACCTGGCCGATCACCTTCTGCGCCAGCGCGGTCACGGCGTCGAGGGAATCGCCGCGCTCGGCGGCCGCGCCGGTGATCTTCTCGAGCAGCACCGTGCCGCCGACCCCGCGGCGGCCCGCGGTGTAGGTCGAGTCCTTGACCGCCACGTCGTCGTCGATCACGACGCTGCGCACCTCGAGGCCCTCGGCGGCGGCCAGCTCGGCGGCCGTCTCGAAGTTCAGCACGTCGCCGGTGTAGTTCTTGACGATGAGCAGGGCGCCCGCGTCGCCGGTGGTCGCGGTGACGGCGGCCTGCACGGCGTCCGGCGTCGGCGAGGTGAACACCGCCCCGGGTACCGCGGCGGCGAGCATGCCCGGGCCGACGAACCCGCCGTGCAGCGGCTCGTGCCCGGACCCGCCGCCGGAGATCACGGCGACCTTGCCCGCGACCGGCGCGTCGGCGCGCACCACGACGTCGGGATCGGACTGGACGCGGAGGATGTCGGCGTGCGCGGCGGCGAGGCCACGCAGCGACTCCGCGACGACGTTCGCCGGATCGTTGATGATCTTCTTCACGGCAGCCTCCGGCGCATCGGCGGGTGGGGTGTCCCCTTCCTACCTCGCCGCGCGGCCGGCCGCCAGATCAGGGTTTGGGCAGTTTCGTGACGACGTTCTTCGCGACGGCGACCGCCTTGCCGCACGGATCGTCGGCGTCCGCTTGGGCGGCGTAGCTGCGGTAGTCCACTTGGGCCAGCTCGACGTCCTCGCCCTGCCACGGCCGGTGCTGCCACTCGACCTCGCACTCCGACGAGCTCGCCGTCCCCTTCTTCTGGAAGCCGGTGACGCCGCCACCGAGGTCCACCTTGGAATAGCCGTCGCCTTCGAGGGGCGGGAGGCCGCGGACGAACTCGACGGTGATGGTCGGGTCGGTGCCGTTGCTCTTCCAGTCGCAGGAGTGCAGGCCGGTCGGCGCGGACTTCGGCGACGGCACGGCGGGGGCCACCGCCGCGGAGTCGACCACCGTGCACGGGTCGGCGGTCACCAGGGTGCCCGACGGCGTCGAGTACTTCTCCGGCCCGTTGTGGATCTTCTGGACCACGGCTTCGAGCACCGTCTGGCCGGGACGGCACGGGTCGCCGGGGTAGGTGACCGACAGCGTCATGGCCAGGTCCGGGTTGAGCGCCGTCATCGCCGCGACCGTGCAGCTGGTCTCGTCGGTCTTGTTCACGCGCAGCGGCAACCCGCCCACCTGACCGGTCGTCTTGTCCGCGTGCGGCAGCAGGGTGTTGCCGATCTCGAAGTCGAGCCGCATCTCCTTGCCGCCGGGGTCCTTCACCTTGCCGGCGCACCGGTCGAAGGCGATCGACGACGGCGACGGGTCCTCCTCGACCGTGCCGAGCCCCAGCGGGGCGAGGGCCTCCTTGGTCAGGAACTGGCACGGCTTGATCGTGCGCAGCACGTCCGCCGCCACGGCGGCGTCGGTGATCGGACCGTCGGAGGTCTGCCCGGTCCCGGCCGCCGCGGGCACCGTCGTCCGCGCGAAGTTGGACTTGCCGAGGTCCTGCCCGCACGCGGTCAGCGGCAGCGCGAGGGCGGTGACCAGCAGGAACAGCTTCGGGAGACGGCGGCGCCGAACGTCAGGGAGCACGCGGTGCACGGTAGCGGGAACCTCGCGCCCGTGTCCGGACAACCCGGCTATTCGGCCTTGGCCGCGGGTGTGTCGTCGCTCTCGGGCGCGGCGGGCACGACCAGCGGCCGGACCTTGGCCCAGATGACGAACAGCGCGGCCACGACCAGCATGCCGATGCCGGCCCAGAGGTTGATGTTGACGCCGGCGGCCTTGGCGATCTCCTCGTCGGAGGTGAAGCCGATGCCCATGATCGTCAGGATGATCCCGTACACGCCGATCAGCAGGGCGATGATCAGCCGGATGTCGAAGGCGCCGGCCTTGTGCGGCCGCGCTCCGGACTCGGTAGCCATTGCGGCCTCCTCAGAAGATCGCGTTGAGGGCGATGGTCAGGATGAGCACGATGCCCGCGAGCAGGCCCGGCTTGCGGTACCAGCCCGCGTTCTCGCCGGTGTCGTCGTGCTTGCGCGTTTCCTTCGGGGTCAGCGAGTAGACGAGACCGACCAGCTCTTCGTCCGGCTTCGGCCGGGTCGCGAGCGACACCACCACGCTCACCACGATGTCGACCACGAACGCGGTCCCGGCGGCGACGAAGCTGGTTCCCTGGCCCTTGAGCCCGAGCACACCCGCCTGCGACAGGCCCCACACCGTGATCGCGGACGCGGTGCCGAGCACCAGGCCGCTCCAGCCGGCGTGCGGGGTCATCCGCTTCCAGAACATGCCGAGGATGAACGTCGCGAACAGCGGCGCGTTGAAGAAGGAGAACAGGTCCTGCAGGTAGTTCAGGATGTTCCCGGAGTTCGACGCGATGAACGCGGTGCCGATGGCGAGGATCGTGCCGACCGACGTCACCACGCGGCCGAGGCGCAGGTAGTAGCCGTCCGGCCGGTCCTTCTGGATGTAGGTCTGCCAGATGTCGTAGGTGAAGACGGTGTTGAACGAGCTCAGGTTGGCCGCCATGCCCGCCATGAAGGAGGCGAGCAGGCCGGCGATCGCGATGCCGAGCATGCCGTTCGGGAGCAGGTCGCGCATCAGCAGCAGGAGCGCGTTGTTGAACGTGACGCCGCTGGGCGCCTTGCCGCCGTCGAGCAGGATCTGCTTGTCCTTGACGTACTCGGACACGCTGACCGCGGCGATCATGCCGGGGATGATCACGATGAACGGCACGAGCATCTTCGGGAAGGCGCCGATGATCGGCGTGCGGCGCGCCGCGGACATGCTCTTGGACGCCATCGCGCGCTGGACCTCGACGAAGTTCGTCGTCCAGTAGCCGAACGACAGCACGAAGCCCAGACCGAACACGATGCCGAGGATCGAGAGGAGGTTGTTGCCGAAGCCGGTGAGGTTGTCACCCGGCCAGGAGTGCAGCTGTGCGGTGCCGCCCGGGCTGTTGGTCACCTTGTCCACCAGGCCCTGCCAGCCGCCGACCTTGACCAGGCCGATGATCGTCAGCGGCACCAGCGCGATGACGATCACGAAGAACTGCAGCACCTCGTTGTAGATCGCCGCGGAGAGGCCGCCGAGCGCGGTGTAGGAGAGCACGATCGCGGCGGCGACGATGATCGACACCCACAGCGGCCAGCCGAGCAGCAGGTTCACCACGCTGGCCAGCAGGAACAGGTTCGCGCCCGCGATCAGGATCTGGGCCGCGGCGAAGCTGATGCCGTTGACCAGGTGCGCGGGCTTGCCGAAGCGGCGGCGCATGAACTCGGGGACGCTGCGGACCTTGGAGCCGTAGTAGAACGGCATCATCACGATGCCGAGGAACAGCATCGCCGGGATCGCGCCGATCCAGAAGTAGTGGACGGTCGGCAGGCCGTACTGGGCGCCGTTGGCCGACATGCCCATGACCTCGACCGCGCCGAGGTTCGCCGAGATGAACGCCAGGCCGGTGACCCAGGCGGGCAGCGACCGGCCCGACAGGAAGAAGTCGAGACTGCTGGAGACCTGCCGGCGCGCCAGGTACCCGATGCCGAGCACGAGGACGAAGTAGAACGCCAACTCGATGTAGTCGATCGCGCTCGCGTCGAGTCGCAGGTTCGCATCGGCTAGGACGAGCACCCGACCCACCTCTTTTCAAACTGGACAACAACCCACAGGAATCACCACTGTCCTGTCGGATCCGGACAGTACTGCATGGATTCAGGGTCGGCACGCTGACGTGTCCAAAATGGTCAGAGGGCGCGTCCCCCAGGCCGTGACCTGGGGAAACGCGCCCTCTTTCGAGCAGGGGTCAGCGGTCGGTCGGGACCCCGATCTCGCCCTCTTCGTCGATCAGCTTGGCGAGCACGTCGTCGGGCAGGTAGGTGCGGTGCGGGTAGCCCGGGCCCCACGAGTTGAGCAGCGGCACGGCGCCGAGCTCGTCGGCCCGCGGGTTGGCCAGGACGGAGTGCACGTCGTCGACCGACTTGGCCCAGCGGAAGGCCTTGATGCCCTGCTTGGCCTCGGGAACGTACTTCTCGCGCGCCTGCCAGTCGTCGTTCTGGTACGACTCGTCCCAGAGGACGTGCCCGGCTTCCTTGAGCACCTCGGCGGCGGCCCGGACCGACGTGCCGTTGTCGTCGCCGGGGTTGGTTTCGGGCCATTCGTCCCGCTTCTTGGCCGCGTCCCAGAGCCAGCGGGCGGTGTACTCGCTGCCGTTGAAGAGCGACATGCAGCGCGACCACCCGAAGCCGACGCAGCGCCTTCCTTGCCCTGGTCGTAGAACGCGTACCAGGCGTCGGTGTCCGGCGTGCCACCCGGTTCGAGGCAGACGCAGTGCCCACCGCGGATCCGGCCGAGCTTCTTGACGCCGGCCTTGGCGATGAAGAACTCACCGGAGGCCTTGTCCTGCTCCGGCGCGTCGAAGGCGGAGTACCAGTTGACCCCGATGACGACGGGCGCCCGGGTGGGCCGGTCGGCCTCGGACAGCGCGGTCAGCGGATACCGTTCGACGTGCCGCCAGTCGTCCGGAACGAACCGCCCCAGCCGCGGATCGGCGGGATCGGAACCGAGTGGGCGATAACGCATGACTTCCTCCTCCGTGCAGGCGAAAAGCGCGCACACCGGCCGGAAGAAGTGGCGCACAACGAGCTCGAAGGCGGACTGAAACCTGGGCACGACAAAGAAAGACGGCCGAGCACACCACCCTCCGGCCACGCCGGACGCACCGGCGGAACCCCTCGGAAATAAGTGTGCCACCCGACGGCGGGAAAGGATCCGGAACTCACCCGAACAGCGCATAAAGCCAGGTAAGAATGGGCTGGATAACGTCCCGCCGACCGATCGGGTCAACGATTTCCTTGCGGAGTAATCGACGGGGAAACGAGATACCGGAATCAGGCATCGATTCGGTATCGGTGTTTCAGTAACAGCCAGGCGGGGCCGGGCGACTCCTGTGCATCGCAGCCACCCGGCAGCGCCACCGAGAGGAGAGCCGATGTCATCGTGGGCCGTTGTCCTGCTCCTCGCGGCGATCCTCGCCGGCGCCGCGGGCTGGCAGCTCATGCGCTCCGCCACAACAGCGCATGAGGACCTGGCGGACGGCGTCATCGCGATCTTCGGAGGCCTGCGGCTGACGGAAAACGCGGTCCTCGAAGGCGCCGGCGACCGGGCCCTTCGCCATCCCTTGACGGGATTGTCCGCGCGGGTCGAGATCCGGAGTTCCCGGACCGGACGCGTCACGGTCCCCAGGGTGCTGTTCCTCGGAATCCTCGCGCTGGCAGTCAAGAAGGAGCAGTACGACACCGAGGCGAACCTCGTCATCGAGGGGCCGGGGACGAGACTCGAACGAGCGGTCAGCCTCCGCAAGCATCCGGACGCCGCGGACGTGGCACGGGAGTTCGCCGACCGGCTGAACCACCTCAGCGCGCACCCCACCGCGGCCCACAGCACGGAAAGCCGAGCGTGGAGCAGCGAGGAGCGATTCGACGTCGCACTGCTCGACGCGGGCGGCCGTCAGGTGGAAGTCGTGCGGGCGGTCCGGCACCTCGTGCGGGGCATCGGCCTGATCGATGCCAAGGAACTGGTGACCGGCACCCCATCGATCCTGCTGGAGCAGGTGCCGGTGGCGGAGGCCGAAGCCGCTCGGGAAAGGCTCGAAGACGCGGGCGCGACCGTCGAACTGCTGTGACCTCAGCCCGACACCCGCCGGAACCGGGGTACCGGACCGGAAGCCGTCTCCACCGTCTCCGCGAACATCGCCTCCGGACGCACCCACAACCCCCGCGAACCGTACAGCGCCCGATACACCACCAGCCGCTCTTCGGTCTCGCTGTGGCGAGCCACCCCGAGGACCTCGTACTCCCCGCCCTTGTAGTGGACGTACCGACCGGGCTCCACGTCAGAACAGCCGGAACTCGTCGGACTCGATGCCGCGCAGCTCGTCGTAGTCCAGCGTCAAGCAGCGGATTCCCCGGTCCTCCGCCAGCGTTCGCGCCTGCGGTTTGATGATCTGGGCCGCGAACACCCCCTGGACCGGTGCCAGCAGCGGGTCGCGGTTCAGCAGCTCCAGGTACCGCGTCAGCTGCTCGACGCCGTCGATCTCGCCTCGGCGCTTGATCTCCACCGCCACCGAACGGCCGTCCGCGTCGCGGGCCATGATGTCGACCGGGCCGATCGCCGTCGGGAACTCGCGGCGGACCAGCGTGTAGCCGTCGCCCAGGGTCTTGATGTGCTCGGCCAGCAGCTCCTGCAGGTGCGCCTCCACGCCGTCCTTCTGCAGGCCCGGCTCCGCCCCCAGTGCCTGCGAGTAGTCGTGGAAGACCTCCTCGATGGAGATCACCAGCTTTTCGCCCTGCTTGTTCTCGACGATCCAGAGCTTGCCGTCCTCGATCAGCCAGCAGGGCGGGCTCATCCAGTTCAACGGCTTGTACGCACGGTCGTCGGAGTGGACCGACACCGAGCCGTCGGACTTCACGAGCAGCAGGCGGGTGGCCATCGGCAGGTGGGCGGTGAGCCGGCCGGCGTAGTCGACCTGGCACCGCGCGATCACGAGACGCACCCGAGGAGGGTAGGACAGGGTCGGTGATACTGGGCGCGTGGACCCCATTCAGCGTGTCGCGTCCCGCGAGGTGTACCGGAACAACTGGATGACCGTGCGCGAGGACGACATCCGCCGTGCGGATGGCTCGGCCGGCATCTACGGCGTCATCGACAAGCCGGACTACGCACTGGTCATCGCCCAGGACGGCGACCGGTTCCGGCTGGTCGAGCAGTTCCGCTACCCGCTGGGCGAACGGCGCTGGGAGTTCCCGCAGGGCACCGCGCCCGACCTCGCCGACGTGCCGCCCGCCGAACTCGCCGCGCGCGAGCTGCGCGAGGAGACGGGCCTGCGCGCCGGCACGATGACCCTGCTCGGCAAGCTGGACGTCGCCGCCGGGATGAGCAGCCAGCGCGGCTGGGCGTTCCTCGCCACCGACATCACCGAGGGCGAGCCCGAACGCGAGCACGAGGAGCAGGACATGCGCAGCGCGTGGTTCTCCCGCGCGGACCTCGAGAAGATGATCCTGGCCGGCGAGATCACCGACGCGCAGTCGATCGCCGCGTGGGCGCAGCTCATGCTGGCCGAGCGGCACCGGCCTTGAGCATCCCCCGGATCACCAGGTGGTGGAACGGCTTGATCAGGGCGAAGTAGGCCGGGCCGACGCGGTTGTGGAAGTGCACTAGCGTGCCGAGCCGGAACCCGCCCGGGATCGCTTCGGCCGTGAGGTACCCGGTCAGGTGACTGTCGTCGACACCGGCGACGAGGTAGCGCTCGGGGTCGCCGGCCCGGACGGTGAAGAACGCGACCCGGTCGCCCGGCGCGAACCCGACGTCCTCGGGCCGGAGGCGGCCCGTGCGCGGCACGGACGCGGTCTCCAGCCGCAGCGCCTTGGCGAGCAGGTACCGGACGCCGAACAGGGCCTTCACCCAGGCCGGCGACCAGCCGAACACGCCCGCGACGAACTCGCGCAGGCTGTTCTCGCTCTCGACCTCCTTGAATTCGACGTAGTCCGCGCCGTCGGCGAAAGGTTCGGTCATGTCCGTCTCCCCAGTACGAGTTCCAACGCGTTCTTGAGCTGCCGGCCGGACAGCGGCGGCACGACCTGCCCGGCGCCGACGACGATCAGGTACAGCGCCTGCGCCAGGCCGGCGTCGCCGCTGACCTCGGTCAGGTAGGCGACGCGCGTCCGGTCGACGCGCTCCTGGACCGCCCTCGCCTCGGCGTCCTGCAGCGCCCACGCCCGGACGGCGATCTCCAGCCCGAGGCCGGGTCCCGGCGCGAGGACGAGCTTCAGCAGCGCGCCGAGGCGGTCGTCCGGCGCGGCGTCGGCCTGCTCCATGAACCGGGTCGTGCGCTCGGTCTCGAAGTGCGCCAGCAGGGCCGTGCGGAAGCCGCTCATGCCCTTGAAGTGGTGGTAGAAGGAGCCCTTCGAGAGGCCGAGCCGCTCGGTCAGCCGCTCGATGGTGACCGAGGGCGCGCCCTGCTCCGCCAGCAGCACCAACCCCGCGTCCAGCCAGTCCCGTTTCCCCGCCATGGCCATACCATACCGTATGGTACGGCGAGCGGACAGCGAGAAGCGTCGCTTTCACGTGGAAGCGACGCTCAGTCGGGCCAGGAGGGCTTGCGCTTCTCCAGGAACGCCGCCATGCCTTCGCGGGCGCCGGGCAGCTGCGACGCCGACGCCATGACCTCCAGCGCGATCGCGTACGCGTCGGCTTCGGGGCGGTCTAGCTGGGCGTAGAGCGTCACCTTGCCCATCGCCTTGCTGGCCCGGCTCCCGCGCGTCGCCCGCGACAGCAGGTCCCCGACGGCGTCGTCGAGCTGTTCGTCGGGCACCACCCGGTTGACCAGGCCCCAGTCGAGCGCGGTCGCCGCGTCGATGACGTCCCCGGTCAGCGCCAGCTCCATCAGCCGCTTGCGGCCGATCGAACGCGCCACCGGCACCGCCGGCGTGTGGCAGAACCAGCCACCCTTGCCGCCCGGCAGCGCGAAGCCCGCCGACTCGGCGGCCACGGCCAGGTCGCACGACGCCACGAGCTGACAGCCCGCCGCGGTGGCCAGGCCGTGCACCCGCGCGATGACCACCTGCGGGATCGACTGCATGGTCTTCATCAGGTCGGTGCACAAGGTCAGCAGCTCGCGCACGCCCATCAGGTCGCGCTTGGCCACGTCGCCGAAGTCGTGCCCCGCGGAGAACACCGGTCCCGCGCCGGCCAGCACGACGCCGGTCGCGTCGGACGTCCCCGCCGTGTGGAACGCGGAGAGCAGTTCGGCGAGGTGGTCCGCGGACAGCGAGTTGCGCCGCTCCGGCCGGTTCATCGTGATCGTGACGGTGTCGCCGTCCCGGCTCATCAGAAGGTGCTCGTACATTCCCCGACCGTAGCCCCTCCGGACCGGAATGTGCGCCGATAGCTGTCCGGGCCGACGCCGACCTCGGCGTGCATCCGGCGGCGCAGGTTCGCCGCGGTTCCCAGCCCGGACCGCTCCGCCACGCGGTCGACCGGCAGGGACGTCGTCTCCAAGAGCTGCTGCGCGAGGCGGACGCGCTGGACGCGCAGCCAGCGGCCCGGCGTCACGCCGGTGGCCGCGGCGAACTCGCGGTGGAACGTCCGTTCGCTCATCCGCGCGTGCCCGACGAGGTCCTCGACGCCGATGCCGTCACCGAGCCGCGCCAGCGCCCAGTCCATTGTGGACGACAAACCCGGCTGGGCCGCGGAGGGCAGCGGGCTGTCGACGTACTGCCGCTGCCCGCCCTCGCGTGCCGGCGGCATCACCAAGCGCCGGGCGAGCCGAGCGGCGACCTCCGCGCCGTGGTCGCGGCGAACCAGGTAGAGGCACAGATCGAGGCCGCCGACGACGCCGGCGGACGTCAGGACGCCGCCGTCGTCGGTGTAGAGCACGTCGCGCTGCAGGTCCGCCTGCGGCGCGACGCGGGTGAGGGCGTCGAAGTCGCGCCAGTGCGTCGTCGCCGGGCGGCCGTCGAGGAGACCGGCGGCGGCCAGCGTGAACGCGCCGGAGCACAGCCCCGCGACCGTGCGCCCGTCCCGGTGGGCCCGGCGCAGGGCGGTGACGGCGGCGGCCGGCACCGGCGCGAGCGGGTCGTCGCGGCCCGGTGCCAGCACGAGGTCGCAGCCGTCGAGCCCGGCGAGCCCGTGCGTGGCCGCGACGTCACCGAACGGCGCCACGGCGGTGCGCGCCCCGCCCGGGCTGCACAACCGCACGGTGAACGGGCCGATCCCGCTGTCGGTGCGGTCCTGGCCCCAGACCTCGCCGATCACCGCGAGGTCGAACATCCGGGTGCCCGGCAGCAGCAGAACGCCGATCGTGCGCATGGCAGAAAAGTACCGCATCGCGCGTCTTCTGCCACTCCCCTGCACGCGGAAAGGTCGCGAAACTCGACGCCATGACCGAAACAGCACTCATCCTGATCGACGTCCAGCGCGGGTTCGACGAGGCGGGCTTCTGGGGGCCGCGCAACAACCCCGGCGCCGAAGCCAACATGAAGGCGCTGCTCGACGCGTGGCAGGAGCGGCGGCTGCCCGTCGTGCTCGTGCACCACGACTCGGCGAAGCCGGATTCGCCGCTGCGGCCCGGTCAACCGGGCAACGACTTCAAGCCGGAGCTCGACGGCGCCCGGCCGGACCTCGTGTTCGGCAAGAAGGTGAACTCGGCGTTCCTCGGCGACGTCGACCTCGACGCGTGGCTGCGCAAGCGTGGCATCACGAGCATCGTCGTGGCGGGAATCCAGACGAACTTCTGCTGCGAAACCACCGCGCGGATGGGCGGGAACCTCGGCTACGACGTCACTTTCGCCCTCGACGCCACGTTCACGTTCGACCTCCCGGAGGTGACCGCGGACGAGCTGTACCGCGTCACGGCGGCGAACCTGGCGAACCAGTTCGCCACCGTGAAGTCCACAAAGGACGTCCTGGCCGGGCTCAGCTGAGCCCGTTGCGCTCCCGGACCAGCGAAACGATGCCGTCCATGATCTCGGTCAGCTCGTAGTCCTTGGGCGTGAACACCCGGGCGATGCCGCGTTCGGTCAGGAGCGCGGCGTCGTCCGGCGGGATGATCCCGCCGACGATCACCGGCACGTCACCGGCGCCCGCGGCGCGCAGGCCGTCGACGACGTGCGGGACGACCTCCAGGTGCGAGCCGGACAGCACCGAGAGCCCGACGACGTGCACGCCTTCCTGCACCGCGGCCGCGACGATCTGCTCGGGGGTCAGCCGGATGCCCTGGTAGACGACCTCGAAGCCGACGTCGCGCGCCCGGACGGCGACCTGCTCTGCGCCGTTGGAGTGGCCGTCGAGCCCCGGCTTGCCGACGAGGATGCGCAGCCGTTCGCCGAGTTCGGCTTCGGTGGCGCGGACACGTTCGCGCACCCGCTCGAGCTGCGGGTCACCGCCGCCCGCGGCGGCCGCGGAAACCCCGGTGGGCGCCCGGTATTCGCCGAACACCTCGCGCAGCGCGCCGGCCCACTCGCCGGTGGTCACGCCGGCCCGCGCACAGTCCACAGTGGCCTCGAAGAGGTTTTCCGTTGTCCGCGCCCGTTCTTTCAGCGCGGTCAGGGAACGCTCGACGGCCTCGTTGTCGCGCTGGGTGCGCCACTCCTCGATCGCCGTGACGGCGGCCTTCTCGACCGCGGGGTCGATCGTCTCGATCGCCTTCGCGCCCTCGGCCTGCAGTGGCGACGGCTCGGTCGTCTCGAACTTGTTGACCCCGACCAGGATCCGCTCGCCGTTCTCCATCCCGCGGCGGTACTCGGCGAGCGACGCGACGAGCTGCGACTTCATGTAGCCGCTCTCGACGGCGGCGACCGCGCCGCCGAGGTCCTGCACGCGCGCGATCTCCTCGCGCGCGCCGGCCATGATCTCGTCGACCTTGGCCTGGATGACGTGCGAGCCGTCGAAGATGTCCTCGTACTCCAGCAGGTCCGTCTCGAACGCGAGCACCTGCTGCATCCGCAGCGCCCACTGCTGGTCCCACGGCCGGGGCAGGCCGAGCGCCTCGTTCCAGGCGGGCAGCTGGATCGCGCGGGCGCGGGCACCGCGGGACAGCGACACCGCGAGCATCTCCAGCACGATCCGCTGGACGTTGTTCTCCGGCTGGGCTTCGGTGAGCCCGAGCGAGTTGACCTGGACGCCGTAGCGCAGCCGCCGCGCCTTCGGATCCGTTACGCCGTAACGGTCGCGCGTCAGCTCGTCCCAGAGCGCGGTGAACGCGCGCATCTTGGACATCTCCTCGACGAACCGGACCCCGGCGTTGACGAAGAACGAGATCCGCGCAACGACCTTGGCCATGTCGGCCGCGTCCACCTGCCCGGAGTCGCGGACGGCGTCGAGCACGGCGATCGCGGTGCAGAGCGCGTAGGCGACCTCCTGCGTCGGCGTCGCGCCGGCTTCCTGCAGGTGGTAGCTGCAGATGTTGATCGGGTTCCACTTCGGCACGTGGTGCACGGTCCACGCGATCATGTCGGTGATCAGCCGCAGGCTCGGCCCCGGCGGGAAGATGTAGGTCCCGCGGGACAGGTATTCCTTGATGATGTCGTTCTGCGTGGTGCCGGTGAGCTTCGCGAGGACTTCGTCGACGTCCCGGCCTTCGGCTTCGGCCTGCTCGCGGGCCACGGAGACGTACAGCGCGAGCAGCCACATGGCGGGCGCGTTGATCGTCATCGACGTGTTGGCCTCGGCGAGCGGGATGCCGTCGAAGAGCCGTCGCATGTCGCCGATGTGCGACACGGGCACGCCGACCTTGCCGACCTCACCGCGCGAGAGCTGGTGGTCGGGGTCGTAGCCGGTCTGGGTGGGCAGGTCGAAGGCGACCGAAAGCCCGGTCTGGCCCTTCGCGAGATTGCGCCGGTAGAGCTCGTTCGACGCGGCCGCGGAGGAGTGCCCCGCGTACGTACGCATCACCCACGGTCGGTCTCGCTCGCGGTCCGTTGGGTACGGCACTGGGCACCTCCGGCGGTGGACGTTTCGTCGAGTGTACCGACCGGTAACTTCGCGGGGCAGTGCAATCGGACACGTCCGGGTGACTCAGTCCACGGCCTGTGCCTGCGCGATCAGCTCGCGGAGCCGGTCGGCCTCCGGCACGGCGAACAGCGCGATCGGGAGCGGCTGGTTCCGCTTCGGCAAGCCGAAGCCGAGGATGTCCACGGTCTCGGGCAGGGGGTGGAAGGTGAGCGTGCCGAGGCCGTCGCCGCGGAGGGAGGTGACCGCCGGGGTGGTCAGGTCCAGCCACTTGCGGGTGTGGCCCGAGATGCGGTCGGCCACGACGACCCGCTGGTCGGTCACCGCGTACACCGCGCGATGCGTCGTCCACAGCCGCCAGAGCACCGGCCCCCAGACGACAGCGAACCCGAGGGCCGCCGGGATGACGAAGGTGGAGCCGAGCGCGGCGAACGCCACCGACACCAGGACCGAGCCGAAGAGGAGGCGGTACCACTCGAAACCCGTCGGTACGACCCGTCGCGGGCGCCCCGACCACAGCAGCCGCTCACCCGGCTGCAGGACGATGACCGGCTCTTCCACCGCGACCTCCCCAGCGCTCGTTGCCGGGGTGACGCTTCGGCTGGCCATGGCGGTTGCCCTCAGGCCGCTTCCGGCGGCGCCTGGCGGGACTTGGCCTCCTCGATCGCCTTGACGAGCAGGTCGCGGACGCGCTTGGACTCGCCGATGCCCATCAGCGTCACGGTTCCCGGCCCGGCGAAGGACAGGGTGCCCGTGCGGGACGGGCCCGGCTTGAGCACCGGCTCCGCCAGTCCCGCCAGCTCGCTCGAGCGTTCCTTCTGCCGGAACAAGCCCGAGCGCGCGATGATCCGGCTGTCGGTCACCGCGTAGGTCGTGCGGCCGAGCGCCAGGTACCGCACGGCGGACCGGCCGACGGCGCCGTAGCACCCGATCACCAGCACGACGACCGCTCCGGCCATGGCGCCCCCGCTCGGCTGCTTCGCGAGCAGGAACCACAGGGCGGCAACGGCGAGGATGAGTCCGGCAGGGGCGATCACCCCGTCCGCGGCGACGTAGAACGGGCGCTGGACCGGTTCTCCCGCCCAGAGCACGCGCTCACCGGGCAGAAGCTCGATTTCCCCTGCTGACATGGCCGAACACTACTCCGCCGGGGCCTCTCCCGCCGAGTTCCGAGCGCGCTGTAGGTGCTCGTACACCCTCTGTGCGTGGTCGATCGCGCGAAGTGTGGGGCCGCCCGCGAAGGTGATGGTGCCGGTGCCGTCGGCATGCCGCTGCAGCTCCGGCTCCGCCAGCCGGCCGATGCGGTACTCGAGCCGGCCGAACCGGCCCTCCTCGTCGCTGTCGACGACGATCCGCCGGTCGGTGACGAAGTACTCGACCAGGTCCGCGCCCTGGCGCCGCGAATACTCCGACCAGCCCGCCGACACGATGCCGAGCACCGCGAGGACCGCGCCGAACGTCGACTGCCCGAGGCTCACGAACACGACGATCGCGAGGACCCAGCCGACGGTCAGCGCCACCAGCACGGCCCTGTTGCGCTCCTCGGCCGGCTCGGGGCGCGGCGAACACTGCCAGAGCAGGTTTTCGCCGTCTTCGAGCCGCAGTTCCCCCCGGTACACGCACCCAACGTACGCGGCGAACGGTGTGACGGAAATCCGCGAGACCGGACCGAGATCCGTCGATTAGCGTGGACAGCCGTGACGTGGAGTGCTTACGGGAGTTACCTGGTCATCGTCGTCCTGATCGTGCTCGCGCCCGGTCCGGACACGATGGTGATGCTGAAGAACGCGCTGTCGGGCGGGTTCCGCGGCGGGCTGCTCGCCTCGCTGGGCATCTTCGCCGGCAACGCCGTCCAGGGCAGCGCCGCCGCGCTCGGGCTCGGCGTGCTGATCGCGCGGTCGCAGCCGGTGTTCCTCGCGCTCAAGTGGGCCGGTGCGGCCTACCTCTGCTTCCTCGGGTTCCAGGCGCTGCGCGGCGCGTTCCGCGGCAACTACGACGTCGTCGGCCAGGCGCAGCGCCGCCGCGGCGGCGGGTTCCGGCGGTTCCGCGAGGGGTTCCTCTCCAACGTCACGAACCCGAAGGTGCTGGTGCTGTACCTGTCGGTGCTGCCGCAGTTCCTGACGCCGTCGTCGACGGTCGGCGACTCGCTCGTGCTGGCCTACACCGTCGCCGTGCTCGGCGGGCTGTGGCTGCTGGTGCTGCTGCTGTTCGTGCACCGCGTGCGCGAGTGGCTGGGCCGCCGCCGGGTCCGCCGTACGCTGGACGGCGTCACCGGCACCGCGCTGCTCGGGTTCGGCGCCGCCCTCGCCCTGGAGTCCTGATGACGTGGAGCACCTACCTGGGGTTCGCCGGGATGATGGCGTTCCTGGCGATGATGCCGGGCCCGGACACGATGGTCGTCCTGAAGAACGCGCTGACGGGCGGCGCCCGCGGCGGCGGCTGGGCGTGCGCGGGCATCAGCGTGGCGAACTTCCTGCAGGGCACGGCGGTCGCGCTCGGGCTGGGCGCGGTGATCACCCGCTACCAGCCGTTGTTCGAGACCGTGAAGTGGCTGGGCGCGGCCTACCTGGTGTTCCTGGGGATCCAGGCCCTGCGCGGGGCTTGGCGCGGGAACTACGAAGCCCTCGACGACGCCCGCCGCGCCCGCGGCGGCCGGGGCCGCCGGTTCCGCGAGGGGTTCCTGTCGAACATCACCAACCCCAAGGTGATCGTGCTGTACCTGTCGGTGCTGCCGCAGTTCCTCACGCCGGCGTCGACGTTCGCCGACTCGCTGCTGCTGGCCTACACGGTCGCGGCGCTCGGCGTGGTGTGGCAGGTGCTGCTGTTGCTGTTCGTGCACCGGGTCCGCGGGTGGCTGGAGCGCCGCCGCGTCCGCCGCGCCATGGACGGCGCGACCGGCATGGCGCTTCTGGGATTCGGCACGGCGCTCGCCCTGGAGTCCTAACCTGGAACGATGACCTGGGGAACCTACAGCGCTTACGTGCTCTTCGTCGTGCTCGTGCTCATCGTGCCGGGGCCGGATACCGCCCTGGTGCTCAAGAACTCGCTCGCCGGCGGCCGGCGCGGCGGAGTGCTGACCGCGCTCGGCATCGGCAGCGGAAACCTCGTCCAAGGCCTCGCCGCCGCGCTCGGGCTCAGTGCCGTCATCGTGCGTTCCGAACCCGTCTTCCTCGCCCTTCGCTGGGCCGGCGCCGCCTACCTCGGGTACCTCGGCGTCAAAGCCCTCATCGCCGCGAAACGCGGGGACTACCCGGCCCTCGAAGAAACCAGGTCCGGCAGTGGCCGGCGGTGGCGTGAAGGCTTCCTCTGCAACCTCACCAACCCGAAGGTCCTCGTCTTCTACCTGTCGATGCTGCCGCAGTTCCTCACCCCCGGCTCGACGATCGCCGAGGCGCTGGTGCTCGCCGGCACGGTCGGGGTGCTCGCCACGCTCTGGCAGCTCGTCATCGTCGCCGGGGTGCACCGCATCCGGGCCTGGCTGCTGCGGCGCCGGGTTCGCCGCGCCCTCGACGGCGTCACCGGTACCGCGCTGTTCGGCTTCGGGGCGGCACTCGTCTTCGAAGGCTAAAGCGTCCGGTCCAGCCATTCGTAGATCCGGCCGGTCGCGAGCCGCTGGGCGCCGACGTGGCAGTGCGCGTCCGCGCCCTCCTCCGCCGTGAACGTCATCAGCGTCTTCGGTGCCTTCAGGTGGTCGTACAGCCGCCGCGGCTCGGTTTCCGTCTCCCCGGCGAAGAACAGGTCGTCCGCCGCTTCGCACACCAGCGTCGGGCACTCGATCTTCTCCGCGATGCCGCCTTCCAGGGTGTACTCCAGGTACTTCGCGACGAACTCGCGGTCCGTCGACGCGCCCAGCACGTACCGGCCGTGGTCGCACGCCCAGCGCAGCGTCGAGTTGGCTTCGCGGCCCGCGGCGAGGATCGCGTCGAACTCCGCGTCCTCCGCGGCCCGCGCCCGGCGGACGATCTCCTCGCGCGGCCACGGCAGCATCCGCGTCACCGCCGACCCCGCGTCGTACACGCCGTCGACCGCGACCACCGCCGCCAAGCGGTGCTCGAACGCCGCCGCGCGCGGGGCCAGCACGCCACCCAAACTGATGCCCAGCAAGGCGATCCGCGCCGGGTCGACCCCGTCGAGCCCCAGCGCGAAGTCCACCACCGGCGTCACGACGTGCTCCCAGTCCGGCCGGAACACGAGCTTCTCGCGGCGGATCGCGCTCGGCTGGCCGGGACCGTCGAACGTCAGCACGTGGTAACCGTGCGAAGCACCCGCCGCGGCGCCCATGAAGTGGCACTCCTCGGCGCTGCCGTCGAAGCCGCTGTGGATCAGCAGCAGCGGCTTCGGCCCGTCGCCCGGCGCGCGGTAGAAGTACCCACGCAAAACCGTTCCCTCGTAAGGGATTTCGATCGGTTCCGCGACCCCCGCGCGCCGGAAGCACTCGACACTGCGGTCGTACGCCGACGCGATGCGCGGGTCCGCCGGGTCGCCGTGCAGGAAGAACTCCGCCGAGAAGTAGTAGGTCGACGCGCGCAGCAGCAGATCCCGCGCGGTGACCGGGCCGGCGTCAGCCGCTTCGGCGTACAACCGGTCGGCCAGGGCGCGGTAGGCGTCGTGCCAGCCGTCGTAGTCGCCGGCCGTCACGGTCGACGCGGCGGCGAGCACCTCGCCGAAGTCCGAACCGCCGTAGGTCGCGTGGCCGAACAGGCGCAGCGTCTCGAACCAGAACTGCGGGTCTTCTTCGAACAGGATCTGCTTCATCGGATTTCCTCTTCCACGAAGGTTTCGAACGAGCGGGCGGGCCGGCCGGTGACCTCTTCGACGGCCGTGGTGACGCGGTCTTCGGCGCCGTGCCGGATGTCCTCGTCGAGCGCGGCGAGCACCGCCGCGAACTCCGTCGGAATCCCGGACGCGGTCAGGCGAGCGGCGAACTCGGCGGTGCTCACCGCGCGGTGGCGCACCGGACGGTGGGTGCGTGCGGCGATGACGGCCGCGGCTTCGGCGTAGCTCAGCGCCGACGGCCCGGTCAGGACGTGTTCGGTGTTGTGCGGTTCGGGGTCGGTCAGCGCGCGGACGGCGACCGCCGCGATGTCGCCCGCGTCGACGAACGCGACCCGGGCGTCGCCGGTGGCCGTGACGATCTCGCCGTCCCGCACGCCCTGGGCGACCAGGTGCTCCCCGGTGAAGTTCTGCATGAACCAGGACGGCCTCAGCACGGCCCACTCCGGCGCCGCGCGCACCAGCCGCTGCAGGTCGCCGAGCCCGGGGGTGTCCGCCGTGACGGCCGACGAGCTGAGCAGCACGACCCGGCGGGCACCGGCCGCGAGCGCGTCGTCCAGGAACGGCTCGACGAGCCCGGCCGGCGCGACCTCGCCGATCGGCGGCAGCAGGTAGACCGCAGACACCCCGCGCAGCGCGGCCGCGTGCGTCGACCGGTCGGCCCAGTCGAACCGGACCTGGCCGGGCTCACCCGGCTTGCGCGTGGCCGCCCGCGCCGTGAACCCCGCGGCCCGCAGGCCGGTGACGACCCGGCTTCCCGTGGTGCCGGTGCCGCCGAGCACCAGGACGTCACCCACCGAAGGCCGCCGTCAGCTCGTCGGCGCCGCCGAGGACCTCCGCCGCGGCGAGCGGGCTCCAGTAGTCGCGGTAGTGGCGGATGAAACCGTCCTCGACGGTGATCACGGCGATGTACGACAGTTCGTACGGCTTGCCCGTGGCCACCACGACCCCGGCGACGGTCAATTCGGCGACGACCACGGCCGGGTCGGTCGTTTCGTGCACCGTCTTGGCGACGACCTCGCGGACGTCCAGCAGGTTCGGGTAGTCGCGCAGGTATTCGGTGATCGCTTCGCGCCCTTCGACGCGCTTCGGGTAGCCCGGGCCGGCGAACGGGAACTCCAGGACGCCATCCTCGGCCCACAGTCCGGCGAACCCGGCCATGTCGTGCTCGAGCAGCAGGTCGATCCCGTGATCGACGAGGTCTCGCAGTCCCATCGGAGCCTCCTTCAACGTTTGGACGAGACGGTACCGTCCCGACGTCAATATAGTCGGGACGGTACCGTCTCGTCCACCCGCTAGACTGCGGCGCATGGCACGCACCCCGACCGGCGCCGCGGTCCTCCAGCCCGAGGTCACGCAGGCGATCACCGACGCGGTCCTGCACGAGCTCGCCGAACAGGGCTACGGGCGGCTGTCCATGGAAGCGGTCGCGAAACGCGCCGGCGTCGGCAAGAGCGCGCTCTACCGGCGCTGGAAGTCGAAGGACGAAATGATCGCCGCGGTGGTCACGGAGTTCAGCGTGACCCGCGCGGCCGTCGTCGACACCGGGTCGCTGCGCGGCGACCTCCGCGAAACGATGCACGCGCTGATCGACTGGCTGACGCACCCGCTGTTCTCACGGATCCTGCCGGACCTGGTCGCGGAGGACGCGCGCAATCCCGACCGCACGCGTAGCACGCGCGAGAACATCGGCGGGCTCCGGCGCGAGGCCGGCGAGGTGATGCTGCGCCGCGCGATCGCGCGCGGCGAGCTGCCCGAGGACCTCGACCTGGAGATGGCCCTCGACGTCCTGGCCGCGCCGATCTACTGGCGCCTGGTGGTCCGCCGGGCGGAAGCGGAGCCGGACTACGTGGATCGGCTGGTGGAGCTGGCCCTGCGCGCGCTGGGCGCGCAGGGGGCCTGACTCACTTCCGCTCGGGGTCGCCGGTGACGCGCTTGATGTTCGCGCCCAGCCGGTTCAGGTTCTCCACGAAGTGCGGGTAGCCGCGGTCGATGTGGAAGACGTCCCAGACCTCGGTGACGCCGTCCGCGCACAGGCCGGCCAGCACCAGGCCGGCACCCGCGCGGATGTCGGACGCCCAGACCGGCGCGCTCGACAGCGTCTCGACCCCACGCACCACCGCGTGGTGCCCGTCGGTCCGCGCGTCCCCGGACAGCCGGACCATCTCCTCGATGAACCGGAAGCGTGCCTCGTAGACGTTCTCCGTGATCATCGACGTGCCTTCGGACACCGCAGACAGCGCCACCGCGAACGGCTGCAGGTCGGTCGCGAAGCCGGGGTACGGCAGCGTCACCCAGTCGACCGCTTTCGGGCGCTCCGGCTGGACCACGCGGAAGCCCTTGTCGTCGTAGGTCTCCACCTCGGCGCCGGCCAGCTGCAGCTTGTTCAGCACCAGGTCGAGGTGGTGCGGGTTGACCCCGCGGACGGTGATGTCGCCGCGGGTCATCGAGGCGGCGAACGCCCAGGTCGCGCCGACGATCCGGTCGCCGATCACGCTGTGGGTGGTCGGGTGCAGCTGCTCCACGCCGTGCACGGTCAGCGTCGACGTCCCGGCGCCCTCGATCTTCGCGCCCATCTCGGTGAGCATCGTGCAGATGTCGACGATCTCGGGCTCGCGCGCGCAGTTGTCGATGACCGTGGTGCCTTCGGCCAGCACGGCCGCCATCAGGATGTTCTCGGTCGCGCCGACGCTCGGGAAGTCCAGCCAGATCTGCGCGCCGACCAGCGTCTCGGCCTTCGCGACGACGCAGCCGTGCTCGATCGTGCTCGTCGCGCCCAGCTTGCGCAGGCCGTTCTGGTGCATGTCCAGCGGGCGCGAGCCGATCGCGTCGCCGCCCGGCAGCGCCACGACGGCCTGCTTCAGCCGCCCGACCAGCGGGCCCAGCACGCACACGGACGCGCGCAGCTTGCCCATCGCGGCCGAGTCCGCGCGGTGCGACAGCTCGGCCGGCGTCGTGATGGTGGCGGTGTCGCCCTCGATGACGACCTCGCAGCCGACGCTCCGCAGCACGTCGCCCATCAGCGGGACGTCCAGGATCTGCGGGCAGTTCGTGATGGTCGTGGTGCCCTCCGCGAGGAGGGCCGCGGCCATCAGCTTCAGCACGCTGTTCTTGGCGCCGACCACGTCGACCTCGCCGACCAGCCGGGCTCCGCCATGCACGTCGAAGTGCTCGCTCATGGCCGCCAATCATGCCCTCTCGCCCGGATTCGGCCCGGGCGGGGGCCGCTATGGTGGGTTCATGGTCGTTCGCATCAACCGCGTCTACACGAAGGTCGGCGACAACGGCACGACCGCGCTCGGCGACGGGTCCCGCGTGTCCAAGACGTCCCCGCGGCTGGGCGCGTACGCGGACACCGACGAGACGAACTCCGTGCTGGGCCTGGCGATCGCGGTCGGGCAGCTGCCCGGCGAAATCGCGGATGTCCTGCGTGCGGTGCAGAACGATCTTTTCGACGTCGGCGCGGACCTCTGCCTGCCGATCTCCGACGACCCGCCGTACCCGCCGCTGCGGATCACCGAGAAGTACGTCGAGCGGCTCGAAGGCTGGTGCGACGACTTCAACGAGCGGCTGCCGAAGCTGACGTCGTTCATCCTACCGGGCGGCACGCCGGGCGCGGCCTTCCTGCACCAGGCGCGGACGGTGTCCCGCCGGGCCGAGCGGTCCGCGTGGGAGCTGTACGAAGCGGAGCCGGAGACGACGAACCCGGTGGCGCTCAAGTACCTGAACCGGCTGTCGGACCTGCTGTTCATCCTCGCCCGGCTGGCCAACCCCGAGGGTGACGTGCTCTGGCAGCCGGGCGGCCAGCCCGCCTAGATCCCCCAGCTCTCCCGCAGCGACCCCAGCGCCTGGTGGAAGCCCGGGAACGTCTTCTTCACG
This sequence comes from Amycolatopsis sp. NPDC049691, assembly GCF_040675005.1. Classification (NCBI taxonomy): domain Bacteria; kingdom Bacillati; phylum Actinomycetota; class Actinomycetes; order Pseudonocardiales; family Pseudonocardiaceae; genus Amycolatopsis; species Amycolatopsis sp. NPDC049691. The sequence continues at coordinate 87,293 of NZ_JBFANX010000006.1, forward strand.
CACTCCGGGTCGTCCAGCGTAATGCCCGGGGTGCGCAGGCCCGTGATGCTGAACGCCATCGCGATCCGGTGGTCGCGGCGGCACTTGACCAGGGCCCCCGTAGGCGTGCCCGGCTGGATCTCGATCCAGTCGCGGCCCGTCTCCACCTCGATGCCCAGCGCGCGCAGGTTCTCCTCGCACGCGTCGAGCCGGTCGCACTCCTTGATGCGCGTGTTGTAGACGTCCTCGATGCGCACCGGCCCGGACGCGAAGGGGGCGATCGCCGCCAGCGTCGGGACCGTGTCGGAGATGTCTCGCATGTTGACCGTGACGCCACGCAGGCCTTCGGACGGGCCCGCGACCGTCACCGAATCGGGAGCCAGCTCCACGTGCGCGCCCATCTCGCGCAGCACGTCGGCGAACTTCACGTCACCCTGCAGGGCCGACGAACCGAGGCCCGGGATGGTCACCGTGCGGCCGGTGACGGCCGCCGCGGCGAGGAAGTAGCTGGCCGTCGACGCGTCCGGCTCCACCGGGTACTCGCACGCCCGGTACGGCTGCGGCGGCACCACGAACGTCTGGCCCTCACGGCGGACGTCGACGCCGAACCGGCGCATCATCTCGAGGGTGATCTCGACGTACGGCACCGACACCAGGTCGGTCACCGTGATCCGCAGGCCCTCCGCGGTCAGCGGCCCGAGCAGCAGCAACGCCGTCAGGAACTGCGACGACAGCCCCGCGTCGAGGGTCAGCGAGCCGCCCTTGACGCCGTTCGCGCGCACGGTCACCGGGTGGTGCCCCGGCTCGCCGTGGAAGGTCAGGTCGACGCCCAGCTCCTGCAGGGCGTCGGTCAGCGGCCCGAGCGGGCGGCGGCGCATCTGGTCGGAGGCGTCGAAGTGGAACGTCCCGGTGCCGGCCGCGGCCAGCGCGGGCAGGAACCGGGCCGTCGTCGCGCCGTCGCGGCAGAAGACGTCCGCTTCGGCGACTCCGGGCCCGGACGGGCGGCCCTCGATGGTCCACGCGCCCGGCTGCCGGTCGATGCGGTAGCCGAGCTTGACCAGGCCCTCGGCGAAGCCCTCGGTGTCGTCCGAGTGCAGCGGACGGCCGAGGGTCGTGGTGCCGTGCGCGGCGGCGGCCAGGAACAGGCCGCGGGCGGTGACGGACTTGGAGCCGGGGATCTCGACGAGGGTCACCCCTCGAGTTTAGTGCGGCTGGATCTCGGCCATCGGGCCCCAGTCGGAGGCGTCCTGGACGTTGATGATCTGCGGGGTGGCGCTGATGTAGGCACCGAGGTTCTCGACCGCCCACTTGAAGTGGTCGGAGCCGACGTGCGCGACCGCGGCGTCCTGGCCCTCGAAGCCTTCGACCAGCACGTAGGTGTTCTTGTCATCGAGGCTGCGGGACCACTCGAAGAACCGGTTGCCGGCTTCGGCGCGGGTGTTCCGGGTGTAGTCGGCGACGATGTCCGGCCAGTCTTCGGCGTGCTCGGGCTTGACCGGGAACTTGACCACGATGAAGATCATGCGCTCAACCGTAGGCCAAACCGGCGGCCGTGGCTGTCCCAGTTTGAGACAGAGTCAGGAAGCGCGCGGGAGGCGCCGCCCGGGCGGGGCGGATTCGAGCCAGGAGAGGAACCCGGTCAGCGCGCCCGGCCCCATGGCGATCTCGATCGCCTCCTGGGTCTCGGACTCGCAGCGCAGCACGGTCGAGCCCTCGGGAACGGCGTAGGCCTCGGTCCCGGACGGGTCGCGCCGGTCGGCGATCTGCATGCTTTCGCGCTGGAAGACGCGGTCGGGGCCGGTCCGCAGGCTCCACACCCGGTACCAGACGAACTCGTCGCCCTCGTAGCGGCCCAGCCCCAGGTGCCAGCTGGACCGCGCGTTGTCCGGACGCCACCGCAGCGCGACGCTCACGCCCCCGCCGCGGCGCATCCGGATCCACCGCTGGCCGTACCAGGCGGCCAGCACGGCGAGCACGATCAGGAGCCCGACTACGACCACGGTGATCTTCACGGCCCGGCTCCTGCCCGTCTCGCGCTCAGACCGACTTGCCTGCCGCGCGGAGCTGGGCCGTGGCCCTCGTCCGCTCGGTCTCGTCGTCGGCGCTCAGTGCCGCCTTCGCGGCGTCGACGTCGATTTCGTCGGACAGCTCGGCGCTCTCGGCGAGGATGCTCACGCCGGTGCCGGTCACGGAGAGGAAGCCGCCGTGCACGGCCGCGCAGATCGTCTCGCCGTCGGTGGTCGTCACCTTGACCACGCCACCCTCGACGAGCTGCCCGAGCACGGGTTCGTGGCCGGCCATGATGCCGATCTCGCCCTCGGTGGTCTGCGCCACCACGAAAGTGGCGGTACCCGACCAGAGACGGCGCTCGACGGCCACCAGCTCCACGGACATCTCGGCCACGTAGCACTCCTTAACTCGGGGTGTTGCCACCGAGTGTAATAGGTCTGTCTCCTGCTATGAGAACGGCGGGGGCCCGAGTCCATAGTGGACACTGCCCCCGCCGCGCTCAGGACGTCACTTCTTGGTGATTTCCTTGTACTTCTTCTCGAGGTCCTCGAGGCCACCGATACCCAGGAACGCCTGCTCCGGGTAGTGGTCGAAGTCACCCTTGGTGATGCGGTCGAACGACTCGATGGTCTCCGACAGCGGCACCGTCGAGCCCGGGATCTGCGTGAACGCCTCGGCGACCAGCATGTTCTGCGACAGGAACCGCTCGATGCGGCGCGCGCGCTGAACGGTCAGCTTGTCCTCTTCCGACAGCTCGTCCATACCGAGGATCGCGATGATGTCCTGCAGCTCCTTGTACTTCTGCAGGATCCGGATGACCTCGGAGGCGACGCGGTAGTGGTCCTCACCGACGATGGCCGGGTCGAGGATCGTCGACGTCGACGCCAGCGGGTCCACCGCCGGGAAGATGCCCTTCTGGAACACCGACCGGGAGAGCTCGGTGGTGGCGTCCAGGTGGGCGAACGTCGCGGCCGGGGCCGGGTCGGTGTAGTCGTCCGCGGGGACGTAGATCGCCTGCATCGAGGTGATCGAACGACCCCGGGTCGAGGTGATCCGCTCCTGCAGCTGCCCCATCTCGTCGGCCAGCGTCGGCTGGTAACCCACGGCCGAAGGCATGCGGCCCAGCAGGGTCGACACCTCGGAGCCGGCCTGGGTGAACCGGAAGATGTTGTCGATGAACAGCAGCACGTCCTGGTTCTGGACGTCGCGGAAGTACTCCGCCATGGTCAGCGCCGACAGCGCGACGCGCATGCGCGTGCCCGGCGGCTCGTCCATCTGGCCGAAGACGAGGGCGGTGTCGTTGATGACGCCGTCCTCGGACATCTCCAGGAAGAGGTCGTTGCCCTCACGGGTGCGCTCGCCGACGCCGGCGAACACCGAGGTACCACCGAAGTTCCGGGCGACACGGGTGATCATCTCCTTGATGAGCACCGTCTTGCCGACGCCGGCACCGCCGAACAGGCCGATCTTGCCACCCTGGACGTACGGGGTGAGCAGGTCGACGACCTTCAGGCCGGTCTCCAGCATCTCCGTCTTGCCCTCGAGCTGGTCGAAGGACGGCGGGTTGCGGTGGATGCCCCAGCGCTCGAGGTCGTCGCCGTAGCCGGGCTCGTCGAGGCACTCGCCGAGCGCGTTGTAGACGTGGCCCTTGACCTTGTCGCCCACCGGCACGGTGATCGGCTTGCCGGTGTCGGTGACCTCGGCGCCCCGGACCAGGCCGTCCTGCGGCTGGAGCGAGATGGTGCGGACGAGGTTGTCGCCCAGGTGGGAGGCGACCTCGAGGGTGACGGTCTTGCGCAGCTGCTCGAACTCGATTTCGACCTTGAGCGCGTTGAACTGGTCGGGAACGGAACCGCGCGGGAACTCGACGTCGACGACCGGCCCGGTCACCGAGACGATGCGCCCCTTGGCGCGCGGGGCTTCAGTACTGGTCATCAATCATCACTTCCTGCTGCGGTGAGCGCGTTCGCGCCACCGACGATTTCGGAGATCTCCTGGGTGATCTGCGCCTGGCGGGCCTGGTTCATCTCCCGCGTCAGGTTGCCCACCAGCTCGTTCGCGTTGTCCGACGCGGCCTTCATCGCCGTCCGGCGGGCGGCCAGCTCGGACGCCGCCGACTCGAGCAGCGCCGCGTAGAGCCGCGTGTTGATGTACTTCGGCAGCAGGGCGTCCAGCAGCGTGTCGGCACTCGGCTCGAACTCGTAGCTGGGGAGCAGCTCGCCCGCGGGCTTCTGCTGCTCCTCCTCGCCGTCGGTGTACTCGACCTCGAGCGGCGCGACGCGCTTGGCGACCGGCCGCTGGGTCAGCATCGACACGAACTCGGTGTAGACGATGTGGATCTCGTCGACACCCGTGATGCCGTCGGCGTTGCCGTGCTCGTCGTCGGCGCCGAGCATGAACGACTCGACCAGGGCGTCACCGGCCGCGACGGCGTCGGTGTAGGCCGGCTGGTCGGAGAAGCCCGTCCAGCTGTTCACGACCGGGCGGTCGCGGAACCGGTAGTAGTTCAGGCCCTTGTTGCCGGTGACGTAGACCTCGGGCTCCTTGCCCTCCGAACGCAGGAGGGCGAGCAGCTCTTCGGTCGCGCGCAGCACGTTGGAGTTGTAGCCACCGCACTGGCCCTTGTCACTGGTCACGACCAGGACGGCGGCCCGCTTCGGGTTCGGGCGCTCGACCAGCATGGGGTGGTCGAGGTTGGCCGCCGCACCGGCCAGCGCCGAGAGCACCTTGGTGATCTCGTCCGCGTACGGCCGGGAAGCGGCGACCTTCGCCCGCGCCTTGGTGATGCGCGCGGTGGCGATGAGCTCCATCGCCTTGGTGATCTTGCCGATCGACTTGGTCGCCTTGATGCGCGACCGGAGTTCCCGGAGTTGTGCGGCCATGAGCTATCAGCTCACTTCTTCGGGGCGGGCTTGTTGACCTTGACGGTCTCGTGCCCGACCTTGTCGGCGTCCATCGCGTCGGCGTCCGCCTCGACCAGGGGCTTGCCCTCGGACGTGGTGAACTCCTTCTTGAACTCGTTCACCGCTTCGACGACGGCCTCGCGGGTCTCCTGCGGGAACTTGCCGGTCTCGCGGATGCTCTTGATGAGGTCGGCGTGCTTGCGGCGGGCCGAGTCGATGAACTCGTGGTTGAACCGGCGGACGTCCTCGGTCGGGACCGAGTCGTAGTGCCCGTTCGTGCCCAGGTACACCGTGAGGACCTGCTCCTCGACCGGGATCGGCGAGTACTGCGGCTGCTTGAGCACCTCGTACAGCCGGGCACCGCGCTCGAGCTGCGCCTTGGAGGCGTCGTCGAGGTCGGAGGCGAAGGCCGCGAAGGCCTCCAGCTCGCGGTACTGCGACAGGTCGATCCGGAGCGAGCCCGCGACGTCCTTCATCGCCTTGACCTGCGCGGCACCACCCACGCGGGACACCGAGATACCCACGTCGATGGCCGGGCGCTGGCCGGCGTTGAACAGGTCCGACTGGAAGAAGCACTGGCCGTCGGTGATCGAGATGACGTTCGTCGGGATGTAGGCCGACACGTCGTTCGCCTTGGTCTCGATGATCGGGAGACCGGTCAGCGAGCCGGCGCCCAGCTCGTCCGACAGCTTCGCGCAGCGCTCCAGCAGGCGGGAGTGCAAGTAGAAGACGTCGCCGGGGAACGCCTCGCGGCCCGGCGGGCGGCGCAGCAGCAGCGAGATCGCGCGGTAGGCGTCGGCCTGCTTGGTCAGGTCGTCGAACACGATGAGGACGTGCTTGCCCTCGTACATCCAGTGCTGGCCGATGGCCGAGCCGGTGTACGGCGCGATCCACTTGAAGCCGGCCGAGTCGGACGCGGGGGCCGCGACGATGGTGGTGTACTCCAGCGCGCCGGCGTCCTCGAGGGACTTCTTCACGGCGGCGATCGTGGAGCCCTTCTGGCCGACCGCGACGTAGATGCAGCGGACCTGCTTCTGCGGGTCGCCGGTCTCCCAGTTGGCCTTCTGGTTGATGATCGTGTCCACGGCGACGGCGGTCTTGCCCGTCTTGCGGTCACCGATGATCAGCTGGCGCTGGCCACGGCCGATCGGGGTCATCGCGTCGATGGCGGTGATGCCGGTCTGCAGCGGCTCCGACACCGGCTGGCGCTCGACCACCGAGGCGGCCTTCAGCTCCAGCGCGCGGCGGTCGGTGGTCTCGATGTCGCCGAGGCCGTCGATCGCCTGGCCCAGCGGGTTGACGACGCGGCCGAGGTAGCCGTCGCCGACCGGCACCGACAGGACCTGGCCGGTGCGCTTGACCTGCTGGCCCTCCTCGATGCTTTCGAAGTCACCGAGGATCGCGGCACCGATGGAGCGCGCGTCCAGGTTCAGCGCGACGCCGAGGACGCCGCCGGGGAACTCGAGCAGCTCGTTGGCCATGGCCGAGGGCAGGCCCTCGACGTGGGCGATGCCGTCACCGGCGTCCACCACGATGCCAACTTCTTCCCGGCTCACGTCCGGGGCGTAACTCGAGACGTAGTTCTCGATCGCGCTACGGATCTCATCCGAGGAGATCGTCAGCTCGGCCATGTCTTTCCCGCTCTCGCTTCGTTCTTGCCAGTATGCAAAGTCTTGTGTGACCGGGGGCTATGCCCGGGCCAGCCGCCTGCGCAGCGCCGCCAGCTGCCCCGCCGCGCTCCCGTCGATGACCTCGTCGCCGACGCGGACGACGAGGCCGCCGCCGAGCCGGGGGTCGATCTCGACGTGCAGCGCGATCGGCCGCCCGTAGAGGGCGTCGAGCTTCGCGCCCAGCTGGGCGGTCTGCTCGTCGGTCAGGGCGTTCGCGCTGGTCACGTAGGCGACCGAGCGCTCACGGCGTTCCGCGGCCAGCTTGACCAGCTTGTCGAGCCCGATGCCGACGCCGCGGCCCTTGGCCCGGCGCACGACCTGCTCGACGAGGGTCTCGGTGACCACGTCCACCTTGTCGGCGAACAGCCCGCGCACCAGTGCGCGCTTGGCGTCGGCGGGACCGGCCAGGTCGGAGAGCGCGGCCTCCAGTTCCGGGGCGCCGGCCACGATCCGCGCGACCTGGAACAGCTGGGATTCGACGGTGTCGACGTTGCCGGTCTTCTCGGCCGCGGTGAGCAGTGCCGAGCGGCCGAGCTCCTCGAGCCCGTCGGTCAGCTCACGGGGGCTGGACCAGCGGCTGCCCGCCACGGCGTCGAGCACCTTCAGGGCCGGTTCGGACAGCTTGCCGTCGAACAGCCGGCGCACCAGCTCGGTGCGCACCTCCGGCGTCGTCGAAGCGTCGCTCACCGCCCGGCGCAGGCCGATCTCCCGGTCCAGCAGGTCGACGACCGAGAGCAGCTCGTCGCCGACCGTGGCAGCATCGGCTCCCGCGTCGGCCAGAACCTCGCCGAGGCGTTCCTCGGCGAGGCCGAGCGCTTCACGGCTCGCAGCATGCAGCGTCATTTCTGGCTACTTCCCCGCTCCGTTGGAGGCACCGGCGGACTCCAGCTCCGCGAGGAACCGGTCGACGGTGCCGCGGCGGCGCGCCTCGTCCTCGAGCGACTCGCCGACGATCCGGCTGGCCAGCTCGACGGCGTTGCGGCCCATGTCGGCCCGCAGCTCCGCGATGATCTGCGCCTTCTGGGCCTGCAGCTGGGCCTGGCCCTGGGCGACGATGCGCTGGGACTCGGCCTCCGCCTCGGCCCGCAGCTCCGCCTTGATCTGCTCGGCTTCGAGCCGCGCGTCGTCGCGGATCTTCGCGGCTTCGGACCGGGCTTCCTGCAGCTGGGCCTTGTACTTGGCCAGCGCTTCTTCGGCTTCGGCCTGGGCCTTCTCGGCCTTCTCGATGCCACCCTCGATCTTCTGCGCACGCTCTTCGTACGCGGCCTCGAAGCGAGGGACGACGTACTTCTTGAGGATGAACAGCAGGATGAGGAAGGCGACGATGCCGAGGATCAGCTCCGAGATGTCGGGGATGATCGGGTTGTGCGCTTTTTCCTCTGCGGCGAGGAGGATGGCACTGTTCAGCACGGCGTCTCCTTAAGCGATGAGCCGAGACTCAGGCGGCGGAGGCGATGAAGTAGATGACGATGCCGATCAGGGCGAGCACCTCGGTCAGAACGAAGGTCGAGAAGCCGATGCCCTGCAGCTTGCCCTGCGCCTCCGGCTGACGCGCGGTGCCGTTGATGACGGCGGCGAAGATCAGACCCACACCGATGCCCGGGCCGATCGCGCCCAGGCCGTAGCCGATCGCGGCGAGGCCGGGGTTGATGTTGACAGCCTGCTCGGCGGCCTGGGCCAGAACGATGTTGCTCACGTGCATTTCCCTTCACTTCGGTCCACGCGCTCGCGTGGATCGGGGGCTTGTGTTCTCAGTGCTCCGACGCCAGCGCGGCGCCGATGTACCCAGCCGACAGCAGGGCGAAGATGTAGGCCTGCAGCACCTGGATGAAGGCCTCGAGGAAGGTCATCCCGATGGCGAAGATCCACGCCACCAGCGAGACCGGCTTCAGCGCCCAGCTCGACGTCTCGGTCAGCAGGAAGGTGCCGCCGAGGGTGAACACCGCCAGGATCAGGTGACCCGCGAACATGGCGGCGAAAACACGGATGGCGAGCGTCAGCGGGTTGAGGAAGAACTTTTCCGCGAACTCGATCAGCGAGAAGAGCGGCAGCACCGCCTTGGGAACGCCCGGCGGGGCGAGTTCCTTCTTGAAGTAGCCGGCGAAACCGTGCCGCTTGAACCCGACGAAGTGGTAGACCGGGTACACGACGAGGACCGACAGGGCGACCGGGAAGCCGAAGCGCGCCATGGTCGGGAACTGCAGGACGGGGATGATCCCGTAGAGGTTGTTCACCAGCACGAAGGTGAACAGGGCGAAAACGAGGGGCACGAACGACTTGAAGTCCTTCGAACCGATCTGCTCGCGCGCGATGTTGTTGCGGCTGAAGTCGTAGATCGACTCGGCGACGAACTGCCCCTTGCTCGGAACGACCTTGAGCTTGCGGGTCGCCAGCAGGAAGTACGTCGCGATGATGACCACCGAAAGCACGACGAGCAGCATCGGCTTGGTGACCGAGCCGAACAACGGCGGCAACTCGAAGCTTTCGGCGCCGGGCGGCGCGAATACCGCACCCTCGGCCAAAACCAGCGCGCCCACTGGGCTCCTTCCGGTTCTCCCGGCCGGCGTTCACTCCGCCGGGGGAATCGTCACGATCTGGACTTAACGTACCCGATACGTATCGGGACGTCGGAGGCGGCTACCCCACGGTCCGCAGAACACGCCTTCACGTTCTGCACACGGGGTTGTCTCGCGTGAACACTGCCCTGCGGTCTACTTCGGACCAGCGGCGGAAGAGGCGGAACTACACGGTCGCCACACTGCTGATCGCGGTTCGTCTTAGGGAGTGCGCGGCCGAGGCCGCCACCCTTGACGCGGACCATACCAGCAGGTCAATCAGTGCCGTACACGCGTACTCCATACCCACCGATCAGCCCAGGACCTAAGTCCCGGGTCGATCCGGGACCCAGGTCCGGGACCGGGCGGGACCCGTCCGGCAACGGCGCAGGCGGCAGGTCCCGGCGCCATTCCGATGGCCGCACGAAGGCGCACTTTCGTGACGCCGGTCACACTCGGGCGGCCGCAGCGCGATGCACGGGGAGTAACGGAAGTCCGCGGCAAAACGGACGGGCGCCGGGAGGCTCAGGAGGGGATGATCGTCGGGATCTTGGTCTTGCGGAAGGCGGCGAACTCGGCCGCGGCGGCCACCAGGATGGCGACGATCATGGTGATGCCGAGCGACATCGGGTGCAGCGCGGTGACGCCCTTCAGCAACGTCAGCGCGCCGAACAGCAGGACGACCTTCACGACGTACCCGCCGAGCGCGATGACCATGACGAACATCGGGTCCTGGCCCGCGCTGAAGCGCATCAGGCCCAGCGTCGACAGCGACGCGAGCATCGCGAGCACCGCACCGACGAGCGAGCCGAGGAAGCCGGGCATCCCGTTGAGGACGCTGAAGAGCACGATGCAGATCAGCACCGCGGGCGGGGTGACGAGCAGCGAAGCCTTCGTCATCGCGCGGGCGGCCTGCAGCACCACCTTGGCGTGCGGGTTCTCCTGCGCTTCGGTTTCGGTCTCGCTCACAGCTGGCTCCCTGCTCGGTTCAGCCACCGAGTGTAGAGAACCCGGCCGGTCAGGTCCCGGGCTGGTTGCGCGAGCGCAGCCGCGGGACGATCGAGACCACCACCGCGAACACGAGCCCGGCGCCGATGATCCAGAGCGCCGCGGCGTCGTCGAAGAGCGTCACCGAGACCGCGCCGAACGCGAGGATCCCCGCCCACAAGTAGATGAGCAGGACCGCGCGGCGCTGGGAGTGGCCGATCTCCAGCAGGCGGTGGTGCAGGTGCATCTTGTCGGCCGCGAACGGGCTTTCGCCGCGGCGCGTGCGGCGCACGACCGCCATGATCAGGTCCAGCAGCGGCACGAACAGCACCGCCGCCACGACCACCAGCGGGGAAAGCAGCGCGATCGCGTCCTTGCCGCTGAACTGCGGGTACGGCACGCGCCCGGACGCCGAGGTCGTCGCGCCCGCGAGCATCAGGCCGATCATCATCGACCCGGAGTCGCCCATGAAGATCTTCGCGGGCTGGAAGTTGTACGGCAGGAAGCCCAGACACGCGCCGGCGAGCGTGGCCGCGATCAGCGCCGGCGGGTAGGTGCCGACGTCGCCGCCGGAGCTGTCGAGCAGGCCGAGGGAGAACGCGCACGTCGCCGCCGCGGCGATGAAGCCGAGGCCGCCGGCGAGCCCGTCGAGGCCGTCGACGAAGTTCATCGCGTTGACCATCACCACGACCATCACGACGGTGAGCAGCGCGCCCTGGTTCTTGTCCAGCACCAGCACCGAGCCGAACGAATCGCCCTGACCGCCCCACGGCACCCAGAACGACACCCACTGCACGCCGAAGATGACCAGGATCCCGGCGCACATGACCTGCCCGGCCAGCTTCGTCCACGCGTCGAGCTCGAACCGGTCGTCGAGCGCGCCGATGAGCGAGATGACCCCGGCGGCGAGCAGCACGCCGACCGAGTCGAACGAGGCGTCGAAGCCGTGCGACAGCGCGGGCAGCTGGTGGGCGAGGCCCATCGCGCCGGCGACGCCGAGGTAGATGCCGACCCCGCCCATCCGCGGGATCGGGGCGACGTGGACGTCGCGCGCCCGCGGGTTGGCGATCGCGCCGACGCGGATCGCGATCCGGCGCACGACGCCGGTGAGCAGGTAGGTCACGGCCGTCGCGGTCAGCGCGACGAGGATGTATTCCCGGATGGGGAGAAGACCGGATGTGGGCGGCACGGGTGCGTCACGCTCGCGGGGTCGGGGTCACCCGCGACACGGTATCGTGCCGCTTCCGGCGCCTTGATCCGGCTTCACGCCAACGATTCCGCGGGTACACCGAGCACCTCCGCGATGGCGTCCTTGCTCACCGCGCCCTCGCGCAGCACCACCGGCTCGGTGCCGGTGAGGTCCACGATGCTCGACGCAACCGGCTCGCCGCTCGACCCGCCGTCGAGGTAGACCGCGACCGAGTCGCCGAGCTGTTCCTGCGCCTCCTGCGCGGTGCTGGCCGGCGGCCGGCCGGAGACGTTCGCGCTCGAGACGGCCATCGGGCCGACGTCGCGCAGCAGTTCGAGGGCGACCGGGTGCAGCGGCATCCGCAGCATGACGGTGCCACGGGCGTCGCCGAGGTTCCACTGCAGACTCGGCGCGTGCGGGAGCACGATGGACAGATCGCCCGGCCAGAAGGCTTCGATGAGCGCACGAGCCTGCGGGGGCACGCCGAGCACGAGGCCGTCCACAGTGGACCAGGACCCGACGAGCACGCCGACGGGCATGTCCGGGCCGCGGTTCTTCGCGCGCAGAAGGGCTTGCACGGCGCCGGCGTCGAAGGCATCGGCACCGATGCCGTAGACCGTGTCGGTCGGCAGGACGACCAGCCTGCTCGACCGCACCGCACCCGCGGCCGCCGCCAGTCCGTCGGCACGGGACTCCCGCTTGCTGCAGTCGTAGACCACGCTCATGGTGGCCAAGAGTAGTCCCGCCGCCGGAGGGGGCGTTCGCCGCGTCACACCGGCCGGGCCCGGGCGGCGGGAACCCGCGGCGGTGCGGTTCGCCGAGCCCGCCGGGTGCCGCCGCCGGGCCGGGGCGGCACGGCGGTGCCGACCTCGCGGCGGTGCGGGCGGGTGGCTCGCGGGATCGGCCGGGGTTGGCCGGCGGGGGGTGTCTGGCGGGGTCGGCCCGCGGGGTCGGTCGGCGGGCGTGGCCGCCGGGATCGGCCGCCCAGCCGCCGACGGGGGCCCCCGTCTTCCACGCTACCGGCGACCACCGACACTTTCCGGCGCTTCCGGCACGCACGACCGGAGTTGCCCACAGCGCCCGGTGCGGGACGCCCCGGCATCACCGCGCGAGGGCCACACTCGGCGGCTGGGTCGCCGCAGGCCGCCGGTCACCGTCGCCGGTTGCATCGGGCCGAGCAGAACCGGCCGGCTCATGACCACGCCGGCCGGGGGCGCCCCCGTCTTCCACGCTACCGGCGACCACCGACAATTCCGGGCCCCCGCAGTGCCCGCGAACCGGGCTTGTCCACAGCGCCGCCCCGGCGCCGGACTGACAAACCGGCCAGACTTTCGTCGTGGGGCAAGCGGGTAAACCTCGCCGCGAGGCAGAACCGCGACAGCGGGGCTCAATACGGTCGATCTTCGGGAACCACCACCCCCGTGGGTTCCCAGTGAAGGAGCCGCAGATGCGCCCCAGAACCCCGAAAGCGCTCGCCCTGCTCGCCGCGGTCACCGTCTTCGGCGGGCTCGGTGCCGGCACCGCCGCCGCCGAGCCGCTCACCCGTGGCTGGCCCGCCCCGATCGACGCCGCGCACTGGGAGAACCAGGACCACATGACCTGGTCCGACTACCGCAAGGTGCCCGGCACGAACTGGGCCGATCCCTCCCTGAAGCCGACCCAGCGCACGTTCAAGGGCGCCGTCGTCCTCGCCGACTACCCGGACCAGGACTTCGTCGTCACGAAGCCGGCGAACTCCACGATCTTCGGCAACCCCGGCCCCGCCGCCGCGAACATCCCGCGGGCCGGCGTCGCGCAGTACTACCAGGACTTCCTCAACAAGCCCGAAGCGCTCAACAACGGGCACACGATCAACGAGTACTGGATGGAGGACTCCGGCGGCCGCTTCGGCGTGCAGCTGACCGCGTTCGGGCCGTACCGGATGCCCGGGAAGTCCTACGAGTACGGCATGGAGTTCCAGCCGAGCGCGTGCCCGCCCGGCGCGAACTGCGCCCGCGACATCCGCAAGGACGCCGGTGACGCGTGGCGCGCCGACGTCGGCGACACCGCGAACCAGTTCGACTTCGTCTTCTACCTCTCCGCCGGCCAGGACGAGAGCTCGACCTGGCAGGAGTTCGGCGAAATGAAGTTCGGCACCAAGGAGAACGTGCCGGACGCGTTCGGACCGCCGAACCACGACCTGCCCAACTACGCGGCGACGCGGTACGTGCCGTGGACGTCGTGGGCGTCGGCCGCCAGCATCTGGCCGAACGCCCAGGACGGCAGCTCGGTGCAGGCCGAAAGCTCGGGCCAGTCCACCTACGCCCACGAGTTCAGCCACATCCTGGGCATCGGCGACAACTACAACAACCCGTTCGGGGTGCCGCCGTCCCGCAGCTACAGCGGGCCGTGGGACATGCTCTCGCGCGGGACGTTCAACGGACCGGGCGGCCCGCACACGCGCTGGCAGATCCCGGCGACCCAGGGCAGCTCGATGGGGGCTCAGCACCAGCTGCGCAACAAGCTGAAGCTCGGCATCGTCGACCCCGCGGACGTCCTGCAGCTCGACCGCAACGAGCTGGCGAAGACCGGTCCGGTGTCGGCACGCATCACCGCGCGCGAGACCGACGCGCAGCCGGGGGCCTTCACCGGGCTGAACATCAAGCTGACGGGCGGCGACAAGGCGCCGAAGTGCGACCGGGCGAAGGACCCGTTCTGCGACGGCGGCGGCTACGACAACTACACGGTCGAGGTCGTCGACCGGATGGGCGCGGACTCGTTCGCCCCGGACTCCGGCGTCCTGATCACCAAGACGAAGAACAAGGACAACGCGCCCTTCGACTGGGTGATCGACGCCAACCCGCAGGACATCGGGATCACCGACTACACCAAGCCGGACGGCACGCCGGTGAAAATCACCGTCGGTGACTACCGCCAGCTCAACGACGCGCTGTTCAAGGCGGGCACGGAGGCGGCGAGCCCGTACGAGTACACGGACGAGGCGAACCGGCTGCGCTTCCTGATCACCGACCTGGCCCGCGACCGCCACGGCGTGCTCTCGTACACGGTGACGGTGGCCTCGCTGGACGGCTCCGGCAGCCAGGCCCGCGGCGCGGCGGTCACCCCGGCACTGCCGGCGTTCGCCCGCGGCGGCCTCGCGACCTGCGACTTCGGCCTGCTCAACACGGGGTCGGCCCGGGGCGCGCAGGCACCGTACGACACGGACACGTATCGGCTGAGCGTGTCGACGGACGCCCGCGGCTGGGAGGTCCGGCTGCCGAACGAGCTGGCGACGGCGAAGTTCGGCGGGCACGTGAAGGTGCCGGCGTACGCGAAGCGGGACCAGGGCGGTGACCTGGCGGCCCGGGTGAAGCTGACGGCGACGTCGGTGAGCGACCCGTCGAAGACGGCGACGGCGAGCTGCACGGCGTTCGGCTTCTAGTGCGGGAGGGGCCCGCCGCCGGGGCGGGCCCCTCCCCACTCCCGGGTGGCCGGCCGCTCAGTCCGCGTCGGGCGCCGCCTCGGCTTCCTCGACCATCTCCACCAGCTCCGCGAGCACCGCCCGGCCGCCTTCGTCGTCCGGAAACCACTCCCAGGCCGCGGCGGGCAACGACTCCCTGATCACCTTCATGATCTCCGCGCCTTGCTCGGCGGAGTAACCCCCCAGCGCGAAGAACCCGTAGCCGCCGGCGACGAACTCCCGCAGGTCCGCGGCCAGCTCCGCGTCCTCGACACGGTCGGCGACGAAGTCCAGGACCCTGCGCAGCAGACCACGCGACGGCATCCAGTCCAGGAAGTCCAGACCGGCCTTCCCCCGCGGATCGACGATGAAGTCCCCCGACACGCGCTCAGCCCAGCCGGCGAGCCGTGACGAACCGGGCCCGCCCAGTCAGGTCCGCGTGGTCCTCGACCCCCGTCAGCACCCGCCGGGCCCGCACCAGCGCCGGCACCGCCGAGCCGTGCGTGTCGTCGTGCTCGATCGCCAAGCCCCCGCCCGGCCGCAGCAACCGGGCCCCCGCCGCGATCGCGTGGCGGATCACCGCCAGGCCGCTCTCCTCCGCGAACACCGCGCGCGGCGGGTCGTGCTCCGCTACCTCCGGCGGCACCGGGGTGCCCTCCGGGACGTACGGCGGGTTGCACAGCACCAGGTCGACCAGGCCGTCCAGCTCGGCGAACATCGTCGGGTCGGCGATGTCGCCCGAGTACAGCCGGATCGGGGTGTTGCCCGCGTCCGCGTGGACGTCCGCGTTGTGGCGCGCCCAGGCCAGCGCCTGCGGGTCGACGTCCACCGCGTAGACCACCGCGTCCGGCCGGGCGTGCGCCACCGCCAGCGCCAGCGCTCCCGAGCCGGTGCACAGGTCCACCACCACCGGGAACTCGCGCCCCTGCAGGAACTTGACGCCCCATTCGAGCAGCAGCTCGGTCTCCGGCCGCGGGACGAACACCCCCGCGCCGACCGCGACCGTGATCTCCCCCAGCGCGGCCCAGCCCGTCAGGTACTGCAGCGGGATCCGCTTCGCGCGCTGCTGGACGAGCTGGCCGATGGCCTCGATGACCGGCGGATCGACCAGCGGCACCATCGGCAGCCGCCCGCGGTCGACCCCCAGCACGTGCGCCGCGATCACCTCGGCGTCGAACCGCGGCGACTCGACACCCGCCCGTTCGAGAATCCGGGTGGCCTCGATGATGGCCAGGCGCAGCGGCTGCCGATTCACTCGTCGTCCTTCACCTCGTCAAGCCTGGCACACCAGGCGGAACTCCCCCGTCAGGACACGCGCCGGTCCCACGCCGTCCAGCGTATCGAGGTCCCCTCACCCGCATGACAAACAGCCGCGAAACACGGGTCACCGCCAGAATGGATCCGCGCGGAGACGCTTCCGGCCCGCCACCGCGCGGATATCCTGGCCGGAGCGTCGCCCATGCCCGAGACGCCGACCCACCAGGGAGCGCCAGTGCCGACCGAGCCGACCACGCGCCGCCGGGTCGCGTTCATCTTCCCCATCTACAACGAGGAAGCGAACATCGACCTGCTGCACCGCACCGTCGACGAGGTCACCGCGCCCCTGGCCGGGCGGTACGACTTCAGCTTCATCTACGTCGACGACGGCAGCCGCGACGCGTCCCTGGACCGGCTCACCGAGCTGGGGGCGCGCGACGCGCGGGTCACGGTCGTCGAGCTGTCCCGCAACTTCGGCCACCAGATGGCCGTCACCGCCGGGCTCGACCTGGTCGACGCCGACGCCGCGATCATCATGGACAGCGACCTGCAGGACCCGCCGCGGGTGGCCGTCGAGCTGCTCGAGAAGTGGGAAGAGGGCTACGAGGTCGTCTACGCGCAGCGCCGGTCGCGCCGCGATTCGCCGTTCAAGCGGTTCACCGCGAGCGCGTTCTACTGGTTCCTGCAGAAGATGGCCGCCGTCGAGATCCCGAAGAACACCGGCGACTTCCGGCTGGTCGACCGCAAGGTCGTCGACGAGCTGCGCAAGTACCGCGAGCGCGACCGGTTCCTGCGCGGGCTGGTCAGCTACGTCGGGTTCCGGCAGACGGCGGTGCTGTTCGACCGCGACAAGCGCAACGCGGGCGTCACCGGCTACCCGCTGACGAAGATGCTGCGCTTCGCCGCCGACGGCATCCTCGGGTTCTCGACGACCCCGCTGCGGATGATCACGCGGATGGGGTACCTGATCTCGCTGCTGAGCTTCCTCGGCGTGCTCTACGTCGTCGGCGTGAAGCTGTTCGCGCCGGAGACCGCGGTGCCCGGCTGGGCGTTCATCACCATCGCGATGTTCTTCCTCGGCGGCATCCAGATCATCATGCTCGGCGTGCTCGGCAGCTACATCGGCCGCACGTACTCCCAGGTCCAGAACCGGCCGCTGTACACGGTGGCGTCGGTCCGGACCGGCGCCGGCGACCGGAGCGCCGCCCGATGAGGTTCGTCACGGCCACGCAGGTCCGCTTCGGGATCGTCGGCATCGGCAACACCTTGGTCGACGCGCTCGGCTACGCGCTGCTCGCGACGCTCGGCGTCCCGACGTTCGTCGCCAACTTCATTTCGACGACGGCCGGAATGCTGCTGTCGTTCACGTTGAACCGGAACTTCACGTTCCGGGCGAAGGACGGCGACATCCGGAAACAGGCGCTGCTGTTCTTCGGTGTGACGGCCTTCGGGCTCTGGGTGGTGCAGTTCTTCGTGATCTGGCTGGTCGGGCGGCTGTTCCCGGGCATCAACCTGTTGGTTCCGAAGGGCGCGGCGATCGTCGTCGGGCTGTTCTGGAACTACCTGCTCTACCACTACGTCGTGTTCCGGCACCGGCCCGTTTCGCCCGTTCCCGGTGCAGCGCCCGCCGACTCTGCGTGATCTCGTACCCTCTTCGGAGTGCGATTCCGTGAACTGCGCTTCGGCTTGGGCGTCTTCGTCCTTTCCCTGGGCGTCCTGCTGGTCCGGTTCCTCGTGCCGCGGCCGGTCGGCATGGCCGACAACGGCGACGGCTGGCGCCTGCTGTGCGACCTCGGCGGCCGGCACCCGGAGCTCAAGTCCGAGTTCTACGTGCACTTCAGCTACGGACCGGGGTCGGCCTGCAAGAGCGACTACATCTCGAGCCAGGCCTGGCTCGACTGGTTCGCGAGCAAGCTCGGCAAGGTGCTGGGCTCGTCGGCCGAGCTCAACCTGCTGGTGCTCGGCGCGATCACGTGCGTGCTGGTCGCGGCCGGTGTCGCGGCGACGGTGCTCGGCCTGGACCTGAGCCGCCGCAACCGCGTCATCGCGGCGGTGCTCCTGCTGCTCGTGATGGCCGACTCGGCGTTCTTCGGCTACTTCGCGTCGGTGCTGAGCGAAGGCGCCGGGTTCGTCGGGATGCTGCTGACGGCCGGCGGCCTGCTGCTGATGAGCCGCACGGGCGCGGCGCGGTACTGGGGCGCTGCGCTGACGGTCGGGGGCGCGCTGATCGGCATCAACGCGAAGTCGCAGACGCTGCTGCTGATCCCGCTGTTCGTGCTGGCGCTGGCGCTGCTCAAGCCGCTCGGCAAGCGCGGCTGGGCGCGGTGGCTGCTGCCGCTGGGCGTGCTGGTGGTCGTCGGCGCGGGAACGGCGGCGGTGCAGTCCCACGGCGACCCGGCCAACGCCGAGTACCGCGAAGCGAACATGTACCACGTGGTGTTCGACAGCATCGTCGACGGCAAGCACGACACGGACGCCGACCTGGCGGCGCTCGGCCTGCCGCCGACCGCGAAGAAGTTCATCGGCACGGGCTGGTGGGCGGCGCACCCGTGGACGGACGCGGACTACAACGGCTTCCGCGACAAGATCAGCCGCCGCAACGTGCTGAGCTACTACGCGGGCCACCCGCAGCGCACGCTGCAGATCCTCCAGCAGGGAGCGGTCGACACGCTGACGGCGCGCCCGTCCCGGCTGGGCAGCTTCGCGGAGTCGTCCGGGCTGCCGCAGATGGCGCAGGAGTACCGGGTCCCGGTGTTCTCCGGGCTGTCGAAGCTGGCGGCGCCGCTGGGGCTGTTCGTGCTGGTGCCGTTCTGGCTGCTGATCGGCTGGGCGGGCGTGCGCGCGTTCCGCCGCCGCCGGCGCGAGTACGGGATCGTGGTGTTCTTCCTGCTGCTGTTCGCGGTGGGGCAGTTCGGGCTGTCCGCGCTCGGCGAGGGCGTCGAGGGCGTGAAGCACCAGCTGCTGACGCTGTTCCCGACGTTCCTGGCGTTCGTGTTCGCGGTGCTCAGCCTGTTCCCGAAGCCGGCCCAGCCCGAGCCCGAGCCGGACGAGGTTCCGTACGTGGACCAGCCGACCGAGGTCTTCGACGCCTTCCGGGAGCCGGAGAAGCCGGCCCTCCGCTAAACCGCTCCGGCCTCCGGGGCGTGGGGACGGCGGTGGTCCGGGACCAGCCCGGGCACCGCTGGTTGTGGAGGCAAGATGCGGTCATTCGTGCGGAAGTTCGCCGTCGTCGCCGGTGTCGTGGTGGCGGGGGTCGTCGTGGCGCCCGTCACCCAAGCCCAGGCGGCGACGGTGGCGACCTGCCCGGGCAGTGAGGTCTCCGGGTTCCCGAAGTCCCTGAAGAACTCCCTCGGGGACCTGGCCGGCTCGCTGCACCTCTGGTACTCCAGCGCGAACGGCGGCACCAACTGCGCCAAGGTCTACGACGACATGTCCGGGTCGCACTCGATGTCGGTCAGCATCCGCCGGTCGGACCAGTCCAGCTACGTGACCGACTCGGGCACGTTCTCGACCTACGCGGGCGGCGTGGTGGTCACCGGCACCGACGGCAAGTGCATCTACGTGTCCGGCAGCCTGTCGCTGGGCAGCGGCTCGGTGAACCAGTTCCGCGGCTCGGCCGGCCCGGTCGCCTGCGGCTGATCCTCCCGGGCTGGGCCACCGGGTGGCGGCTCAGCCCGCCGAGGCGGCCAGGCGTTCCTCGCGGTCGGCCGTCGCCAGCGCGTCCAGCACGCCGTCCAGGTCGCCGTCCAGGACCTGGTCCAGGTTGTACGCCTTGTAGTTCACCCGGTGGTCCGAGATGCGGTTCTCCGGGAAGTTGTAGGTCCGGATGCGCTCCGACCGGTCGACCGTGCGGACCTGCGACTTGCGCGCGTCCGACGCCTTCGCCGCCGCCTCTTCCTCCGCGATCGCCTGGAGCCGGGCCTGCAGCACCTGCAGGGCCCGCGCGCGGTTCTGGATCTGGGACTTCTCGTTCTGGCACGACACCACGATGCCCGTCGGCAGGTGCGTGATCCGGACCGCCGAGTCGGTCGTGTTGACGCTCTGGCCGCCCGGGCCCGACGACCGGAACACGTCGATGCGCAGGTCGTTCGGGTCGATCTCGACCTCGACCTCTTCCGGCTCCGGGTAGATGAGCACCCCGGACGCCGACGTGTGGATCCGGCCCTGTGACTCCGTCGCCGGCACGCGCTGGACGCGGTGGACGCCGCCCTCGAACTTCAGCCGCGACCAGACGCCGTCGACGACCGCCGACTTCGTCTTGATCGACAGCGTCACGTCCTTGAAGCCGCCCAGGTCGGAGTCGACCGAGTCGAGGACCTCGGCCTTCCAGCCGTGGCGCTCGGCGTAGCGCAGGTACATCCGCAGCAGGTCGCCGGCGAACAGGGCCGACTCCTCGCCGCCCTCGCCGGACTTGATCTCCATCACGACGTCGGAGCCGTCGTACGGGTCACGCGGGAGCAGCAGTTCGGTGAGCTTCGACTCCAGCTCGGGGATCTTCGCGGCCAGCTCGTCGGCCTCCGCGGCGAACTCCGCGTCCTCCGCGGCCATCTCCCGGGCGGCCGCGAGGTCGTCGCGGGCGGTGTCGAGCTCGTGGACCGCGCGGACCACCGGCGTCAGCTCGGCGTAGCGGCGGCCGAGCTTGCGGGCGCGCGCCTGGTCGGCGTGCACCGCCGGGTCCGCCAGCTGCTGCTCCAGCTCCGCGTGTTCGGCGAGCAGCCCCTTGAGTGAGCTCGAATCCACCTCTGCCACCTCTCAGCCCGGGAAGAACAAGACAAAAAACGACGCCCACCCGCGCAGGCGGATGGGCGTCGTCGGAAAAGCTACTTGGCGTCGGCCTTCTTCTGGCGCTTGCCGTAGCGAGCCTCGAAGCGCGCGACCCGGCCACCGGTGTCCATGATCTTCTGCTTGCCCGTGTAGAACGGGTGGCAGTTCGAGCAGATCTCGACGTGGATGTTGCCGCTGGTCTTGGTGCTGCGCGTGGTGAAGCTGTTGCCGCAGTCGCAGTTCACTTCGGTGACCACGTACTCGGGGTGAATACCGCTCTTCATGGTGTCCTCTCTCGTTGGCTCCGGGTCCCCAGTCGTTCACGGGGTGAACCGGCGCCGGACTTCAGCGGGTAATTCTGCCAGACGGGCAGACGTGTACTGGAACGCACCCCGCTGACCAGCTATTCCGAACGTGCCGGAGGCCTCCCCGCCCGCGGCGGGGAGGCCTCCGATGAGCACGCTCAGTCGTCTTCGCCGCCGCCGAGGGCGGTCTTCGAGACCTGCATGAGGAACTCGACGTTCGTCTTCGTCTTCCGCAGCCGCGAGATCAGCAGGTCGATGGCCTGCTGCGAGTCGAGCGCGTGCAGCACCCGGCTCAGCTTCACGGTCACGGCCAGCTCGTCCGGCGACAGCAGGAGCTCGTCCTTGCGGGTACCGGACGGGTTGACGTCGACCGCCGGGAACACGCGGCGCTCGGCGATCTTCCGGTCCAGCTTGAGCTCCGCGTTACCGGTGCCCTTGAACTCCTCGAAGATGACCGTGTCCATCGTCGAGCCGGTCTCGACCATCGCCGTGGCGAAGATGGTCAGCGAGCCGCCGTTCTCGATGTTGCGCGCCGCGCCGAGGAACCGCTTCGGCGGGTACAGCGCGGTCGAGTCGACACCACCGGACAGGATCCGGCCGGACGCCGGGGCCGCCAGGTTGTACGCGCGGCCGAGGCGGGTGATCGAGTCGAGCAGCACGACGACGTCGTGGCCCATCTCGACCAGGCGCTTGGCCCGCTCGATCGACAGCTCCGCGACCGAGGTGTGGTCCGACGGCGGCCGGTCGAAGGTCGAGGCGATGACCTCGCCCTTCACCGAGCGCTGCATGTCGGTGACCTCTTCCGGACGCTCGTCGACCAGGACGACCATCAGGTGGCACTCGGGGTTGTTCGTGGAGATCGCGTTCGCGATGTCCTGCATGATCGTGGTCTTACCGGCCTTCGGCGGCGACACGATCAGGGCGCGCTGCCCCTTGCCGACCGGCATGATCAGGTCGATCACGCGGGTGGTGAGCTTGTGCGACTCGGTCTCGAGGCGCAGCCGCTCGTTCGGGTACAGCGGGGTCAGCTTGGTGAAGTCGGGACGCCGCTTGGCCTCGTCCGGCTCCAGGCCGTTGATCGAGTCGACGCGCACCAGCGGGTTGAACTTCTGCCGCTGCTGCTCGCCCTCGCGCGGCTGGCGCACGACACCGGTGATGGCGTCACCGCGGCGCAGGCCGTACTTGCGGACCAGCGACAGCGAGACGTACACGTCGTTCGGGCCGGCGAGGTAGCCGGAAGTCCGCACGAACGCGTAGTTGTCGAGCACGTCCAGGATGCCCGCCACGGGCAGCAGGACGTCGTCCTCGCGGATCTCGGTGTCCGGCGAACCGCCGTCACGCTGGCCACCACCGCTGCCGCGGCGGCGACGGTCGCGGAAGCGACGGCCGCGGCGGCCGCCTTCCTCGTCGTCGTCCGGCTGCTGGTTGCGGTTGTCCTGGCCGCCGCGGTTGCCGCCGTCCTGCTGCTGGTTGCGCTGGCGGTTGCCGTCCTGGCGGTTGCCGTCCCGGCCGCCGCCCTGGCGCTGCTGGTCGCGGTTGCCGCCACCCTGGCCCTGCTGACGGTCACCCTGCTGGCGCTCGCCCTGCTGCCGGTCACCCTGCTGACGGTCACCCTGCTGCCGGTCACCCTGCTGGCGCTCGCCGTCGGGCGAGCCGGCGGCGCGGTTCGAGCCGCGGCGACGGCGGCTGCGGCCGCCCTCCTCGGGCTGGCCGTCCTGGCCCTGCTGGCCGTCCTGCTTGTCCTGCTGCGGGCGCTCGGCCTGCGGCTGGGCGTCGGCAGGCGCGGCGGCCTCGGCCTTCGGCTCCGGCTTGCTCTCGACCGGGGCGGCGGGCGCCTCGGCCTTGGGCTCGGCCTTCGGGGCCGACGCCTTCACCGGCTCGCCGACGCCGTCCAGCGGCAGCGTCTCCGCCGTCGCACGCGGCTTGCGGGACTTGCCCTGGCGCTCGCGGATCGCGGCGATCAGGTCGCCCTTGCGCATGCCCGTCGTCTCGCCGACGCCGAGTTCCCCAGCCAGCGAACGCAGCTCGGCGACGGTCTTACCGGTCAGCCCGCCGACCGTCCGCTTGGGAGCGGGGGCGGTGCCGTTCGTCTCGGCCGTGCCGCTCACGTCGCTCAAAAGATCGGTGTTGCTCACACATGTCCTTCCTGACCGATCCACGCCTCCAGGTGGATCAGCGGACTGCCGCTCGCTTCTGATCGCGAACCGGCGTATCTGCCCCCCGATACGCGAGATGAGCTCTTCGGCCGTGCGGAACACAGCTGGAGCGCCTCCACCACAGGGGTTTGCGTCCTCCAAACGGAGGACACGGAATTCGGCACCGCCGAAACCGGAAACCCGCCTGCGTTCATCCGCGTTACCCCGCTCGCCAGGCGGTGCGGATTCGGCGGATCAACGAAGGATGCGATCCCAGAGGACCGGCATCGGGTGCGGAAACGCACGGTGATCGAACGCCCCCGAGGGTAGACCGCGGCGGTTCCGGGTGCAACAACCACCCCCCGCGTGGCGGGCGCTACGGCAGGCACGTGACCCAGCCTTTACTGAGCCGCAACCTGCACACCCGCGAGATCCACGGGCAGCTCGAAGACGTCGAAACCTTCAACGTCGACCCCCGGCGGGAGTATTCCCGTGGTGGTCAGCGCGAGCACCGTGGGACCCGCGCCGGACACCGCGGCGGCCACGCCCCGTGCACGCAGCGTCGCCACCAGCTCGCCGCTCGCCGGGTACGCCGGGGCGCGGTAGTGCTGGTGCAGGCGGTCTTCGGTGGCCGCGAGGAGCAGCTCCGGCTTCGCCGTCAGCGCGTGCACGGCGAGCGCGGCGCGGCCGGCGTTGTGCGCGGCGTCGGCGTGCGGGACGGTCGACGGCAGCAGGCCGCGCGTGGTCGCGGTGGCCGAGCGGACGGCCGGGACGGCCACGACCGGCCGGATCGCCGCGTGCGGCGCGAGGCGTTCGGCGTGGAATTCACCACCTTCGCACCAAGCCAGCACGAACCCGCCGAACAGGCTCGCGGCGGCGTTGTCGGCGTGGCCTTCGAAGCCCGCCGCGAGCTGCAGCGCGCCGGATTCGTCGAGTTTCCGGCCCGCGAGCGCGTACCCGGCGGCGACACCGGACACCACCGCGGCGGCCGACGAGCCGAGGCCGCGCGCGTGCGGGATCGCGTTGTGGCAGCGCAGGTGCAGGCCCGGCGGCTCGACGCCGAGGTACGCGCAGGTCTCGCGGATCGCGCGCACGACCAGGTGGGTCTCGTCGGTGGGGACGTCCTCGACCCCGCCCGCGCCGGCGTCGGTCACCTCGACCTTGAGACCGCCGTCGGTCACCTGCACCTCGACGACGTCGTAGAGGCCCAAAGCCATGCCGAAGGCGTCGAAGCCCGGCCCGAGGTTCGCCGTCGAAGCCGGGACGGTGACCTTGAACCCGCCGCTCACCGCAGGTCCAGCGCCGCCGCGACCGCCGAGGGGTCCACCGCGAGGGGTTCGACCTCGACGTTGCCGGCCAGGGCCGTCTGCGGGTCCTTCAGGCCGTGCCCGGTGACCGTGCAGACCACGCTGGAGCCCTTCGGGAGCCTGCCGTCGGCGGCGGTGGCGAGCAGGCCGGCCACGCTGGTGGCCGACGCCGGCTCCACGAACACGCCCTCGCGCCCGGCCAGCAGCCGGTACGCCTCGAGGATCTTCTCGTCGGTGATGGCTTCGAAGAGCCCGTCGGAGGCGTCCTTCGCCTTCACCGCGGCCGTCCACGACGCGGGGCTGCCGATCCGGATCGCCGTCGCGACCGTCTCCGGCTCCGCCACCGGCTCGCCGTGCACCAGCGGCGCCGCGCCCGCGGCCTGGAAGCCGAACATCCGCGGCGTGTTCTTCACCACACCGTCGGCGGCGTACTCCGAATACCCCGCCCAGTAGGCGGTGATGTTGCCCGCGTTGCCGACCGGCAGGCAGTGGATGTCGGGTGCTTCGCCGAGCACGTCGCAGATCTCGAACGCGGCGGTCTTCTGGCCGGCGATGCGCACCGGGTTGACCGAGTTGACCAGGGTCACCGGGTAGTCGGCCGCGGTCTTGCGGGCCAGTTCGAGGCAGTCGTCGAAGTTGCCGTCGACCTGCAGGATCCGCGCGCCGTGCAGCACGGCCTGGGCGAGCTTGCCCAGCGCGATCTTGCCCTGGGGCACCAGCACGGCGCAGGTGAGCCCGGCGCGCGCGGCGTAGGCGGCGGCCGAGGCGGAGGTGTTGCCGGTCGACGCGCAGATCACCGCCTTGAGCCCGCTGGCGAGCGCGTGCGTGATGGCCACGGTCATCCCGCGGTCCTTGAACGAGCCGGTCGGGTTGGCGCCCTCGACCTTGAGGTGCACGTCGCAGCCGGTCAGCTCCGACAGGTACCGCGCGGGCAGCAGCGGCGTGTTGCCCTCCCCGAGCGTGACGACCTGCGCCCCGTCCGGGACCGGGACGCGGTCCCGGTACGCCTCGATGAGTCCCGGCCAGGGGTGCCTGATCACTGGTCTTCGCCTTCCACCCGCATCACGCTGACAACTTCGTGGACGACGTCGAGCTTCGCGATCTCGTCCACAGTGGACTGCAGGGCCGCGTCGGGGGCCTGGTGCGTCACGACGACCAGGCTCGCGCGGTCGCCGACGTCGCTCTGCCGCACGGCCGCGATGCTCACGCCGTGCCCGGCGAACGCCTGCGCCACCTGGGCGAGCACGCCGGCGCGGTCGGCCACGGAAAGGCTTACGTGGTAACGGGTCGGCGTCTGGCCCATCGGCCGCACCGGCAGCGCCGCGTGCGCGGACTCGCGCGGGCCGCGGCCACCGGCGACGAGGTTGCGGGCCACCGCGACGAGGTCGCCGAGCACCGCGCTCGCCGTCGGCGCGCCGCCCGCGCCCTGGCCGTAGAACATCAGCTCGCCGGCGGCGTCGGCCTCGACGTAGACGGCGTTGAACGCGCCGCCGACCCCGGCCAGCTGGTGGCTGCGCGGGATCATCACCGGGTGCACGCGGGCGGAGACCGACTCGACGCCGTCGTCGTCCGCGACGCGTTCGCAGATCGCCAGCAGCTTGACCGTGCGGCCGAGCATCCGGGCCGCGGCGAGGTCGGCCGCGGTGACGTCGGCGATGCCTTCGCGGTGGACGTCCGAAGCGGTCACGCGGGTGTGGAAGGCCAGCGAGGCGAGGATCGCGGCCTTCGACGCGGCGTCGTAGCCGTCGACGTCGGCGGTCGGGTCGGCCTCGGCGTACCCGAGCCTGCTGGCCTCGTCGAGGGTCTCGGCGTAACCGGCGCCGGTCGAGTCCATCGCGGACAGGATGTAGTTCGTGGTGCCGTTGACGATGCCCATCACGCGCGTGATCCGGTCGCCCGCGAGGGATTCGCGCAGCGGGCGCAGCAGCGGGATGGCGCCGGCGACCGCGGCCTCGAAGTAGAGGTCGGCGCCCGCGGCGTCGGCCGCCTCGAACAGGTCGGCGGAGTGCTCGGCCAGCAGGGCCTTGTTCGCCGTGACGACGGACTTGCCGGCCTTCAGCGCGGCGAGCAGCCAGCCGCGCACCGGCTCGATGCCGCCGACCAGCTCGACGACGACGTCGACGTCGTCGCTGGTCACGAGCTTCTCCGCGTCGGCGGTCAGCAGCTCCGGCGGCAGCTCGGGGTGCTTGTCCGGGCGGCGGACGGCGATGCCGGCCAGCTCGACCGGCGTGCCCGCCCGC
Source organism: Amycolatopsis sp. NPDC049691 (assembly GCF_040675005.1). Lineage (NCBI taxonomy): Bacteria > Bacillati > Actinomycetota > Actinomycetes > Pseudonocardiales > Pseudonocardiaceae > Amycolatopsis > Amycolatopsis sp. NPDC049691. The sequence continues at coordinate 114,033 of NZ_JBFANX010000006.1, forward strand.
GCGGCGAGCTCGGCGGCCTGCTCGGTGAGCAGCCGGGCGACCTCACCGCCGACGGTCCCGCAGCCGAGCAGGGCGACGCGCACGGCCCGGCGTTCCTCTGGGGCAGCCACTGTGTTCAGACCTCCAGGCGCAGCATGTCGTCGGTCGTCTCGCGCCGCAGCAGCAGCCGGGAGCCGCCGTTGCGCACGGCGACCACGGCCGGGCGGGGCATCCGGTTGTACGTGCTCGCCATCGAGTAGCAGTACGCGCCGGTCGCCGCGACCGCCAGCAGGTCGCCGGGAGCCAGCGTGTCGGGCAGCCAGCAGTCTCGTACGACGATGTCGCCGGACTCACAGTGTTTTCCCACGACCCGGGACAACACGGCCTGCACCGGCTGCTCGTTGTCGCCCGCGGAACGGGAAACCACCCGGACGTCGTACACGGCGTCGTAGAGCGCGGTGCGGATGTTGTCGCTCATCCCGCCGTCGACGCTGACGTACCGCCGCGCCGACTCGTCGCCGAGCGAGACGTCCTTGATGGTGCCGACCTCGTAGAGCGTGATCGTGCCCGGCCCGGCGATCGCGCGGCCCGGCTCGCCGGCGATCCGCGGCACCGGCAGGCCCGCGTACGCGCACTCCTTGCGGACGATCTCGCGGATCTGCGTGATCATCTGCGCGGGCGGCGGCGGGTTGTCCTTCTCGGTGTAGGCGATGCCGAAGCCGCCGCCGAGGTCGACCAGGCTCAGCTGGTCGAGCAGCTCGGGGCCGTGCTCCTTGGCCAGGTCGGCGAGCAGCCCGACGACGCGGCGGGCGGCGACCTCGAAGCCGTCGGCGTCGAAGATCTGCGAGCCGATGTGGCTGTGCAGGCCGACGAGCTTGAGCGAGCGCGCGTTGAGCACCCGGCGGACCGCCTCGGCGGCGTCGCCGCTCGCGAGGGAGAAGCCGAACTTCTGGTCCTCGTGGGCGGTGGCGATGAACTCGTGGGTGTGCGCCTCGACGCCGACGGTGACCCGGATGAGCACCGGCTGCACGACGTCGTGGCGAGCGGCGATGTCGGCCAGCCGGGCGATCTCGAAGTAGGAGTCGAGCACGACCGTGCCGACCCCGGCGACGACCGCGGCTTCCAGCTCCGCGGGCGACTTGTTGTTGCCGTGGAAGGTGATCCGCTCGGCCGGGAAGTCCGCGCGCTGCGCCACGGCGAGCTCGCCGCCGCTGCAGACGTCGAGGCTCAGTCCCTGCTCGGCCACCCAGCGGGCGACCTCGATGGAGAGGAACGCCTTCGACGCGTAGTGCACCAGCGACGGGTCGTCGAACGCCTCGGCGTAGTCCGCGCAACGGGACTTGAAGTCGGCCTCGTCGACCACGAACAGGGGCGTGCCGTGCTTCTCGGCGAGCTCGCGGACGTCGACCCCGGCGATCCGCACGACGCCGTCGGCGGCGCGGAAGGTGTTGCGGGGCCACACCTTCGCGGGGAGCTTGTCGAGCTCCTCGGCCCCCGACGGCTGGAGCCCGGAGGTGTCGGCGTGGGGGTAGACGTCGGCGTGCCTGGGGCCCGCGGGGTGCGCCATTTCTTACATCCGTTCCGGAGCGGAGACACCGAGGAGCGCGAGGCCGTTCGCCAGCACCTGGCGGGCGGCTTCGCAGAGCGCGAGCCGGGCGTACGTCAGAGGGGTCGCCTCTTCGTCGCCCTGGGGCAGCACGCGGCCCACGGTGTAGAACTTGTGGTAGGCGCCCGCGAGTTCTTCGAGGTAGCGCGCGATCCGGTGCGGCTCCCGCATTTCGGCGGCGCGGCGCACGGTTTCCGGGAACTCGCCGATCGTGCGGATCAGGTCGCCCTCGGCGGGCAGCGTGAGCAGTCCGAAGTCGACGTCCGAAGTGGACTTCAGACCGAGATCGGCCGCGTTGCGCTGCAGGGACGCCAGCCGCGCGTGGGCGTACTGGACGTAGTAGACGGGGTTGTCGTTGGAGTGCTTGCGCAGCAGGTCCAGGTCGACGTCCAAAGTGGAGTCCACGGAGTAGCGGATCAGCTCGTAGCGGGCCGGGTCGACGCCGACGGCCTCGACGAGGTCCTCCATGGTGATCACGGTGCCCGCGCGCTTGGACATCCGGACCGGCTTGCCGTCGCTGACCAGGTTGACCATCTGGCCGATCAGCACCTCGACCGTCGCCGGGTCGTCGCCGAACGCGGCGGCCGCGGCCTTGAGCCGGGCGATGTAGCCGTGGTGGTCCGCGCCGAGCATGTAGATGCACAGGTCGAAGCCGCGGTTGCGCTTGTCCTTGAAGTAGGCGAGGTCGCCGGCGATGTAGGCCGGGTTGCCGTCCTGCTTGATGACGACGCGGTCCTTGTCGTCGCCGTACTCCTTCGACTTGAGCCACCAGGCGCCGTCTTCGAAGTACAGGTTCCCGGAGTCCTTCAGCTCCTGGACGGCCGCGTCGACCGCGCCCGACTCGTGCAGCGAGTTCTCGTGGAAGTAGACGTCGAAGTCGGTGCCGAACTCGTGCAGGCTGGACTTGATCTCGCCGAACATCAGCTCGATGCCGATCCGGCGGAACGTCTCGTGGCGCTGCTCCTCCGGCAGCGACAGCGCGCTCGGCTCCTGCTTGAGGACGTTGGCGGCGATGTCGTTGATGTAGCCGCCCGCGTAGCCGTCCTCCGGCGCGGGCTCGCCCTTCGCGGCGGCGATCAGCGACCGGACGAACCGGTCGATCTGGGCACCGGCGTCGTTGAAGTAGTACTCGCGTGTGACGTCGCCGCCCTGCGCGGCCAGCACGCGGCCCAGCGCGTCGCCGACCGCGGCCCAGCGGGTGCCGCCCAGGTGGATCGGGCCGGTCGGGTTCGCCGAGACGAACTCGAGGTTGATCTTGGTGCCGGCCAGCGCGTCGCCGCGGCCGTACGCGGCGCCGGCGTCGAGGACCTGGCGCACGATGTCGCCCTGCGCGGCGGCGGCGAGCCGGAAGTTGAGGAAGCCGGGGCCCGCCACCTCGGCCGAGGCGACGCCGTCGTCCGCCGAGACGGCCTCGGCGAGCGCTTCGGCGAACTCGCGCGGCTTCAGCCCGGCCTTCTTGGCCACCTGCAGCGCCAGGTTCGTCGCGTAGTCGCCGTGGTCGGGGTTGCGCGGGCGTTCGATGGTCACCTGCTCGGGCAGCACGGTGTCGTCGATGCCGCGTGCGGTCAGTACCTGCACGGCGGAGCTGCGGACCAGGTCGGCGAGAGCGGCGGGAGTCACTTGCCGAATTCTAGGTGTGCCCAGGTGGGACGCTTTCATCGGTCTCGGTGACGTCACGGCGGGCATCCGTGTGAGGCGTTAACGGTGATCAGACGCACGGTCTCTACACTGGCCCGGGCGGGAATCCGTCCGCAGCCACCAGAGGGAGAACGCGGGAGCCATGGCGAACCGGACAACCAAGAAAAAAGGGTCGGCCGTGAAGGCGGCCCGCGGTTCCGTCGTGAGCAAGAAGGGCACGCCGTGGGGCACGATCATCGCCGTCGTGGCGATCGTCGCGCTGCTCGGCGCCGTGATCACCTACTACATGGTGAAGTCCGCGCCGAAGCGTGAGCAGGCCGACCGCGAGGCCGCCGCCGCGTCGTTCGCGCCGAGCGCGCAGGACCCGGACCCGTCCAAGCGCATCCCGGGCGTGGTGACGGCCACCTACACCGGCAGCGTGCACGTGCTCCCGACCGAGCGCGTGGCCTACGACAAGACCCCGCCGTTCGGCGGCCCGCACGACCAGACGTGGGCCACCTGCACCGGCATCGTCTACCCGACCGCCGTCCGCACCGAGAACATGGTGCACGCGCTCGAGCACGGCGCCGTCTGGATCGCCTACAACCCGCAGCAGGTCTCCGGCGACGCGCTCAACCTGCTGAGCGTCCGCGTCAAGGACAAGCCGTTCACGATGATGTCGCCCTACCCGGGCCTCGACAAGCCGATCTCGCTGCAGTCGTGGGGCCACCAGCTGAAGCTGGACGACGCCAACGACGCGCGGATCGACGAGTTCATCGCCGCGCTGCGGAGCAACCCGAACGGCGTGTACCCCGAGGTCGGCGCGTCCTGCGACGCCGTCCCCGGCCAGTTCGACCCGGACAACCCGCCGCCGTTCGACGCGTCGAAGCCGGGCCCGGACGCGAAGCCGATGGACTACAAGGGCAGCACGTCCGCCCAGGGTGAGGGCGGCATGCCGGCGTCGTCCTCCGCCCCGGCGTCCGCTCCCGCTTCGCCCACTCCGACCAAGTGATGGCCGAAGCCGACCTCGAGACCGAAGAGGTCACCGAGCAGCCGACGTGGTCGCGCTGGGTGATCATCGGCGGGACGCTGCTGGCGGTCCTGCTGATCGGCGCGACGGCGGGGATGTTCTTCACCCGCGCCGTCGACGACCCGGGCACGGCGGCCACCCCGGCCGCCGGCTCGGTCGAGGTCGGCTTCGCCCAGGACATGTCGACGCACCACCTCCAGGCGGTGACGATGGCGGGCATCGCCCGCGACCGCACGACCGACCCGGAGATCAAGCAGCTCTCGTTCGACATCGAGCGCACGCAGCTCGAGCAGGTCGGCCGCATGAAGGGCTGGCTCATGCTGTGGGACCAGCCCGAGCAGGCGATCGGCGCGCCGATGAAGTGGATGACGGAACCGATGGCGGGCCACGACGGCATGTCGATGGCGCCGTCGACGGTCAACCCCGCGGGCGGCGCGCTGATGCCGGGCATGGCGTCGGACACGGAGCTGAAGAAGCTGCGCTCGCTGTCCGGGCGCGAGTTCGACGTCTACTTCCTGCAGCTGATGCTCCGCCACCACGAGGGCGGGACGTCGATGGCCCAGTACGCGGCGGCGCATTCGACGCTGCCGGCGTTGAAGGCGCTGGTGACGAGCATCCTGACCTCGCAGGGCGCGGAGATGGACCAGATCAAGCTGATGCTCTCGGGCCGCGGCGCCCAGCCGCTGCCGGCGTAGCTACCAGGACAGCTCCTGGCAGCGGCGCGCGCACTGCGGCGCTTCCACCTGCAGCGTCGCGTGCTCGATCGCGTAGCGCGAAGAGAGCAGGTTCTGCGCCTCCGTCAGCACGTCGGACTGCTTCGCGGGCGGTGCCAGCGTCAGGTGCGCCGAAGCCACCTCCATGCCGGACGTCAGCGTCCAGACGTGCAGGTCGTGCACGTCCGCGACCCCCGGCAGCGCGGCCAGCTCGGCGTTGATCGCCCCGACGTCGACGCCCCGGGGCGCGTGCTGGAACAGGATGCGCAGCGCCCGGCGGGCGAGCGTCCACGTGCGCGGCAGCACGAACAGCCCGATCGCGACACCGATGATCGGGTCGGCGTAGCGCCACCCCGTCAGCAGCGTCAGGGCCCCGCTGACCAGCACGCCGACCGAGCCGATCAGGTCGGCCAGCACCTCGAGGTAGGCGCCCCGGACGTTCAGGCTCTCCTTCGCACCCGATCGCAGGACGGCGAAGGAGACGATGTTGGCCGCGAGGCCGGCCGTCGCGGCCAGCAGCACGGGCAGGCCGGGCACCGCGGGCGGGTCGCCGATCCGGCCGATGGCCTCGACGAGGACGTACCCCGCGACGCCGAACAGCAGGACCGCGTTGGCCAGCGCGGCCAGCACCTCCGCGCGGTAGAGCCCGAAGGTGCGGCTGACCGTGGGTCCGCTGCGCCGGGCGAGGACGATCGCGGTCAGCGCCATGCCGACCCCGAGGACGTCGGTGAACATGTGCGCGGCGTCGGAGATCAGGGCCAGCGAGCCGGTCGTGAAGCCGACGACGAACTCGAGCACCATGAAGCCGGCACCGATGCCGAGGGCGATGGTGAGGCTCCGCACGTACCGGCCCGACGCGCTCGCCGGCGCGCCCGTGTGCCCGTGTCCGTGGCCGTGTCCCATTCCGCCTCCGTCCTTCGCCGTCGGGGCCAACATATAGTCGGATGCGCATATGTGCAATAGAGGGCACCCTAAGTTCACCCGTCCGAAAGCTACTACCCGGAACGGCGCTCACCAATCCACCAGGAGGGGTTTCCCACCGGGCGGACTTGTCACGCTTCGCCGTCGACCGCTTAGGTTGGCCGCAGACCACCGTCCGCCGAACCCACCGCGAGGTCCTCGCATGAGCGACGACCGCGTCGCCCTGATCACCGGCACGTCCACCGGGATCGGCCTCGCCACCGCCGCCCGGGCCGCCCGCGCGGGCTTCCGGACCGTCGCGACGCTGCGCGACCCCGCCCGCGCGGACCGCCTGCGCGAAACCGGCGCCGACCTGGACATCCGTCCCCTCGACGTGACCGATCCCGCGTCCGTCCGCGCGGCGTTCGACGGCGTCCTCGCCGACTACGGACGGCTCGACGTGCTGGTCAACAACGCCGGCGCGGGTCACGTCGGCACCCTCGAGCGGGAACCGGTCTCCGCGGTGCGCGAAACCATGGAGGTCAACTTCTTCGGGGTCGTCGAGGCCACGAAGGCCGCCCTGCCGGCGCTGCGCGCGAGCGGCGGCCGCGTGATCACGGTGACCAGCATCGGCGGCGCGGTCGGCCAGCCGTTCAACGAGGCGTACTGCGCGGCGAAGTTCGCCGTCGAAGGCCTGATGGAGTCGCTCGCGCCGGTCGCCGCGGCCCAGGGTGTCACGGTTTGCGTCGTCGAGCCGGGCGCGGTCGCGACGGAGTTCGTGAACAACATCGGCGTCGGCGAGCGGCTGTTCGCCGACGCCGGCCCCTACGCGGAGTCGCTGCGGAACTACATCGCGAACGTCACGAAGTCGTTCGACGGCGCCCAGCCGGCCGAGGAGGTCGCCGAAGTGATCGTCGACGCGATGACGGCCGAGGCACCCGCGTTCCGCATCCAGACGTCGAAGCAGGCCGAGGAGTTCACGGGGCTCAAGCTCGCCGACCGCGACGGCTCGGCCGTGCAGCGCCTGACGACCGGCTGGATCGCCTAGCGCACCAGCCGGAAGAAGCCGCGGACCTGCTCGACGAACAGCTCGGGCTGCTCCAGCGCGGCGAAGTGCCCGCCGACGGGCAGCTCCTCGAACCACCGCAGATCGGTGTAGCGCTGCTCGGCCTGCCGCCGCGACGGCCGCACGATCTCCCGCGGGAACACCGAAACCCCGGCCGGAACGTCCACAGTGGACAAGTCGCGATCGTTGTTCTCCCAGTACATCCGCGCCGACGAGGCCGCCGTCGCGGTGAACCAGTAGACGGAGATGTCGTCGAGGATCTTCTGCCGGTCGACGGCGTCCTCCGGGTGCCCCTTGTTGTCGGTCCAGGCCCAGAACTTCTCGGCGATCCAGGCGGCCTGCCCGGCGGGCGAGTCGGTGAGGCCGTAGCCGAGCGTCTGCGGCCGGGTGCCCTGCTGCGCGGAGTACCCGCTCCCGGTCCGCCGGAACTCCTCGAGATCGGCGAGCGCCCGGCGCTCCTCCGGCGTCGGATCGTCCAGGGTCATCCGCACGGGAGTGAAGTTGACGTGCACACCGGCGACCCGCCCGGACCGCGCGAGGGCGTTGGTGACGGCGGCACCCCAGTCGCCGCCCTGGGCGCCGTAGCGGTCGTAGCCGAGGTCCCGCATGAGGCGGTCGAAGAGCTCGGCGACCCGGGCGATCTTGAGGGCGGGCTTGTCACTCCACCCGAACCCGGGCAAGGAGGGAGCGACGACGTGGAAGGCGTCCCGGGGGTCCCCGCCGTACTTCGCGGGATCACTGAGCGGCCCGAAGACATCGAGGAACTCGGTGACGGACCCGGGCCACCCATGGGTGAGCACGAGCGGCAGGGCATCGGGTTCGGGCGACCGCAGGTGCACGAAGTGCAGGCCAACGCCGTCGACATCGGCCCGGAACTGCGGAAAGGCGTTGAGCCGCCCGGCGAACCCGAAGTCGTACTCTTCGGCCCAGTCCCGGCAGAGCTCCCGAACATAGGCAAGGGGAACCCCCTGCGACCAGTCGTCGACGGTCTCGGCCTCGGGCCACCGAGTCCGCCGAAGCCGCTCCCGCAGATCGGCGACATCGGCCTCATCGAGAGACACCTGGAACGGCTTGACCATCTCGGCTCCTTCAGGTGGGCTTCCCACGCTAGCGACGGTCCGCCAAGCCGATCAACTTCAGGCCGTTGACCAGGGAGTTCGCGTGTGTGGCGCCCTGCCCGCAGGGGGTGCGGGGGATGCGCTAAGCTTTCGGAGTCGCCCAGCGATGGGCCCTCGTAGCTCAGGGGATAGAGCACTGCCCTCCGGAGGCAGGTGTCGCAGGTTCGAATCCTGCCGAGGGCACCCGAGATGCCCGAGGTGTGTCCGCGGAACACGCGGACCTCACCTCGGGCGTTGTTGTCTCTGGGGCCGAGCCTCCAGACCCCTTCCTGTGGCCGGTTTCGATGTTGGTCGACAGATTGCGCATTCGCCGCTCCGGGAATTGCTACTCGCCGGTTACTTGTTTTCGGCACCGCGCGGTTGAAGGCTGCTAGCATTCCGCCGCATCTGCGGATGTTGAGGGGAAATCTTGGACGCCGAGGACCGCATAGATGATCTTTTGACGCGCGTCGCCGAGGTCTGCCGACTGTACTGGGCGAAACAAGATCATCCGGGCGCGGATGCCCGTGAAGAAGAAACCGAACGTGATGGGTGCCCGATCAATTACGTCCGCGTTTCCTACGGGGACAACTACTTCACCGAGCACGCCATCGTCGGCACGCACGACGGCCCCGTCGACGCGGACACCGTGGCACGGTTCGCCCGGTTCTTCGACGAGCACGACGAAGTGCGCTCGCCCCGGGATCTCGTCTTCCGAGGGGAACAGCCCGGCAACGCGATCATCGAAGCCGCGCGCGACCACCGCATCAGGCTGCGTTCCTTCACCGGTTACCAGGACACTTTGTGGAACTACTCGTCCTACCTGCGGGAACAGACCGAACGCCTCCTCAAGGACGCCGCGTACCCCCTGGACCGACACGTCGACAAAAGGTGGGCGCTGCTCGGCAAGGAACCCGGCGAAGCCAATGCGGCCGCCCAAGTTCTCGATTGGCTCGACACCGAAGAGCCACGGTTCGTGCTGGTTCTGGGCGATTTCGGCACCGGGAAGACGTTCCTCATCCGATTCCTGACCCGGGAACTGGCCACCCAGCCGGACCGGATCCCGGTCCTGGTGACGATGCGCGACCTCGAGAAGGGGCGCCGGCTCGACGAGCTGATCGCCCAGCACATGGCGCGGCACAACCCCCGCGAGTCGTTCCACGCGCCCTCCTTCCGCTACCTCCTGCGCGAGGGCCGGATCGTGCTGCTGTTCGACGGGTTCGACGAACTGGCCCAGCGGCCCACCTACGACCGGGTGAAACAGCACTTCGAGACCCTGCGGCAGGCGGCCGAAGGCGTCGCGAAGGTGGTCGTCACCAGCCGCTCGCAGCACTTCGCTACCGACCGGGACGTCCTCAACGAGCTCGGCCGCGACGCGCGGCAGCTGCCCGGCGCCCGCATCCTCCGGCTGTTCCCCCTCGACAGCGGCCAACGCCGCGACCTGGTGACCAAGATCCTCGACGCGGACGCCGAGACGTTCCTGCGCGATCTGGAGACGGTCCCCAACCTGCCGGAGCTGACGTCGAACCCGCGGATGCTGACGTTCCTCATGAGCCGCCGCGACAGCCTGGCCCGCCTGATCTCGGCGGGCTCCGAGGCGGAACCGATGACCGCCGGCCGGTTGTACGAGACCCTCCTGACCGACTGGCTCAAGCACGAAGAGCACCGCCAGTCCGCACCGGGTGGCGCCGAGCCGTTGAGCGCGGACCAGCGCCGCGGCGCACTGCGCAAGCTCGCGGTGTTCCTCTGGCGCACGGGCCGGGCGAGCGTGCCGCTGAGCGAGCTCGGCGAGTTCGCCGAAGGCATCACCGACCTCGCGGCGTGGCAGACCAAACCCGGCGAAGCAACACACGTGATCGGCTCCGGCACAGTCCTGGTCCGCGACGACGACGAGTTCGCGTTCATCCACCAGTCGGTGCTCGAATGGTTCGTCGCCGACGAGCTACGGGTGAAGCTGGAGAGCGACGCGGCCGGCGCACATCAGCTGCTCGCCGAGAACCCGCTGACGGTGCCGATGGCCAACTTCCTCCGCGACCTCGTCGGGGTACCCCCGCTCGCCGATTGGGCGACGCGAGTGGCACGGGAAGGAGACGCGCCGGGCTCGCGAGCGAAGGCCAACGCGGCGCTGGTTCTCCGGCTCACAGGTACCCGGCTCGGCGGTCGAGCCGACTACACGGGCCAGGACCTCCGGGGCCAGGACTTGACCGGCCAAGACCTGACGGGTGCGCGGCTCACCGGGGCACTCCTCGACGGCGCGGTCCTCCCGGTCGCGTTGGCCGGCGCCGACTTGAGAGGCGCGCAGTTGCCGGCGGCCCGGCTCGACGGAGTAGACCTTTCCGGAGCGGATCTACGCGGCGCGAACTTCCGGGGAGCTCGTCTGCTCGGCGCGAATCTCAGCGGAGCGAAACTGGACAGCGCGGTGTTCGATCGAGCGGTTCTGCTCGGCGCCCAGGTGGATCCGGAGCAGCTGTCGGCAGCGAGTACCTACGGGGCAGCGCTGCCCTGGGCCGTGCCAGCTCCGGAATTCGGTGATCAGTTCCGGATCGGTGAGATAGCGGTCTTCGCGGAAGGCGCGCTCGTCGCACTGGGTGGCTCCGACGGCGCCATCCGGATTCTCGAGGTCGATTCAGGGCAGATCACGCGGACGTTGACCGGCCACCGGACCAGGATCACAGCGCTGGTCGCCCCTCGCGACGGCACCTGGTTGGCGTCAAGCTCGACCACCGATTCGGTCGTGGTCAGGAATCCGCAGACCGGAGAAGTGCTGACGACCATAACCGGCCTCCACGGGCGGGCGAAGCTGGCCGCCGACCCTGAAGGACGATGGCTGGCCGGTACCGCCGCCTATGCGGGCGTTCGGATTTGGGAGCCGCGAACCGGCCGGCTGATCCGCACACTGGACGGCAGGTCTCCGCGGTCGAAGACCTTGGCCGTCGCCGCCGATGGTGGCTGGCTCGCCGTCGTCGGCTCCGACGGGATAGCGGAGATCTGGGACCCCCTGACCGGACGATCGCTCTCCAAGTTCCGCTTCGGCGAGGCAGATTCCGCTGTCACGAAATTCCGCGAAACTGCTATCGCCGCCGCGTATGACCGCAATTTGGCCATCATCACATCCGATACGAATCTGACGTTGTGGGACGTGGAGTCGGGAAGACCATGCTGGGAATACCACAGCCCGGAGAATGTTCTGGCGATGACTTCGGCGCCGAACGCAGCCTGGCTGGCCGTCCTCACCGAAGGAACCGTCACATTTTTGGACGACAACGGCAGGAAAAAGGGCGGACTGAGCTGGCCGGAGACCGTACATGCACGAGCCATGGCAGCAGCACCGGACGCCCGGTGGATTGTTTTCCCGGGAGAGTTCGCCTCCCTGAATTTCTCCGATGTGGCACGGCTCGACCTCCGGCGATTCTCCTTCGAATCGATGGACGCGACCTTGAGCGGTCACGCGCATCGGCAAAGCTCGGCGTTCAGCGTCGTCGGAGCAGACTCGACCGTTCGCACGTGGGATCCACATCGCGGGCGTCTGCTCGCTACCGCGCAGACGCAAAGCCTCATAGGCCGGAACATCCGGCTCTGGAGCCTCGATGGACGATGGCCTGCCGGGCGGGCACTTCCATTGGACGTGAAGACGACCGGCACCACGCTTTCCCCCGATGGGTGCATGCTCGCCGTGGTCGAGGGAAGAAGAAGTCTGAGCCTGCTGACATTCGACGACACAGCCGTGCGGGATGCGAGACACCTGTTCAACCATGATGCGCCCATTGTTGCTTGCTTCTTCGACCCGGGAAACGAATGGATTTTATCGGTCAGCGAAGCCGGTACGGTCGTTCGCGTCGATACCACCACCGGAAATGTTCTGAACAAATGGAAGAACGAATCCATCCAAGCCCAGTGGTCGGCCGCGCCCGACGACCTGCGGTGGATCGCCTCCGTGGGTCGAGAATCGACTGCCGTCCTCTGGGATCCACTGAGCGGAGAAGTCATCCACACGATCGAGTCGACCATGCCCTTGGCGACGACTCTGGCCACCCCGCCGAATGGCAGCTGGCTGGCCATGGGGGCAAACCGGAGCATCGAAGTCATCGACCTTGATTCCGGCCAGGTACTGATGTCACTCGAGCATCGCGCTGGTTACATGTCGAAATTGACCGCCTCGGCTGATGGCGAACTACTGATGGTGACCGGCATAAAAAGGTCCATCGAGGTCTGGGACATCCAAACCGGCCGGCTCCAGTCGGTCCTCACCGCCGACTCCGGTGGCTGGGCCGCCACCATGGCCGACGGGAGCTTCCGGATGGAAGGCACCCCCTCGGACATCTGGTGGACTGCCGGCCTCTGCCGCTTCGAAGCCGACGAAATCGACGAGATCGCCGCCTACGTCCCCGAACTCCGGAGGCTGTCTTGAGCGCCGCGCATTCGGAAGACGTTCGTTGGGAAGACCTGGACGCGCCGGCCAAGCTGGCCATGCGGTGGGCGCTGGCCGTCGCGCAGGTGCGGCTCGGGGGCACCACTCAGCTCCCCCTCGTCGGCACCCGGGAACTCGTCGCCGGCATCCTGCTCGCCGATCTGCGCGGCAACCCCGCCCGGATCCTGCTGGACCACTTCCGCATCGCGCCGGGCGCCGTCCTCGCGCAGGTCGGCATGTCGCGTGTCACGCCCGAAAAGCTGGCGAACGCGCTGGAGAACGTCCCGGACGCCGGGCTGCCCCCGCTGGACGACACCGTCGCGGCCGGCCTGCACCAGCTGCACCGGGGCTCGAAGGAACTGATCTCGCTCCGGGATCTCTTCGGCATCACCCTCCACGGTGACTCCGACGTGGCGGTGCAGCTCACCGCCCAGGGGGTCGACGTCGGGGCACTCGCGCGCGCCTACCCGCGGTACCTGGCCGGCCGCACCTCGTTCGCCGACTTCCTGCGGGTCAACTTCCGGGGCCAGGAGCCGCGGATCCAGCTGCCGGCCTACCTGCCCGACCAGAACGCCAACCGGGCACCGCTCGCCGAGCAGCAGACGGACCTCGTCGGCGTGCAGAGCGAGATCGACGCCTTCGCCTACCTCATCGCCTCCAAACAGCTGGTGCCGCCGCTCGCGGTGGGGTTGTTCGGCGCCTGGGGTTCCGGGAAGAGCTACTTCCTGCGGGGCCTGCAGCACCGCATCGAGCGCGTGGCACGGGAAACCCGCGCCCAGCAACGCCTCGGCTCGACCACGGAGTTCCACGAGCACGTCGTCCAGATCGAGTTCAACGCCTGGCAGTACGTGGGCGGCAACCTCTGGGCGAGCCTGCTCGAGCACCTGTTCCGCAACCTTCGCCGGACGAGCGACGAATCGGACGACCTCCTGGCCGAACGGCAACGGTACTGGAGCGAGCGCGTCGAGACGGCCGCCGCGGAACGGCATGCTGCCGACAACCGCCGGCGGGAACTCGAGCGCGACCGCGAGGCCGCGGCCGAGACCGTGGAGCAGGAGGAGTCGGAGCGCGCCGCGGCTCTGCAACGGCTCGAGGAGGAGCAACGGCGGAATCCGCTCACCGGCACTCGGTTGTCCCGAGAGCTGGTCAAGCCGATCAAGGCGGCACTGGCGAAAGCCGGCCTCACCGCGATCGACGACGAGGGAGCGGCCCTGGCCGCCGAACTCGACCGGGCCAGGCAAAGCCTCAGCGAAGGCAGGACGGTCCTCGCCCCGCTTCGCGCCAAAGGCTGGCGCTACAACCTCGCCCTCCTCGGGATGGTGCTGTTCACGCCGCTCTTGGTCTGGCTGTTGCAGAAGTTCGACGTCTCGCCGCTGATCAGCGCGATCGGCGGCCTCATGGCCACCGCGACAATGTACCTGAAGTTCGGGGTCAATCTCGTGGCGAAAGCGACGAAAGCCGTGGCCGCGGCGAAGGAGAGGTTGGACGCCGAAGCCGATCGGCGCCGGAGTGAACTCGACGAAAAGGTGGCGACCGCCGCCGACGAGCTGGCGACCATCGAGGTACGGCTGGCCGCTGCCGTCGCCCAAGAGGCCGAACTGGCCGAGAAGGTCGCCGAGCTCAACGCGGAACTCGCCGCGGCCACCCCGCGCCGGGTGCTGAGCGAGTTCCTCGCCGACCGGCTGGCCACCGAGGACTACCGCCGTCACCTGGGCATCCCGGCGCTGGTGCGGCGCGACCTCGAACGGCTCTCCCAGCTCGTGGCGAGGCAGCAGCACGATCCGGGCTCCGAAGCCGTCGAAGAGACGCACGCGATCGACCGGATCGTGTTGTACGTCGACGACCTGGACCGCTGCCCCACCGAGCTCGTGATCCAGGTGCTCGAGGCGGTCCACCTGCTCCTGGCGTTCCCGCTGTTCGTGGTGGTGGTCGCCGTGGACGAGCATTGGCTGGCCAGCTCGCTGCGCGCCCACTACGAACAGCTGACGGGCAAGGACGCCGGCCCCGAGGACTACCTCGAGAAGATCTTCCAGGTTCCCTTCCGGGTGCTGCCGCTCGGCGGATCTTCGCGACGGCGGATGTTGCGCACGTTGATGGAGCCGAACCTCTTCCGGCACGAAGCCACCAACACGGACGCTCCCACCGCGCGTTCGCGCGCCGAGGTGCCGGAAGCCGACCAGGACGAGTTCCGGCACCTGGTCGAGTCGTTCGCGCATTCGAGCCGGGTGGACCCGGTCTGGCCGGGCGCAGTCGGGCTCTCCGTCACCCCGCTGGAGATCACGCAGGTCGAGGATGCGGTCGCGCTCATCGGCGCGACCCCGCGGGCCGTGAAGCGGTTCGTCAACACCTACCTGCTCGCGAAGTCCATGGGGCTGGCGAGGGGGTGGGAGGTCCCGGCGGACGGCCAGCTGGCGGTGTTGCTCGCGCTGGCCACTTCGCATCCGTGCCTCCTGGACTCGTTGATCCCCGAGCCGTCCGAGCCGTCCGACGGAACCTGGCCGTTGAAAGCCGCGTTGCCGGCCCGCTCGGCTACCACGCCGCAGAAGCTCCTGGATGCGACCGACGCCGTCGAGGCTTGGCTCGCGGAAAACCCCCAGCGCGCCGATCTCGACCTCATGGGGGCCGGCACCTGGAAATCGCTCGTTTCCCGGTTCCGGCTGAGCGCCGACTGATTCGCGAGCGTTCGGTTGCCGGCGCTAGCCTTCGGCGGCCGTGCGGTAGCTGCCCGGCGCGACGCCGAACTGGCGTTTGAACGCGTGCGAGAACGCGAATGGCGAGCCGTACCCCACCTTCGCCGCGATCGACGGCAGTGGCAGCTCCGTGTCCTGCAACAACCTTGCCGCCGTCGTCAAGCGCCACCACGTCAAGTACGCCATTGGTGGGTACCCCGTCAGTGTCGTGAAACGGCGGTTCAGCGTGGCCCGGGACAGGCCCGCTCGGTTGGCCACGTCTTCGATTCGCCAGGGTGCCTCGGGATTCGCGTGCAACGCCTCGAGTGCCGCCGCGATCGCGGGGTCGCGCAACGCCTGGGGCCAGCCGCTTCGGGGGTTCTCCGCCAGCCATGCCCGCAGCAGGTAGACCAGCAGCAAGTCCAGCAACCCCGCCAGCGCCGTCGCCGAGCCCGGGCGTGGGGTGGTCACCTCCGTCGCGAGCAGGTCGATCGCCGCTCTCAGTTCGCCGCCGATGCGGGCCGGGATGTGGACCACCTCCGGCAAGCCCGCCAGCACCGGGTGGCGGCGGGCCCGGGACAGCCGGTACTTGCCGCACAGGAACTCCGTGCGGCCGGCCGGGTCCGCCTCCGCCGCTTCGAACGGCACCGCGCCTGACCCGTCCGGGCGGGACGACAGCGTGTGCTCGCTGCCGTGCGGCACCAGGACCGCGTCGCCCGCGCTCAGCCGCACCGGTGCGGCGCCGGCAGTGATCAGCCAGCCGCTTCCGCGCAACAGCACGTGGAAGCCCGCGCCCTCGTACGGTGCGAACCGGTAGCACCACTCGTCGGCCGCGCGCAGGCGGTTCGACGTCGGCTGTCCGATGCGCACCGCCGTGATCGCGTCGCTCAGCAAGTCCATCGGACGACCATACCGTGAGCCGGTCGCGTATCAGAACGAGTGAACGAAGCATTGGAAAGCTCAAGTAGGCGCGTCAAGGTGGAAGCATGCACATCGGGGACGTCGAAGTCGTGAAGGTGGTCGAATGGCAGGGCGAGATCGCTCCCGCCCGGACCATCGTGCCCAGCCCGGCCGCACTCTGGCGGGACAACGCCGACTGGCTCGCGCCCGGCCACTGGAACGCCGAGACCGACGGCTACGTCGGCGCGGTCCAGACCTGGGTGCTGCGCAGCGAAGGCCGGGTCGTCCTTGTCGACACCGGCGTCGGCAACGACCGGCAGCGCCCGCAGATCCCGCTCTTCGACCACCTGGCGACGCCCTTCCTCGACCGGCTCGCCGAGGCCGGCGTCCGGCCCGAAGACGTCGACGTCGTCGTCAACACCCACATCCACTACGACCACGTCGGCTGGAACACCTTGTTGCGCAACGGCGACTGGGTGCCCACCTTCCCGAACGCCACCTACGTGATCCCCCGCGCCGACCGGACGTACTTCGATCCGCGCAACGCCCACCGGCGGCCGGCCCCGCGCACCGCGCACGAACAACTGCGCCGCGAAGGCAGCTTGCTCGTCTACGCCGACAGCATCGCCCCCGTGCTGGGCAAAGCCGTGCTATGGGAAGGGACCCACCGCATCGACCGCAACCTCACCCTCGAGCCCGCGCCCGGCCACACCCCCGGCTCGTCGGTGCTGCGGCTGGTCTCGGGCAACGACCGCGCCGTGTTCGTCGGCGACCTGCTGCACAGCCCGGTGCAGATCCTCGAACCGCAGCACAGCAGCTGCTTCTGCGAAGACCCCGCGCAGGCCGCCGCCACTCGGCTCAGCGTGCTCGAACGCGCCGCGGACGACCACGAACTCGTCATCCCCGCGCACTTCGGCGGGCCGGGCGCGGTCGAGGTCGAGCGCGCCGGCGGCCGGTTCGCCATCCGCCGCTGGGCCGATCCTGGTGAAATGCTGTGAATCGGACAGAACTGGCACTCTCCTCCCCGCCCGCGCGTTCTCAGGGGGACGGAGGAGGAACCATGGGTGCACTAGGGACGCTGCTCGGCTTCGCGCTGACCGTCTACATGCTCGTGCTCATCGCGCGGATGGTGCTCGACTGGGTCGGGATGGTCGCCGACAGCCCGCCGTGGGCGCGGCGGGCGCGGAGTCTCGCCTACTCGGCCACCGAGCCGGTCATCGGGCCCGTCCGGCGGGTCGTGCGGCCGGTGCGGATCGGCGGGATCTCGCTCGATCTCGCCTTCACGCTCGTCTTCATCGGCGTCGTCGTGCTGCGGGGGATCGTCTTCGCGCTCTAAAGGCTGCCGCGGAAGCCGGCCGAAAGGCGGTCGATGCCGCGCTCGAGCTCGGTGCGGACGCCCCTCAGGTCGACGCCGTCCGGGTCGATCAGCGCCTGCATCGAGATGCCGCGCAGCTGGGCCAGCAGCGCCGAGGCGTACGCGTCGGCGTCGCGGACCCCGGCGATCGAACCGTCCGCGACGCCGCTGGCCAGCGTCTGGGCGATGGCGAAGCGGAACCGGCGGTCGGCCTCGGTCAGCGCGCCGCGCAGCGCCGAGTACTCCGCCGCCGCGTCGCCCCAGAGCACCAGGAAGGCCTGGTTGAGCGTCGGCATCGTGCGGATCAGCTCGAAGATGATGTCCAGCAGCGCGCGCAGCATGTCCATCGGCGTCGCGGTGGCCGAGCCGGTCCGCGCCGCGACGGCCTCGCTGTAGGCGTTGGTGAACTCCTCGACGGCGTACTCGACCAGCCGCTGCCCGAGCCCGTCCTTGTCGCCGAAGTGCTGGAAGATGACCGACCGCGCGTAGCCGGACCGGGCGCAGACGGCCCCGAGCTTCAGCCTGCCGAAACCCTCGTCGGCGACGATGTGCGCGGCGGCGTTCAGGATGCGCGCCTCGACGGCGGCGTCTTCGCCGTCCTGCGGGATCCGGTCTTCGGCGGAGCGGTCCACGCGCGCCATGCTAGCCATTCGAACCGGACACCACCGGCCGAACGGTCAGCGGATCGTGCGCGGACCGTCAGCGCGGCCGCGCAGTCTCGGGTCACCACGACCGAGAGGAAACCCGATGAAGACCGTGCTCGTGTCCGGGGCCAGCATCGCCGGCCCGTCCGCGGCCTACTGGCTGCACCGCTACGGCTATCGCGTGACCGTCGTCGAGACCGCGCCCGCGCTGCGGCCCGGCGGCCAGGCCGTCGACTTCCGCGGGGAACAGGTGAAGCTGCTGCGGGCCATGGGCGTCCTCGACGACATCCGGCGGTACGAGACCGCGATGGGCGACCAGACGCTGCTCGGCCCCGACGCCCGTCCCCTGCTCACCGTGCCCGGCGCCGCGTGGAGCGGGGAGGTCGAGATCCTCCGCGGCGACCTCGCGCGCGTCCTCTACGACCACACGAAGGACTACACCGAATACGTCTTCGGCGACCGCGTCACCGGTCTCACCGAGACCGCGGACGGCGTCGACGTCACCTTCCGCCGGGGCGCCCCGCGCAGGTTCGACCTCGTCGTCGGGGCCGACGGCGTGCACTCCGGGGTGCGGGCCGCCGCGTTCGGGCCCGAGTCCGGCTTCCGGCACGACCTCGGGTTCGGCATCGCCGGGTTCACCGCGCCCAACCACCTCGGCCTCGACCACACCAGCGTGATGTACAACGAGCCGGGCCGCGGCCTGACCGTGGGCAGCCACCGGCTGCCGGACAAGCTGCACGTCACGCTGGTCTTCGCCGCCGACGGCGTCGAGTTCCGCCGCCGCACCCCCGACGAGCAGCGCGCGCTCGTCTCGCAGCTCTTCGCCGACACCGGCTGGGAGACGCCCCGGCTCCTGGAAGCACTGCCGGGCACCGACGACCTGTACGTCGACTCGATCAGCCAGATCCACCTCGATCGCTGGTCGAAGGGGCGGGTCGTGCTGCTCGGCGACGCCGCCTGGTGCGCCGGCCCCGGCGGGTCCGGCACCGGGCTCGCCATGATGGGCGCGCAGGTGCTGGCGGGTGAGCTCGCGGCGGCCGGCGGCGACCACGTGACGGCGTTCGCGAAGTACGAGGAGCGCCTTCGCAAGCCGGCGACGGTCGGGCAGAAGAACGGCAAGGGCTCCGGCAACTTCCTCGCCCCGCGCACCGCCGCGAAGATCCGCAGCCGCAACCGCGCCTACCGGATGCTGAGCACGCGGCTGTTCGGCAAGGTGTTCACCTGGATGACCGACCGCGCGGCCAACGCACTGGAATATCGTGAGTACCCCGCGCTGACGTCCGCGTGACCCGGCGATCTTCGTCTCTTCGGGGGACTCGGCTGGCGGCCCGGCGTGGCGTGCGTCACTCTTTACGCCATGTCAATAAGCCGGGCCGCCGACGTCCCGGTCAGGACGGCGATCGCCGGCCTGACCGTGCTGGCCCTCGGCGTGCTGACCGCGCTCAACGCGCGTTCCCTGCCGGTGATCGGCGACGGCACGACCTACTCCGCGGAGTTCAGCGAAGCGGCCGGTCTGTTCCAGGGCAACGACGTCCGCATCGCCGGCGTCGAAGTCGGCCGGGTCTCGGACGTCAAGCTGCGCGGTGACCGCGTGCTGGTTTCGTTCCGGGTCAAGGGCGCGTGGCTCGGTGACGCGACGGGCGCGGCGATCCGGCTGAAGACCGTCCTCGGCCAGAAGTACCTCGCGCTCGACCCGCAAGGCGAAGGAACGCTCGACCCCGGCAAGCCGATCCCACGGTCGCGCACGACCGTGCCCTACGACATCCTCGCGGCGTTCGGCAGCCTTTCGTCCACTGTGGACCGGATCGACACTTCCCGGCTGGCGAAGAGCTTCGACACGCTGTCGGCGACGCTGGCGGACACGCCGCCGAGCGTCCGCGCCGCGCTCACCGGCCTGTCCCGGCTGTCGGACACGCTCGCGACGCGCGACCACCAGCTCGCCACTCTGCTGGGCAACACGAGGGTCGTCTCGCAGACGCTCGTCGACCGCGACGCCGCCGTGCGACGGCTCCTGACCGACGGCAACCAGCTGCTGTCCGAGGTGAGCGACCGTGAACAGGCGATCACTTCCCTGCTCGACGGCTCGCGGCGGCTCGCCGCCGAGCTGTCCGGGCTGATCGAAGACAACGACAGCCGGCTTGACCCGCTGCTCACCCAGCTCGACCAGCTGACGTCGATGCTGCAGCGCAACCAGGACGCGCTCGCCGCCGGCATCCGCGGGTTCGCGCCGCTGGTCCGGCTCGGCACCAACATCGCGGGCAGCGGCCGGTTCATCGACGGCTACCTGTGCGGGCTGATCCTGCCGTCGTTCGGGCCGCTCAACGAGGAGGGCTGCCACGGCTGAACCCGCGTGGCATGCTGGCGCCGTGCGATACCTGCTCCTGCTGTGCGGTGACGAGTCCGCGGCCGCCGCGGCCGGCCCGGAAATGGCGCGCCGCTGCCACGAATGGGCCGCCGAGGCGGAACGCCGGGGTGTCCGACAGGCCGGCACGGGCCTGCGCCCGCCGGCCGAAGCGAAGACGATCCGGGTGCGCGACGGCCGGGTGCTGCTGACCGACGGCCCGTTCGCCGAGACGAAGGAGCAGGTCGGCGGCTACAACATCCTCGAGTGCGCGGACCGCGCGACGGCCCTGGAGGTGGCGTCACGGCACCCGTGGGCCGAGGTCGGCACGCTGGAGCTGCGCGAAATCCCCGACGGCCCGCCTACGGCTTTGTGATCTTCACCGTCACCTGGTTGTCGCTGTAGGTGTAGGCGACGTACTCGAACTCGACGCCGGTGCGTTCGACGTACTCCGTCCAGGCGCGGTACTCGTGCCGCTTCCAGCCGGGGAAGTTGAAGAACTCGTCGAAGTGCACGATGCTGCCCGCGCGCAGCCGCGGCCCGCAGAGGTCGAGCACGGTCTTGGCGGAGCTGTAGAGATCGCCGTCGACGTGCAGGAAGTCGATGTGGCCGCGGTGGTCTTCGAGGAAGCCGGGGAGGCTGTCGGCGAACAGGCCGACGACGAGCTCGGCGCCGGGGACGTCCGGCAGGTCGTCGCGGGCGAAGGCGCCGGCGGGCATGCCGTTGAGCCACGCTTCGGGCAGCCCGTCGAAGGAGTCGAAGCCGTAGACCTCCCGGCCACCGCGCGCGCCGGCGATCGTCCGCAGCGTGTTGCCGGAGGCCACGCCGAACTCCAGCGCCATTCCCCCTTGGGGCGCCACGGAAAGCGCGTACTCGAGGGTCTCCTTGGGCTTGCCGAAGTGGCGGGCGCCGACGAGGTTCTCGCGGGCGAAGACGTTGCTTTCGAGAGCGGCGTCCTGGTCGCCGGCGTAGACGATGTCCCGGCGGCTGCGGATCTCGAACTCCACCACCCGATCGAGGACTCGGTCACCCTGGCGGATGATCTCCTCGCGCAGCTCGGCGGCCATCCGGTTCAGCTGATCGGTGTACGGGTCGTGCACTTTCGCGGCAGCCTGGTTCAGCAGCCTACCCAGCGTGCGCCGCACGGTTTTCGTTACGGGTGAACGGTTTTTCGTGTCGTTCATCTCGGGACGGTACCTCGGCCCGGCGCACGACCACGCACCATCTCTCGATCAGCGCTCGGGGCCGTCGCCGCCGTTCTGCTCCGCGAGGAACCGCTCGAACTGCGAGCCCAGCTCTTCCGCGGTCGGCATGTGCTCGACCGATTCCGCCAGCAGCGATCCGCGCTCCGAAGCCTCGATGAACGTGTCGTACTGCCGTTCCAGGGCGCGGACGACGTCGGCGATCTCGTCGGACTCCGCGACCTGGCGGTTGATCTCGGCGTCGGCGAGCTCGGCCGCCGCGCGCAGCTCGCCCTCGGCCAGGCTCAGCCCGGTCGAGCGGCTCAGCGCGTCGAGCACGATCAGCGACGCCGCCGGGTACGTCGACTGCGCGAGGTAGTGCGGCACGTGCGCGGCGAACCCGACGGCGTCGTGGCCCCACTCGCCGAGCCGGTACTCCAGCAGCGCGGCGAGGCTGCCCGGCACCTGCAGCCGGTTGGGCAGCGGCTGGTGGTCGCCGACGAGGTCCTTGCGGGTGGCGTGCGCGGTGACGCCGAGCGGGCGGGTGTGCGGCGCGCCCATCGGGATGCCGTGGAACCCGGCGGTGAGCCGGACGCCCCAGCGTTCGACCAGGTTGCGCACGGCGCGGCAGAACCGCTCCCAGTCGTGGTCGGGCTCCGGGCCCGAGAGCATCAGGAACGGCGTCCCGTCCGTGTCGTGCAGCAGGTGGACGACCAGTTCCGGCGCGTCGTAGTCCTCCCAGTGGTCCACGGCGTAGGTCATGGTCGGCCGGCGCGAGCGGTAGTCGATGAGCCGGTCGACGTCGAAGCGCGCGATCACCCGGTGCTCACCGCCGAGCAGGTGCTCGGCCAGGAGACGGCCCGCCGAGCCGGCGTCCATGAACCCTTCGAAGTGGTGGAGCAGCACCGCCCCGGTCAGGTCGGGGACGTCCGAGTCCACCTCGTACAGGTCGTCGGGATCGAGTCCCACCGGTGCCTCCTGCTCGCCTACACATCAATCCTTCAAGCACAACACACCCCGAAGGCGTTTCCATTCCTCCGACGGTGTTGCCCGATCGTAACGGCTGGCGATCGAACCCGGACCGGATCGGCATCGTGACACTTGTCGTGGGCGCGCAAGGCGCCGATCGGGCACGCTTGAGGGCGTGAGCGAACACACCACGAACACAGCGGCCCTGCGGCTGAGGCCGCCGGCTAACCGGGTCAGCCGCCGGGCCATCGGCTACTGGACGGCGATGGCGTCGATCTCCTGGATCGTCGTCATCGGGATCCTCACGGCCATCGTGGTGACCAGCGACGACGCGCCGGCGTTCCTCACGGTGGCGCTCGTCGTCGCCTGCGTGGTGGGTCCGCTGCACCTGATCGTGATGCCGCAGTGGCGCTACCGCGTGCACCGCTGGGAGGTCACCGGCGAGGCCGTCTACACGCAGTCCGGCTGGCTGAAGCAGGAGTGGCGGATCGCGCCGATCTCCCGGATCCAGACCGTCGACATCGAGCGCGACCCCGGCGAGCAGCTGTTCAAGCTGGCGAAGATCACCGTGACGACGGCGTCCGCGGCGGGCCCGCTGCGCATCTCGGGCCTGGCGCACGACCGCGCGCTCGCGCTGGCGGACGAGCTGACCAAGACGACCCAGGCCGTGCGGGGAGACGCGACGTGAGCGGCGCCGACGCACTCTCCCCCGCGGAGGCGGCAGCCGGCACAGCGGCCGTCGTGACGTTGCCCGCCGAGGGGACGCCGGAAGCGCCATGGCACCGCCTCGACCGGCGCATGCTGCTGATCCGGCCGGTGCTGGACCTGGTGCGGTCGCTGCCGGTGCTCCTGGGCGCGCTGCTGTTCGGCCACGGCGAACCGTGGCAGTGGATCGGCCTCGTCTTCACCGTGATCGCCGTGTGCACCGGCGTCTCGCACGTGCTGACCTCGCGCTACCGGATCACCGAGACGCAGGTCGAATGGCACACCGGGCTGCTGCTGCGCAAACAGCGCGCCATCCCGCGCGACCGGATCCGCACGGTCGACGTCACGTCCGAGCCGAAGCACCGGCTGTTCTCGCTGGCCGCCGCGCGGATCGGCACCGGGCGCCACTCGCACGGCAAGGGGCCGGGCAAGGACGAGCTCGTCCTCGACGCCGTCACGATCGCCGAAGCGCAGCGGCTGCGGACGCTCCTGCTGCACCGCAAGGCCGCGCCCGCGGCGGAAGAAGCCGTCGCGCCGGCGGAACAGCTGGTGGCCGCCGTCGACAAGAAGTGGCTGCGGTACGCGCCGTTCACGCTGTCCGGGCTGGCCGTGGTCGGCGCCGCCGTCGGCACCGTCTACCACTTCGCGCACGAACTGCACTTCGACCCGATCCAGTTCTCGCTGGTGCAGACGGTCGTCGGGCACTTCGCCGACACCCCGACATGGGTGAGCCTGGTGCTCGCCGCCGCCGGGCTGCTGGTGCTCGTGTCGCTGCTGTCGATCGGCGGGTACGTCCTGTCGTTCTGGAACTTCCGGCTCACCCGCGAACCCGCCGGCACGCTGCACATCCGGCGCGGGCTGATCACGACGCGCTCGGTGTCGATCGAGGAGGACCGCCTGCGCGGCGTGGAGATCCGCGAACCGCTGCCGCTGCGGCTGGCCGGCGGCGCGCGCTGCGTCGCCATCGCCGGCGGCCTGCGCGAGGGCAAGGGCGCGGACAAGAGCGGCGGCCTGCTGCTCCCGCCCGCACCGCTGGCGAAAGCGCACGAAGTCGTCGCGGACGTGCTCGGCGAGGACCCCGCCGCGACGCCGTTGACGCGCCATCCGCGCCGGGCGCTGTACCGGCGGCTCTCGCGGGCCGTCGTCGGCGTGCTGCTGCTCGCGGCGGGGCTCTACGGCCTGGCCTGGCTCGGTGCCCTGCCGGACTGGCCGTGGCAGGCCGCGCTGGGGCTGCTGCCGTTCGCCGCGCTCGTCGGCTGGGACCGCTACCGCGGTCTCGGGCACGCGCTCACCGGCCGGTACCTCGTGACGCGCTCGGGGTCGCTGGACCGCGGCACCGCGGCGGTCCGCTGCGACGGGATGACCGGCGTCGTCGTCGAACGCTCGTACTTCCAGCGGCGCGCCGGGCTGGTCACGATCATCGCGCCGGTCGCGGCGGGCAAGGGCCACTACCGCGTGCTCGACGTCGGCGAATCCGACGGGCTCGCGCTCGCCGACCGGGCCGTTCCCGGCCTGCTGACCCCGTTCCTGACCGGTCAGCGGGACCGCGGTTGACGGCCCACCCGCGCGGCTCCTAACGTGAAAATCCGCCGTCCGAACCCCTCTACCAGCACTAGAGAGAGGACGGCAGGGATGTTCCGGAAGCTCCTTGGTGTGGTGGCCGCGGGGATCGTCGCGGCTTCGGTCCCGGTACCGGCCGCGGCGGCCGACAACCCCTACGGCGACCCGAACCTCGTTTCGATGTTCGACGGCACCGGCCTCGGTGGCTGGACGTCGTCGAAAACCGGTCTTTGGTCGGCGAAGAACGGCGTCATCCACGGCAATGGCACGGCCCGCGGCTGGTTGTACTACAACAAACAGCAGGTCGGCACGTTTCGGTGGATATTCAATGTCCGCCAGGTCAAGGGCAATCACAAACCGACCGTGCTGATCTGGGGCACCACCGACCCGATCCGCGACGCGCTGAGCGCCATCCAGTTCCAGCCGCCGAACGGCGGGCACTGGGACTACCGGCCGGGCCACAACGACGGCGGCGGCAAACTGTTCCAGCAGCTGCCGCACACCTCCATCGACATCAAGAAGTGGGCGCAGTGCGAGCTGATCGGGGACATGACCACCGGCGTCGCCCGGATGGCGTGCTGCCCGCTCACCGGAACAGCGGTGACCTGCAAGGGCGTCGAGGTCCTGCGGTTCACGGACAAGACCGCCGGCCGCGTCGGCCCGCTGGCGCTGCAGGTGCACAACTCCGGGATCCAGGACGAGTACCGCGGGCTCTACGTCGAGTCACCGGTGGTGACGAAACCGGGCGAGTTCCTCACGCTCTGATCCGGTTTTTTCCCGAATGGCGGGCCGTCGGCGCAATGCTGGCCTTCGATTAACACACCGTGCTAATTTATTCACCGCGTGTGATAGCGATGGTCGTTTTTGTCTCACCGAGAGGTCATGATGACGCCTGCCGTCAGTGCCGTCGACGGTTCCGCCACCACCACCGCCCCGCGCCGGACTCCCGGTGCCAGCAGTTCCCGCAAGGTCCTCCAGCTGCTCCTCGCCTTTTCCGAACGGCGCTGGGAAGCCAGCGTGGCCGAGCTCGCCGCGACGATCGGCACCCCGGTCGCGACGACCTACCGCTACGTCGCGCTGCTCAAGGAGCTGCAGCTGCTCGAAGAGGGCCGGGCCGGGCACTACCACCTGACCAGCCAGGTGATGCCGCTCGCACGGGCCGCGCAGCTGGCGAACGACCTCGTGCGGCTGGCGAAGCCGTCGATGGAGGAAGCCGCGCGGGAACTCGGCGAGACGGTGATGCTCTTCCAGCAGTTCGGCGACGCCGCCGTGTGCGCCGACCGCGTCGAGTGCGACCGGGCCATGCGGTTCACCTTCGAGCCGGGGCATTCGCTGCCGCTCGGGCTCGGCGCGTCCGGCAAGATGCTGCTCGCCCTGCTGCCGGAGATCGAGCGCGACCGGCGGCTGGCGCCGGTCGTCGAGCAGCGCGGCACCTTCGTGCGCGACGAGCTCAAGCACGCGATGGAGAACCGGTACGCGGTCAGCTCCGGGGAAATCGACGAGGGCGTCTGGGCGTGTTCGGTGCCGGTGACCGCCTACGGGCGGCGGCCGACGGTGCTGACCATGGCCGGCCCGGCCGCGCGGATCACCGACGAGGCCCGGCGCACCGCGATCACCGCCCTGCAGGGGTACGCGACCCGCATCGAGCGCACGATTTCGTCTTATTCGCTGTGAGAATCCCGGCGGAGCGCGTACCAATGTCGTCGTGATCCGGCTCGCGCGCCCCGACGACCTGCCCGCGTTGATCGACGTCGAACGCGAGGCGGGCGGCCTGTTCCGCGCCGTCGACATGGCGGCGATCGCCGACGACGACCCGGGTTCGGTGGCGGAGCTGGCGGTGTACCAGGCCGACGGCCGCGCCTGGGTGGCCGTGGACGACGACGACCGGCCGGTGGCCTACCTCGTCGCGGAGGTCGTCGACGGGCACGCGCACGTCGAGCAGGTCTCGGTGCGGCCTTCGCACGCGCGCCGCGGGCTCGGCCGGGCCCTGATCGAGACGCTCGCCGAGTGGGCCGTCGCGCGCGGGTTGCCGGCGCTGACGCTCACGACGTTCGCGGCCGTGCCGTGGAACGCGCCCTACTACGAGCGGCTGCGGTTCCGGGTGCTGGCCGACGCCGAGATCGGCGCCGGGCTGCGGGCGATCCGCCGCGCGGAGGCGGCCCGCGGGCTCGACGCCTGGCCGCGCGTGGCGATGATCCGGCCACTCTGAGTGGTCCTCACCTGCGCGGGGGATCCGGTGGCGCGGGCGGTCGAACATGTGTTCTACTGTGCTCGCCGGCCTCGGAGGGGGAAGCTCCTGGGCCGGCCCACAACTTTCGGGAGGTTGTCATGGCGGTCAAGATCACCCACCTGACGAACGGCCAGCAGGTGCGGTTCGCCAACGCCGACGGCGCCCGCCGCTACGCCGAGATCATGGGCGGCGGCGTCGACAAGTGGCGCTTCACGGTCGTGCCCGAGGACCCGATGCTCCGGAAAATGTCGGACTCGGTCGTTAACGTGCCCGTATGGCGCATGACTTCCAGGTAGTGGTGGATACGGCCGACCCGCACGTGCTCGCCGACTGGTGGGCCGAGACGCTCGGCTGGCCGGTCGAACCCACGGATGAGGACTTCGTCCGCGAGATGATCGCGAAGGGGTACGCGAAGGAAGAGGAAACCCGGACGTACAAGGGATCTCTGGTGTGGCGAACGGGAGCGGCGATCCGCCACCCGGACTCGCCGGCGGACGGCCCGCCGAGGCGGGTGCTGTTCCAGGAGGTCCCGGAGCCGAAGACGGTGAAGAACCGGCTCCACATCGACGTCTGGGTGGGGGCGGACAACGTCGAGGCGACGCTGGAGAAGCTCAAGGCCCGCGGGGCGACGTTCCTCTGGCGCGGGCGGCAGGGGCCGCACAGCTGGGTGACCATGGCCGATCCGGAGGGGAACGAGTTCTGCATTTCGTGACGTCGTGAGCGGCTCTTCCCTGTCTTCTCCGAGACAGGGAAGAGCCGCTCACGGCTTCAGCTTTGGGCAGCCAGCCGGTCCAGGGCCTTGGGCAGCGCGGAAGCCAGCAGGTCCAGCTCCGTGTCCCCGGCCACGAGCGGCGGCGACACCGCGATGCCCCGGCCGAGGTTGCGCACGATCACGCCCTCGTCGCGGCACGCGCGCTGCAGCTTCACCGGGGCTCCCGGGTCGGCGTCCACGGCCTCCGCCGTCAGCTCGACCGCCGCGAGGAAGCCCAGGCCGGCCCGGACCTCCTTCACGAGCGGGTGCCCGCTCGCCGCCGACACCGCGTCGGCCAGGGGCTTCTCCAGCTCGCGGCCGCGGGGGATCAGGCCGTCGCGCTCGTAGATGTCCAACGTCGCCAGGCCCGCCGCGCACGCCACCGGGTGGCCCGCGTACGTCGCGCCGTGGCGGAAGATCGGTGCTCCCGGCGCTCCCGTGAAGAACGGTTCCGCCACCCGCGGCGCCACCACCAGCGCGCCCAGCGGGATCGTGCCGCCGGTGATGCCCTTCGCCGTCGTGATCATGTCCGGTTCGACCGCCCAGCGGTCGATGCCGAACCACGTCCCGAGCCGGCCCCACGCCGCGATCACGCAGTCCGCGACGAACAGCACGTCGTGCCGACGGCAGATCGCCGCGACCTCCTCGAGGTACCCCTCCGGCGGCAGCAGCACGCCACCCGCGCCGATCACCGGCTCGCAGAAGAACGCCGCGACGCGGGCCGCGCCGACCCGTTCGATCTCGGCTTCCAGGGCCGCGGCGTCGTCGAACGGGACGTGCGAGAACTCCGGCGGCTGCGGCCCGACGCCCGCCGCGTTGGCCGGGATGCCGCCGACGGCCGTGCCGAAGCCGTGCGTGCCGTGGTAGCCCTGCGCCCGGCCGATGACGTGCACCTTCTCCGGCCGCCCGGTCTGCGCGAAGTACGCCCGCGCGAGCTTCACGGCGGTGTCGATGACGTCCCCGCCACCCGAGCCGAAGAAGACCTTCGAGCCCGGCGTCGGAGCCAGTGCGGCGACGCGGTCGGCCAGCTCGATCGCCGGCTGGTTCGCGTTGTAGCCGAACAGGTTGTACGAGTCGAGCGTCCGCAGCTGCTTGGTGACGGCCTCGGTGATCTCGGGCCGGCCGTGGCCGAAGTTCGCGTACCAGAGCGACGCGGTGGCGTCGAAGTACCGGCGGCCGGCGTCGTCCCAGACGTAGGACCCTTCGCCGCGGGTGATGACCATCCGGTCGTTCGCGACCGCGCCCATGTCGGCGAACGGGTGCCAAAGGGCGTGTTGTGCTGACATCGGTCCTCCTCAGTCCTTCCCCCATCCCTACCAGGGCGAGGCGGGGATCGCGAACACTCCATCGTGCACAGTTCGCCTGGCCGGACCTGCCGTTCAGTCCAGGAACTCCGCGATCTCCTCCGCCGAGTACCCCAGTTCCGCCAGCACCTCCGAAGTGTGCTGACCCAACGTCGGCGGGGCGGACGTCGGCCGCGCCGGGGTGTCCGATGCCTTCACCGGGAAGCCCGTCCCCACGTACGTTCCCACCGTCGGGTGCGGCAGCCGGACCACCTGGTCGCGCGCCGCCGTCCACGGGTCCGCGTACACGTCGTCGATCTCGTTGATCGGGGCCGCCGGGATGCCCGCCGCGTCGAACGACTTCAGCCAGTCCGCCGCCGTGCGGGTCAGCAGGACCGGCTCCAGCAGTGCGTTCAGCTCCTCGCGGTGCGCCGCGCGGAGAGCGTTCGACGAGAACCGCGGGTCCGCGGCGATGTCCAGCTCCAGCACCCGGCAGAACGCCTGCCACAGCTTTTCGCTGCCCACCGCGATGATCAGCCAGCCGTCCGACACGGCGTACGCCTGGTACGGGACGATGCTCGGGTGCGCCGAACCCATCCGGCGCGGCCGCGGGGTGTCGTAGAACGTCGCGCCCGCGGCGTACACGTGCCAGGCCAGCTGGCTGTCCAAAAGGGACACGTCGAGGTACTGGCCGCGGCCGGTCGTGTGGCGGGCCTGCAGCGCCATCAGCACCGCGATGATCGCCCACGTGCCCGCGTTCAGGTCCGCGACCGGCAGCCCGACCTTCGCCGGGGCGCCGTCCGGCTCGCCGGTCAGCGACATCACGCCGCCGAGGGCCTGCGCCACCAGGTCGTAGCCCGCGCGGTCGCGGTACGGGCCCGTCTGCCCGAACCCGGTGATCGACACGTGGATCAGCCGCGGGTTCAGCTCCGCCAGGACGTCGTACCCGACGCCCCACTTCTCCAGCGTGCCCGGCCGGAAGTTCTCGACGAGCACGTCCGCGCCGGCAACCAGCCGCCGCAGCGCCTCGCGGCCGCGGTCGCTCTTGAGGTCGAGCACGATCCCGCGCTTGTTCCGGTTCGCCGCGAGGTAGTACACGGCCTCGTCGCTCTCGCCGACGAACGGCGGTCCCCAGCCGCGGGTGTCGTCGCCGTGCCCGGGCGGCTCGACCTTCACCACGTCCGCGCCCATCTCGCCCAGGTACTGCGTGCAGTACGGCCCGGCGAGGATGCGGGACAGGTCGACGACCTTGATCCCGTCCAGCGGGCGGAGTCCGGCGTGGTCGGCAGGCATCATGCCCCTTTCCCTATCACGCGCCGTCCAGGAGGCCGACTGCCCGCGGGGTTCGCTGGTAGAGCACGAACCGGCCGTCCCGGCTCCGGCTGACCAGACCCGCGCGGTGCAGCGCGCCGAGGTGGTAGGAGACCGTGCCCGGCGCGTACCCCGTCCGCGTGGCGAGCTCGGCCGTCGACCGCGCCGTTGCCAGGTCCGCCAGGAGCGCCGCCCGGGCCGTCCCGACCACCGGCGCGAGCCGGTCCGGCGGCGGCGTCCCGCCCGTCCCGATCCCGTGCGCCGGATAGCCGAGCACGACCTGCCCCGGCACGTCGACCTGCACGCTGCTGCCCGGCCAGCTGAGTACGCCGGGCGCGAGGACCAGCTCCCGGCCGGCGACGTCGACCTCGCCGTCGAACGGCGCGGCGAGCGTGATCGCGTCGCCCGCCCAGCCGATGCCCGGGTGCAGCGTCCCGAGCACCGCGCCGACGCCGTGGCTCGCGACGGTCTTCGCGCGGTGGGTGATGTCCCGGTCGAGGACCGGCTGCAGGCCGGCCCAGCCCTCGGCCAGCGCGTCGCGCCAGAACCGCGCGAGCCCGTTGGCCAGGCGCCGCGGCATGGTCCCCGACTCCGCGGCCCGGCGGGCGGTGTCCGGCAGCGGCCTGCTCCAGTGCGCGCTCGTGTGGGCCAGCACCTGCTCCTCGAGCTCGTCCTGCGGCGTCGCCTCGATCCGCGCCAGCTGCTCGTCGAGCAGGTCGCCGTGGCGGGCGGCGGTGCCGGGCTGCGGCGTCAGCAGGTCGGGCGTGTAGACGTCGCCGGGGCGCGGCAGCAGGTCCAGGAGCAGCGCGACGTCGGGGTGGGCGAGGGCGGCGCGGGCGAGCGGGCCGGGATCCCCGAACACGGCGTGGCGCGCCGAAGCGGCGGCGAGCTTCAGCCAGGCCAGGGACTCCGCCGCGAGCGACGGCGAAAAGCGGGTCCTGGCCACCGTCTCCGCGTCGACGCGCAGCGTGAACACCGATCGACGGTAACAGCCGCCGCGGCGGATTTGAACCGGCTCGAATCCTTTCCGGCCGGTGGCCGCCGCGGGGTTGACTGGTGCCGTGCTCCGTGGACTCGCGTGGACCCTGGCCGCGGTGGTGCTCGCTCCGGCACCGCCCGCCGCGGCCGGCTCCCCCGGTTTCGCCGTGTCCACCGTGGTCCGCACGATCGCCTGGCGCAGCTGGGCGCCCGGTCCGGACGGGACGTACCGCGCCACCACCTACCGCAGGCCGTACGTGCTTCTCGTTCCCTACGTCGCCGGTGAGCTGAGCGCCAGCAGCCGGGCCTCGGCGTCCCGGAGGTAGCGGTCCAGCGCGGCTTCGGCCGCCGCGAACCGGCCGGCCCGCAGGTCGCGCAGGATCCGCTCGTGGCAGCCGAGGAACGGCTCGTAGAACTCGCGCGTGTTCTCGTTGAGGACGAAGAACAGCCGCGTCTCGGCGAGCACCTGGCGCATGGTCGCGGAGATGCGCTCGCTGCCCGCGAGGTCGGCGAGCGCCTGGTGGAAGTGGATGCTGGCGGTGCCGACCGCGGGCCAGTCCTCGGCCGCGGCCGCCGCCCGGCCGTCCCGCAGCGCGAGCTCGACCGGTCGCAAGTCCACAGTGGACAGCTCGGCCGCCCGCCGGAGCGCACCGCATTCGGTGGCCCGGCGGACGACGTACAGATCCTCGATGTCCTCTGTGGTCAGTTCGCGGACGAACACGCCGCGGTTCAGCTCGTGCACCGCCAGCCGTTCGTGGGCCAGCAGCTGGAACGACTCGCGCAGCGTGTTGCGCGAAACACCGAGCGCCGAGCTGATCACCGGCTCCGAAAGCCGTTCACCGGGGGCGAAGACGCCGTCGGTGATGTACTGACGCAGGATCGCGGCGACCCGTTCGGCCGTGCCGCTGCGCTCGAGCAGATGCCGCTCGCTCTCCAGCCCCGAGGCGTCGACGGACACGGCGCTACCTGACGCCGAGGTCGAAGTCGAGACTGTAGCGGTTGCCCGGCATCGCGCCCGCGGCCTTCGCGCCGTCGATCGGCAACACGACGCCATTGATGAACCGCGACTCGTCGCCGGCCAGGAACACAACGGCTTTCGCGACCTCCCAGGCTTCGCCGACGCGCGCCGCCGGCGTGCTCGCGACCAGCTGGTGCTGCTTGGTTTCGAACTCCTCCGGGGAGTTCAGGGTGCTGCGCAGCATGTCGGTGTCGATCGCGCCGGGGTTCACCGTGTTGGCGCGGATGCCCTGGTGCGCGTGCGCGACGGCGATCGACTTGGTCAGCCCGACCAGCGCGTGCTTCGTGGCGTTGTAGACGGGGTCGCCGGGGCGGCCCATGACGCCGCCATTCGACGACGTCGTGATGATGCTGCCGGCTCGTTGCTCGATCATGTGCGGCAGCACGGCGCGGGTGCCGAGGAAGGCGGCGCGGACGTTGAGCGCGAAGATGTTGTCGAACTCGGCCAGTGTCGTGTCGGCGAGCGGTTTGCCGAGGTGGATGCCGACGTTGTTGAACAGCACGTCGATGCGGCCCGCCTCGGCAAGCACGCCGTCGACGAACGCCGCCACGGCGTCCTCGTCCGTGGCGTCCACTATGGAGTGCCGGTAGCCCGCTATGGACTCCGCGGGTTCGCGGATGTCGGAAGCGAACACCGTCGCACCTTCGGCGAGGAACTCCTTCACCGTGGCGAGGCCGATGCCCCGCGCGCCGCCGAAGACGACCGCCACCTTGCCGGCCAACCGACCCATGTCACTTCCCCGCTCTCAGTCGTGCTGTCTGCTCTTCGTCCACGGCGTAGTCCTCGGGCAGCCGGACGAGCGCCGCGGGATCGCCGTGGTAGCGCACCTCGACGCCGTAGACCTCGCGCGCCGCCGTCACCGAGACGTACCCCTCGACGACGTCGGCGAGGACCGCGCCCACCGGCCGTTCGCGCGGTGGCCCGTAGCCGCCGCCACCGGGCAGTGTGACGTCCACAATAGACTCCGGTGGCAGCGTCACCCGGCTTTTCGCGGGCAGGTCGCGCCCTTCGTGCAGGCCGAAGCGGCCGGCCGCGCCGGGCAGGCCACCGTCCACGCCGGACGCCGCGGCGCGCACGCGGTCGACGTTCCCGTTGACGCTCCAGGAAGTCACGTCGAGTGCACCCATCGTGGTCACCTGTCCGAGGCCGCCGCGCCACCGTCCGGCGCCGCCGGAGTCCACGCGCAGCTCGCGCGTGTGCTGCACCAGCGGCGCCATCGTCTCGATCACCTCGGTCGGCGTCGAGCGCAGTCCACTCGGGAATCCCGTGGTGTTCAGGCCGTCCTTGCCGGCGCGCGCACCCATCCCGCCGGTCTGGAAGACGTTGAGCATGAACCCCGGGCCGCGCCAGATGGTCATCCACAGCGCGTCCGCGCTCGGCGCGATCGCGGCGCCGGGCAGCGCGCCGATCAGCAGCGACGGCAGGAAGTGCCCGATGAGGTGCCGGGACGCGACCGGCGCGGGCGGCAGGCAGTTCAGCACCGAGCCCTCGGGCGCGGTGACGCGCACGGGCCGGAACGACCCGGCGTTGTGCGGCACCTCCGGCGAGATCGCGGCCTTGACCGCGAACGAGGCGTACGCCCGCGTGTAGTTCAGCACGACGTTGATCCCGCGCCGGCTCTGCGGCGACGAACCCGCGAAGTCCAGGTGGATTTCGTCACCGTCCACAGTGGCCGTGACGCGCAGGACGATCTCTTCGTCGTCGAAGCCGTCGGTGGCGATTTCGTTGGTGTAGACGCCGTCCGGCAGCTTCCGCAGTGCCTCGCGCAGCGCCTTCTCGGAGCGGTTCATGATTTCGGCGGCGACGTCGTCGAGGGTGTCGAGGCCGAACTCGTCCAGCAGCCGCACCAGGCTCGCCGCGCCCACCTGGTTGCCGGTGACCTGCGCGTACAAGTCGCCGATGGTCTCCTCCGGCGTCCGCACGTTGGCCCGGATCAGCCGTTCCAGGTCGGCGTTGACCTCGCCCGCGCGCAGGAACTTCAGGATCGGCAGCCGCAGCCCTTCTTCGAAGACCTCGTGGGCCTCGGCGGACACGAGCCGGCCGCCGATGTCGGGGGCGTGGCAGCAGGACGCGAACCACGCGACCAGCCGGCCGCGCCGGAACACCGGCGTCGCGACGGTGATGTCGTTGATCTGCCCGGCCGTCTGCCACGGGTCGTTGGTGAGCAGGACGTCGCCGGGTTCGAGGGTTTCCGGCGGGTACGCGGCGACGAAGTGGTGCATGCCGGTGGCCATCGCGTTGATGTGGCCGGGCGTGCCGCCGACGGACTGGCCGATCATTTCGCCGCGCGAGTCGAACACCGCGCAGGCCAGGTCGAGCGATTCGCGGACGACGGCGGAGAAAGCCGTGTTGACCAGCGCGTTCTGCTGCTCGGCGAGGATCGAGTGCAGACGGTTGCCGAACAACCCGACGACGATCGGATCGACCTTCACACCGTCACCTCCAGCGCGGCGTCCTCCCGGACGACGCAGTGCGCGCCCGGCGGGACGACCACAGTGGACTCGCGTTCCTCCACGATGGCCGGTCCGTCGACGCGCTCACCCGGGGCCAGGCGGTAGCGGTCGAACACGGCCGTGTCGACAAATCCATCGGCCGCCGGGAACCAGGCCCGCCGGGTGCCCTTCCGCGCGTCCCCCGGGGTCTTCTCCGCGGCCAAGCGCAGGGTGACCTCGGGTTTCGGTCCGCTCGACACGACCCGCCAGTTCAGCACCTCGACCCCGACCTCGGGCCCGGTGCGCCGGTAGAGCGCGCGGTAGGTCCGGGTGAACTCGTCGATCAGCGTGCCGGGCCAGGGACCGTCGTGCACCGGAACGCGGATCTCGTAGCCCTGCCCGGCGTAGCGCATCTCGGCGACGCGCCGGTGCGTCACCTCGTCCACTCCGGACTTCGCGAGCAGCGCCGCGCCCTCGGCTTCCATCTCGGCGAACAGCGCGTCGACCTGGTCCCACGCGAGGTCGTGGACGGCCGCGCGCGCCGACCGGACGAAGTCGAACGCCAGTGGCGCGGTGAGGAACCCCGCCGCGCTCAGCACCCCGGCGGCGGGCGGCGCGACGACCGAAGGCGCTCCGAGTGCCCGCGCGACGCCGACGCCGTGCACCGGGCCCGCGCCGCCGAAGGTGTACATCGGCAGTTTCGCCGGGTCGTGGCCGCGTTCGACGGCGTGCACCCGGGCGGCGTTGGCCATGTCGTCGTTGACGCTGGTGTGGATGCCCCAGGCGGCCTCTTCGACGCTCACCCCGAGCGGATCGGCGATCTTGTCGCGGAGCGCCGCTCTCGCGGCGGTGGCGTCCAGGCGCATCACGCCGCCCAGGAAGTAGCCCGGGTCGAGGTAGCCGAGCACGAGGTCGGCGTCGGTCACCGTGGGCTCGGTGCCGCCGCGGCCGTAGCAGACCGGCCCGGGCTCGGAGCCGGCCGAATCGGGGCCGACGGTCAGCAGGCCGAGTGCGTCGATCCGGGCGATCGAGCCGCCGCCGACGCCGATCTCGATCATGTCGGTGACCGGTACCCGCACCGGCAGCCCGGACCCCGGCAGCAGCCGGTACTTCCGGTCCACTTCGAACTGGTGCGTCACGAGCGGCGCGCCGTCGGCGATCAGGCACAGCTTCGCCGTCGTGCCGCCCATGTCGAAGGCCAGCAGGTCCGGCGGGCCCAGCTCCGCGGCCGCCAGCGCCCCACCCGCCGGGCCGGACTCGAGGATCCGGATCGGGTGCCGCGCGGCGGTGTCCACAGTGGCCAGTCCGCCGTTGGAGAGCATGATGTGCGGCGCGCGGCCGATCCCCAGCCGGTGCAGCCGCGTTTCGAGGTCGCGCAGGTAGCGCTCGGTGAGGTCCTGGACGTACACGTTGGCCACAGTCGTCGACGCGCGCTCGAACTCGCGGATTTCGGGGACGACGTCGGAGGACAGCGCCACCCTGAGCGCGGGCGCCACCGCGGCGAGGATCTCCGCGACCCGCCGTTCGTGCGCCGGGTTCGTGAACGCGTGCAGGAAGCAGACGGCGACCGCCTCGATCCCGCGTGCGGCCAGCTCCCGGCCGAGCTTCGCGACGAAGTCCTCGTCGAGTCCGGTGTGGACGGTCCCGTCGGCGAGGATCCGTTCCGGCACGTCGAACCGCAGGTGCCGGGGCACGAGCGGGGCCGGCAGCTCGATGCGCAGGTCGTAGAGCTCGTAACGGTGTTCGCGGCGCATTTCGAGGACGTCCCGGAAGCCGGCCGTGGCCAGCAGCGCGGTCCGCGAGCCCGTGCGCTCGATCAGCGCGTTCGTCACCAGCGTCGTCCCGTGCACCACCTGCTCGACGGCGCCGAGGTCCGCGAGCAGCGCGGCCAGGCCTTCCTCGACCGCGCGGGCCGGTTCGTCGTGCGTGGTCAGGACCTTGCCGACGGCGGCGATCCCGCTTTCGCCCACCGCGCAGAGATCGGTGAACGTGCCGCCGATGTCGACGCCGATCCTCATGTCCGGTACCACCGCGGCGACGTGTTCAACGGCGGCTTCAGCCTCGCCTTCACGACCAGGACGTTCGGCTCGTCCGACTCGACGAACTCGCCGAGCAGCCGCCGGAACGCGCGCCCGAAGCCGGACACGCGGTCCGCGTGCACGCCGAAGGACCGCGCGAGACCGACGAAGTCCGGGCTGTCCCAGTCGACCCCGCGGCGCGGCACGCCTTCGCGGTCCTGGTCGTAGCGCAGCATGCCGTACCCGCCGTCGTCGACGAGCACGACCGTGACCGGCAGCTGTTCCTGCGCGAGCGTCGCCAGATCGCCGCAGCCGTAGAGAAAACCGCCGTCGCCGGTGATGCAGATGGCCCGGCCGGTGCCGGCCGCGGCGGCGCCGAGCGACGCCGGGAAGCCGTAGCCGAGCGTGCCCCAGCCCATCGGGTAGGCGAGCTTGCGCGGCGCCCGCACCCGGTGGAAGCCGCCGACCCAGTACCCGGCGACGCACATGTCCGACACCAGCACGGCGTCCGTCGGCAGCACTTCGTCCAAAGTGGACAGCAAATCGTACGCCTGCGGCTCTTCGTCGCGGATCCGCCGGCGCACGCGGCGGCCGATGCCGGCCAGCCGCAGGGTGAGGTCGTCCAGGCCCGGCCGTTCCTTCGGCAGCAGCCGCTCGACGATCCCGCGCGCGTCGCCGACCAGCGTCAGGTCGGGCGGGTAGTTCTTGGCGGCATCGTCGGCGTCGACGTTGACCGCGATCAGCTTGCGCGGCTTCGGCATCCGCCAGTTCTGCGTCATCAGGCCGTCGAAGTCGGTGCCGATGGCGAGCACGACGTCGGCCTCGTCCCACAGCTCGCCGACCTCCGGCGTGTGCACCGGGTTCGGCGCGAGGCACGGGTGGTCCAGCGGGAGGAGGCCGCGGGCGCCGAAGGTCGTGATGACCGGCGCGGCGATCTTTTCGGCGAGCGCGCCGATCGCGTCCCCCGCGCCGGACCGCAGCGCGCCGCCGCCCGCCCAGATCAGCGGGTGCTCGGCGTCGGACAGCATGGCCTCGGCGCGCGCGAGGTCGGGGACGTCGCCGTCGGGCTTGCGGTGCGGCGCGGGCGGCCGCCGGTGCGGCACCGTCTCGCGCAGGTAGTCGGTGGGCACGCCGAAGTAGACGGGCCCGCTCTGCGGCTGCAGCGCGAGCCGGGCCGCGCGGTGCACGGTGGTGCCGATCTGGTCGGCCGCGCGCACGGTGAACCCGCCCTTGGTCACCGGCGCGAACATCGCCTGCTGGTCGGACGTCTCGTGCAGCACGCCGCGGACGACGCCGGGCCGCCGCAGCGTCGAAGGGATGTCGGTGGCGATGACCAGCACGGGAGCCGCGGACGCCATGGCCTCGCCGACCGCGCCGAGGGTGTTCGCGGCACCCGGGCCGGTGGTGACGAGGGCGACGCCGAGCTTGCCGGTCGCGCGCGCGTAGCCGTCGGCGGCGTAGCCCGCGGTTTGTTCGTGGCGGACCCCGACGAGCTTGATGCGGGTCTCGGAGAGCGCCTCCCACAACGGCAGGTTGTGCACCCCCGGGAGGCCGAAAACGATCTCCGTCCCCAGCGCTTGAAGGGCGTCCACCAGCTCCCGAGCACCACTCA
Source organism: Amycolatopsis sp. NPDC049691 (assembly GCF_040675005.1). Classification (NCBI taxonomy): domain Bacteria; kingdom Bacillati; phylum Actinomycetota; class Actinomycetes; order Pseudonocardiales; family Pseudonocardiaceae; genus Amycolatopsis; species Amycolatopsis sp. NPDC049691. Next base: position 152,405 of record NZ_JBFANX010000006.1, read on the forward strand.
CAGCCACGGCCCGGATACTGCCAGATCGTTGAACGATCTGGCAATCAGCCCCTAGACGATGTGCCGCTCCACCGGTGCGGTATCGGCGCGGCCGAAGCGCCGGACGTCCAGCCCGGTGATGTCCACCGCCGTCGGTCTGCCCAGGTAGAGGTCCCGGATCAGCTCGCCGGTGGCCGGCCCCATTTGGAAGCCGTGCCCCGAGAAGCCGGTCGCGTAGAAGAACCGCGACAGCAGGACGCTTTCCCCGATGATCTGGTTGCGGTCGGGCGTCATTTCGTACAGGCCGGCCCAGGCCGTCCGGACGCCGGCGTCGAGCACGCCGGGGATGCGGCGGCCCGCGAGCTCGGCCAGCCGCGGCAGCCATTCGCCCGCTTCGTAGTGGGTGTCGAACCCCGGGAAGCCGTCGTCCTCGCTGAACGACATCGCCAAGCCCGCGCCTTCGCGGTGGAAGTAGAACGCCGACGGCAGCTCGATGGCCAGGGGGACGCGCTCCGGCAGCCCGGGCACCGGGCCGGTGAACACGACCTGCCGCCGGAACGGCCGCACCGGGAGGTCCAGTCCGGCCAGCTCCCCGACGCGTCCGGACCACGCGCCCGCCGCGCACACGACCGCGCCGGTCCGGACGAACCCGGCCGAGGTGTTAACGCCGGTTAACGTGTCGCCGTCGCGCTCGATCCCGGTGACCTCGACGCCGGTGCGCAACGTCGCTCCGGACGCCCGCGCCGCACGCGCGTACCCGCGGACGACCGCGTCCGGCGTCGCCTTCGCATCCTCTGGCGACCACAGCGCGACGACGATCCCGTCCGTCTCGAGCATCGGCAGCACCTCGCGCGCTTCCGCGGGATCGAGCAGGTGGCTGCGGACGCCGTACTCGCGTTGCAGCTCCGCGCACTGTCCGATCGCGGCGACGTCCGCCTGGTCGGTGAGCAGGTACAGGTAGCCGTCGCGGCGAAAGTCGATCTGCACGCCGAACCGCTCGGAGAAAACGCTGTACGCGGCGAGCCCGCGCAGGCCCAGCTCGACGTTCACGCGGCTGGTGAACGACGACCGGATGCCGCCCGCGGCCTTCGCCGTCGAGCCCTCGCCCAGGCCGCCGCGGTCCAGGAGGAGGACGTCGACACCGGCCTCCGCCAGGTGGAACGCGCAGCTCACGCCGATCACCCCGCCTCCGATCACGACGCACTCGGCCATCGGTGGCAACGACGTTTCCCCGGCGCCGGTGACGGTCATACTCGCCAATGTAGAACGTGATCCACCGGCGGCCGCCGAGCGCGTAGAGTCGGCGTGCCGAGTGCGGAAGGTGATGTCCCATGGCGATGATGCCCGTGACCGACTCGATGTTCCTCCTCGTCGAAACGCGCGAGCATCCGATGCACGTGGGCGGCCTGCAGCTGTTCAAGAAACCGGACGGCGCCGGGCCGGAGTACCTGCGGGACATCCGCCAGAACCTGCTCGAATCGGACAACATGCGCTCGGTCTTCCGGCGCCGCCCGGCCCGCCCCGTGAACACCATGGGGCACGTGGCCTGGCGCGCGGAGACCGACCTCGAGCTCGACTACCACTTCCGGCACTCGGCGCTGCCGCAGCCGGGCCGCATCCGCGAACTGCTGGAGCTCACGTCCCGCTGGCACAGCACCCTGCTCGACCGGCACCGGCCGCTCTGGGAGACGCACCTCGTCGAGGGGCTCGCGGACGGCCGGTTCGCCGTCTACACCAAGGTCCACCACGCGCTGATGGACGGCGTCTCGGCGCTGCGCCAGCTGCAGGGCACGCTCTCGGACGACCCCGCGGACCTGGACTGCCCGCCGTGGTGGGGCAGCCGGCGCAAGGCGGGCGAAGGCCGCGTCAAGCGGCCCCGGTCGTTCCTGCAGACCGCGAGCAAGACCGCCAACCAGCTCGCGAGCCTGGCGCCGGCCGCGATGAAGGTCGCGCGCGAAGCGTTCGGTGAACACACGTTAACGCTGCCCGGACAGGCACCGCGCACGATGCTCAACGTCCCGATCGGCGGCGCGCGGCGGTTCGCGGCGCAGTCGTGGTCGCTCGACCGCGTCCGGCAGGTGGCGACCGCGGCCGGGGTGTCGCGCAACGACGTCGTGCTCGCGATGTGCTCGGGCGCGCTGCGGGACTACCTCATCGAGCAGCGCGCGCTGCCGGACGCGCCGCTGATCGCGATGGTGCCGGTGTCGCTGCGCCGGCAGAACGACCCGGGCGAAGCGGCGGGCAACAACATCGGGGCGCTGCTGTGCAACCTGGCCACCGACCTGCCGGACGCGGGCAAGCGGCTCGTCACGATCCACCAGTCGATGCGCAACGGCAAGCGGCTGTTCTCGGAGCTGACGCCGTTGCAGACGCTGCTGTTATCGGCCGTTAACGTCGCGCAGCTCGGCGTCTCGCCGATCCCGGGCGTCGTCAACAACACGCGGCCGCCGTTCAACCTGGTGATCTCGAACGTGCCGGGGCCGCGCAAGCAGATGTACTGGAACGGCGCGCAGCTCGACGGCATCTACCCGGCGTCGGTGTTGCTCGACGGCCAGGCCGTGAACATCACGCTGACCAGCAACGGCGACCACCTCGACTTCGGCGTCACGGGCTGCCGCCGGAGCGTGCCGCACCTGCAGCGGATCCTGACACACCTCGACACGGCCTTGGTGGAACTCGAAGCCGCGGTAAAGTAACCCGCTCACCGACACGCTCGCTCCCCCATCGGAAGGAATCTTTCCGAACTGGCTGGTCAGTCGCGTCCGCCCGCTCCTAGGGTGGCGGCGATCAGTCCCGGAGAGGAGCAGGAAATGACCGAATCCGTTGAGGTGTGGACGACTCCCGACTTCGTCGAGTACGAAACCCCCATGGAGGTCACCGCCTACGCGGCCCGCATGGCGGACTGACCGGTGCCCGTCGAGCCGCTCGCGGAAAGCGCATTCATCGCGGCCCTGCGCGGTCTTTCCACCCGTTACTGGGGCACGCATCCGTTCCACCACCGGCTGCACGCGGGCGAGCTCGACGCGCACGGGCTGCGGATCTGGGCGGCCAACCGCTGGTACTACCAGTGCCGGCTGCCGCAGAAGGACGCCGCGATCATCAGCAACTGCCCGCTGCCGGAGATCCGGCGCCAGTGGCTCGACCGGATTGTCTACCACGACGGCCCGCACGCCGGCACCGGCGGGATCGAGCGGTGGCTGCGGTTGTGCGAGGCGGTCGGCCTGGACCGGGACGAGGTGCTCGACGAGCGGCACGTCGCTCCCGGGGTCCGGTTCGCCGTCGACGCCTACGTGACGTTCGCGCGGACGAAGCCGTGGTGGGAGGCCGTCGCGTCCGGGCTCACCGAGATGTTCGCCGGGCACCTGATGCAGCAGCGCGTCGCGGACATGCTCGCGAACTACCCCTGGATCGCGCGCGAGGACCTCGCGTACTTCACCAACCGCATCGACAAGGTCTCCGGCGAAGGCAAGGACACGCTCGACATCGTGGTCCGCCACTGCGTCACGCGCGAGCAGCAGGACCGGGCGATCGCCGCGCTGTCGTTCAAGTGCGACGTCCTGTGGTCCATGCTGGACGCGGTCGAACGGGCGGCGCGGTGATCACCGTGGGCTCGGTCCCGCAGCTCCGGCGCGGTGTCCGATTGTCCTTCGACCACGTGCGGGAGACGCACGTGCTGCTGTTCCCGGAGGGCGTCCTGGTCCCGAACACGACCGCGGCGGCGGTGCTCGAACTCTGCGACGGCGTCCGGACCGTCACCGACATCGCCTCGGCGTTGGAAAGCCGCTTCAGCGGGGTGCGGGAGCAGGACGTCCTCGACGTGCTGGCCCGGCTGGGCGAACGGCGGGTCGTCGCGTGGACGTGAAACCGCCGCTCGGGCTGCTGGCCGAGCTGACCCACCGCTGCCCGCTGCACTGTCCTTATTGCTCGAACCCGGTGGAGCTGGTTTCGCGCGCCGCCGAACTGTCCACGGCGGACTGGATTTCGGTGCTCTCGCAAGCGCGGGAACTGGGCGTGCTGCAGGTGCACCTGTCCGGCGGCGAGCCGCTGGCCCGGCCGGACCTGCCCGAGCTGGTGGCGCACGCGAGCTCGCTCGGGTGCTACGTCAACCTCGTCACCTCCGGGCTCGGGCTCACCGCGGCCCGGCTCGACGACCTCGTCTCGCGGGGGCTGGCGCACGTCCAGCTGTCAGCACAGGGCGCGACGCGGGAGCGGTCCGACCTGCTGGCCGGCGCGCGAGCGTTCGACCACAAGCTCGCCGCGGCCGCCCTGGTGAAGTCGTCCGGGCTGCCGCTGTCGCTGAACGTCGTGCTGCACCGCCGCAACCACGACCAGCTCGCCGGGATCATCGAACTGGCCGAGCGGATGGGCGCGGACCGCCTCGAGCTGGCGAACACCCAGTACTACGGCTGGGCGCTGCGCAACCGCGCGGCGCTGATGCCGACGCCCGAGCAGCTCGCCGCGGCGGAACCGGTGGTGCGGGCGGCGGTTTCGCGCTTGCGGGGCACGATGGAGATCGTCTACGTCGTCGCCGACTACTACGAGCCGTACCCGAAGCCGTGCATGTACGGGTGGGGCGCGCGGCAGCTGACCATCGCGCCGGACGGGACGGTGCTGCCGTGCCCGGCGGCGTCGGCGATTTCGACGCTGCGGCTCTCCTCCGTGCGGGAGACGCCGCTGGCCGAGATCTGGTACCGGTCCGAGTCGTTCAACGCCTACCGCGGCGAGGACTGGATGTCCGAACCGTGCCGCACGTGCGATCGCCGCGGGCTTGACTTCGGCGGCTGCCGCTGCCAGGCGTTCCTGCTCACCGGCGACGCGGCGGCGACCGACCCGGTGTGCTCGCGGTCTCCTCGGCGTTCGCTGGTCGACCTCGCGTTGTCCCGCCCTCCGGCCGCCGACCTGGTCATGCGCCGGTGAAGGTGATCCTGCTCGGCACCGCGGCAGGCGGCGGGTGTCCGCAGTGGAATTGCGCGTGCCGGCTGTGCACGGCCGGGCTGCCGCCGCGCTCGCAGGACTGTGTCGCGATCAGCGCGGACGGCGACGGCTGGTACCTGCTCAACTGCTCGCCGGACATCCGCGCCCAGATCCTCGGGACGCCGGCGTTGCGGGCCGGGCCCGGGCCGCGGGAGATCCCGCTGCGCGGGGTGCTGCTCACCGACGCCGAACTCGACCACACGCTGGGGCTGCTGATGCTGCGCGAGTCCGGCGGCCTCCCGGTGTCGGCACCGGACGCCGTGCTGCGCGCACTGTCCCCGTTTCGCGCGATCGTCGACGGCTACGGCGGCTGGACGTCTCTCACTGACCTCCCCGGGCTGCGCGTCGACGTGCTGCCGGTGAGCGACAAGAAGCCGAAGTACGCGGCCGCCGGGGACGGTCCGTGGGTCGTCGCGTACCGGATCTCGGACCTCGCGACCGGCGGTGTCCTGGTCTACGCGCCGTGCCTGAAGAGCTGGCCTCCCGGGTTCGACGCCTTCGTGGACGGCGCTTCGCTGGTCCTGCTGGACGGAACCTTCTACGCGCCGGACGAGATGGCGGGCGTCGGCGGACCGGACCAGCTCGCGATGGGGCACCTGCCGATCACCGCGAGCCTGCCCCGGATCGCCGGACGGCGCTGGGCGTTCACGCACCTCAACAACACGAACCCGGTGCTGGACCCGGCGTCGCCCGAGCACGCCGCCGTCCTGGCCGCCGGCGCCCGGCTGCCACCGGACGGCACCACGTACGAGCTCTAGGCAATGCCCTCCGGTGCGGCGCCGGCGACCTCGACGGCGTCGGCGGTGATCCGGTCGATCTCGGCCAAGTCATCCGACGTCAGCTCGACGTCGGCGGCGGCGATGCTCGCCTCGATGTGCTTCGGCCTCCGCGCGCCGACGATGGCGGCGTGCACCCCGGGCCGGGCGAGCGTCCAGGCGATGGCGAGCTGAGCGACTTCGAGACCCCGGTGCGCGGCGAACGCCTTGAGGTCGTCGACGATCTTGAGGTTGCGGCGCAGGTTGTCGCCCTGGAACGCGCTGGACTTCGACCGCCAGTCGGTGGGTTCGAACGTCGTGTCCGGGGTGAGCGCGCCGGTGAGCAGGCCGCTGCCGAGCGGGCTGTACACGAAGACACCGATGTTGTTCGCGCGGGCATAGGGCAGCGGGTCGGTCTCGAGGCCACGGCGGAACAGGTGGTACGGCGGCTGGAGCGTCTCGGCGACGCCGAGGTCTTCGAGCTGCCGCGCGGTGTAGTTGGAGACGCCGACGTGCCGGACCTTCCCGGCGTCGACGAACTCCCGCAGCAGGCCGGCGACCTCCGCCGCCGGTGTGTCCGGGTCGGGCCAGTGCACCTGGTAGAGGTCGATGTGGTCGACGGCCAGGTTGCGCAGGCTCTGGTCGAGCCCCTGGGTGAGCCAGGCGCGGCGGGAGTCGCGCGGCCGTTCGGCGCGCGGGTTGATGCCGCCCTTGGTCGCGATGACGACGTCTTCCGCCTTGCGGAGGGCACGCCCCAGCAGCACCTCCGACCGGCCGCGGCCGTAGGCCTGCGCGGTGTCGAAGAAGTTCACGCCGAGGTCGCGGGCGTGGTGGATGGCCGCGATCGCGGTGTCCTCGTCGAACGTGCCCCAGTCGCCGCCGAGCTGCCAGGTGCCGAAGGCGATCTTCGACACTTCCAGGCCGCTGCGGCCCAAGATCGTCATACGCATGCCTCCAGCACAGCACAGACGTCGGACGACTGGGGCGATCTTCCCGGCCAACGAGACCCCCAAATAACTCTTTGACGGTCGTGCCAGACTGAGGTCATGCCCCACGACAACCTGCGCGTCCTGGCGCACCCGCTTCGGATGCGGATCCTGTCGCTGCTGACGGGAACGGCCCTGAGCGCGGCCGAAGCGGCGCGCGAGCTGGACGACACGCAGGCGAACATCAGCTACCACGTGCGCCGCCTGCACGAAGCGGGCCTGCTGGAGGTGGCGGAGGAGGTGACGATCCGCGGCGGCCGCGCGAAGCGCTACCGCCACGACCCGGACTCGGGCCGCCGGCTGACCACGCGTTCCCCGGCCGAGGAGCAGCTGCTGACCAAGGCGATCGCGAGCGAGCTGATGCGGCGCGCCGAGTCGAGGGCTCCGGGCCGGCGAGCGTCGTTGACGGACGCGGAGCTGTGGGTGGACCCGGAGGTGTGGGCGCGGGTGCTGGAGAGGGCTTCGGAGCTGGGCCACGAACTCCACGCGGCGGCGCAGCCACCGCGTACCCCCGGAACGGTCCGGGTCAGCGCGAGCCTGGCGCTGTTCGAACTGGCGGACGTCCGGTGAGAACGTCGCTGCTCGCCCCGCTTCGCGAACCCCGGTTCCGCGCGCTCGTCACCGGGCGGACGTTCGCCGACTTCGCCAACGCCGTCGCTCCCTTCGCGCTGGCCTTCGCCGTCGTCGACCTGACCGGGTCGGCCGTCGACCTCGGGATCGTCGTCGGGGCGCGGTCGATCGCCAACGTGCTGCTCGTGCTCTTCGGCGGGATGCTCGCCGACCGGTTGCCGCGGTCGGTCATCCTGCAGGGCACCGAGACCGCGGCCGCGCTCACACAGGCCACCATCGCCGTCAGTGTCCTTTGTGGATTCGCCTCGATCCCGCTGCTGATCGGGCTCAGCCTGGTCAACGGCGCCGTCTCGGCCATCTCGCTGCCCGCCGCCGCGTCGCTCACGCCGTTGACCGTGCCCGCGCCGCTGCTCGCCCAGGCGAACGCGCTGGTCCGGCTGCTCTCCAACGCCGGCCGCATCGCCGGCGCCGGCCTCGCCGGGGTCCTCGTCGCCTTCGCCGGCTCCGGGTGGGCGCTCGCCGGGAACGCCGTGCTGTTCCTCGCGGCCGCCGTCTCCTACCGCCGCATCCACCTGCCGCGCGGCGAGCGGATCCCCGGCAGCCGCCCGCTTTCCGAACTCGCGGAGGGCTGGCGGGAGTTCCGCGCCCGGTCCTGGGTGTGGCTGGTGGTGCTGCAGTTCATGATCGTCAACGCGGTCACCGCGGGCGCGCTGCTGGTGATCGGCCCGCTGGTCGCCGACGACACGTTCGGCCGCACCGGCTGGGGCCTCGCGCTGGCGGTCCAGACCGCCGGCTCGCTGCTCGGCGGCGTCGTCGCCGCACACTGGCAGCCCCGGCGGATGCTGCTCGTCGGCGTCGCGCTGGTGATGGTCGACGCCCTGCCGATGCTCGCCCTCGGCCAGACGCCGTACCTGCTGCCGCTGCTGTTCGCGATGTTCCTGTCGGGCGTCGCGATCGAACAGTTCGCGGTCGCGTGGGACGTCTCGCTGCAGGAGAACGTGCCGCCGGAGAAGCTCGCCCGCGTCTACTCCTACGACATGCTGGGCTCGTTCATCGCGATGCCGCTCGGGCAGATCGCCGCGGGCCCGCTGGCCGAGCACGCGGGCCGGTCGGCGACGCTGCTCGGCGCGGCGGCCCTGGTCGTCGCCGCGACGGCGGTCGTCCTGGTCAACCCGCAGATCCGCGGGCTCGTCCGCCGCGCACCGGTCAGCCCGGGCGCACCAGGATGAGGTTCAGCAGGCTCGCGCTGAAGACGACGTCGTCGCCGTCGTCGAGAAGCTCGACGCGCGTGCGCACCAGCCCCCGGTCCGGCTTCGACCGCGAGAGCCGGGCCTCGGTGACGGTCGCCCGCAACCGCAGCACCGACCCGGGGCGCACCGGCCGCGGCCAGCGCAGCTCGTCGACGCCCGGGCTGCCCAAGCTGGACGCGGCGGACAGGTAGTGGTCGGCGAAGAGCCGCATCATCAGGCTCGCGGTGTGCCAGCCGCTGGCGATCAGCCCGCCGAAGGGTCCCGCCGCCGCGGCGGCGGCGTCGACGTGGAAGCTCTGCGGGTCGTAGCGGCGGGCGAAGTCGAGGACTTCGGCCTCGGTCACCGCGACGCTGCCGCAGTCGTGGGTGACGCCGGGGACGTAGTCCTCGAAGTAGCGGTCGCTGGTCATGGGCGCAGGGTGCCACAGAAAACCTTCGATCCGGAGCGAACGGTTAGGCTGCCGGCATGGCCGCCGAGCCCGACATCACCGCGGTCGCCCAGGCGATCGGCGAACCGGCCCGGGCGGCGATGCTCCTGCGACTGATGGACGGCGACGCGCATTCCGCCGGCGCGCTGGCCACGGTCGCCGGAGTCGCACCCTCCACGGCTAGCACGCACTTGCGCCGCCTGTGCGACGCGGGCCTGGTCGTCGCGACCGACGCGGGCCGCCGTCGGTTGCACCGCCTCGCGGGACCGGAGGTGGCCGAGCTCGTGGAAGCGCTGGCGGCGCTCGCCCCGCCCCGGCTGCCGTCCCGGCTCCAGCCCGAGCCGCCGTCGGGACCGTTGCTGCGGGCCCGGGCGTGCTACGGGCACCTGGCCGGCCGGCTCGGGATCGAGCTGGCGGCGCTGCTGCGCAAGGACGGCGTGGTCGGCGAACTCGCCCCCGGCGAGACCGGCCCGGTGTGCACCGTCGACCACCCGCTGCTGACGGCGCTCGGGATCACGGAGCTGCGCGGCATCGGACCGCCGGTGCGCGCGTGTCTCGACTGGTCGCACGGGACCGTGCACCTCGCGGGCGCCTTGGGGACCGCGTTGCTGACGGCGTTGCTCGACGAAGGGTGGCTACGCCGCCGTCCGGGCGGACGCGCGCTGCGCTTGACGGAAGCCGGACGCCGAGGACTCGCCGAGTACGACATCGGCTGACGCACGCCCGGGTTCAGCGACCCACGCGGGCTTCTCTCTCGCCACCGGCTTCCCCCTCACGCGCGATCAGGCCGGCGCCCAGGGCCGTACTTCCTCCAGCAGCTTCGCCACCGCGAGCACGAGGTCGTCCGAATGCCGCGGCCCGATGATCTGCAGCCCCACCGGCAAGCCCGCCGACGTGCGGCCGGCCGGGACGCTGATCGCCGGCTGCTGCGTCATGTTGAACGGGTACGTGAACGGCGTCCACTCCGGCCACTCGCTCAGCCCGCTGCCCGGCGGCACGTCGTACCCCGCCTCGAACGCGGGGATCGGGACGGTCGGCGTGATCAGCACGTCGTAGCGCGTGTGGAACTCGCCCATGAGGATGCCCAGCGCGGCGCGCTCGGCGGTCGCGTCGAGGTAGTCGCTCGCGCTCCACTTCCGGCCGAGCTCCCAGACCCTGCGCAGGCCCGGGTCCGTCCGTTCCTCGGAACCCGGCGGGAACGTGTCGAGCAGCTTCGCCGCGCCCGACGACCACAGGATGTCGAAGGCCGGCTTCGGGTCGGCGAAGCCCGGGTCGGTCTCCTCGATGTGCAGGCCCGCGTCGCCCAGCGCGCGCACCGCCGCCGCGACGATCTCGGCCACCTCCGGGTCGACGTCGACGTATCCGAGCGTCGGCGAGTACGCCGCGATCAGGCCGCGCACGTCCCGCCGGACCGCCTCGCGGAACGACGCCACCGGCGGCGCCAGCGCGGCCGGGTCGCGGTGGTCGGGCAGCGACAGGACGTCCAGCAGCAGCGCGGTGTCGTCCACCGACCGCGCCATCGGGCCGGCGTGCGAGAGCGGGCCGAACGGGCTCGCCGGGTAGAGCGGGATGCGGCCGTGCGTCGGCTTCATCCCGACGATCCCGCAGAACGACGCCGGGATCCGCACCGAACCTCCGCCGTCGGTGCCGACGGACAGCTCGCCCATCCCCGCCGCGACGGCCGCGGCGCTGCCGCCGCTCGACCCGCCGGCCGTCTTCGACGGGTCGGCGGGGTTGCGCGTGATGCCGCACAACGGACTGTCGGTGACGCCCTTCCACGCGATCTCGGGCGTGGTCGTCTTGCCCAGCACCACCAGGCCGGCCTCGCGCATCCGCGCGGCGACGGGGCTGTCGACGTCCCACGGCTGGTCCGGGCTGATGCTCTTCGAGCCCCGGACGGTCGGCCACCCCTGCGTCAGGAACATGTCCTTGATCGAGGACGGCACGCCGTCGAGCCAGCCGATCGGGTTGCCGTCCCGCCAGCGGACCTCCGACGCCTTGGCCTGCTCCAGCGCGCGGTCGGCGTCGACGAGGCAGTACGCGTTGCAGTCGCCGTCGCGGGCTTCGATGGCCTGCAGTGCGTTCTGCGTCGCCTCGACCGGTGAGAGCTCACCGGTCGCGTAGGCGGCGACGAGCTCGCTGGCGGTCAGCATCCTGTCGTTCATCCGGCTCCCTGGTTCCCCGACGGTACGTAGCCGAGCGTCTTGTCGACGACATTGCGCAGCGGCTCCCCAGCCTGCCAGCGGCGGAAGTTCTCGGTGAACACCTCGACGAGCGTGTTCCGCCAGCCGACGAAGTCCCCGGACATGTGCGGCGAGACCAGCACGTCCGGCATGGTCCACAGCGGGCTGTCCGGCGGCAGCGGCTCGGTGTCGAACACGTCGAGCGCGGCGCCGGCGATGGCCTTGCTTTCGAGCGCCGCGACCAGGTCGGACGTGACGACCAGCTCGCCGCGGCCCACGTTCACGAACCGCGCGGACGGCTTCATCGCGGCGAACGCGCGCGCGTCGAACATGCCCTTGGTGTGCTCGGTCAGCGGCGCGACGGCGACGACGTAGTCAGCGTGCGGCAGGAACTCCGCGAGCCGCGAGGACTCGTGCACGACGCCGAAGTCCGGGTCGCCCGTGCGCTCGCGGCGCCCGGCGCCGCGCACCCGCATGCCGGCCGCGCGCAGCAGCCGCGCGATGGCCCGGCCGATCGGCCCGGTGCCGACGACCACCACCTCGCGCCCGGCGATCCGCTCGCTCTCGCGGTGCAGCCAGCGACCCTCGCGCTGCAGGTCGTGCGACCGCGCGAAGTCCTTCGCGAAGGCCAGCACGACGCCCAGCACGTACTCCGCGATGGCGTCGTCGAACACACCCCGCGAGTTGGTCAGGACGACGTCGCTCTCCACCAACCCGGGGAACAGCACCGGGTCGACGCCCGCGCTCGCGATATGCAGCCAGCGCAGGCGATCGGCCGCGTGCCACGCACCCGGGACGGCCGTGGAGAGGAAGTCGTAGACGAAGAGCGCGTCGGCTCCGGACAACGCGTCGGCCAAGCCTGCCGCGTCCGTGTAACGCACGACCGCCCCGGATTCGACAGCACGCATGTCCGGTGGGCGGCGCTCGCCACAGAGCACCGCCAGGACCGGAGCTTCCTGGTTTTCCGAGGCGATCACGTTGACACGGTAAAAGCGGCTCGTATGATTGTCAACAATCCGAGGAACGACCCCCGGAGCACCGGACGTGTCATCAAGTGCAGACGTATTCCGGAGGCTGAGCCTTGGATTTCGACTTCCTGGCGTTCGACGGCCCGCTGGCGCAACGCGGCATCGGGGTGATCGCGCCCTTCGACCTCGCGCTGGAGCGTGAGCTCTGGCGCTGGGTGCCGATGGAGGTGTCCCTTCATCTCGCGCGCACGCCGTACGAGCCCGTGCCGGTCAGCATGGAGATGGCGCGCCTCGTCAGCGACAGCCACCACCTGGCCAGCGCGACCCGCGACGTGCTGCACGTCGAGCCCGAGGTCGTCGCGTACCTCTGCACGTCGGGCAGCTTCGTCAACGGCGTCGACTACGAGCGCTCGCTGACCAAGGCGATCTGCGACGCCGGCGCACCAGACGCCGTCACGACCTCGGGCGCGCTGGCCGAGGTGCTGCACCAGCTCGACCTCCGCCGCGTCTCGGTGCTGACGCCCTACGACGCCGACCTGACCCGCGCGCTGCACGACTTCCTCGCCGAGCTGAACGTCGAGACCGTCGCCAGCGACCACCTCGGGCTGGGCGGCGGCATCTGGAAGGTCAGCTACCGCACCATCGCCGAGCGCATCCTCGCCGCCGACCACGGCGACGCCGAAGCGATCTTCGTCAGCTGCACCAACCTGCCCACGTACGACCTGATCGAGCCGCTCGAAGCCGCACTCGGCAAGCCGGTGCTGACGGCCAACCAGCTGACCATGTGGGCGTGCCTGCGCCGGATGAACCTGCCCATCGTCGGACCCGGGAAGTGGCTTCGTGACGTGTCGTGAAGGTATTCCTTGACCAGCCCTCTAGGATTGTCGACAATTTGCGTCCCTCCGGAGGATCTGTGACCACCATCGGTTTCATCTACCCCGACCACGCGGCCGAAGACGACTACCCGCTGGCCGAGCAGCTGCTCGGCGGCGCGGCCGCCGACGAGGGCGACATCCGGCTCGCGGTCGAGCACATCTACGGCACCGACAAGCACGCGGTCGCCGAGCTGCTCGACCTCGGCAGCGAAAGCAGGCTCGCCGACGGTGCCGCCCTGCTCAAGAAGCACGAGCCGGGCGCGGTCGTCTGGGCCTGCACCAGCGGCAGCTTCGTCTACGGCTGGGACGGCGCGCGCGACCAGGCCGACCGCCTCGCCGCCGTCGCCGGGGTCCCGGCCTCCAGCACCTCCTTCGCGTTCGTGCACGCCGCGCGCGCCCTGGACGTCAAGCGGGTCGCCGTCGCGGCCAGCTACCCGGACGACATCGCCCGGCTGTTCGTGGACTTCCTCAAGGCCGGCGGCATCGAGGTCGTCGCGATGGCCAGCGCCGACATCATCACCGCCGCCGAAGTCGGCGCCATGACGTCGGAGGCCGTCGTCGACCTCGCCGTGCGCCACGACCACCCGGACGCCGACGCCGTCCTGGTGCCGGACACCGCCATGCGCACCCTCGGCGAGATCAACGCCATCGAAGCCGCGCTGAAGAAGCCCGTGCTGACCGCCAACCAGGTCACGGTGTGGGAGGGCCTGCGTCTGACCGGGCAGCACCGGCTCGTCCGCTCGCTGGGCGCGCTCTTCCGGCACCTGCCGGACGGGAGTGCCTGACATGGCCCTGCCACCGGGCAGGCTGCCCGAGATCGAGCCGGTCAGCCGCGAGTCGACGGCCGCGGTCATCGCGCGTCAGCTGCGCGACGCGATCATGACCGGCGCCCTCCCGCCCGGGACCCAGCTCGGCGAGACCGAGCTGGCGTCCCGGTTCCAGGTGTCACGGGGGCCGCTGCGGGAAGCGATGCAACACCTGGTTTCGGAGGGCCTCCTCCGCAGTGAGCGGCACCGCGGGCTGTTCGTGATCGATCTCGAGCCCGGCGACGTGTACGACATTTACGCGGCTCGCTCGGCGATCGAACGCGCCGCCATGCTCCGCGCGCTGCGCGGCGGGGAACGCGACCGGATCGCCGACGTCCTCGAGCACACCGTCGCGGAAATGGCGACGGCCGCCAGCGAAGACGACCCGACGGCGCTTTCCACCGCGGACCTCAGGTTCCACGAGGCCCTCATCAACGCTTCCGGCAGCAAGCGGCTCGTCCGGATGGCCCGGACGCTCCTCATCGAGACCCGGATGTGCCTCACCGCGCTGCAGAGCACCTACCAACGGGTCGAGGAACGCGTGGAGGAACACACAAAGCTCATCCAGGCGCTTCGCGACGGGGACGAGGAAACGGCGCTGAGCCTTCTCGAGGCACACATGGAAGACGCCGTCCAGCGGCTCGCGCCGGGGACGAGCCTCCGGGACGGGCACGCCCCGCCGGTGCCGGGCAACGCGTGAGCGAAGCGCCGGCAGCCCCGACTCGACGGCCCACGCACGTGCTCGGTAAACGGGCGCGTGCCACCGCCGCCGCCGGGGCGGCACGGGCGCCTGGACGGTCGGCTCGGGCTCAGGCTCGGGTTCGGGTTCGGGCTCCGGATCGGGCGGCAGCTCAGGCTCAGGCTCTCGTTCCCGGTCCCAGTAGTCGGGCGGCAGGCGCACGTGGACGGCCCGCCCGGGCGGCGGCGGGAAGCAGTTGGACGGCGGCGAGCACCCGCAGCTAAGCGCCATGGCGCACCCCCAGGACCGGCTGGCCGCCAAGGCCGTCGCGGTAGTCCGGTGCCCACGGCCAACGGCCGCAGGCGTCCGTGTAGACCAGTTGCAGCGCGCGGATTTCCGGGCCGTACAGGTCGGCCGCGAACACCAGGTGCACCGACGGCTCCGCCAGGGCGACCACCTCGATCAGCGTGCCACCCGGCAGCGAAACGCGTTCGCCCGCGGCGGGTGGCGAGCTGTCCAGAATCCGCGCAGCGGAGTCGTTGAGCAGCCTGGCGGCCGCCTCGACCGGCAGGCCCGTCACGACCAGCTCGGGCAGGTCGTACCCGCTCAGGCCGATCGTGTAGGCCCATGGCGGGTACGACCCGTCGCTCTCGATTCCTTGCACCATCCAGCCGCGCTCCGCGACGCCGTCGCGAAGCCGTTGCAGGTAACCGGGTCTGTCCGGGTTCTGGCAGGCATTGCACATCGGTGGCTCCTCCCCCTCGGTGGGTTCGCGACCACCGTGCCGGAGGGCACCGACAAAAACTCAGCCCAGCATTTCGGCCACTGCCGTGCCGAGGCGTTCTGTGGTATCCGTGCCGCCGAGGTCGGGGGTGCGCACCCGGCCCTCGTCGAGCACCCGGTCCACCGCGGTACGGATCGCTTGCGCCGCAACGGTTTCCCCCAGGTGCTCGACCAGCATCGCGGCCGCCAGCACCTGCGCCACGGGGTTCGCGATCCCCTGCCCCGCGATGTCCGGAGCGCTCCCGTGGACCGCCTCGAACATCGACGGATGTTCACCCGATGGGTTGATGTTGCCGGACGGTGCCATGCCGAGCCCGCCGGTGATCGCGGCCGCGAGGTCGCTCAGGATGTCGCCGAAGAGGTTCGACGCCACGACGACGTCGAGCCGGTCCGGCGCCTGGACCATCCGCGCCGCCAAGGCATCCACGTGCATCTGTTCACTGTGGACGTCCGGGTATTCGGCCGCGACCTCGGCGAAGATCTCGTCCCAGAAGGGCATGGAGTGGATGAGCCCGTTGGACTTCGTCGCGGAGCAGACGCGCGAAGTCCGCGTCCGCGCCAGTTCGAAGGCGTACCGGATGATCCGTTCGACGCCGACGCGCGTGAAAACCGACTCCTGCAGCACGAACTCGTCCGGCCGGCCGGCGTTGTGCCGCCCACCGATCGCGGAATACTCGCCTTCGGAGTTCTCACGGACGATGACCAGTTCCAGCTCCTCGGCCTTCCGCCCGGCCAGCACGGACGTCGTGCCCGGCAGCAGCCGCACCGGGCGCAGGTTGACGTACTGCTGGAACGCGCGCCGCAGCGGGATCAGCAGGCCCCACAGGGAAACGTGGTCCGGGACGCCGGGGAAGCCGACCGCGCCGAGCAGGATCCCGTCGAACGCCGAGAGCTGCGCGACGCCGTCGTCCGGCATCATCGCGCCGGCCGTCGCGTACCTTTCGCAGCTCCAGTCGAACTCCGTCCACTCCAGCGAGAAATCGAAGAGCGCGGCAGCCCGGTCGAGGACCTTGCGGGCCTCGACCGTGACGTCCACGCCGATGCCGTCGCCGGGGATGCTCGCGATGCGATAGGCCGTCACAGGGCCACCGCGATGTACTTGGTCTCGAGGAACTCGTCGATGCCGACCGACCCGCCTTCGCGGCCGAGGCCGGACGCCTTGATCCCGCCGAACGGCGCCGCCGGGTTCGACACGATGCCCTGGTTGAGCCCGATCATGCCGGCCTCCAAGGCTTCGGAAACCCGCAACGCGCGCTTGAGGTCGCTGGTGAAGACGTAGGACACCAAGCCGAACTCCGTGTCGTTGGCCTTCGCGACCGCTTCTTCCTCGGTGTCGAACGGCGTGATCGGGGCGACCGGCCCGAAGATCTCCTCGTGCGTCAGCCGAGCCTCCTGCGGGACGTCGGTGAGCACGGTGGCCTGGTAGAAGTGCCCCGGACCGTCGACGCCGGAGCCGCCGGTGAGCACCTTCGCGCCGCGGTCGGTGGCGTCCTTGACCAGCTCCGTCACCTTGTCGACGGCCTTGTCGTCGATCAGCGGGCCGACGACGACGTCCTTCTCCGTGCCGCGGCCCATCGGCAGCGCTTGCATGCGCTCGGTGAGCCGCCGCGCGAACTCGTCGATGACGCCGCGCTGCACGTAGAACCGGTTCGCCGCGGTGCACGCCTCGCCGATGTTGCGCATCTTGGCCTGCATCGCGCCGTCGATCGCCGCGTCCATGTCGGCGTCGTCGAAGACCAGGAACGGCGCGTTGCCACCCAGCTCCATCGACGTCCGCAGGATCTTGTCCGCGCACTGTTCGAGCAGCTTGCGGCCGACGCCCGTGGAGCCGGTGAACGACAGCTTGCGGGCGCGGCCGTCGCGGATCAGCGGTTCCATCACGCCGCCGGAGTCGCTGGTCGTGATCACGTTGAGCACGCCTTCGGGCAGCCCGGCCTCGGCGAGGATGCCGGCCAGCGCGAGCATCGACAGCGGCGTCTGCGCAGCGGGCTTGATCACCGACGTGCAGCCCGCGGCGATCGCCGGGCCGATCTTGCGGGTGCCCATCGCCATGGGGAAGTTCCACGGCGTGATCAGCAACGTCGGGCCGACCGGTTGCTTGGTGATGAGGAACCGGCCCACGCCGTTCGGGGCGGTCGCGTAGCCGCCGTCGATGCGGACGGCCTCCTCGGCGAACCAGCGGAAGAACTCGGCGGCGTAGGCGATCTCGCCCTTCGACTCGGCGAGCGGCTTGCCCATTTCGAGCGTCATCAGCAGGGCCAGCTCTTCCTGGCGCTTCATCAGCAGCTCGAAGGCCCGGCGCAGGATCTCGCCGCGTTCGCGGGGCGCCATCTTCGCGAAGTCCGCCTGCGCGGCGACGGCGGCGTCCAGCGCGGCGACGCCGTCCGCCGGCGACGCGTCGGCGACCTGGCACAGCTCCTTGCCCGTGGCCGGGTCGACCACCGGGAACGTCTTCCCGTCCTGGGCGGCGACCCACTTGCCGCCGATGAACAGTTCCTTGCCGACCGCGTCGACGACGCCGGACTCGGTGCTCGCGCTCATCCCGACTGCTCCTCACGTGTTGTCCCGAGGGCCATGCTATGGATATTGTCAACAATCGACAACCCGCTCAACCGACCTAGGAGCACGCTGCCATGGCCCAGCTATCTCCGCTGCTCAAGCAGGCAACGCCCGTCGTGGTCGACCACGGTGAAGGGGTTTACCTCTACGACGTCGACGGCAAACGCCACCTCGACTTCACCGCCGGCATCGGCGTCACGAGCACCGGGCACTGCCACCCGCACGTCGTGCGCGCGGCGCAGGAGCAGATCGGCAAGCTCGTCCACGGGCAGTACACGACGGTGATGCACAAGCCGCTGCTGGAGCTGACGAAGCGGCTCGGCGACGTCCTGCCGAGCGGGCTCGACTCGCTCTTCTACGCGAACTCGGGCAGCGAAGCCGTCGAAGCGGCGTTGCGGCTTTCGCGGCAGGCGACGAAGCGCCCGAACGTCATCGTCATGCAGGGCGGCTTCCACGGCCGGACCGTCGCGGCGGCGTCGATGACGACGTCGGGGACGCGGTTCAGCGCCGGCATCGGCCCGCTGATGGCGGGCGTGCACGTCGCGCCGTTCCCCTATGCCTACCACTACGGGTGGGACGAGCAGACCGCGACGAAGTTCGCGCTGCGCGAGCTGGACTTCCTGTTCCAGACCGTCAGCGCGCCGAACGAGACCGCCGCGATCTTCGTCGAGCCGGTGCTCGGCGAAGGCGGATACGTCCCGGCGAACACCGAGTTCATGGCGGGCCTGCGCGAACGCGCGGACCGGCACGGCATCCTGCTCGTCGTCGACGAGATCCAGACCGGCTTCGGCCGCACCGGCAAGTTCTGGGGCCACGACCACTTCGGCGTCTCCCCCGACATCGTGCTCATCGCGAAGGGACTGGCGAGCGGCCTCCCGCTGTCCGGCATCGCCGCTTCGCAGGAGCTGATGGCGAAGGCGTACCCGGGCTCGCAGGGCGGCACATACGGCGGCAACGCCGTCTCGTGCGCGGCGGCGATCGCGACGCTCGAGGTGATCCAGCAGGAGAACCTGGTCGAGAACGCCGCCGAGCGCGGGCGCCAGCTGCTCGAAGGCGCGCGGGTGATCGCGGACAAGACGCCGGCGATCGGCGAGGTGCGCGGGCTCGGGCTGCTCGTCGGTTCGGAGTTCACCACCGCCGACGGCGAGCCTGACGCCGCGACGGCCGCGGCCGCGCAGCAGACGGCGGCCAAGAACGGCCTGCTGCTGCTCACCTGCGGGCCGTACATGAACGTCGTGCGGATGGTGCCGCCGCTGGTCGTCACCGCCGAGCAGGTCGACGACGCGCTGCGCATCTGGGGAGACGTCGTCGCTTCGGTCACGGGGAGCTGAGCATGGCCCGCTACATCACGATCACCCTGGACAAGCGCGGGGTCTCCTGCCGCGCGCGGCTGCTCGACGACGAAGCTCCGCGGACGTGCAAGGCGGTGTGGGACGCGCTGCCGCAGAGCGGCTCGGCCTACCACGCGAAGTACGCGCGCAACGAGGTCTACACGCTCGTGCCGCCCTTCGCGGAGCCGAAGCCCGGCCGCGAGAACCCGACGATCACGCCGATCCCCGGCGACGTCGTGTACTTCGGGTTCGAGGCGTGGGAGATCGGCAACCCCGCGTACGGCTACGACGAGGAGAGCGAGGCCCACAGCGACCAGGGCGCGACCGACCTCGCCATCTTCTACGGGCGCAACAACCTGCTGATCAACGGCGACGCGGGCTGGGTGCCCGGCAACGTGTTCGCCACGATCGAGGAGGGCCTGGCCGAGATGGCGGCGGCCGCGCAGGACCTCTGGCTGCGGGGTGTCGAGGGCGAGACGCTCTCGTTCGCGCGGGCCTGATTCCCTTTCCTGCCAAGGGGACGCCGGGTGCGGTCACTGCACCCGGCGTCCCCTTTTCGCTGCCTGCGGCCACCCGAAAGGGTGAGAATCGGGGAATCACCTTTCGTGGCCGGTGATCACCGGATCGAGCTACCCGCGTACCCGGGATGCCGGATCAAGTTCGGAATTACCGACAGTGATGATCGACTCGCCTACTACCCAGAGTGGCTGACCGCCGAAGAGGGCACCCCGGCCTCAAACACGAAGGGATTACGTGTTTAGCATGGGAAGATTCCGCGGCGCCACCGTCATCCGGAAATGGCTCTTTGACAGTTCGCCAGCACGGTGAAAACCTGACTCCGCTCTCGCGAGAGCATCTCCAGGGAAACCATTTTCGAACCATCAAGGAGCCATTCCATGCAGACGTTCGCCCAGCACGCCCACTACTGCCACGACATCATCACCGGCGCGCTGGCGCACCTGGCGCACGTTCTCGGCTGGCTCGTCTGAGCCCGCCGGACCTCGACGCCCGGCCGCGGGAAACCGCGGCCGGGCCGTTTTCACGCCAGCTCGGACAACCGCTCGAAATCGTCGTCGGAAAGCGTCACGCCGGCCGCTCCGCAGTTTTCTTCGAGGTGCGCGAGCGACGACGTGCCGGGAATGGGAACCACGACCGGCGAGCGCCGCAGCAACCAGGCGAGGGACACCTGAGCGGGGGTCGCACCGAGGCCGGCCGCGACCTTTCCGAGCACCCCACCCGCCGCCGCGTGGTCACCGCGCGCGATCGGCAGCCACGGCACGAACGCGATTCCTTCGCGCTCGCAATAGCCGAGGACGTCTTCGGACGCGCGATCGGTCAGGTTGTACCGGTTCTGGACGCTCGCGATCGGCGCGATCGCCCGCGCTTCGGCCAGCTGCGCGACGCCGACTTCCGACAACCCGATCCGCGCGACCTTGCCTTCGTCCCGCAGCCGCGCGAGCGCGCCGACCTGGTCGGCGAGCGGGACCTGCGGGTCGATCCGGTGCAGCTGCAGCAGGTCGAGGCGTTCGACGCGCAGGCGCCGCAGCGAGAGTTCCGCCTGCTGCCGCAGGTATTCGGGCCGGCCGAGCGGCACCCACTCGCCCCGGCTCGGGCGCGCGTGGCCGCATTTCGTCGCGATGAACAGCCCCTCGTACGGGTGCAGCGCGTCGGCCAGCAGTTCCTCGTTCAGGCCCAGGTCGTAGGCGTCGGCGGTGTCGAAGAACGTCACGCCGAGCTCGGCCGCGCGGCGGGCCACCGCGGCGGCGCCCTCCCGGACGTGGTCCCACTCGGTGAGCCGCATGGCGCCGAAACCCAGCCGTCGCACGGAAACGCCGTCTTCGAAGGTGTACGTCGATGTCATACCGCGAAGCCTCACCCGCCGTGGGGTCACCCACCAGAGATTTAGCCTGAGCTAAATCCTGATCGGTAACCGGGTCGTCACGCGAAGTACTCGGCCGCGAAGTCGGCCAGCCGCCGCGCCGCGACGGAGAAGTACGCGTCGGCGCGCCAGACGAGGTTCAGCGTGCGGTGACAATCCGGCGCGTCCACGTTCAGCCAGACGCCCGGGATGTGCGTGGCGCCGCGGGAGTACGCGGGCACCAGCCCGATCCCGAGGCCCGCGCCGATGAGGTCGCCGGTGGCGCCGGGCTCGTCGCTCTCGCAGGTGTACTCGGGACGCAGGCCGGCCGCCGCGAACAGCCGGTCGGCCAGCTCGCGCGGCCAGTAGCCGGGGCGGGTGGTGACGAACGGTTCGCCCGCGAGGTCGGCGATCCGCACGCGTTCCCGCCCGGCGAGCCGGTGCCCGACCGGCACGGCGAGCAGCACCTCCTCGCGCAGCAGCTCCCGCGTCCGCAGGTCCGCGCCGGGCAGCGGCTGGGAGGCGAAGCAGAGGTCGACCTCCCCGGTGCGCAGCTGGTTCGCCATCTCGGTGGCCGAAGACTGGTACAGCCGGATGTCGACGCCGGCGTGCGCGGCGCGGAACTCGGTGACCACGCCGGTGAGCGTGAGCAGGGTTTCCGCGGCGACGGCGACGCTGCCGTGGTCGAGCCCCGCGGAGTCGGCCAGCTCGCGGCGGGCGTCGTCCAGCTCGGCCATCGCCCGGTCGACGCGGCGGAGGAACCCGGCGCCGAACCGGTTGAGCCGCAGCCCGCGGCCCACGCGGTCGAACAGCGGCACGCCGAGATCGGCTTCGAGCCGGGCGATCGCGCGGCTCAACGACGGCTGCGCGACCCGGAGTTCGGCGGCGGCTTGGCTGAGGTGCTCGCGGCGGGCCACCGCTTGGAAGTAGCGCAGCTGGAGCAGGTCCATCTCATAGCCTCAGAGTCATGATTCCATGGCAAACTCGGTCTTGGACAGCATAGATCGACCTCCCTAGCGTCGACCGGGTGAGCAAAGCAAGGAGTGTCGCGCGCGGGATCGCCACCGCGCACGCCGTCGCGATCTTCGGGCAGCCGGTCTTCGCGGGCGCCTATCTGACCGGCGACTACGCCATGCTGGCACTGCACCGGTTCGGGGCGAACCTCGTCTTCTCGATCGGGCTGGCACAGCTGGTTGCGACGGCGCTGCTCTGGTGGCGCGGTGGCCCGCGATGGCCGTTCTGGGCGAGCCTGCTGCTGGTCGCCGGCGAGACCGCGCAGTACTTCGCCGGCCTGGCCGGGGCGCTCGACCTGCACGTCCCGCTCGGCGTCGCGCTGGTGACGCTGGCCGTGGTCGTGCTGATCGCGATCTGGCGATGAGCGGGCTGTCGCGGCGCCGGTTCCTCGGCCTGGCCGGCGGCGCGGGTTTCGTCGTGGCGGCCGGGCTCGCCGGGCCGAGGCTGCTCGGGCGGGCCGCGGTCACCGGGGAACTGCTCACCAGCGAGGTGCCGCTGCCGCCGCCGTTCCAGGTCCCCCTGCCGATCCCGGCCGTGTTGTCACCGCTCTCCCGCGACGTGGACGCGGACCGGTACGAGATCGTCCAGCGCGCCGCCACCGCGGAGATCCTGCCCGGGTTGCGGACGCCGATCTGGGGCTACCAGGGCACTTTCCCCGGGCCGACCATCGAGTCCCGCAGCGGCCGGACGGCGATCGTCCGGCACCGCAACGAACTCCCGGTCCCGACCGTCGTCCACCTGCACGGCGGCCGCACGCCCCCGGAGTCCGACGGCTACGCCACCGATCTCGTCCTCCCCGCCGGCGGACACCGGCCGCACGCGGGAATGCTCGACCCGGACGCGAAGATCGCCCAGGGGGTACGCGACTACGTGTATCCGTTGCAGCAGCGAGCGTCGACACTCTGGTACCACGACCACCGGATGGACTTCACCGGCCCGGCCGTGCACCGCGGGCTCGCCGGGTTCCACTTCGTCCGGGACGCCGAAGAGGACGCGTTGCCATTGCCGCGCGGCGAGCGCGAGCTGCCGCTGATGATCGCCGACCGAGCGTTCGCCGCGGACGGCTCCATGCGCTACCCGTCCCTCGACTCGACGCTCAGCACCGTGCCCGGCGTCGAGGAGCCCTACGCCGCGGGCGTGTTCGGCGACGTCATCCTGGTCAACGGCGCGCCGTGGCCGGTGGCGGAGGTGTCCGCGACCCGGTACCGGCTGCGCCTGCTCAACGCGTCCAATGCCCGCCGCTACGACCTCGCCCTCGACCCGCCTCCGCCGGACGGCCCGGCCTTCACGCAGATCGGTTCGGACCAGGGCCTGCTCGACGCGCCGCGCGGGCACGACCACCTGCCGATCGCGCCGGCCGAGCGGTACGACGTCGTCGTCGACTTCGGTCACTACCCGGTGGGCACCGAGGTAACGCTCGTTAACCGGGCGGGCACCGGCAGCACCGCGTACGTGCTGCGGTTCCGCGTAACTCGCCGCGGCATCGAGGACAGCCACGTCCCGGAGCGGTTGAGCACGATCGAACCCCTCGATCGGACATCGGCCGGAGTGATCAGGGAGTTCTCCTTCCGCGGTGCGCCGTCGGGCGGGCGACACGGCTGGCTGATCGGCGGGAAGCCGTACTCGCCGTCCCGGATCGACGCGCGGCCGCGGCTCGGCGACGTCGAGATCTGGCGGTTCGTCGCGGACGTGCACCACCCGATCCACCTGCACCTGGTGCACTTCCGGGTGCTCTCCCGCGGCGGCCGTGAGCCCGGGCCGTTCGACAGCGGCCTCAAGGACACGGTCGACCTGCGGCCGGGCGAGGCCGTGGAGGTGATCGCGCGGTTCGACGGCTACCGCGGGCGGTACATGTTCCACTGCCACAACGCGGAGCACGAGGACATGGGCATGATGGCCAACTTCGAGACCGTCTGAGCCGAATGTGAAAAACCTTCATGGCGGCGTACCGGCGGTACGTACTACGCTGCGGTAACCACAGCAACGGCGCGGAGGAGAGTCTGTCGATGGGCGACGTGGCGGCACGGCTGGCCGAGATCGTCGGGGACAAGAACCTGCTGACCGGCGAGGCGATCTCCGAGGACTACGCGCACGACGAAGCGTTGAACGCGGAGCCGCAGAAGCCGGCGTACGTCGCGAAGCCGGCAACCGCGGAAGAAGTCGCGGAGCTGCTTAGGGCCGCTTCGGAACACAACGTGCCTGTCACCGCGCGAGGCTCCGGCAGCGGCCTGTCCGGCGCCGCCCGACCGCGTGAAGACGGGCTGCTCATCTCCTTCGAGCGGATGAACGCCGTCCTCGAAGTCGACACCGGGAACCACGTCGCCGTCGTGCAGCCCGGCGTCACACTCGCCGAACTCGACGCCAAGACCGCCGAAGCCGGGCTGAGCTACACCGTCTACCCCGGCGAGCTGAGCGCGAGCGTCGGCGGGAACGTCGGCACCAACGCCGGCGGCATGCGCGCGGTCAAGTACGGCGTCACCCGCAACAACGTGCTCGGCCTGCAGGCCGTGCTGCCGACCGGCGAGATCCTCCGCACCGGCGGCAAGACGTCGAAGATCTCCACCGGCTACGACCTCACGCAGCTGATCATCGGCTCCGAAGGCACGCTCGCGCTGGCCACCGAGATCACCGTCAAGCTGCACCCGCGGCTCGCCCACGGCGCCACCGTGCTCGCGCCGTTCGGCGACTTCGGCCAGGTGATGGCGGCGGTGCCGGCGATCGTCTCCAGCGGGCTCCGGCCGCACATCCTCGAGTACGTCGACAACATGACGATGGCGGCCATCGTCTACAACGAGAAGCTCGAGCTCGGCGTCCCGGACAAGATCCGCGAGACCAGCGAGGCCTACCTGGTCGTCGCGCTGGAAAACCGCGAGAGCGGACGGCTGCAGGAAGACATCGAGACGGTCGGCGAACTGCTCGGCGAACTCGGCGCGACCGACGTCTACGTCCTCGAAGGCGGCGCGGCGCGCAAACTGATCGAAGCCCGCGAGAAGGCCTTCTGGACCGCGAAGGCGGCCGGCGCCGACGACGTGATCGACGTCGTCGTGCCGCGGACCGCCATGCCGCAGTTCATCTCGAAGGCGCGGGAGCTCGCGATGGCCGCGGGCGGCGGCGCGCTCGGCTGCGGCCACGCCGGCGACGGCAACGTCCACCTCGCGATCTTCTGCAAGGACGCGGACAGGCGTGAACGACTGTTAACCGACATCTTCGCGTTCGCCATGGAACTCGGCGGCGCGATCTCCGGTGAGCACGGCCTCGGCCGCAGCAAGGCGAAGTACCACCAGGAACTCGAAGACCCGGCGAAGATCGAGCTGATGCGCCGGATCAAGCAGAGCTTCGACCCCGCCGGGATCCTCAACCCCGGCGTTCTCTTCCCCGAAGGAAACGCATGAGTGAGCTTGCGAACGAATCATTCAACACAGCGCTTGCCGCTCAGGCCGCGCCGAGCGTCAGCGAGGCGTGCGCATGAGCGAGATGAACGGCGCCCAGTCCCTGATCCGCACGCTGGTCGACGCCGGCGTCGAAGTGTGCTTCGCGAACCCCGGCACGTCGGAGATGCACTTCGTCGCCGCGCTCGACACCGTCCCGGAGATGCGGGGCGTGCTCGCGCTGTTCGAAGGTGTCGTCACCGGTGCCGCCGACGGGTACGCGCGCATCGCGGACAAGCCCGCCGCGACACTGCTGCACCTCGGCCCCGGCCTGGGCAACGGCCTGGCGAACCTGCACAACGCGCGCCGCGCGCACACGCCGATCGTCAACGTCATCGGCGACCACGCGACCTACCACAAGCAGTACGACGCGCCGCTGGAGTCGGACATCGAGGCAGTCGCGGGCTCGCTGGAAGGCTGGGTGCGCCGCTCCGAGCACACGAAGGACGTCGGTGCGGACGCCGCCGCCGCGGTCGCCGCGTCGCAGGACGCGCCCGGCCGCGTCGCCACGCTGATCCTGCCCGCGGACGCTTCGTGGGGCGACGGCGGCGAGACGTGCGCGCCCGTCCCGCCGCGCGTGCCGCAGGCCATCGACGCCACCACCGTCAAGGACGTCGCCGCGGTGTTCGGCGCCGGCGAGCCGGTGGCGCTGCTCATCGGCGGCGGTGCGTGCCGCGAGGAAGGGCTGCGCGCGGCCAGCCGGATCGCCACCGCTACCGGTGCGAAGGTGTTCGTCGAGACGTTCCCCGCCCGGCTGGAACGCGGCGCGGGCCTGCCGGCGATCGAGCGGCTCGGCTACCTCGCCGAACAGGTCACCTACCAGCTCGACGGCATCAAGCACGTCGTCGTCGCGGGCACGAAGGCGCCGGTGTCGTTCTTCGCCTACCCGGGCAAGCCCAGCGACCTGGTGCCCGAAGGCGCACAGGTGCACACGCTTGCGTCCGTCGGACAGGACGTCACGCGCGCGCTGAACGAGGTCGCCGACCTCGTCGCCGCGGACACCGAACCGGTGCTGTCGCCGGCGTCCCGGCCCGCGCTGCCGAGTGGCCCGCTGACCCCGCAGAACTGGGTCGACGTCATCGGCGCGCTGCTGCCGGAGAACGCGATCATCGCCGACGAGGCCAACACGTCAGGTCTGCTGCTGCCGGCCGCGACGGCCGGCGCCCCGCGCCACGACGTCCTCACGCTGACCGGCGGCGCGATCGGCTACGGCATGCCGGTGGCGACCGGGGCGGCCGTCGCCGCGCCGGACCGGCCGGTGCTGAACCTGCAGTCCGACGGCAGCGCGCTGTACACGATCTCGGCGCTGTGGACGCAGGCGCGGGAGAACCTGAACGTCACGACGGTGCTGCTCAACAACCGCGCGTACGCGATCCTGCGGATGGAGCTGCAGCGCGTCGGCGCGGCGTCGGGCGGCCCGAAGGCGAACGACCTGCTCGACCTCTCGCGGCCGGACATGGACTTCGTCAAGATCGCGGAGGGTATGGGCGTCCCGGCGACGCGGGCGACCACGGCCGAAGAACTGGCCGAGCAGCTGCAGCGGGCCTTCGCCGAACCCGGTCCGCACCTCATCGACGCCGCGGTGCCGCCCCTGCTCTGAACCGGACTATTCTCCCGGGCACACCTCGAGCCCGGGAGCGGCGGATGAGCGAAGACGAACACGCGAAGCGCGGCATCGACCTCGAACGGCCGAACGCGGCGCGCGTGTACGACTACATGATCGGCGGCCGGCTGAACTACGCCGTCGACCGGATGTTCGCCGAGCAGATCCAGCAGGTGCTGCCGAACGCGCGGCACATGGCGCTGACCAACCGGGCGTGGCTGCGCCGCGCGGCGCGGTTCGCGGCGGAGCAGGGGGTCCGGCAGTTCCTGGACATCGGCTCGGGGATGCCGACGGTCGGGCACGTGCACGAGGTCGTCCAGGCGATCGACCCGGCGTCGCGGGTGGTCTACGTCGACAACGAGCCGATCGCGGTCGCGCACAGCGAGATCGTGCTGGAGGGCAACGACAACGCGGCGATGGTCCAAGCCGACGCCGAGTACCCGGACGAGGTGCTGGAGCACCCGACCACCGAGGCGCTGCTGGACTTCAGCGAGCCGGTGATGGTGATCATGGCGGCGTTCGTGCACTTCATCCCGGACTCCCGGGACCCGGCGGGGCTGATCGCGGCCCAGCGTTCGGTGGCGCTGTACGAGAAGAGCGGCACGCCGCTGACGCTGCGGTCGCCCGACGAGCTGCGCGCACTGGTGAAGGGCTTCGAGATCCTGCCGCCGGGGATCGTGTTCACGCCGGAGTGGCGCCCGGACGGGCCGCTCGAAGACCCGCCGGAGCAGTCGGGCGGGCTGGCGCTGGTCGCTCGCAAGGAGTAGCCGGCGCTATCCTCTCTGTCGCACCGACGGAGGGGACGGCGATGACCGACGACCACGCGAAGCGCGGGATCGACTTCGACAAGCCGAACGCGGCGCGCGTGTACGACTACCTCATCGGCGGCAAGCTCAACTACGCCATCGACCGGGTGTTCGCCGAGCAGATCCTCGAGGTGCGCCCGGAGGCGAGGGAGCTGGCCCTGCTGAACCGGCGCTGGCTGCGCCGGGCGGTGCGGTTCGGCGCCGAGCAGGGCATCCGCCAGTTCCTGGACATCGGCTCGGGCATGCCGACCGTCGGGCACGTGCACGAGGTCGTCCAGGCGATCGACCCGGCCGCGCGGGTGGTCTACGTCGACAACGAACCGGTCGCCGTCGCGCACAGCGAGATCGTGCTGAAGAACAACGACAACGCGGCGATGGTCCAGGCCGACGCCGAGTACCCGGCGGACGTCCTCGAACACCCCACGACCGAGCGGCTGCTGGACTTCGACGAGCCGGTCATGCTGATCATGGCCGCGTTCGTGCACTTCATCCCGGACTCGCGCGACCCGGCCGGGCTGATCGCGACCTACCGGGACGCGCTCGCGCCCGGCAGCTACTTGGCGCTGTCGTCGGGCACGTTCGAGGGGCAGGGCGAGGAGGTCCGCCGCGCGGCGGAGCTGTACCGGAAGAGCGGCACCGACGTCGTCGCGCGCTCGCGCGCGGAGCTGCGGGCCCTGCTGGACGGGTTCGAACTGGTGCCGCCGGGGATCGTGTTCACGCCGGAGTGGCGCCCGGACGATCCCGCGGAGGTCGGCGAGCACCCGGAGCGGGCGAGCCAGCTCGCCCTGGTGGCGCGCAAGAACTGAGAACTCCTCACGTCGGCTATCCTCGCCGTCACACCGGACCGTGGAGCGGCGAATGAGTGAAGACGAGTACGCACGGCGTGGCATCGACCTCGACAAGCCGAACCCCGCACGCGTGTACGACTACATCCTCGGCGGTCAGCTCAACTACGCCGTCGACCGGATGTTCGCCGACCAGGTGCTCGCCGCGCAGCCGAACGCGCGGGAGCGCGCCCGGCTGAACCGGCAGTGGCTGCGCCGGGCCATCCGGTTCGGGCTCGACAACGGGATCCGGCAGTTCCTCGACATCGGCTCCGGCATGCCGACCGTCGGGCACGTCCACGAGATCGCCCACGCGGTCGACCCGACCGCGCGAGTGGTCTACGTCGACAACGAGCCGGTCGCCGTCGCGCACAGCGAGATCGTGCTGGAGGGCAACGAGAACGCGGCCATGGTGCACGCCGACGCCGAGTTCCCGGACGACGTCCTCGAGCACGAGACCACCGAGATGATGCTGGACCTGGACCAGCCGGTGATGGTCGTGATGGCGCTGTTCGTGCACTTCATCCCGGACGAGCGCGACCCGGGCCGGCTGATCGCCGCCTACCGCGACGCGCTCGCGCCCGGCAGCTACCTGGCCATCTCGTCGGCCACTCCCGAGCAGCAGAGCGACGGCACCGCCCGCGCGGTCGCGATGTACCAGAAGAGCGCCAACCCGGTGACGCCGCGCACGGCCGACGAGCTGCGCGCGCTCGTGGACGGCTTCGAGATCCTCGACCCGGGCGTCGTCTTCATCCCGCAGTGGCGGCCGGACGACCCCGCGGACGTGCCGGAGAACCCGGCCGAGTGCGGCGGGCTCGCGCTGGTGGCGCGCAAGAACTAGACACCGACGAGTTCGGGCGCCACCCGCTTCTTCGGCACCAGACCCGCCAGCAGCACGCCGGCCAACGCGGCGCACGCCGCCACGGCGAACGTCGCCCGGAAGCCGAGCAGCGACGGCACCGTCAGCCCGCCGACGGTGATCGTCAGCTGGGCCAGCATGGCCGCCATCACCGCGCTCGACACGGCCGTGCCGACCGAGCGCATCAGGGAGTTCAGGCCGTTCGCGGACGCCGTTTCGGTGACCGGCACCGAGCCCATGATCAGCGCCGGCATCGCCGCGTAGGCGATCCCGACGCCGGCGCCGATGATCACCGACGCCGTGATCAGCTCGGCCGCGTTGTCCATCAGCACGATCGCGAACACGTACCCGGCGGCGATCACCAGCGCGCCGCTCATCAGCGTCGGACGCGGACCGAAGCGCGTGATGAGCCGAGCCGACACCGGTGAAAGCAGCATCATCACCAAGCCGTTCGGGGCGAGGATGAGGCCCGACTCGACCATCGTCTGGCCCAGGCCGTAGCCGGTCGACGCGGGCGCCTGCAGCAGCTGCGGGAAGGACAGCGCCATGGCGTACATCGAGAACCCGACCATGATCGACGCCAGGTTCGTGAACAGCACCGGCCGGCGCGCGGACACGCGCAGGTCGACGAGCGGGTCGCGCCGGCGCAGCTGGTAGGCGCCCCAGGCGAGCAGGATGACGAGGGCCGCCGCGGCGAACCCCAGCGTCGGCGTGCTGGTCCAGCCCCACGTGGCTCCCTTGACCACCGGCAGCAGCAGGCAGACCAGGCCGGCGGCGAGCCCGAACGCGCCGAAGTAGTCGAACGGCGCGGGCGTCCGCAGCGGCGACTCCGGCACGAACTTGACGATCAGCAGCGCGAAGAAGAGCCCGAGCCCGGCGGCCATCCAGAACAGCACGTGCCAGTCGGCGTTCTCGGCGACGACCGCCGCGACCGGCAGCCCGATCGCGCCGCCCACGCCGAGCGTGGCGCTCATCAGCGAGATCGCGCCGCCGACACGTTCGGCCGGGAGCTCGTCGCGCATGATGCTGATGCCGAGCGGGATTACGCCCATCGCGCAGCCCTGCAGCCCGCGCCCGAGGATGTGGAGCGCGAGCGCGCTCGTCGTCGCGGACACCACCGAGCCGGCGATGAGCAGCCCGAGGCTGACGAGGATCATCCGGCGCTTGCCGTAGAGGTCGCCGAGCCGTCCGCTGACCGGTGTGCTGACGGACGCGGCCAGCAGCGTCACGGTGACGACCCACGACGCGTCGGCCGCCGAGGCGTTCAGCAGCCGCGGGAACACCGGGATGAGCGGCACGACCAGCGTCTGCATGAACGACGCGACCAGCCCGCACGAGGCGAGCACCACGACGATCGCGCGGCCGGACCGTCCGGGACGGGACACCAGCACACCCCCGGTGTGTAGTTAGTACGCATCATGCAACTTCATGCACTGTACCTACGCTCCGGGCGTTTACCGCTCGATTGGTGCTCTCGTCACAGCCAGGTGCGGACACCTCCGTGGCCGGAGCAGGTGCCGGAGCGGTGCTGGCTGTAGCTGTAGGTGCCGTCCTTGCAGAGGGCCGTGGCACCGGACGGGTTGTCGCTGGGCCGGTGGACGCAGTTGCCGTCCGAGTTCCGGTAGTAGTCGGCGCCGCACTCGGCCGGCTTCGGCGCGGCCTGCGCGGTGGTCTTCGGCGCCGTCTTGGGCTTGGCCGCGGTCGCCTTCGGCACGACGGCCTGCGCCTGCGTCGGCGCGGTCGTGGCCGCCGGCACGCTCGTGGGTGCCGGCGCCTCGGAGGTGGCGGTCGTACTCGGCACGGAGTACGTCGGCGCTGTGTACGAAGTCGCCGGTGCTTCCAGAACGCCGACGCCACCCGGATCCTTCGCCGGCACCGAACCGACGCCGCAGCCCGCGACCAGCAGGCCTGCGGCCAGGATCCACCCCAGTTTCTTTCCCACGGAGACTCCTTAGCTACCCGAACCAATGCCGCCGTAGTCGCTCGTCCGGAAGCGTTTGTTACGGCGCCTAGACTCGCCGCATGGCCTGGTTGCGGCGTTGGGCTCCCGAACTCGCGGTCACCGTCGCGGTGCTCGTCGGCTCGCTGTTCGCCGTCCTGAACGACGGCGCCAAACCCGCGCACCACGCCGTCATCGGCTGGGTCCTCACCGTCCTCGGCTGCGCCGCCGTCTTCGCACGGCGCAAGTTCCCGCTGAGTGTCGCCGGGTTAACGCTCGTTTGCTGCGCCCTCTACTACCCGCTCACCGATCCGGACGGTCTCGTCCTGCTTGCCTTCGCCTACGCGCTCTACAACGCCGCCGCCGCGGGGCGGATCCGCGGGGCCGCGCTGCTCGTCGTCGCCGCGATGGCCGGCGTCGCCGTCGGCGAGGTCAGTTCGCGGACGGGCCGGCACGTCGACAACTTCGCGTTCTTCCTGATGACCGGCTGGTTCGTCGCGCTCGTCGCCGGTGGTGCCGTCGCGCACTACCGCGCCGAGGCCGAGCGCACCAAGGAGGCCGAAGCCCGGGCCCGCGCCACGGACGAGCGCCTGCGCATCGCCCGCGAAGTGCACGACATCCTCGGCCACCACCTGTCCCTGATCAACGTCCAGGCCGGCGCCGCGCTGCACCGGCGTGATCCCGCGCAGGCCGAAGCGGCCCTCGGCACCATCAAGGACGCCAGCAAGACCGCACTTCAGGAGTTGCGCGCGACGCTCGGCATGCTCCGCCAGGCCGAGCCGAGCCTGTCGCGGGTGGCGGAACTGGCCGAGTCGGTCGGCGCGTCCGGGCTGACCGTGCGCACCGAGATCGACGGCGTCGCCCGCGACCTGCCGCCGGACGTCGAGCACGCCGCGTTCCGCGTGGTGCAGGAAGCGCTGACGAACGTCGCGAAGCACGCCGGCGCGAAGACCGTCGTCGTCCGGCTCGGGTACGGCGCCGACGCGCTGTCCGTGCAGGTCGACGACGACGGCCGCGGCGGCGACGCCCCGCCCGGCACCGGGATCCGCGGCATGGCCGAACGCGCGCGGGCGCTCGGCGGGGAGCTGACCGCGGCGCCGCGCGAAGGCGGCGGTTACCGGGTGCGCGCCCGGTTGCCGGTGCGATGATGGGCCGATGATCCGGGTCCTGCTCGTCGACGACCAGCGGCTGGTCCGCGCCGGCTTCCGGTCCATTTTGGACGGTGAGGACGACATCGAGGTCGTCGCCGAGGCCGCGGACGGCCGCGAAGCCCTGCAGGCCGCGCACGACCACCGCCCGGACGTCGTGCTGATGGACATCCGGATGCCGGTGCTCGACGGCCTGGCCGCGACCAGGCACCTCCTCGAAGACCCGAAAGTGACCGCCAAGGTCGTCATCCTCACCACGTTCGACCTGGACGAGGACGTCTACGGCGCCCTGCGCGCGGGCGCGAGCGGGTTCCTGGTCAAGGACACCGAACCCGAAGAGCTGATCCACGCCGTGCGCGTGGTCGCGCGCGGCGACGCGCTGCTGGCGCCGTCGATCACCCGGCGGCTGATCTCGGAGTTCGCCGCGCGCGTCACGCGGCCGGCGCCGGCCCCCGCGCTCGACCGGCTCACCGACCGCGAACGCGAAGTGCTTTCCCTCGTCGCGGCCGGACTGTCGAACGACGAGATCGCGCGCGAACTGACTCTCAGCCCCGCGACGGCGAAGACGCACGTCAGCCGCATCATGACGAAGACCGGCATGCGCGACCGCGCGCAGCTCGTCGTCCTCGCCTACGAGTCCGGCGCGGTGACGCCGAGGTGGCTCACCCCCTAGCCGTACTCCCGCGGGGGTACGGGAAACGCCTTAAGGGACACCGCCGGGAGCACAGCAAGTGTCTTCCGCTGCGCGACGCGGAGTAGTGCCTTCGCGGCGAATCCTTGTCCACCATGGACACCATCACTCGCGCAGGCGGGGGAACCCTGGCGAAACTGGCCGGCTGGGCGCAGCGCCACCGGTGGCTCGCCGTCGCACTCTGGGCGCTGGTCCTCATCGGCGTCACGTTCACCTCCCGCCTCACCGGCAGCGCGTTCCACGACGACAACTCGCTGCCCGGCACCGAATCGCAGCAGGTCGTCGACATGCTGAAGGGCAGCGCGCAGTCCGGCGCGTCCGCGCAGATCGTGTTCAAGGCGGACGACGGGCTCGCCGCGCAGCGCGCCGCGATCGAAAACACTCTGGGAAATGTCCGATTGCAGCCGCACGTGCGCGCGGTGACCGGGCCGTTCGACACGCTCTCGCCGGACGGGCGGATCGGCTACGCCACCGTCACCTTCGACGCGGCTTCGACCGACCTCCCGTACGACGACATCGTGAAGTTCGCCGACGTCGCGAAGCAGTCCGGACCGCTCGAAGTAGCCCTGGCCGGCGACCCGATCGAGCGGATCTCGGGCGGCGGCGGACCCGCGGAAGGCGTCGGGCTGCTGGCCGCGCTGGTCATCCTCGTGTTCCTGTTCCGCTCACTGCTCGCCGCCGGGCTGCCGGTGCTCACCGCGGTGTTCGCCGTCGGCAGCACGCTCGGTGTGATCACGGTCGTCTCGCACTTCGTCGACATCGCGAGCTACACCTCGCCGTTGATGATGCTGGTCGGGTTCGGCGTCGGCGTCGACTACGCGCTGCTCATCTTTTCCCGCTACCGCGGTGAGCTCCTCGCCGGCCACGACCGGGACACCGCCGCGCGGCGTGCGCTCGACACCGCCGGGCGCTCGGTGCTCTTCGCCGGGACGACGGTGATCATCGCGCTGCTCGGCCTGCTCGCGCTCGGGCTCGGCGGGCTGCGCGGGGTAGCGCTGGCCGTCGCGCTCACCGTCCTGATGACCATGCTCGCGTCGGTGACGCTGCTGCCCGCGCTGCTGTCGCTGTTCGGCAAGCGGCTCGAACGCGGCATCCGCAAGCACGCCGCCCGGCGAGAGCACGGCAGGACGTGGCGGCGGCTCGCCGACGGCGTCCAGAAGCGCCCGGTGGCCCCGCTCGCGATCGGCCTGATCGTCCTCGTCGGGCTGTCGATCCCGGCCGCGGGCATGCGGCTCGGGTTCGCCGACGCCGGCACCGACCCCGCCGGTTCGACGACGCGGCGGGCGTACGACCTGCTGGCCGAGGGCTTCGGACCGGGCTTCAGCGGTCCGCTCGCGATCGTCAGCCAGGATGGCGACACCGGCGCGCTGCAGCAGAAACTGGCTTCGACGCCCGGGATCGCCCGCGTGTTAACGCCAGTTAACCAGACTGTCCTCGTATTCCCCACGACGTCACCGCAGGACGCGGCGACCGCGGAACTGGTGACGCGCCTGCGGACCGACGTCCTTCCGACGTTGCCCGGCCACTACCTGGTCGGCGGCTCGGTGGCGGCCGCGACGGACTTCGCCGACGCCGTCGCCGACCGGCTGCCGTTGTTCGTGCTGGTCGTCGTCGGGCTTTCGGCGCTGCTGCTGATGGTCGTGTTCCGGTCGATCCTCATCCCGCTCAAGGCCGCGTTGCTGAACCTGCTGAGCATCGGCGCCTCGCTCGGCGTCATGACGCTCGTGTTCGGCGACGGCTGGTTCGGCGCGCAGCCCGGCCCGATCGAGGCGTTCGTGCCGGTGATGATCTTCGCGATCGTGTTCGGGCTGTCGATGGACTACGAGGTGTTCCTCGTGTCGCGCATGCACGAGGAGTGGCGCCGCACCGGCGACGCGCGCCTCGCGGTGCGCGAAGGCCTCGCGTCGACCGGCGCGGTGATCACCGCGGCGGGCGCGATCATGGTGCTGGTGTTCGGCGCGTTCCTGCTCGACCCGTCACGGATGCTGGCGCAGTTCGGGCTCGGCCTGGCGACCGCGGTCCTGTTGGACGCGCTGGTGATCCGCTGCCTGGTCGTGCCGGCGATCATGCGCCTGCTCGGCGCGCGGGCGTGGTGGCTGCCCCGGTGGCTGGACCGCCGCCTGCCGCACCTCGCGCTGGAGCCCTAACTCCCCCAGGTCGTCGGCGTCTCGGACAGGCGGAAGTCCAGGCTCCCGCCGCGCAGGAAGGACGCGTCGACCTTCCAGTCGCGCTGCGGCCTGCCGTCCCGGCGGACGTCCTGGACGTACTTCCCGCTGCCCGACGCCGTGATCCGGATCGGCGCGCCCGCCGCCGGCCGGATCACGGCGCCCGGGAACAGCGGGCTCGACAGCAGCAGCTCGCCCGAGCCCGGCGTGCGCGGGTAGATGCCGAGCGCGGCGAAGACGTACCAGGCGGACATCGTGCCGAGGTCGTCGTTGCCGGGCAGCCCGGACGGGCCGGTGCCGTACACCGACGACACCAGCTGCCGGACGGTCTCCTGCGTCTTCCACGGCTGCCCGAGCTCGTCGTACAGCCAGGGGGCGTGGATGTCGGGTTCGTTCGTCGGGTCGTACTTGAGCGGGCCGCCGCCCTTCAGCTGCCAGTTGCCGCTCGCGTCGTGGAAGAAGCCGTCGAGCCGGCTGACCGCGGTGGCCTTGCCGCCCATCGCGTCGGCGAGCCCGGAGACATCCTGCGGGACCATCCAGGTGTAGGCCGCCGCGCTGCCCTGCGCGAAGCCGCGGTCGCTCGCCGGGTCGAACGGCGTCACCCAGCTGCCGTCGACATTGCGGGCCTGCGCGTAGCCGGTATCCGGGTTGAAGACATTCCGCCAGTACGCGCCGCGTGCGCGCAGCTCCGCAGCTTCGCGCGTGCGGCCCAGCAGCTCTGCGAAATGTCCGATTGCGGAGTCGGCGACGGCGTCTTCCAGCGTCTCCGCGGCGCCACCCCAGCAGTGGCAGACGTCGTTCGGCGCGTAGTGCGACGTCAGGTACTGCGCGAGGTTGGGCCGCTGGCCGACGCACTGTCCGGGACAGCCGCCGTCCTGCAGGCCTTCGGGCCGAGACACCGTAGCCTGCCGATACAGTGAATCGAACGCGCCGCTGTAGTCGAAGTTGCGCACGCCCATCGCGTAGAACGTCGCGATCGTCGCCGCCGACGGGTCGCCGGTCATCACGTGCGTCGCGCCGTTGACGTGCACCCAGCGGTCCCAGACCCCGTCGTTCTGCTTCGCGTAGTTGTACAGCGATTGCGCGAAGTTCCCCGCGACGCGCGGCTCGACCAGTGCCAGCAGCTGCACCTGCGCGCGGTACTGGTCCCAGCCGGAGAAGTTGGAGTACTGCGCGTCCTGCCCGCGTTCGACGCGGTGCGGCTGCCGGTCCATACCGAGGTACTGGCCGTCGACGTCGCTGACGAGGTTGGGCTGCTGCAGGCTGTGGTAGAGCGCGGTCGTGAAGGTGATCCGCTGGGTGGCGGTGCCGCCGCTGACGTTCACCCGGTCGAGTTCGGTGTTCCAGGCCTGCTTCGTCCTGGCGGCCACGCTGTCCACAGTGGACTTCTTCGGCTGCTCGGCCTGGAGGTTGCGTTCCGCGCCTTCGAGCGAGACGTAGGAAATGGCGATCCGCATGGTCACCTTGCTGCCGGGCGCGAAGGTGACGTAACCGCCGGAACCGCGTCCGGCCCGGTCCTTGCCGGTCGCGTAGCCCTCGCCGCCGGTCTGGTCGGTGCCGCCGGGCTGGAGCGTCGCGTCCTTCCACGTCCCGGTGCCGGTGACGGGCTGGTCGAACCGCGCGGTGAAGTACAGGCGGTAGTAGGACTTTCGGTTGTTGACGCCGCCGTTCGCGCGGCGGCCGCAGAAGGCGCCGGTGAGCACGGACCCGGTCACGCGCCGGTTCGCCGCGTCGATGTGCGTCTCGGCGTCTTCGCTGCCGTTGAGGGAGTTCGACGTCCGGAAGAGCAGGCTGGCCGGCTTGTCCTGCGGGTACGACAGCGTGCCGATCGCGGTCCGTTCGGTGGCGGCGACGTCTGTCGTGACGCCGTTCTGCAGGCCGAGCCGGTAGCGGCCGGGCGTCGCGGCTTCGTCGGCGTGGCTGAAGTTGCTCGCGTAGACGGCGTCGGTGGTGTCGGCGGTCGGCGACGAGGTCACGTCGCCGGCGAAGGGCAGGATCGGCACGTCGCCGGCGGCGCCGGGGTTGCAGCCGGCGCCGTTAACGTGCGTTAACGCGAAGCCGCGGACGCGGGTGGTGTCGTACTGGTAGCCGTTGGCGGCGCCGGTGGACGTCTGGTCGCCGTGGGTGCTGGTCGGGCTCCAGGCGAGCATGCCGAAGGGCGCGGTGGCGCCGGGGTAGGTGTTGCCGTCCCCCGCGGAGCCGATAAGGGGATCGACGAAGTCGGCAGGACTCAGGCCGGCAGCGGCTGACATCGTTGTCAACGTCGAGGCGACCAGGGCGGCGGCGAGCGCCACCGTGAGGGAACGGCGCATGGGCGGAGATTAACCCGCGGTCGGTGGCTTTTGGGCGAACGCGAGCGGACAACCTGCCGGACACTTCGGCTCGCGGCGAACGCTCCGGAACCTACGTTTCGGGACATGGAGATCAAGCCCCGCATCCTGTACTTCGGCACGCCGGTAGTCCTGCTCAGCACCGAGAACGACGACGGCAGCCCGAACCTGGCCCCGATGTCCTCGGCGTGGGCGCTCGGGTGGACGGTCGTGCTCGGCATCGCCGCCGACGGCCAGACCGCGTACAACCTCCGCGTCCGCCCGGACGTCGTGATCAACCTGCCCGGACCTGGCCAGTGGAAAGCGGTGGAGCGCCTGGCCCCGCTGACCGGCCGCACGCCGGTCCCGGCGAACAAGCCGAGGTTCCGCTACGAGCAGGCGAAGTTCGAGGCGGCGGGACTGACGCCGGAACCGTCGCGGCTCGTGCGCCCGCCGCGCGTCGCGGAATGCCCGCTGCAGCTGGAGGCGCGGGCGGCGGCGGTGCAATCGGACACCGCCGGAGAGTTTCACATCGTCGAGGCGCGGGTCCTGACCGTGCACGCGGCTCCGGAGCTGGTGGTCCCGGACACCGAGCACGTCGACCCGGCGGCGTGGAGCCCGCTGATCTACAACTTCCGCCACTACTTCGGCCTGGGCCCGGAGCTCGGGCACAGCTTCCGCTCGGAGACCGCGGGTACCGTCGAGGCCCTCGACGGATTGGGGAACCGAGGATGATCGCGCGTACCTGGCGGGGCTGGGCGCCCGCCGCGACGGCCGACGACTACCAGCGGCACTACGAAACCGAAGTCGCGGAACACCTGCGTCACGTGCCCGGCTTCCACGGCGCCCGGTTGCTGCGCCGCCCGGAGCGCGACGAAGTCGAGTTCACCTCGATCACGTTCTTCAGCGACCTCGACGCCGTACGCGGCTTCGCGGGCGACAGCTACGAAGACGCCGTCCTCGAGGAGGACGCGCGGCGGGCGTTGAGCCGCTGGGACGAGCACGTCAGCCACGCCGAGGTGGCGGTCACGCTCTGAAAGCCGTGAAGGCCACCTCGAAGAACTCGAGGTGGCCTTCACGGAGCTACTGCCTATTCGTAGATCTCGCCCTTGGCGGCCTTCTCCACGAGCGAAGCAGGCGGCTCGAAGTGGTCGCCGTACCGGGCCGCGAGCTCACGCGCCCGGTCGACGAAGCCCTGCAGGCCACCCTCGTACTGGTTGATGTACTGGATGACACCGCCGGTCCACGCCGGGAAGCCGATGCCGAAGATCGAGCCGATGTTGGCGTCCGCGACCGACGTCAGCACGCCTTCGTCGAAGCACTTCACCGTCTCGAGGGCCTCGGCGAAGAGCATCCGCTCCTTGAGGTCCTCGAACGGCACCTGCGCCGTGCCGGACTTGAACGCGTCGCGCAGGCCCGGCCACAGCCCGACCCGCTTGCCCTCGGCGTCGTACTCGTAGAAGCCCGCGCCCGTCGAGCGGCCCTTGCGGTCGAACTCCTCGACCATCCGGTCGATCACGGCCTCCGACGCGTGCGCCTTCCACGTGCCGCCCGCGGCTTCGATCGCCTCGCGGGATTCCTGGCGGATCTTGCGCGGCAGCGTCAGGGTCAGCTCGTCCATCAGCTGCAGCGGCGGCGCCGGGTAGCCGGCCTGCGAACCCGCCTGCTCGATCGACGCCGGCTCGACGCCCTCGCCCAGCGCGGCGACGGCCTCGTTGATGAACGTGCCGATCACGCGCGAAGTGAAGAAGCCGCGGCTGTCGTTGACGACGATCGGGGTCTTCTTGATCTGCAGCGTGTAGTCGAAGACCTTGGCCAGCGTCGCCGGCGACGTCTTCTCGCCGCAGATGATCTCGACCAGCGGCATCTTGTCGACCGGCGAGAAGAAGTGGATCCCGATGAAGTCCTCGGTGCGCTGCACGCCCTCGGCGAGGGTGGTGATCGGCAGCGTCGAGGTGTTGGAGCCCAGGACCGCGTCGGCGTTGACGATGCTCTCGATCTCGCCGAACACCTTGTGCTTCAGCTCGACGCTTTCGAAGACGGCCTCGATGACGAAGTCGACGCCCGCGAAGTCGGCCGGGTCGGCGGTCGGCTTGATCTTCGCCAGCAGCGCGTCCGACTTCTCCTGCGTGGTCTTGCCGCGCGAGAGGGCCTTCTGCTCCAGCTTGACCGCGTAGCCCTTGCCCTTCTCGGCCGCCTCCTGCGAGACGTCCTTGAGGACGACGTCGATGCCGGCCTTCGCCGACACGTACGCGATCGCGGCGCCCATCATGCCCGCGCCGATGACGCCGACCTTCTTGGCGGTGTACTTCTCGAAGCCGTCCGGCCGCGAGCCACCCGAGTTGATGGTCTGCAGGTCGAAGAAGAACGCCTTCGTCATGTTCTTCGAGACCTGGCCGGTGGCGAGGTGGATGAAGTAGCGCGTCTCGATCAGCTGCGCGGTGTCGAAGTCGACCTGCGCGCCCTCGATCGCGGCGGCCAGGATCGCCCGCGGCGCCGGCATGTTCGCGCCCTTGATCTGCTTGCGCAGGTTCGCCGGGAACGCCGGCAGGTTGGCCGCGAAGCTCGGGTTCGACGGGGTGCCGCCCGGGATCTTGTAGCCCTTGACGTCCCACGGCTGCACGCCGCCCTCGGGGTTCGCCTTGATCCACGCCTTCGCGGCGGGGACGAGCTCCTCGACCGTGCCGACGAGCTCGTGCACGAGACCGAGCTCCAGCGCCTTGGCGGGGCGGTGCCGCTGGCCCTGCAGCAGGACGTTCAGCAGCGCGCTCTGGATGCCGAGCAGCCGCACGGTGCGCACGACGCCACCGCCGCC
The DNA here is from genome assembly GCF_040675005.1 of Amycolatopsis sp. NPDC049691. NCBI lineage: Bacteria > Bacillati > Actinomycetota > Actinomycetes > Pseudonocardiales > Pseudonocardiaceae > Amycolatopsis > Amycolatopsis sp. NPDC049691. The sequence continues at coordinate 192,989 of NZ_JBFANX010000006.1, forward strand.
GGGCAGCAGGCCCAGCGTCACCTCGGGCAGGCCGATCTGGCTGCCCTTGACGTCGGCGGCGATGCGGTGGTGCGTCGCCAGCGCGATCTCGAGGCCGCCGCCGAGCGCGGCGCCGTTGATCGCCGCGACGACCGGCTTGCCGAGCTGCTCGATGCGGCGCATCTGCCCCTTCATCAGGGTGCTGCCCTCGGTCAGCTCGACCGCGTTCTCCGGCTTGGCCTGGATGAGGTCGTTCAGGTCGCCGCCGGCGAAGAACGTCTTCTTCGCGGACGTGATCACCACGCCGGTGATGTTGTCCTTCTCCGCTTCGAGGCGGTCGACGGTGACGCCGAGCGACTCGCGGAAGTCGGCGTTCATCGTGTTCGCCGACTGGTTCGGGTCGTCCAGGGTCAGGGTGACGATGCCGTCTTCGTCCTGTTCCCAGCGGATGGTCTTGCTTTCAGGCATTGGAGTCCTCACACCCGCTCGATGATGGTCGCGACGCCCATGCCGCCGCCGATGCACAGGGTCACCAGGGCGCGGCGCGCCTGGCGGCGTTCCAGCTCGTCGACCACGGTGCCGACCAGCATCGCGCCGGTGGCGCCGAGCGGGTGGCCCATGGCGATCGCGCCGCCGTTGACGTTGACCTTCTCCTCGTCGAGGTGCAGGTCCTTGATCCACTTGAGCACGACGGAGGCGAACGCCTCGTTGAGCTCCCACAGGTCGATGTCCTCGGGCTTGAGGCCCGCGGTCTTCAGGACCTTCTCGGTGGCCGGCGTGGGACCGGTGAGCATGATCGTCGGCTCGGAGCCGATCGACGCGGTCGCCACGATCCGGGCGCGCGGGGTCAGCCCGAAGGTCTTGCCGACCTGCTCGGAACCGACCAGCACCAGCGCGGCGCCGTCGACGATGCCGGAGGAGTTGCCGCCGGTGTGGACGTGGTTGATCTTCTCGACCGAGTGGTACTTCTGCAGCGCGACGGCGTCGAAGCCGCCCAGCTCGCCGATGCCGGCGAAGGCGGGCTTGAGCTTGCCGAGGCCCTCGACGGTGGAGCCGGGACGGCGGTGCTCGTCGTGGTCGAGGACCGTGACGCCGTTGATGTCCTTGACCGGGACGACGGACTTGGCGAAGTAACCGCCGGACCAGGCCGCCTCGGCGCGGTCCTGCGAGCGGACGGCCCAGCGGTCGACGTCCTCGCGGGAGAAGCCCTCGATGGTCGCGATCAGGTCGGCGCCGGTGCCCTGCGGGACGATGTAGTTGTCGTACGCCGTGGCCGGGTCCATGAACAGCGCGCCGCCGTCGGAGCCCATCGGCACGCGCGACATCGACTCGACGCCGCCGGCGATGATCAGGTTGTCCCAGCCGGAGCGGACCTTCTGCGCGGCGGTGTTGGTGGCTTCCAGGCCGGAGGCGCAGAAGCGGTTGAGCTGCACGCCCGCGACGGTCTCGGGCAGGCCCGCGTTCAGCGCGGCGGTGCGCGCGATCACGGCGCCCTGCTCGCCGACCGGCGAGACGACACCGAGCACGATGTCGTCGATCGCCTTCGGGTCGAGGTTCGGGTGGCGGACCTTGAGCTCTTCGATCAGGCCGACCACCAGGTCGACCGGCTTGGTGCCGTGCAGGGCACCGCCCTTGTTCTTGCCGCGAGGCGTGCGGATCGCCTCGTAGATGTAGGCCTCGCTACTCACAGAACAACTCCTCGCGAGCGTGTGGGACGTCTTCGTACCGTGGCCGATAGTACCGGCCAGTAGGGCTAATGGCCATTAACATATCTCCGGATAACCCCATGGTGTCAATGGGTTGCAGGTGTGCCGTTAGCCGCTATCGTTCTTTCACGATGACCGACTCCGTACGCGCTGCGCGACCCCGCGACCGCAAGGCCCAGCTGGCCGCGGTGGCGGCGGAGCTGTTCCGCGCCCGCGGCTTCCCCGGGGTCGGCATCAAGGACATCGCGGACGCGGCGGGCGTCACGGGGCCGGCGCTCTACCGCCACTTCGCGGACAAGCAGGCGATCCTGGCGTACGTCGTCCTGAGCGGCTTCGAGGACCTGGAGGCGGCGACGGCGGAGGCGCTGTCGGACTCCGTTCCCGCGTCCGACCAGCTCGAATCCCTCCTCGGCCGCCTCGCGACGCAGGCGGTCGAGCGGCGCGAGATCGCGGCGTTGTGGCGCTGGGAAGGACGTCACCTCCCGAAGGAGGACCAGCGCGAGATCGCCCGCCGCTCGACGCTGGCGCTGACGACGTGGTCGAAGGCGCTGCTGAGCCGACGCCCGGACCTGCCGGCCGAGGACGCCGAACTGCTCTGCTGGGCGGCCTTGTCGGTGTTCGGGAGCGTGTCCGTGCACCACACGTCGGTGGCGCGCCGCCGGTTCGCCGGACTGCTGGTCGAGCTGGCGCTGGCTGTGCTGAACGCCACACTGCCGGAGCCGTCGGCCGAGCCGCCGTCGCCGGTGCTGAGCCTCGGCACGCCGTCCCGCCGCGAGCAGGTCCTGGCGGAGGCGACGGCGCTGTTCGCCCAGCGGGGCTTCCACGATGTGAGCATGGAGGACATCGGAGCGGCGGCGGGCATCGCCGGCCCGAGCGTGTACCGCCACTTCCCGAGCAAGGCGGCGCTGATGGTGGCGATCGGCCACCGCGCGGCGGACCGGCTGGCCTTGGCGGCCGAGCGGGCGCTGCAGGCCCCGGACGAGCTGTCCGCGCTGCGCCGCCTGGCGGCGTCGTACGTGCACACGATCCTGCACACACCGGAGCTGCTGGTGTCGTTCTCGGCGGACCGCGTGACGATGCCGGACCGCGACAAGGCGGACCTGCTGCGGGTGCAGCGGGACTACGTGGCCCAGTGGGTGACGCTGCTGTCGGCGGTGCGTCCGTCGGTGCCACCACGGGAAGCGAAGATCACGGTCCACGCGGCGTTGACGATCGCTAACGACTTGGCCCGCACCCGGCGAGTGGCAGCGCGGCCGCACTTCGAGGCGGAGCTGACGACGTTGCTGCACACCGTGCTCGGCATCGCCTGAATCCCCGTCAGTGGTCGTCCGGCCACCGCGCGATCAGCTGGGCCAGCCGCGTGACCTCCGGAGAATGCGGGTCGATCGTCAGCACCACGTCGAGCAGGCATTGGAGGCCGCCTTCGAAGCGAAGGCACGTCTTCGCCAGCGCGATCACGTGCAGCCGGTCCTGCGGGTGGTACGCGACCTGCGAAGCGATTTCCCTGCGGGGGAACATTTCCAGCAGCAGCCTCCGGCTGTCGCTGTTGCGCACCCACGGCACGTCCATCAGCGCTTCGATGAGCGCGGTGAAGTCGGGCGCCGGTTCGGGGGTCACCGCGCGGGCTTCCGAAGCACCCATGAGGCGCAGCCACGCGATCGTGCTGGTTTCCTTGACGGACACCGGGATCCGCGCGTACTCGCCGGGCGCGGCGGCCGGGTCCTGCGCCACGACGTCGTCGTAGAACATCGCGGACGCCAGCAGCGCCAGGTCCGCGCCGGTGGCCTTCTGCGCGGCTTTCGCCGCCGGGGCGTCGAGGATGCGGAACGTGGCGCTGATGGCCTTGCCGACCGCGCCCTGGCCACCCCATTGCACTTCGCCGGCGTTCAGGGCCACCCGCAGCCGGATCTGCGCCGGCTCGGAATGCACCGCGTTGTAGCGGCGAAGTTCGGCGTGCAGGCGCTCGGGCAGCTGCGCGACGAGGTCCGCCTTCGCGATTTCCGGTGGCAGCAGGATCATCGCGCCGTCGCCGGTGTTCTCCACGAAGCAGACGTCCCACGGGACGCCCGTCTCGGCGAAGCTGCCCTTGAGCACGGACCACAGCCCCTCGTGCACCTCGCGCAGGTGGGCCAGAGTCCGGTCCGGGTTGTTGTAACCGGCGATGTCGACGGCCATGATCGTCCTGTGGTGCGCAGCCGAAAGCGAATCCACGCGACACCTCCCCGTCCCGTCGCTCATTGTCCCAGACCCATGCACGCCCGGCCATGTTCGCGCACGGCGTTACCGCGAAACCGGTCCTCCTTGTCCTTGTTTCGTCCATAATTCGGCGTGCCCACGAGACGACTGCACCTGGTGACCGCGGACGAGGACCACCGCGTCTCCACCATCGAGCTCTTCTTCGACCTGGTCTTCGTCTACGCCATCACCCAGACCACCCAGCTGATGGCCGACCACCTGAGCCCGATGGGCGTCGGGCAGGGCCTGGTCATGCTCGCCGTCCTGTGGTGGTGCTGGTGCTCCTACGCCTGGCTCGGCACCACGATCCACGTCGACCACGGGGTGGCCCGGCTCGCGATGTTCGGGGCCATGGCCGTGATGTTCCTCGTGTCGCTGACCATCCCCGAGGCCTTCGTCGACCGGCCCGGCGGGTTGTTCGCGCCCGTTCTCTTCGTCGTTTGCTACGCGCTCGTGCGGCTGCTGCACCTCGTCGCCTACCTGGGCGCGGCGAAGCACGACCCGGGCCTGCGGCGCGTGCTGCTGAAGATGTTCGTCGGGCTGCTGCCGTCCGTCGTGCTGCTCGGGGTGAGCACCGCGCTGAGCGGGCCGTGGCAGCTGGGGCTGTGGGTCGTCGCGCTGCTGGCCGACTACCTGAACGTCTACCTCGCCGGCCCCGAAGGGTGGCGGCTGAACTCCCCCGCGCACTTCGCCGAGCGGTTCGGGCTCATCGTGATCATCGCGCTCGGGGAGTCGATCGTCGCGATCGGCATCGGAATCGGGCCGCTGCCGATGTCGTGGCTGGTCACCGGGGCGGCCGTCTGCGGGCTCGCGCTGGCCGCCGGGATGTGGTGGACGTACTTCGACGTCGTCGCGCGCGTCTCCGAGCACCGGCTGACCCAGGCCACCGGTACCGAACGCACGAAGCTCGCCACCGACACCTACACCTTCCTGCACCTGCCGCTGATCGCGGGCATCGTGCTCGTCGCGCTCGGCCTGAAGAAGGCGTTCGTCTACCTCGCCGACACCGAACACCACTCGCCGGGCGAAGCGCTGCACGGCGTCCCGATCTGGGCGCTGACCGGCGGGCTCGCGGTGTACCTGATCGCGCTGAGCGCGCTGCGCAAGCGCAACCTCGGCAGCTGGAACGTCCAGCGGCTGGTCGTCGGCGTGCTGCTGGTCGCGGCGACACCGCTGCTGGAACACGTGCCCGCCGCGGCGTTGCTGCTGGTCGCCGCCTCGGTGGTGCTCGGGCTCATCACTTTCGAACGACTCCGGTTCGCCGAGTGGCGCAGAAAGGTACACACGGCACGCCCGTAAGTGAGCCCACACTGGCGCGATCCCGGCCCACCGGTTAACCTACTGGCGAGTAGGTGACGGATGGAGGGCCACATGGCTGCGCCAAGGAAACGGGACGCGATGGGCTGGGGCCTTTCCGCGCTGACCCGGCTGGCCGGGAGCAAGGTCGTCGATCGGGCCGGGCTGCGCAAGCCCATCGAAGGCCTGGTCACGGCGGGGACGCGCAACGGCTTCCGCGTCGCCGGCGCGGCGACCCGGTCGTTCAAGTCGGTGCAGAAGCTGGGCAAGCCCGCCCGGCTCGCGCCGTCCGCCGACACCGGGCTGTTCGACCTCACGCCGACCGAGGACCAGCAGCTCATCGTCGAGACGGTCACCGAGTTCGCCGCCGAGCAGCTGCGCCCGGCCGCCGCGGACGCCGACGCCAAGCTGGAGGCGCCCGAAGGGCTGCTGACCAGGGCCGCCGAGCTGGGCATCAGCCTGGTCGGCATCCCCGAGGAGCTCGGCGGCGTCGGCACCGAACGCTCGGTCGTCACCAACGCGCTCGTCGCGGAAACGCTCGCGCACGGCGACCTCGGCCTGGCCGTGGCCGTGCTCGCGCCGTCCGCGGTCAGCACCGCACTGGTCAGCTGGGGCGACGAGCAGCAGCAGGCCGACTACCTGCCCGCCTTCGTCGGCGAGAACGTGCCGGCCGCGGCGCTGGCGCTGCAGGAGCAGAAAGCGCTCTACGACCCGTTCAAGCCCGCGACGAAGGCGCGCCGCACCCCGAAGGGCTACCAGCTCGACGGCGTGAAGTCGCTGGTCCCGCGCGCGGCGCAGGCGGAGCTGTTCATCGTGTCGGCCGACCTCGAAGGCCGCGGCCCGGCGCTGTTCCTCGTCGAGTCGTCGACCGCGGGCGTGACCATCGAGGCCGAGCCGGCCATGGGCCTGCGCGGCGCCGCGACCGGCAAGCTGCACCTGGAGCACGTGAACCTGCCCGCGGGCGCGCTGCTCGGCGGGGGCAAGCTCGACGTCTTCACCGACCTCGTCCGGCTTTCGCGGCTGGGCTGGGCGGCGCTGGCCGCCGGCACCGCGAAGGCCGTCCTCGACTACGTCGTCCCCTACGTCAACGAGCGGGTGGCGTTCGGCGAGCCGATCAGCCACCGGCAGGCGGTGGCGTTCTCCGTCGCGGACATCGCGATCGAGCTGGAGGGCCTGCGCCTGGTGACGCTGCGCGCGGCGGCGCGGGCCGAGCAGGGCAAGTCCTTCGCGCGGGAGGTCGCGCTGGCCCGGAAACTGGCCACGGACAAGGGCATGCAGATCGGCAGCGCGGGCGTGCAGCTGCTCGGCGGGCACGGGTTCGTCAAGGAGCACCCGGTCGAGCGCTGGTACCGCGACCTGCGTGCCATCGGCGTCATGGAAGGCGCCGTCCTTCTTTAGAAAGGGCTTTGACTCATGATCAATTTGGAAGCTCCCAAGAAGGCCGGCGCGCTGATCAACCAGGCGTACCAGGCCGCGGCCGAGGTGTTCCGGCCGATCTCGCGCAAGTACGACCGCGCGGAGCACACCTACCCCAGCGAGCTGGACATGTTCGCGGCGCTGCTGGACGGGCTCAACTCCTCCGGCGAGGGCGGCGCGGGCGCGGCGGGCGTGCGCCGGTCCGGCAAGGACGATTCGGCCAAGGGAAACCGCAACGGCGCCAACCTGAACGTGGTCCTCGGCACGATCGAGATGTGCTGGGGCGACGTCGGCCTGCTGCTGTCGATGCCGCGCCAGGGCCTCGGCAACGCGGCGATCGGTTCGGTGGCGACGGACGAGCAGCTCGAGCGCTTCTCCGGCATGTGGGCGGCGATGGCGATCACCGAGCCGTCGTTCGGCTCGGACTCGGCGGCGGTCAGCACGACGGCTCGTCTCGACGGCGACCACTACGTGTTGAACGGCGAGAAGATCTTCGTGACGTCGGGCGAGCGCGCGGACGCGGTGGTCGTGTGGGCGACGCTGGACAAGTCCAAGGGCCGCGCGGCGATCAAGTCGTTCGTGGTGGAGAAGGGCACCCCGGGCTTCGAGGTGGTGCGCGTCGAGCACAAGCTCGGCATCCGCGCTTCGGACACGGCGGTGCTGCGCTTCGAAAACTGCCGGGTGCCGCGCGAAAACCTGTTGGGCAGCCCGGAAATCGACACGGCCAAGGGTTTCGCGGGCGTCATGCAGACGTTCGACAACACGCGCCCGTTGGTGGCGGCCATGGCGATCGGCGTGGCCCGCGCGGCTTTGGACGAGACGCGCGAGATCCTCACTTCCGCGGGAATCAAGATCGACTACGACCGCCCGGCGAACAACCAACACGCGGCGGCGGCGGAGTTCCTGCGCCTGGAAGCGGATTACGAGTCGGCGTACTTGCTGACGCTGGAATCCGCGTGGATGGCGGACAACCGCAAGCCGAATTCGCTGCAGGCGTCAATGGCGAAGGCCAAGGCGGGGCGGTCGGTGGTGGAGATCGCGCTGAAGTGCGTGGAGCTCACCGGGGCTTACAGCGAAGAGTCTTTGCTCGAAAAGTGGGCTCGGGACGCCAAAATCCTCGACATCTTCGAGGGGACGCAGCAGATTCAGCAGTTGATCGTCGCTCGGCGGATTCTCGGAAAGACCAGCGCCGAATTGAAGTGACTCACTCACGGTCGGCCTCCGGTACCCTCGGGTGCAGGGAGGCCGATCGTGACCGACTTCATCGTTCACCAGCCCGAAGACTCCGCCCCGATCAAAACGCCCGAACAGTGGGACTCCGAAGGCTGGGACGCCGATCGGCGAGGTCCGAAAGACCTCGACGAAGCCCGGGCCGCTCTCGATGCCCGCATCGCGGATCCGCATGCTCCCGACTCCGAAGCCGAGTCCGGGGCCTATGACGGGCTGGAGGGCTGACTCTTGTACGTTCCCTGGCTCGTCGACGCCGCGCGGAGCAGCGGCTATCCCGTTGTCGAAGTCCCCGGGTGGCAGACCCGGGGGCACGGTGGCATGCGCGTTGTCGAAGGCGTTGTCGGGCACCACACCGCCACCTCGGACTCCGCGCCCGGGGACTACCCCTCGCTCGATCTCGTCACCAACGGGCGGGCCGATCTCGCCGGTCCGCTGTGCAACCTCGGGCTCGGGCGCAGCGGCACCGTCTACGTCGTCGCCGCCGGGTGTGCCTACCACGCCGGGGCCTCGCGGTGGCTCGGGTTCCTGGACGTCAACGACGAATTCCTCGGTATCGAAGCCGAATCCGCGGGCGCCGGCGGCTGGACGGAAGCCCAGCTGGACGCCTACCCCAAGCTCGTCGCCGCGTTGCTGCGCTACATGTCGCGCGGCCTCGAACGCTATGCCGGCCACAAGGACGTGTGCCTGCCCGCCGGCCGGAAGATCGACCCCGTCGGGATCGACACCGCCTGGCTGCGCGAGCGCGCCGCCAATCCGACCGTGACCGCTCCACAGACCGTCGAAATCCTCGAACGCATCACCGTCACCCCGCCGGACGCCGGTGAGCACACCGTGCGCGTCTACCTGTCCGGCAGCGCCGGCTCGGCGATCGTCGTCCGGCCGCGGCTGGGCGGGGACGGCTCCGCGAAACCGATGTGGGTGGGCGGCATCCTCGCGTGGGGGTCCGACCACGCGGGCGTCGGCCACAACCCCGCGCAGCTCCCCGGCTACGACCCGAAACTGACGTCGCACCGGCGGTACGACGTGCCCGGCGCGGTGTGGGCCGACGTCCGCTACAGCGCGGCCGAGCCGTTCGAGATCGACCTAGTCGGCTGAGAGCTGGTCGTCGAGGAACTCGTCGAGGTAGCGCCACGTCGTCCCGCGGGCCTTGCGGCCGGTCAGCACACCGAGGTGACCGCCCGGCGCCGTCTTGAACCGGACCTCCGGGGCCTTGTCCAGCAGCTCCACCACCCGCTCCACCGACGGCCGCGGCGCGATCGTGTCGTTCTCGCCCGCCACCACCAGCGTCGGGACCCGCACCGACGACAGCGAAATGATCCGGCCGTTCAGGTCCACCTTGCCCTCCGCCAGGTCGTTCGTGCGGAACAACCGGTGGTACAGCTGGCCGAACGTCCGCCCGGGGTAGGCGTACATGTTGCTCATGAAGTGGTCGACGGCCTCGATCTGGGCCAGGTAGTCGCGGTCGTCGAGGTGCGACAGGATCGCGATCGGTTTCGTGATCTCCTTGCTGATGCCCGTCGCGCGGAACACGCGGCTGACCAAATAGGACGGTGCGCCGCCGAACGCGCGGTAGATCGGGGTCAGCAGGTGGCCGTTCGTCAGATCGACCAGCGGGCGGAACGGCGCCACGATCGGGATCGCCGTGAAGTCCACCGGCGAACCGATCGCCGTGATCGACGCGATCGGCAGGTCCGGCTGGTCGGCGTTCACCAGCAACGAGAAGATCCCGCCCAGTGACCACGACACCAGGTGCACGTCCTGGCCGCCGGCGTCCGCGCTCACGCGCCGGATCGCCCGCGGCAGCACCTCGTCGATCCAGTGCTCGATGCCCAGGCGGCGGTCGGAGAACGCCACCATGCCGTAGTCGACGAGGTAGGCGTTGCGGCCGCGCTCGACCAGGTGCTCGATCAGGCTGCAGCCGCGACGCAGGTCGAAGCAGATCGCCGGCGCGGCCAGCGGCGGCACCAGCAGGACCGGCGGCCCCGACACCGGACGGCTGCTGTGCGTCATCCGGTACACCGAGCGGTTGGGGCCCTGGTCGATCAGCACCCGCGGCATCGGCCGCAGGTCGGCGACGCCGCCGTGCAGCACCTTGCCGACCACGTTCGACGCCGCCGCGGCCAATCGTGCGGGCGGTGAAACCATTTCGAAAGCCTCCTGCGACGTCCCCGGGCACTTCCGGTCAATCTTGCCCGGTCAGGCCGGTGGACTCAACACCGCCCACGTCCAAATCGGACAGTCGCTAGGCCGTCCGAGTTACTCCTGGGACGCCCCGGGCGCACTCTCCGCCGCGCGCGCTTCGTACTCCGCGCGGGCCGGGGAATGGGCCGCTGAAGCCAAAAGCTGGTCCGCCTTGAGAGCACGCGCCAGTGCCTCGCCGGCCCGGCGCGGGAGCAGCCGGGTGAGCTTGCCCATAGTGCCCACCGAGCGGGGCACGAAGACCTCGAAACGAGGCTTGCGCAGCGTGGATACGATGGCGTGGGCCACATCTTCCGGCCGTGAGGACTTGAACAGCTTCGCCTCGCCGAGGCCGCTCGCCAGCTCCGTCCGCACGATCGCCGGCAGCACGCACGAAACGTGCACACCGGACCCGTGCAGCTCCAGGTGCACCGCCTCGGACAGCCCGACGACGGCGTGCTTCGTCGCGCAGTACGTCGCCGCGCCCGGAAACCCCGCCTTGCCCGCGAAGGAAGCGACGTTGACGATGTGCCCGGACCGCCGCGGCCGCATCCGCTTCATCGCTTCGCGCGTCCCGTGGATGACGGCGTGCAGGTTGATCTCCAGCTGACGCCGGGTCGTCGCGTCGCTCTCTTCCTCCAGGCGCGCGAGCGGCATGATGCCGGCGTTGTTGATCAGCACGTCGATGCGGCCGTGGCGGCGTTCGACCTCGTCGAGGAACTCCGTGAAGCCGCGGATGTCGGTGACGTCCAGCGGGAGGGCCTCGGCGGCCAGCTCGCCCGCGGTCTTCTCGGCCCGGACCTGGTCCAGATCGCCGATCACCACCTTCGCGCCCAGCCGGGACAGCGCCGACGCGGTCGCCGCGCCGATCCCCTGCCCGCCGCCGGTGATGACGACGACCTTGCCCGCGAGCTGCTCCGCCATGGCGACCCCTTCGTCTGTTGGCAACGTGTCAACAGTGTCACCCGTGGCTCGCGATCGCGCTACCCCACGCGTTGCTCGAGGACCTGCCCGACCCACTCGTCGACGTGGAACCGGACGGTCGGCCTGAAGCCCTGGCTCTCGTAATAGCGCTGCAAGGCGCCGTCGCCGCCGGCCCAGCAGTCGACGCGCACGAGGTCGATGCCGCGCCGGCGTGCCTCGTCGAGCGCGTACTCGATGAGCCGCCCGCCGACGTGCCGCCCGGTGAAGCGCCGCGACGTGATGAGCAGCCGGACGTACAGTTCACGCTCGTCAACCGGCGGGACGTGCGGGTCGTGCTCCTCGGAGACGATCAGCGCGCCGACCGGCTCGCCGTCGACCACCGCGATGCGCAGCCCCGGGTCCGCGGCCATCCCCTTGACGCGTTCGACGCGCTTCGGGACCCGGCTCCACGGCTCGGTCCCCCACTGCTTCGAGCTGCCGCGCGCGACGAGCCATTCGACGGCCTCGTCGAAGAAGCGCAGCAGCGTTTCGACGTCCCCAGAGTCACCCGATCGGATGACGGTGTTGTCCATGCCCTTGTTTACCGCACCGCGCGTACGCGCGGGCCGACTTCGGCGATCCACGCCGCGTTCAGCCGTCGGCTCGCTTCGCGTCATCCGAGCTTCAAGGAGCGCTGATTGACTTTCGCCGTTCCCCACCTCTCTCGCGACGAGGACGAATTGACTCCGTCAGTGCCCCCGGGCGATCCGTTGGCCGCGTTCACCGTCGAACTCGAAGAAATCCGGGCGAAAGCCGCGGCAGCACAGGAAACGCTCCGCTCCGCGACCGCCAGTGCGCAGTCGCCGGACGGGGCCGTCTCGGTGACCGTCGGTCCGAGCGGCGTGCTGCAGGACCTGCGGTTCGGCCCCCGCGCGTACGAGCGCCCACCCCACGCCCTCTCGGGCATGGTGCTGCAGCTGATCGGCAAGGCGCAGCAGAAGGTTTCGGCCCAGGTCGCCAGTGCGTTCGAAGGCATGGTCGGCGAGAGTTCCGCCGCCCGCGAGCTCCTGGACGAGTTCCTGCCGGCCCCCGAACCGGACACGGGACCACCCCCGGGCAAGAGCGACGTGTTCATGCCGGAGCAGGAGGCCGAAGACCGGCCGCCCGCGCCCCCGCGCCGGCAGCCGCCGCCCCCGCCGCAGCACGGCCCGCCGCGCCGTCGTCCCCGGCCCGCGCCGGAGGAGGACGACGGCGAGAGCAACCCCTGGTAGTACGGAGGAGAACCGGTGGTTTCCGGAGAAGGTTTCTCGGTCGACCCGGCCGAGCTGCAGAAGTTCAGCCAGTTCCTGTCGGGCACCACGCAACCGGCGGTGCAGGACGCCGCGAACCGGATGCAGGCCGCCAACGGGTTCGACAACGCCGCGTTCGGCATCCTGCTCGCCCAGGTGCTCGCGGTGCCGTCGCGGGTCACGATGGCCGCGATCACCGGGGAGATCGGCAAGCTCGCCGGGGACATCGGCAAGTCCGCCACCGACGTCAAGAAGGCCGCCGAAACGTACGCGACCCACGACTCGAACACGGCGCAGGGTTTGAGCACCTTCGAAACGGAGCTGGGCAAGTGACCGTTCCCATCACGGCGTCGAACTCCACGACCGGCGCCGGCGTCTTCGACAGCTGGAAGCAGGTCGGCGACTCGATCGGCAAGGTCCAGACCGAGCACGGCGGCGACCTCGCGGCCGTCAGCGTGGAACTGGGCATCAACGTCGTCAGCGCGGCGCTCGACACCGTCGCGTTCGTCATGGACCCCCTGGCCAAGCTGATCGCGGCGGGCCTGGGCTGGCTGATCGAGCACGTCTCGTTCCTGAAGTGGCCGCTGGACCAGGTCGCGGGCAACCCCTCGGAAGTCACGAAGGTCGCCAACGAGCTGCACAAGATCGGCGAGTCGCTGCGCAACACCGGCACCGAGCTCGACGAGACCCTCAAGTCGACGATCACCCAGTGGCAGGGCAAGGGCTACGACAGCTTCAAGAAGTCGATCGACGACCGGAAGGGCTGGATCGACGCCAACGCCAAGGCGGCCGACGTCGCCGGCTACATGGTCGAGACCACCGGGGCGCTGATCGGCGCGGTCCGCTCGCTGCTGCGCGACATCATCACGACGATCCTCGGCGACATCATCTCCACGATGCTGATCGCGCTCGCGCTCGCCATCCCCACCTTCGGCGCGTCGATCGCCGTCGGGGTGACCAAGTGCGTCGCGACCGTCTCGGTGCAGGTCGCCGCGATGATGGCGAAGCTGGCCAAGGTCGTCGCCTACGCCGGCCGCACGCTGGCCCGGCTCACCGGGCTGTCGAAGCTGGTCAAGGGCAAGCCGGGCTCCTCGTCGAGCGCCGGGCACGAGATGACGCCGATGCCGCCGCCGGGCACCGCGATCACCCACGACCGTCCTGGTGGTGGCGCCACACCCAGCACGCGACCGCCGGGCGACGGCACCACCCCGAACTTCTCGCGGCCGCTGCCCCCGCCGGGCACGGCGATCACCCACGACGGCCCCGGTGGCGGCGCCACCCCGAGCACGCGGCCTCCCGGCGACGGCACCACGCCCAACTTCTCGCGGCCGCTGCCGAAGCCCCCGGAGCCGCCGAAACCGACGCCGCCGAAGTCGCACCTGAGCGACCACGACATCTCGACGATCAAGAAGCACGAGGACTGGCTGAAGACCAAGTTCGGTGACAGCTACAAGAAGATGAAGTTCGTCGACGACTGGCTGAAGGCCAAGCACCCGGACTACTACCCGATGCTGAAAGCCCTCTCCGACGCCAAGAGCTCGAAGAACTTCGTCGGCTGGGCGGGCAAGGACATCGTGCAGGTCGACCGCGGCCTGACCGACATCCAGATGCAGGCGGAAGCGGCCTGGGCCGAGGAAGACAAGAAGGAGCAACAGCAACAGCCGCAGTAGCGAAGAGGGGCACCTCCCGCGGGAGGTGCCCCTCTTGCGACGTCAGGCGACGCCGAGGTGCCGGGAAATCAGCATCTTCTGTACCTCGCTCGTCCCCTCACCGATCTCGAGGATCTTGGCGTCGCGGTAGAAGCGGCTCACCGGGAACTCGTTCATGAACCCGTACCCGCCGAAGATCTGGGTCGCGTCGCGGGCGTTGTCCATCGCCGCGTTGGACGCCACCAGCTTCGCGATCGACGCCTCCTTCTTGAACGGCTCGCCGCGCAGCATCTTCGACGCCGCCTGGTAGTACGCCAGGCGCGCGGTGTGCGTGCGGACCTCCATGTCGGCGATCTTGAACTGGATCGCCTGGTACTCCCCGATCCGCTTGCCGAACGCGACGCGGTCCTTCACGTACTTCAGGCATTCGTCGACGCAGCCCTGCGCCAGGCCCACCGACAGCGCAGCGATCGCGACGCGGCCTTCGTCCAGGATGGACAGGAACTGGGCGTACCCGCGGCCCCGGGTGCCGACCAGGTTCTCCGCCGGGACGCGGACGTCCGAAAAGGACAGTTCGTGCGTGTCGGAGCAGTTCCAGCCGACCTTCGAGTACTTCGGCGACACCTCGAAGCCCGGCGTGCCCGACGGGACGATGATCGCCGAGATCTCCTTGCGGCCGTTCTCCATCACGTCCGTCACCGCCGTGACCGTGACCAGCCGCGTGATGTCCGTGCCCGAGTTGGTGATGAACGCCTTGCTGCCGTTGATGACCCACTCGTCACCGTCCAAAGTGGCCCGGGTGCGGGTCGCGCCCGCGTCCGAGCCGCCACCCGGCTCGGTCAGGCCGAAGCCGCCCAGCGCCGTGCCCTCGCACAGCGACGGCAGCCACTTCTCCTTCTGCTCCTGGGAACCGAAGCGGAAGATCGGCATCGCGCCGAGCGAAACGCCGGCCTCCAGCGTGATCGCGACCGACGAGTCGACCCGCGCGAGCTCCTCCAGTGCCAGGCACAGCGCGAAGTAGTCGCCGCCCATGCCGCCGAACTCCTCGGGGAACGGCAGGCCGAACAGGCCCATCTCCCCCATCTTGGCGACGATGGCGTACGGGAACTCCTCCTTCTCGTACAGCTCGCCGATCACCGGTGCGACCTCGGCGTGCGCGAAGTCCTCGACGGTCTTGCGAAGGGACTCGTACTCCTCGTCCAGGCGGAAGTCGATCACTGCTGCTCCTCTTGGGGCGTGACTACGGCAAGGGTTTCGTCCAAGGCGACCTGTTGGCCGGCCCGGACGGGGAGTTCGCTGACGACGCCGTCGATCGGCGCGGTGACCGTGTGCTCCATCTTCATCGCTTCGACGACCAGCAGCGGCGTCCCGGCCTTCACGACGTCGCCGGCGGCGACCTTCACGACGAGCACCGTGCCCGGCATCGGGCTGGTGACCGGCCCGGCCCCGGCGGCCTCGCCGCGGGAGGAGAGCACGAACTCCTGTTCCCCGAAGGGAAAGCTCAGTCCGTCACGCGCGAGCCAGACCGTCCGGTCGGGGCCGCAGGCCTGGCGGTAGCGGTGGAACCCGCCGGCGTGACGGATCTCCAGGACGTCGCCGTCGCGGCGGGCCGAGACCTCGACCGGCGCGGCGTCGTCGACGAACACCGTCGCCGCGGACGGCGTGCCCTGCACCCGGACCACGGCCCGCGCGGCGCCGGACTTCAGCCGGAACACGACCCCGCCGGAGCCGCCCATCCGCCAGCCGTCCGGCACGTCCCACGGATCCACAATGGACCCGGACGGCTGCAGCTCCAGGAACCGGTCCAGCGCGGCCGCGACGAAGAACTCCGCGGGCACGTCCGACGACACCAGGTCGGCCAGCCGACGGTCGACCAGCTCGGTGTCGAGCCGCCCGGCGCGCACGTCGTCGTCGGCCAGCAGCCCCCGCAGGAACGCCGTGTTGGTGCCGACGCCCAGCAGCGCCGTGTCGGCCAGCGCGCGGTCGAGCCGGTGCAGCGCGGCCGCGCGGTCCGGGCCCCAGGCGATGACCTTGGCCAGCATCGGGTCGTAGTTCGAGCCGATCACCGCGCCGCGCGTCATCCACGAGTCGACGCGGACGCCGTCGCCGGACGGCTCGTGCACCGCCAGCACCGTCCCGCCGGTCGGGATGAACCCGCGCGCCGGGTCCTCGGCGTACACGCGCGCTTCGACGGCGTGTCCGTTGAGGACGACGTCTTCCTGTTTGACGGAGAGGTGTTCCCCGGCTGCGACGCGGACCTGCCACTCGACGAGGTCGAGACCGGTGACCAGCTCGGTGACCGGGTGCTCGACCTGCAGCCGGGTGTTCATCTCCATGAAGAAGAACTCGCCGGGGTTCTTCGCGGACATGATGAACTCGACGGTGCCGGCGCCGACGTACCCGACCGAGCGCGCGGCTTCGGCGGCCGCCGAGCCCATCTTCTCGCGGGTGACGTCGTCGAGCAGCACCGACGGCGCCTCTTCGATGATCTTCTGGTGCCGGCGCTGCAGGCTGCACTCGCGCTCGCCGAGGTGGATCACGTTGCCGTGCTTGTCGGCCATGACCTGGATCTCGATGTGCCGCGGCGTCGTGACGAACCGCTCCATCAGCAGCGTGTCGTCCCCGAACGACCCCTTGGCCTCGCGCCGCGCCGACTCGATCGCGGCGTCCAGCTCCTCGGGGGCGTGCACCAGCCGCATGCCCTTGCCGCCACCGCCGGCGGACGGCTTGAGCAGCAGCGGGTACCCCACTTTCGCAGCAGCCGAAGCGAAGTCACCGTCCGGGATGTCCACATCGGACGCCCCGGGCACGACCGGGACGCCGGCCTTCGACACCGTCGCCTTCGCGCGGATCTTGTCGCCCATCGCGTCGATCGCGGCGACCGGCGGGCCGATGAACACCAGCCCGGCGGCCTCGCAGGCGCGGGCGAACTCCGCGTTCTCCGCCAGGAAGCCGTAGCCCGGGTGCACGGCCTGCGCGCCCGAGGACACCGCGGCGTCCACGATGGCCGGAATGGACAGGTAGCTGCGAGCGGCTTCGGCCGGGCCGATGCGCATCGCCGTGTCCGCTTCCCGGACGTGCCGGGCGTCGGCGTCCGCGTCGCTGTACACCGCGACCGCGCGGATGCCGAGCGCCCGCAGCGTGCGGATGACCCGGACGGCGATCTCGCCGCGGTTCGCGACCAGCACTGAGTCGAACATCTGCCTCACATCCGGAAGACGCCGTAGTTGACATCGGCCAAGGGCGCGTTGGCCGCGGTCGAGAGCGCGAGGCCGAGCACCGTGCGGGTGTCCGCCGGGTCGATCACGCCGTCGTCCCACAGCCGCGCCGTCGAGTAGTACGGGCTGCCCTGCGCCTCGTACTGCTCGCGGATCGGGTCCTTGAACGCCTCTTCGTCCTCGGCGGACCACTCGCCGCCGCGGGCCTCGATGGAGTCGCGGCGGACCGTCGACAGCACCGACGCCGCCTGCTCACCGCCCATCACCGAGATCCGCGCGTTCGGCCACATCCACAGGAACCGCGGCGAGTACGCCCGGCCGCACATCGAGTAGTTGCCGGCGCCGAACGAGCCGCCGATAACGACCGTTAACTTCGGTACGCGCGCGCAGGCCACCGCGGTGACCATCTTCGCGCCGTGCTTGGCGATGCCGCCGGCCTCGTACGCGCGCCCGACCATGAACCCGGTGATGTTCTGCAGGAACAGCAGCGGGATCGAGCGCTTGTCGCACAGCTCGATGAAGTGCGCGCCCTTCATCGCGGACTCGGCGAACAGCACGCCGTTGTTCGCGACGATCCCCACCGGGTGGCCGTGGATCCGGGCGAAGCCGGTGACGAGAGTGGAGCCGTACTCCTTCTTGAACTCGCCGAACCGGCTGCCGTCGACGATCCGCGCGATCACCTCGCGCACGTCGTACGGCACGCGCGGGTCGGTCGGCACGACCCCATACAGCTCGGCCGGGTCGACCGCGGGCTCCTCGGTCGGCAGGACGTCCCACGGCCGCGGGGTGCGCGGCCCGAGCGTCGAGACGATCTGCCGGACGATCCGCAGCGCGTGGGCGTCGTCGTCGGCCAGGTGGTCGGTGACGCCGGACTGGCGCGAGTGGACGTCGCCGCCGCCGAGCTCCTCGGCCGTGACGACCTCGCCGGTCGCGGCCTTCACCAGCGGCGGGCCGCCGAGGAAGATCGTGCCCTGGTTCCGGACGATCACGGCTTCGTCGCTCATCGCCGGGACATACGCGCCGCCGGCGGTGCACGACCCGAGCACCGCGGCGATCTGCGGGATGCCGCGCGCGGACATCGTCGCCTGGTTGTAGAAGATCCGGCCGAAGTGCTCACGATCCGGGAAGACCTCGTCCTGCCTGGGCAGGAATGCGCCGCCGGAGTCCACCAGGTAGACGCACGGCAGGTTGTTGTGCAGCGCGACCTCCTGGGCGCGCAGGTGCTTCTTCACCGTCATCGGGTAGTACGTGCCGCCCTTGACGGTGGCGTCGTTGGCGACGACCACGCACTCGCGGCCGGAGACGCGGCCGATCCCGGTGATGATGCCCGCGGACGGCGCCTCGTCGTCGTACAGCCCGTTCGCGGCCAGCGGCGAGAGCTCGAGGAACGGCGAACCGGGGTCCAGCAGCGTGTCGACGCGGTCGCGCGGCAGCAGCTTGCCGCGTTCGACATGCCGCGCGCGCGACTTCTCCGGCCCGCCGAGGCGGGCGGCGGACAAGCGTTTGCGGAGGTCCTCGACCAGCTCCGCGTGGGATGTGGCGTTGCGGGCGTAGGCCTCGCTGTCCGGGGCAGCAGAAGTCCCCAGTACCGGCGTGTCCATGGGCTCCCTCGAAGTTAGCAGGCGTTAACCTCCGCCCCGATGTTAGCGACCGCTAACGTGGGTGTCCAGTCGCCGGAACGCGGCAGCGTCGGAATACGGAAAGGCCACCCCGGCGAACCGGGGTGGCCTCCGCTCCGCGGGAGGAACGGCTAGCCGATGGCGCCCCGCAGCGGGGCGTAGTAGCCGCCCGACTGCCCGGCCACCGTCGGGTGGTAGGACTCGATCACCGGCCAGGTCAGGCTGTGCAGGTAATCGTCGACCGAAGAGCAGATGTTGTGCCCGACGAACGACGGCCGGACGTCGACGAACGTCGCACCCGCGGACGCCGCGCGGGACTGGATCACCGAGGCGAGCGTGTCCGCCCCGGAGTTGATCGCGGTCCGCTTGGTGTCGCTGAGCCCGACCCAGCAGGAGCCGGGCACGGTGTAGAAGCGCGGGTAGGACAGGACGACGAGGCGCGCACCGGGCGCCTTGGCCTTGATCGCGTTGTAGGTGTTGGTCAGCAACGGCGGCAGGGTGTTGTTGACGTAGGTCTTCGCGGTGTTGACGCGGTTGGTGCAGTCCGAGTCGCTGCCGAGGGTGCAGGTCTGGATCACGTCGCTGAAGCCGGCGTCGTTGCCGCCCACGGTGACCGTGACCAGGGTCGCGTTGGAGGGGATGGAATTGGCCTGGTTGATGACGTCGCCGGTCTTCGCGCCCGAGCAGGCGAGGAAGGTGAACGACGTGCCGCTGTGGGCGTTGGCCCACAGCTGACCGTAGGCGTTGGAGCTGCGGTAACAGCTCCCGGAACTGCCGTAGCTGCCGGCCCCGACTCCCGAGGAGTAGGAGTCGCCGAGCGCGGCGTAGACGGTCCCGGCGGCGTGGGCGAGGCCCGTGACGCCGAGAGTGGACAGGACGACGGCCCCGAGAGCCGTGCTCAACCTCTGCAAAAACCGTCGCGAAAGACGGATCGGAACCCCCATGGGCCACTCCTTTGTGACAGAACCGACCTGAAAATCACAGCAGGTGGAAGCCCCACAAGGAACCCCTAGTTACCTGTAAGTAACCCACTCGGCCCACGTCGGAAGACGGGAACACGGTTAGCGCTCGCTAACGGGAAGTTTCACCGGGACGACGGGGCGGACAGGCCGGACATCCGCGACACGCCAAGAGGTTCACCCAGGACGGTGACGCGCACTCCCGGAGGTCCCGGAGCGAAGCGGACACCCCGGGGTGTTAGCGCTCGCTAACCTGTCGCTCTACTATGACCGGATGGCGGCCAACCCCACTCCGCTCGTGAACGGCGAGAAGGCGAGCAGGCGCGAGCAGATCCTGGCCGCGGCCGCCGAGCTGTTCGCCCACCACGGGTTCCACGGCGTGGGCATCGACGACATCGGCGCCGCCGTCGGGATCTCCGGGCCCGCGCTCTACCGGCACTTCCGCAGCAAGGACGCGATCCTCGGCGAGATGCTGAACTCGATCAGCCGCTACCTGCTCGACGGCGGCACGCAGTGGGCGAACCGGCCCGGCTCGGCGGACGACACGCTGACCGGGCTCGTGGCGTTCCACGTCGGCTTCGCGCTCAACCACCCGGCGTTGATCACCGTTCAGGAGCGCAACCTCGCGAACCTCACCGACGCCGACCGCAAGCAGGTCCGCGCGTTGCAGCGCCAGTACGTCGAGGTGTGGGTCAGCGCGATCCGGGAAGCCATGCCGGGGCTGGGAGAACGGCAGGCGCGATCGGCGGCGCACGCTGTGTTCGGACTGATCAACTCGACGCCGTACAACCGCCATCTCGGTGACTCGGAACTCGCCGAACTGCTCGCCCGGCTCGCGCTGGGTGCGCTCCGCGCGGTCGGATGACCGACCCGGATCAAGGTATCCCCACGACCGCCGTCGCTGGTGTTTGATGGGGCACGTGGATGCGGACTGGAACGAGCAGGAGCTCGTCGAGAAGGCTCAGCGCGCGCTGACGGCGTTGAGCCTCGGAGACGACGCCGAAGCCCTCGTCGAGGTCGCGCCGACGGCCGTCGAACCGCAGGCCCGCGCGGACGAGACGAAGGCGTTGATGCTGCTGCTGTTCGGCGAGTGCAGCGCGATGGTCTCCACCCTCGGCGACGGCGGCAGCGCCCCGGTGAAGGTCCAGGTCTTCGACGAGGACGGCGAAGAGGTCTCGATCGACCAGGCCGACCCGCCGGTGCGGACCGCGGTCCGCACGCTGCTCGCGGAGGTCCACGGCAACACCGAGGCCGCGCAGGAGCAGGTCGAGATCGCCCTCGCCAACGCGGCGCCCGACGAGGTCGACAGCCTGGTGCTGCAGGCCCTGCGCTGGACGATCCGGCTGTCGGTCGAATGCCTCGACCGCGACCTGCCGGTGGCCCCCTGGATCTCGGAAGCCGTCTCCGACTAGGCGCGCAGGCCGTCGACGATCACGGCCACGATCCGCGGCGCCCGCTCGTCCCATTCGGCTTCCGGGATCCGCGAAAGCGCTCCGAGGAGCAGGATGACGTCGGCCGCGTCGATGCCGGCGCGGATCTCGCCGGTGGCCTTTCCCCGGTCCAGCAGCGTTTCGAGCGCTTCGTCGAGCCGGTGGTGCTGGCCGGAGTAGAGGTCCTGCCACGCCGGCACCTCGATCGCCGCCATCACGCCGCGTTTGACGCGCGCGTACTCGACCAGCCGCTCCAGCCAGCGGGTCAGCGCATCGAGCGGGGAATGCTCGGCCAGCAGGGGTGCCACGGTGTCGACGAGCTGGGTCAGCTCGGCCCGGTACACCTCCGCCAGCAGGTGCTCGCGCGTCGGGAAGTGCCGGTAGAGCGTGCCCTGCCCGACTCCCGCGGCCTTGGCGACCCGGTGCAGCTTCAGGTCGTCGGTCGAACCGTTGGACTCGCTCAGCTCCGCGCGCGCGGCCTCGACGATCCGGTCGCGGTTGGCGACGGCGTCCGAACGGCGCTCACGACCGGCCACGGCACTCTCCCTGAATAAGTGGACAACTGTCCGGTAGGCTTAACCGGACAGTTGTCAGCTTAACGGAGGACCTCATGGCAAACGGACTGGACAAGGTCGTCGCGATCACGGGCGCGAGCAGCGGGATCGGCGAGGCGACCGCCGTGGAGCTGGCGTCGCGGGGCGCGGCCGTCGTGCTGGGCGCCCGGCGCACCGACCGGCTGGAAGCGCTCGCGCGGAAGATCCGCGACGACGGCGGCCGCGCGGAAGTGCTGGACGTCGACGTGACCCGGCGGGCCGATCTCGAACGGCTCGTCACGCGAGCCGTCGACCGCTTCGGCCGCCTCGACGTCCTGGTGGCCAACGCCGGCGTCGCCCGGATCGCGCCGATGAGCGCGCTCGACGTCGACGACTGGGACGCGATGATCGACGTCAACCTCCGGGGCGTCCTGCACGGCATCGCCGCCGCGCTCCCGGTGTTCCGCGCGCAGGGCCGCGGCCACTTCGTCACGACGGTCTCGACGTCGGGGCTGAAGATCGTCCCGACGCAGGCCGTCTACGCGGGGACCAAGAACGCGGTGCGGACACTGCTGGAAGCGCTGCGGCAGGAGTCCACCGACGGCGTCCTGCGCACGACGTCGATCTCGCCGGGGTACGTGCGCACCGAACTGGTCGACTACGTCCAGGATCCCGTGCAGCGCGAGCAGGCCCAGCAGGCGATGGCGGCCCTCGGCATCAGCCCCGACGCCGTGGCGCGCGCGATCGCGTTCGCCATCGAGCAACCCGACGACGTCGAGATCGGCGACCTCACCATCCGGCCGACCCGGCAGGGGTGAGTCACGGGCGCAGCGAGCGGACGATCGGCGCCAGGTACAGCTCGGCCAGCCGGCGGCGCTGGGCCTCGTCGTCCACCGGCAGGACGGTTTCCTGGGTCAGCACGAGGGACACGACGATCCGGATGAGCAGCTCGGCCATGCCGTCGACGTCCTCGGCGGGCAGGCTGAGCCTGCCCGCCGCGATCTCCGCGTGGAAGTGCGCCGCGATCCGCGACCGGGCCGCCGCGAACAGGCCGCCCGCCTGGACCGTCAGGTGCGGGAGGATCAGCTCCGGCTCGGTGCGCAGCAGCCGGTTGAGCAGCCGGTGGCCCCGCAGGTACCCGAGGGAGAAGCTCAACCCCTCGATGAGCTTCTCCTCCGGGCTCGCCTGCGCTTCGACGACGGCGTCGACCTTCGTCAGGAACCGCTTCATCTCCCGCTGGATCAGCGCGCCGAGCAGCTGGTCCTTCTTCGGGAAGTACCGGTAGATCGTCACCCGCGAGAGGCCGACGCGGCGCGCGACGTCGTCCACGGTGAACCGGCGCAGCCCGAAGTCCTCGGCCTGGGTGAGCGCCGCGCCCATGATCCGTTCCGCGGTCTCGTCGCCGGGCAGTTCGGCTTCGAGCGCGTGCTTCAGGAGATCGCGCATGGGCTGACTTTACATCTTGACGGAGATTGTTTCATGCGTTCTAGTGTTAAACGACACAGGGAGGCAGGATGGGTGATCGCGAAGCCACCGCCGAACGGCTGCTCCGCTCGAGCGCCCGGCTCTCCTACGACCCCGACGTCGACGTCCACTGGGCCGCGCCGCTGAACGACGACCAGTTCTTCATCCCGGAGAAGCTCGTTTCCCTGTACGGCACGCCGGTGTGGGACACGCTGAGCCGCGCGCAGCGGATCGAGCTTTCCCGCCAGGAGCTGGTGAACACCGTCAGCGTCGGGATCTGGTTCGAGCTGATCCTCATGCAGATGCTGCTGCGCGCGTCCTACCGCCAGGACCCGACGACCCGGCACGTGCACTACGCGCTCACCGAGGTCGCCGACGAGTGCCGGCACTCCACGATGTTCGCGACGCTGATCGAGCGCGTCGGCGGCCGGCCGTACCGCAACAACCGGTGGCTGCAGCTGTCCGCGCGGGCACTCCCGGCGATCCTGCACGGCCCGGCGATGTGGGTGGCGACGCTGATCGGCGAAGAGATCTTCGACGCGCTGCAGCGCGAACACCTCGACGACGAGTCAGTGCAGCCGGTGGTCCGCGCGGTGATGCGCATCCACGTCACCGAAGAGGCGCGGCACGTCCGGTACGCGCGCGACGACCTGGTCCGTTCGCTCGCGGACGCGCCCTGGTGGCGCAAGGAGTTCGCGCGGATCGTCGTCGCCGTCGGCGCGTTGCTGATGTCCCGCCTGCTTTCCCGGCCGCGGCAGTACCTGCGCGCGGGGATCGACCCCGGCGTCGCGGTGGCCGCCGCGCGGACCAGCCCGCACCGGCGGGAGACATTGGCCTTCGGGGCCCGGAAGCTCGTCCGGTTCCTGCGGGAGAACGACCTGATCGGCGGTCCGAGCGCGGTGCTGTGGCGCCGCGCCGGAATGCTCTAGCGGAGGGGAAGCCATGGCACTCAAGGATCTGCTCGCCGCGGGCACCGGCAGGCTCGCCGACCGGATCACCACCGCCGGCGAGGAAGCGGGCGACCGCGCGGACGACGTCGCGTGGCGGGTCGCGAAGCTGTCCGACCGCGCGGCCGAGCGCCTCGCCGACTACGCGGCGGGCGCGTCGCGGCGGGTCGCGAACCGCTTGGTGCGCCTGGGCGAACGTGTCGCCGGCCGCTGACGGATCAGGACTTCGGCGACGACCAGGTTGACGACCCAGCCGAGCGTCTGGCCGACGGGGATCAGCGTGGTCGCGCCCGCCGGGCCGACGCCGCCGAACGGGGCCTGGGCCAGCAGGAGCACGGGAACGAGCACGCGCGAGGTGACGGCGAGGAAGGTCAGCGCGTAGTTCCGCAGCATCCACGCCCGGTGGGCGGCGAAGTCGCGCCGCCGGGCCGCCCGGTACGCGAGGCCGCCGGTGACCAGCCACAGGACCGCCGCGAGCGTCAGGCTGACCTGCGTGAGCGGCCGGCCGGACCACACCGCGACCGGGATCGCGGCCACCGCCGACGGCACCACCCCGGCCAGGAGGTAGACCCGGCCGAGCGTCCGGTGGAGCCGCTTGCGCGCTCGCACCTTCGGCACGAACTGCAGCGGGCCGAGCACGAGCGCCACGGTGGCCGTGAAGATGTGCGCGACCAGGACCGAGTACTGGACGCCGTCGCGCACGCCGAGCCGGCTGTCGGCGATGTCGAGACCCAGGTACGGGTAGCCGAGCACCGCGCCGAACCCGATCGCGACGGCGAACACCAGCCAGGTTTTCCGCATGGCGCCACGATCCCGCGGCGGGGCGGGCGCGGTCGTCCGCCCGGGAACGGCTTGTGGTCGTACGCCCGGGGACGTACTAGCCCAGCAAAGCCTTCACCAGCGCCGAGATCTGGCCGGTCTCGATGAGGAACGAATCGTGGCCGTACGGCGAGGAAACCACCGACGGCTCCGGCGCCCCGGGGATGCCCGCGGCGATCTCCGCCGACTGGTAGAGCGGGTAGAGCCGGTCGCTGTCGACGCCCCCGATCACCGTCCGGGCCGTCACCCGGCCCAGCGCCGCCGCCACGCCGCCGCGGTCGCGGCCCACGTCGTGGGTGTTCATCGACTCCGTCAGCACCAGGTAGCTGTTCGCGTCGAACCGCCGCGCCAGCTTGTCCGCGTGGTGGTCCAAATAGGACTCGACGGCGAACCGCCCGCCCCGCAACGGATCTTCGCCGCCCTGGTAGGTCCGGCCGAACCGCTGGGCCAGCTCCGGTTCGCTGCGGTAGGTGACGTGCGCGATCCGCCGCGCGATACCGAGCCCTTGCGACGGCCCGGCGGCCGCGGAGTAGTAGTCGCCGCCGTGGAAGTGCGGATCCGACCGGATCGCGTGCAGCTGCGGGGCCGCCCACGCGATCTGCTCGGCCGACGCCCGCGCCGTCGACGCCAGCACGAGGACCGACGCGACTCGCGAAGGCAGCGAGACCGCCCATTCGAGCGCGCGCATCCCGCCCATGGACCCGCCGACGACGGCCGCCCAGCGGTCGATGCCCAGCGCGTCCGCCAGCACGGCTTCCGAAGCCACCTGGTCCCGGACCGTCACGACCGGGAACCGGCTGCCCCACGGCTTGCCGTCGAACTCCGACGAGGGCCCGGTGGATCCCTGGCACCCGCCGAGCACGTTCGGGACCACGACGAAGAATTCGCCGGTGTCCAACGCCTTCCCGGGCCCGATCAGCCCGTCCCACCAGCCCGCGTTGGGATGCCCGGGCTGGACCGGGCCGGCCGCGTGGCTGTCGCCGGTCAGCGCGTGTTCGACGAGGACCGCGTTGGACGCGTCGGAGTTCAGCGTCCCCCACGTCTCGTACGCCAAGGTGAAGGACGGCAGCACGCCACCGGCCTCCAGCGCGAGCGCGCCGGGGCCGGTGACGAACCGCCGGCGGCCCGGCGGGTCGCCGACCCGCCAGGCGCCGGTAACGGTCACAGTTCCGCCTTGGCCGCCCGGAATCCGGCTTCCAGGTCGGCCTTGAGGTCCTCGATCCCCTCCAACCCGACGGCGATCCGGACCAGGCCCGGCGTGACGCCGCTGGCGAGCTGCTCCTGCGGCGCGAGCTGGCTGTGGGTGGTCGACGCCGGGTGCACGATCAGGCTGCGCACGTCGCCGAGGTTCACCAGCTGGCTGTGCAGCTCGGTGCCGTCGACGAACTTCCGCCCCGCCTCGACGCCGCCGCGCAGGTCGAACGACAGGACCGCGCCCGCGCCGCGCGGCAGGTACTTCTGCGCCGCCGCGTGGAACGGGCTCGACGGCAGGCCGGCGTAGTACACCGTTTCGACCTCGTCGCGCTGCTCCAGCCACTCGGCGAGCGCCTGCGCGTTCTGGACGTGCCGCTCGATGCGCAGCGACAGCGTCTCGATGCCCTGCAGGATCAGGAAGCTGTTGAGCGGGGCGATCGCCGCGCCGGTGTCGCGCAGGAGCTGAACGCGCGCCTTCGCCGCGTACGCGCCCGGGCCGAGGGCCTCCCAGTACTTGAGGCCGTGGTAGCTCGGGTCCGGCTCGGTGAAGCCCGGGAAGCGACCCGGGTCCTTGCCGAAGTCGAACGTGCCGCCGTCGACCAGGACGCCGGCGATCGTCGTGCCGTGGCCGCCGAGGTACTTGGTGGCCGAGTGGATCACGACGTCGGCGCCGTGCTCGATCGGGCGCACCAGGTACGGCGTCGGGATCGTGTTGTCCACCAGCAGCGGGACACCGGCCTCGTGCGCGGTGTCGGCGACGCCGCGGATGTCGAGGACGTTGCTGCCCGGGTTGGCGAGCGTCTCGGCGAAGAAGAACTTCGTGTTCGGCCGGACGGCGGCGCGCCACTGCTCGAGGTCGTCCTGGTCGTCGATGAACGTCACCTCGATGCCGAGCTTCGGCAGCGTGTAGTGGAAGAGGTTGTAGGTCCCGCCGTAGAGCGACTGGCTCGAGACGAAGTGGTCGCCCGCGCCCGCGAGGTTGAGGATCGCCGCCGTGGTCGCCGCCGAGCCGGACGCGAAGGCGAGCGCCGCGACGCCGCCTTCGAGCGAAGCGACCCGCTGCTCCAGCACGTCCTGCGTCGGGTTCATGATCCGCGTGTAGATGTTGCCGGGCTCGGCGAGGCTGAACAGGTCGGCGCCGTGCTGGCTGTCGCGGAAGACGTACGACGTCGTCTGGTAGATCGGCGTCGCCCGCGCGCCCGTGGCCGGATCCGGCGCGGCGCCCGCGTGGATCTGCCTGGTCTCGAAGGACCACGCCGAGGTGTCGTCCGCGCTCATCGGTTCTCCTTGCGGCTCAAGGGGTCTGGTGGTCCGAAGCTACTTGGGCCGAACGGAGTACCCAACCGTTCCCACGTCTTGGGAGTGCGGTCTTCTTGCCAAGTAGATCTCTTTGTGTCTAAGATATTTACACAGGGAGATTCACGGACTGGGAGGAAGTCATCATGGAGCGGGTACAGGTGCTGGTCGTGGGGGCCGGGCTGGGCGGGCTGTCGGCGTCGCTGTTCCTGGCGCGGGAGGGAGTGGACGTGCTGACCGTCGAGCGACACGCCGGAACGTCGGTCCACTCGCGGGCCGCCGGGCAGAACTGGCGGACGATGGAGCTGTTCCACTGGGCAGGAATCGACCGTGAGGTGCTCGAAGTGAGCCCGCGGGCGTCGCAGGGGCTGCGGATCACCGTCGCGACCAGCCTGGCGGGCCGCGTCCTGCACCGGCTCATGGAGGACGGGAGCGAATTCGACGTCTCGGCGTCGACGACGATGCCGGCCGGGATGGCCGGGCAGGACGTCGTCGAGCCGATCCTGCTGGCGCACGCGGAGAAGGCGGGCGCGCGGGTGCGGTTCCGCACCGAGCTCGCCGACCTGGTGCAGGACGGCGACGGCGTCACCGCGACCCTGCGGCACCGCGACTCCGGCGAGGAGACGGTCGTGCGCGCGGACTACGTCGTCGCCGCCGACGGCGGCCGCAGCGGCATCCGGGCGCGGCTGGGCATCGGGACCACCGGCCTGGACGCGCTGAGCCACTGCCTCGGCGTCGTGTTCGACGCCGACCTCGGCGACCGCGTCCAGGCCGGCGTCACGGACCTGTTCTACCTGCAGCACGGCGATTTCACGGCCGGGCTGGTCAACACCGACACCCCGAACCGGTACGTGTTCGCGCCGGACTACTTCCCTTCGCGCGGGGAAAGCCCGGAGGACTTCACCCACGACCGGCTGGTCTCGATGATCCGCGCGGCCACCGACCTGCCGGACCTGGAGCCGGAGATCGTCTGGACCGGCTCGTGGGAGATCGCCGCGCGGCTGGCCGACCGGTTCCGCGACGGGCGGGTGTTCCTGGTCGGCGACGCGGCGAAGGTGACCCCGCCGACCGGCGGCCAGGGCGGCAACACGGCGGTCGGCGACGGCGCGGACATCGCGTGGAAGCTCGCCGCGGTGCTGCGCGGCGAAGCGGGTCCCGCACTGCTGGACACCTACGAAGCCGAGCGGAAGCCGATCGCGCGGATGATCATCGACACGTCGCTGCACAACATGAAGCAGCGCATGCACCCGGACCTCGACGTCTCCGGGATCGGCGAGCCGGAGGACATGCTGAACGCCGTCCTCGGGTTCCGCTACCGCTCGACGGCGGTGCTGACCGAGGAGCCGGACGACGGGTCGCGCGTCGAGGACGTCCACGCGCCGACCGGGCGCCCCGGCTTCCGGGCACCCGGCCAGGCGTCCACTGTGGACCTGCTGGGGCGGTCGTGGGTGCTGCTCTGCGCGGGCGACGCGTCGGCCTGGGCCCCGGCTGCTTCCGAAGCGGGCATCGACTGCCACGCGCTCGACGACATCGCCGAGCGCTACGGCCTTTCGGCGGGTGGCGCGTCGCTGGTGCGTCCGGACGGCATCGTCGCGTGGCGCGCGAAGGAGCCGGTCGCCGACCCGGCGGGCGAGCTGCGACGGGTCCTGGACGCGGTCCTGTCGCGTTAGCGCCGGCCGAGCACCCAGTGGAAGGTGGCCGCGCCCTCCGGCTCGTGCATCGTCACCGGTTCGTCGACGACGAGGGTGAACCCGGCCGCCTCGAGCAGGCGCCGGTTCACCGTCGGGGCGTGGCTGCTGAAGAACATCGGTGTGCCGAGCCAGTCGTCCTCGACGCCGTTCGCTTCGCTGCACCCCAGCGCGGCCAGGAACCAGCCGCCGGGCCGCAGCCAACCGGCGATGCTCGTGAAGAGCGCACCCTGCTCTTCGCGAGGGACGTGCAGCACGGAGTAGAACGCCGTCACCGCGTCGAAGCACGCGTCCGGGAACGACACCTCGGTCATGTCGCCCTTCCGGAACCGCGCCCCGGGGACGTTGCGCCGCGCGAGGTCGAGCTGCGCGGCGGAGAGGTCGACGCCGAGGACGTCGTGGCGTTCGGCGAGCAGCTTCGTGCACGGCACGCCCGCGCCGCAGCCGAGGTCGAGCACTTGCGCGCCGTCGGCGAGGCGGCCGGTCAGCTCGGCCAGGAAACGCAACCGGGGATCGTCCGCGATCCGCGCGCTCCACTCGAGGTACCGCTCCGCCGAGCTGTCGTAACCGGATTCGACGATCCGCCGTGCGTCGCTCACCGGATCGACCCTACCGAGCCGTCCAGCGGTTTCTCGGCCAGAATGACCTCGTGGTCTCGGTGCGCAGCGTGGTCGACCGGGTGGGGCCGACGCTGCTCCACGCGCTCCAGGTGCCCGACGACCCGCCCGCCGTCGCCGACGTCGTCATCGCCGAGCCGGGCGGCGCCGTGGCCGCCGGCGACCTCGTGCTCGGCGTCGCCACCACCGGGCCCGAAGACGCCGCGCGGCTGGTGAAGCAGAGTGCCGAGCAGGGCGCCGCCGCGGTGCTGCTCAAGCCGCCGCTCGCCGCGAAACCGGCGGTCAAGCGCGCCGCGAAGGCCAGCGGGATCGCGCTCGTCCAGGTGCACGCCGCGACGTCGTGGGCGCAGCTGGTGTGGCTGCTGCGGACCGTCCTCGACGCGCTCGCCGACGAGTCCGAGGACCTCGACCCCGGCTCCGGCGACCTGTTCCGGCTGGCCGACGCCGTCGCGTCCGTTGTGGACGCACCGGTGACCATCGAGGACACCAACTCCCGCGTGCTCGCCTACTCCGCGCGCCAGGACCTCACCGACCCCGCCCGCGTCGCGACGATCATGGGCCGGCGCATCCCCGACGACGTCCTCGCGCGGTTCCGGTCGCGCGGCGTGTTCCGCGAGCTGTCCCGCGGCCGGCAGACGATCTTCGTCCCCGCCCAGCGCGACGGCACGCTGCCGCGGCTGATCGTGCCGATCCGGATGGGCGGCGAGCTGCTCGGCTCGATGTGGGCGGTGGTCGCCGGGCCGGTGTCCGACGAGCGCGCGGCGGCCTTCGCCGACGCCGCCCCGGTCGTCGCGCTGCACCTGCTGCGCCGCCGCGCGCACACCGACGCGCAGCGCCGCGCGTCGGCCGAGCTGCTGCGCGCGGTGCTCGAAGGCCGGGCCAACCCGCGCAAGGCGATGGCGGAGCTGGACCTGTCCGACGAGCCGCACCGCGTGGTCGTCATCGAGGTCACCGGCGGCGACGGGCGCGACGCCGAAGGCCTGCGGCTCGCCCTGCTCGAACGGATCTCCCAGGGCATCGGCCACCGCCCGGTGGCGACCGAACTGGGCGGCCTGCTCTACGCCGTGGTCCCCGACCGGCCGGGCCCCGGCGGCTGGGCGGAGCTGCGCGACGCGTTGACGACGACGTCGTCCCGGCGCGGTGGGGCCCCACGCGCCGCGGCCGGAGCGCCCGGCGAGATCGGCGACCTCTCGGCGTCGCGCCTCCAGGCCGACGAAGCGCTCGGGCTGCTGCGCGCCGAGCTGCTCGGCGAGCGCGTGATCACCTTCGACGAGGCTTGGACGGCGTTGACGCTGCACCGCGGCGCGACGGCGGCGGCCGGGGCGAAGGTCGCGGAGCTCGGCCCGCTGGGTGCGTTGCGCGCCCACGACGAGTCGGGCAAGGCCGGCTACGTCGAGACGCTGTACGAGTGGCTGCGCCATCCCGGCGACCCGCGCGCGGCGGCGCGGGAGCTGCGGATCCACCCGAACACGCTGCGGTACCGGATGCGCAAGCTCCTCGAACTGGTCCCGATGGACCTGGACGACCCGGACGTCCGGCTGGCCTTGATCACCCAGCTGGTGGCGTTGCGCTGGAGCTGACGTTGGGCCGTTCGGCCCAGCGTGCGTCGTATGCGTTACTCCGCATGGATCGCGCCGAACGTTCCGATTGTCTTTTCCAGCCGAAAGGTGGTGGATTCCGGTGATCGCCTGACGCACCTTCTTCGCAGCACCCGGGGTAGCCGGGTCGTCGCAGAGGAGTCTCCATGAGCAGTTCGGAGCGGTTCCGCAGGGCCGTGAAGCTGGGCGCGGTGTCCGCGCTCTCCCTGGTCGCCCTGGTCGTCCCGGGCACCACGACCGGCAGCGCCGTCGCGGCGCCGTCGGGCGACTGCTTCACCCCGACCCAGTCGGCCGACCGGAGCAAGGACGGTCACGCCGACAGCCTGTCGCCCGCCGAAGCCGCCCGCGTCGAGGCGGACATGCAGAGCAAGCTCGCCGGCAAGCGCACGGCGCCGCTCAAGGCCCCGGCCGCCGTCTCGATCCCGGTGTACTTCCACGTGATCACCAGCGGCTCGACGGGCAACCTGCCGTCGTCGACGATCACCAAGCAGATCTCGGTGCTCAACAGCGCGTACGCCGCCAGCGGCTTCAGCTTCTCGCTGGCCGGCACCGACTACACGAACAACTCCACCTGGTACAACGGCATCACCGACGGCACGTCGGCCGAGCGCAACATGAAGAACGCGCTGCGCAAGGGCGGCAAGAACGCGCTGAACATCTACACCGCCAACCTCGGCGACAGCCTCCTCGGCTGGGCGACGTTCCCGTGGAACTACAACTCCCAGCCCAAGATGGACGGCGTGGTCATCCTCGACGAGTCCCTCCCGGGCCGCTCGGCGACGAACTACAACGAGGGCGACACGGCCACCCACGAGGTCGGCCACTGGATGGGGCTCTACCACACGTTCCAGGGCGGCTGCTCCGGTTCGGGCGACTACGTGTCGGACACCCCGGCCGAAGCGACGGCGACGTCCGGGTGCCCGACGAACAAGGACACCTGCACGGCGACGGGCAAGGACCCGGTGCACAACTTCATGGACTACAGCTACGACAGCTGCATGTACGAGTTCACCGCGGGCCAGGCCACGCGGATGAACAGCTCGTGGTCGGCCTACCGCGCCTGACACCCGGTCGGTGAAGGGCACCCGCACGGCTTTCGCGGGTGCCCTTCCCGGCGTTCAGGCGACCAGCAGCGTCTTGCCCACCGTGGTGCGGGATTCGATCGCCGCGTGGGCGTCCGACGCCTTCTCCAGCGGGAAGCGCTGGCCGATCACCGGGACCAGCCGGCCCGCCGCCGCTTCCGCCAACGCCGACTCCGTGAACCCCCGCAGCTGCGCCGGGCTCCCGATCGAGCGCACCAGCGTGACTCCCCGTGCCGCAGCGTCCACTTCGGACACTTCCGCCCACGAGCCGCCGGCCAGGCCGTACACCGCCATCCGGCCGCCGCGCCGCAGCAGCCCGAACGCCGCCGTGCCGATCGCCCCGCCGACGCCGTCGAACACGACGTCCACCTCGCCGACGCGGGCCGCCCACTCCGGCGCCGAGTAGTCGACGACGGCGTCCGCGCCCTGGACGCGGGCCACCTTCGCCGGTCCGCCCGCCGCGCCGATCACGAACGCGCCCGCCGCCTTCGCCAGCTGGACCAGCAGGCCGCCGACGCCGCCCGCCGCCGCCTCGACCAGGACTCGATCACCCGGGCGCACCCTGGTGGCGTGCACCAGGCCCGTCGCGGTGCGGCCGTCCGCGAGCAGTGCCACCGCCGCGTCGAGGTCGAGGGCGGCCGGGACTCCGAACACCGCCGACGCGGCCACCGCGACGCGTTGGGCGTACCCGCCCGTGCCCCCGGTCGACGTCACCACCCGCTGCCCGGCGAGGCCCGGATCCACGCCTTCGCCGACCGCGCTGATCACGCCGCCGACGCCGTTGCCCGGGATCAGCGGCGGCTCCGCGCGGAACGGCCCCGGAGCGCCCGCCCGGAACTGCGTCTCGACGAACGTGGTGTTCGCGAACGCCACTTCGACCAGCACCTGACCGGGTCCGGGGACCGGGTCGGGCGCGTCCCCCGGCACCAGCACTTCCGGCCCGCCGAACTCCCGCAACCACACAGCTCTCATGCCGCCACGCTGCAACCTCCAGCCCGGTCGAAGTCAACGCACTTGTCCGCTGGGCACCACGAAACCGGCGGAGAAATGTCCGCCCAGCACGATGACACCGCCGTCCGGGTGGTTCACCGTGA
The DNA here is from genome assembly GCF_040675005.1 of Amycolatopsis sp. NPDC049691. Lineage (NCBI taxonomy): Bacteria > Bacillati > Actinomycetota > Actinomycetes > Pseudonocardiales > Pseudonocardiaceae > Amycolatopsis > Amycolatopsis sp. NPDC049691. The sequence goes on from NZ_JBFANX010000006.1 coordinate 226,428, forward strand.
GTGGCAACACCGCCTTTGCATCCGGACGCAGACCGACCCAGGAGGCCGACCGTGCGTATCGCCGTTCCCCGTGAAATCAAGAAGCACGAGTACCGGGTCGCGCTGACCCCGGCCGGGGTGCACGAGCTGGTCGGCCGCGGGCACGACGTCTTCGTCGAGACGGGCGCCGGCGTCGGTTCGTCCATCACCGACGAGGAGTACGTCGCCGCGGGCGCGAAGATCCTCGCCACCGCCGACGAGACGTGGGCCGAGGGCGAGCTCGTCCTCAAGGTCAAGGAGCCGATCGCCGAGGAGTACCCCCGGCTGCGCGCCGACCAGGTCCTGTTCACCTACCTGCACATCGCCGCCGACCGCCCGCTGACCGACGCGCTGCTGGCCGCCGGCACCACCGCGATCGCCTACGAGACCGTGCAGACCGCGACCGGCGCGCTCCCGCTGCTCGCCCCGATGTCCGAGGTCGCGGGCCGGCTGGCCCCGCAGGTCGGCGCGTTCTCCCTGATGAAGCCCAGCGGCGGGCGCGGTGTCCTGCCCGGCGGCATCCCCGGCGTGCACCCGGCCCGCGTCGTCGTCATCGGCGGCGGGGTCGCCGGCCTGAACGCCGCCCGCGTCGCGCTGGGGCTCGGCTCGGACGTCGAGATCCTGGACACCAACGTCGACCGCCTCCGCCAGATCGACAACGACTTCGGCGGCCGCATCCGCACGGTGACGTCGAACCGGCTCTCGGTCGAGGAGTCCGTGCTGCAGGCCGACCTGGTCATCGGCGCGGTGCTCGTCCCCGGCGCGAAGGCGCCGAAGCTGGTCTCGAACGAGCTGGTGGCCCACATGAAGCCGGGCAGCGTGCTCGTCGACATCGCGATCGACCAGGGCGGCTGCTTCGCCGACTCGCGCCCGACCACGCACGACGACCCGACCTACACGGTGCACGAGTCCGTCTTCTACTGCGTCGCGAACATGCCGGGCGCGGTGCCCCGGACGTCGACCTACGGCCTGACGAACGTGACGCTGCCGTACGCGGTCCAGCTGGCCGAGCACGGCTGGAAGGCCGCGCTGCAGGCCGACGCCGCGCTGGCGAAGGGCCTCAACACCCACGCGGGCGCCCTGACGAACGGCCCGGTCGCGGTCGCCCACGACCTGCCGCACACGGCGCTGGAGACGGTGCTCGCCTGAGCTATCCCACCCGAGCGGGCCCCTGTCGTTCTTCGGCAGGGGCCCGCTCCCCTTTCACCAGCTTCCGCCCGAACGCGATGGCAGGCAGCTCGACCCACTTGCGCAGGGCACAGGCGAACAGGAGTGCGACGGCGGACGTCGCCGCGGCCTTCGCCGGCCCGGTCGGGAAGAGCAGGCCGGTCACGCCCGCCGCGCCCGTCTGGGTGAGGTAGAGCGCGTAGGACCGGTCGCCGATGAAGGCGAGCGGACGGCTCGACAGCAGCCGACGCACCGGGCCCCGGCCGAGCACGGCCACGAGCAGCAGCGCCGCGCCCACGGCGTAGACCGGCACGACGAACTGCCAGTTCCCGCCCAGCGCCTGGCCGAGCGGCTTGACCGACAGCTGCAGCGCGCCGAACCCGAGCGCGACCAGCACCGCCGCGGCCGGGCTGGTCAGCGGCCGCAGCACCGCGAACCCGCGCGGGTGGTGCAGGGCGAGCGCGAGCAGGCAGCCGACGACTAGCGAGCCGTAGTGCACCGTCAGGCTCGCCCACTGGTGCGCGGGCGCCAGCGGCAGCACGCCGAGGACGAAGCCGAGCGCACCCGCGCCGATCAGCACCCGCAGCGCGGTCTTGCCGGACTTCGCGAACGACGTCAGCACCAGCAGCACGGGCCAGCCGAGGTAGAACTTCTCCTCCACACCGAGCGACCACGACGTCGGATAGGGCGTGTTGAAGTCGACGACCTCGTTGCAGAACGTCAGGTAGTACGGCATCGCGTCGGCGAGCCTGCTGCTGGCGTACGTCCCGGCGAGCGTGACCGCCACCGCCGTCAGGCCGAGCAGCAGGAAGTACACCGGCAGGATCCGGAAGACGCGCCGGACGTAGAACGCGCGCAGCGAGATCCGGCCGGTGCGGTCCTCTTCGCGCAGCGCCAGCGTGGTGATGAGGAAGCCGGACAGCACGAAGAACAGCTGGACGGCGATCCAGCCCTGCAGCCGGTCGACGACCGGGCCGCCGTAGTGGAAGAACACGACGGCCAGCGCGGCCAGCGCGCGCAGGCCGGTCAGGCCGGGGAACCACGACGAGGAGCGGTATCCGGCGTGGTCGAGGGGCCGCCACGAGATGATCATGCGCGCAGCGTCCGATCCGGACGCTGAACGCAGCCTGAAGCCGGCTTAAGGCGTCTTCAGCTCCGGGAGCCGGACGACGAACCGGCTGCCGCCGTCGAGCGCGGCCGTGCCGCCGTGGGCGCGCGCGATGTCGGCGACGATCGCCAGGCCCAGACCCGATCCGCCGTCGTCGCGGGCGCGGGCGTCGTCGAGGCGGACGAACCGGTCGAAGACGCGCTCGCGGTCGGCTTCCGGGACGCCGGGGCCGTCGTCGGTGACCGAGAGCACGGCCCAGCCGTCCACAGCGGACAGCTCGACGGTCACCCGGGACACCGCGTGCCGCCGCGCGTTGTCGACGAGGTTGCGCAGGAGCCGTTCGAGCCGCGACCGGTGGCCGCGCACCACGGGTGTCCCGCGCACCGCGATCTCCGCGCGGCCCGCCGCGACCGTCCGGACCACTTCGGACAGCGCGACGGGTTCGAGGCGGTCCGGTCCGGCGTGGTCGAGCTTGCCGAGCAGCACCAGGTCGGCGACGAGGTCCTGCAGCCGCGTGACGTCGAGCAGCGCGTTGTCGCAGGCATGGCGCCAGTCCAGGCGGTCGGGGTGGGCCAACAGCACTTCGAGCTGTGTCCGCAGGGACGCGAGCGGGGTGCGCAGCTCGTGGGACGCGTCGGAGGTGAACCGGCTCTGCCGCGTGACGGCGTCGTCGAGCCGGGCGAGCATGGTGTTCATCGTCCCGGCGAGGCGCGCGATCTCGTCCCCGGTGCGCGGGTCCGGGACGCGGCGGCTCAGGTCGTGCGCGCCGATCTCGGCGACCTCGCCGCGGATGGCTTCGACCGGGCGCAGCGCGCGCCGCACGGCGAGCCACGCGATGACGCCGATGAGCAGCGCGACCGCGGGGACGCCCGCCGTGAGCACGGCACGGACGGAGTCGACCGCCGCCTGTCCCTCGGGATCGACTTGGGCGCCGGCGTACACGTCGTACGCGCTGTCGCCGCTGTCGGCGTGGACGACGTGCAGGACGAGGTCGTCGTCCAGCCCGCGCAGCTCGGGCGCGCAGCCGACGGACGCCTGCGCGGACCGGTCGTATTCGTACGGCCGAAGGGTGACCTCGGTGTCGTACGCGGCCAGCGTCGCGCCACGCAGGACCGGACAGGACGCGACCGACGCGCCGGCCCGGTCCTTGACCTCGTAGATCGAGTCGCGGACGAGCAGCGCCAGGTCGGCGGGCCGGGCGCCGGTGTTCAGCAGCTGGACGACGGCGTCGGCGTGGGCGTCGGCGAGCTGGGTGGCCGCGTTCTCGAGGCGGCTCTGCGCCTGGAGCACGAACCAGACGGAGACGGCACCGAGCGCGACGGCGGAGGCGGCGAAGGCGGTCGCCGCGACGCGGAAGCGGGTGGCGCGGAAGAAGCTAGGCACCCGCCGGCACCACGTGGTAGCCGGCACCGCGGACGGTCCGGATGGTCTCCGCGCCGAACGGGACGTCGATCTTACGCCGTAAGGCACTGACGTGGACTTCGACGAGGTTGGCGGTCGCGGAGGCGGCGAAGTCCCACAGGTTGTCGAGCAGCTCGGCCTTGGTGACGACCTGTCCCGGCCGTTGCATGAGGTAGGCGAGGAGCGCGAATTCCTTGCCGGTGAGCGCGATCTCGGCGGTACCGCGCCGGCAGGTCCGCCCGGCTTGGTCGAGTTCGAGATCACCCAGCCTGAGGACCCCCGCCCGGGTGGCACCGCCCCGCCGGATGAGCGCGCGCAGCCGCGAAAGCAGGACGCCATAGGAGAAGGGCTTGGGCAGGAAGTCGTCGGCACCGGTGTCGAGCGCCTCGATCTCGTCGTCCTCACCGTCCTTGGCGGTGAGCATGAGGATGGGCGTGGAGTTCCCCTGCTCCCGCAGCCGACGGCAGACGCGGTAGCCGTTCAGCCCGGGCAGCATGATGTCGAGAACGATGGCGGAGTAGGGGTGTTCCCCGGCGAGCCAGAGAGCATCCCGCCCGTTGTGGGCGACATCGACGGCATAGCCCTCGGCGCCGAGCCCGGCCCGCAGCGCCTCGGCGAGCCGACGTTCATCTTCGACGAGCAAGATCCGCACCGGGCAACGATGTCACACAGAGGGCCCGGGACATAAAGGGGCGACCCGCTCAACCAGCCTGGGGGTCACTGGGAGCGGGCCGCCGATGTCTAGCTTAGAGGGCTAGCGCGGAGTTCGCTGCACCGGGTCGGCAAGTCACACGAATTCTTTACCAAGTTGATCTGACCCGCGGCGGGTGTCCGCGGCGAAACCTCAGGTCAGCGCCTTCCGCGTGCACGCGCAGCCACCGGGTTCGGTTGCCGAACGTGACGAACGTCGCGTCGCGCGGGTTCTGTCGTTCCGGGCGCGCGGGCCGCGCCGGTAGGGCAGGATGACGCCGCATCAGCGGGAACGTTAGGGGACGGTATGCACGACGGCAGTGGCCGGATTGTGGTGCAGAACCTGAGCAAGCAGTTCGGCACCGTGAACGCGGTGCAGAACCTCAGTTTCACGGTCGAGCCGGGTTCGGTGACGGGCTTCCTCGGGCCGAACGGCGCCGGGAAGACGACGACGTTGCGGATGCTGCTCGGGCTGGTGACGCCTTCGGCGGGGCAGGCGACGATCAACGGGCGTCCGCACTCGCAGCTGGGCAATCCGGCGCGGGTGGTGGGTTCGGTGCTGGAGAACGAGGGGTTCCACCCGAGCCGGACGGCGCGCAACCACCTGCGGGTGTACGCGGCGGCGATCGGCGTGCCGGACCGGCGTGCGGACGAGGTGCTGGGCCTGGTCGGGCTGGGCAGCGCCGCGGACCGGAAGGCGGGCGGGTTCTCACTGGGCATGCGGCAGCGGCTGGCGCTGGCGACGGCGTTGCTGGGTGACCCGCAGGTGCTGGTGCTGGACGAGCCGACGAACGGCCTCGACCCGGAGGGCATCCTCTGGCTGCGGAACTTCCTGCGGTCCTACGCGCGGGAGCAGCGCCGGACGGTGCTCGTGTCGAGCCACCTGCTCAACGAGGTCGAGCAGCTGATCGACCAGGTGGTCATCATCAGCCAGGGCGTCACGCGCTACTACGGCCCGCTGGAGCAGCTGCGCAAGAGCCAGCAGTCGCGGGTGCTGGTGCAGCCGGCGGACCCGGGCGCGCTCGTGAAAGCGTTGCAGGAGAACGGCATCACCGCCGTTTCACCGACGCCGGACGGCCGGGTCGCGGTCGCCGGGTCGAGCGTCCAGCAGATCGGGGACATCGCCGCGAAGGCCGGGATCGCCGTCTACGGGATGCAGGAGGACCACGCCGACCTGGAGCGGATGTTCTTCCAGCTGACGCAGGGTCAGTACGCCGGCGGCGCGCCGGGTTACCCGCCGCAGCCGCAGTACCAGGGACCGCCGCCGCCCGGCTACCCGCCGTCGGGGCCGCAGCAACAGCAGCAGTACTGGGGAGGACCGCAGCGGTGATGGGCAACCTGATCAAGGCGGAGTTCCGCAAGACGCTCTCGCTGAAGACGTGGTGGGTGCTGCTGATCCCGCTGGCGCTCGTGGCGTTCTGGCTGACGTTCGCGTGGGGCAAGATCACCAACGACTTCGCCGACTTCATCGGTTCGAGCGACGCCCGCGAGGTCGCCGGCGCGGTCGGCCTCGACGCGAGCAAGCTGCCGGTCGGGCTGCTGGCGTTCGCGCACGGCGTCAACATCGCGCAGCTCGTCCCCGGCCTCTTCGGGGTGTTCGCGCTGGCCGGTGAATACCGCAGCAAGACGATCACGACGACGTTCCTCACCGCGCCGAACCGGGTTTCGGCGCTGACCGCGAAGATGCTCACCTACCTCGCGTGGGGCGCGATCTACGGGCTGGTGAGCTTCGGCGTCTCGGCGATCGCGGTGATGGCGTCGGTCGACTCCGGCCGGTGGCCCAATGCGGGGCAGTGGCTGGCCGCGCTCGGCGGGACGATCCTGGCCTCGGCGCTGGTGACCCTCTTCGGCATCGGGTTCGGCGCGGTGCTGCGCAACGTGCCGCTCGCCGTCGTGCTCTTCCTGGTGTGGTTCCTGATCGTGGAGAACGTCCTGGTCATCGCGCTCTGGGGGCAGACCGACCTCCTGGGCGGGATCCTGCCGAACGGCACCGCCAACGGGATCGTGGGCGGGATCGCGGCGGACGCGTTCGGGATCAACACGCTGAACATCCCCGGCGGGGTCGACCACTGGTCGCAGCTGGGCCTGCAGCTGGCCGCGGGCGCTCCGGGCGTCATCTCGTGGTGGGCCTCGGCGTTGATCTTCTTCGCCTGGACGATGCTCTTCTTCGGGCTGGGCTGGCTGGGCAACCAGAAGCGCGACATCACGTAGGTTCACCCGTCCGAGGAGGCCGGCTCGACGACGTCGAGACGGCCTCCTCGGCTTTCCGGGAAATATTTTGTCGGTGGCGGCGCTTAGTGTTGCAACGTGACCACTGCTCCGCCCCGCTCCCGTCAAGAGCTCCCACCCGCTGAGACCGTCGGCTGGGTCCGCCGGCTGTCCGCCGCGGCCTGGGAGCACCGCGCCATCGTCGTGCTGTCGCTGCTGGCCGCCGTGTTCAGCGTCGGCGTGCAGGCCGCGAGCCCGCTGCTGGTGCGCTCGGCGGTGGACGACGCCGTGGCGGGGCGCACCGAGGCGCTGCCCGGGATCGCCGTCTTCCTGGTGGCGCTGCAGCTGGTCGCGTTCGGCACCGCGTTCCTGCGCCGGTATTTCGGTGGGAAGCTCGCCCTCGACGTCCAGCACGACCTGCGCCAGCGCGTCTTCAACGCGGTCTCGCGGCTGGACGGCGGCAAGCAGGACGCGCTGCGCACCGGCCAGGTCGTCTCGCGCGCGATCTCCGACCTGCAGCTGGTCGTCGGCATCCTGATGCAGATCCCGCTGTCGTTCGGCTCGGTGATCTTCGCGGTGCTGTCGTTCGCGGCGATGCTGTGGATGTCGCCGGTGCTGACGCTGATCGCGCTGTTCGTCACGCCCGCGGTCGGCATCGTCATCGCCCGCAGCCGCAAGCGCCTCTTCCCGGCGACGTGGTCGGCGCAGCAGCGCGCGGCGGACGTCGCGCAGCAGGTCGAGGAGACCGTCACCGGCGTCCGGGTGGTCAAGGGCTTCGGCCAGGAGGCGCGGGAGGTCTCGAAGCTCGAAGGGACCGCGCGGAAGCTGTTCGCGGAGCGGCTTCGCGCGGCGAAGCTGTCGGCGGTGCCGACGGCGACCACCGCGGCCCTGCCCGCCGCCGGGCAGGTCGCCGTGCTCGGCATCGGCGGCGTCCTCGCGTTGAACGGCTCCATCACGCTCGGCACGTTCCTCGCCTTCGCGACCTACCTCGCGACGCTGATCGGGCCGGCCCGGATGCTGTCCGGCCTGGTCGTGCAGGCCCAGCTGACCCGCGCGGGCGCCGAGCGCGTCTACGAGCTGATCGACGCGCAGCCGGAGGTCGTCGACTCCCCCGACGCGCGGCCGCTGCCCGCCGGCCCGCTCGGGGTCGAACTCGACGACGTCCGCTTCGGCTACACGCGCACCGAACCGGTGCTGGCCGGGCTCTCGGTCACCGCGAACCCCGGCGAGACCCTCGCGCTGGTCGGCACCGCGGGATCCGGGAAGTCGACGATTTCCCTGCTGCTGCCCCGGTTCTACGACGTGCACGCGGGGGCGGTGCGGGTCGGCGGCCTCGACGTGCGTGACGTTCCGCTGCGGCAGCTGCGGCAGGCGATCGGCGTCGTGTTCGAAGAGGCGTTCCTGTTCTCCTCGTCGATCCGGGAGAACATCGCCTACGGCCGCCCGGACGCGAGCGAGGAGGAGATCGTCGCGGCTGCCCGCGCGGCCGAAGCCGACGAGTTCATCCGCGCCCTCCCGGAGGGCTACGACACGCTGGTCGGCGAGCGGGGGCTGACGCTCTCGGGCGGCCAGCGGCAGCGGCTCGGGCTGGCCCGCGCGCTGATCACCGACCCGCGGATCTTGATCCTCGACGACGCGACGTCGGCCATCGACACCGTCACCGAGGCGGCGATCCACGAGACCCTGCGCTCGGTCACCGCGAGCCGGACGACGCTGCTGATCGCGCACCGGCGTTCGACGCTGGCACTGGCCGACCGGATCGCGGTGCTGGACGAGGGCCGCGTCGTCGACGTCGGCACCGAAGCCGAGCTGATGGCGCGCTGCCCGCTGTTCCGCGAGCTGGTCGCGGGCCCTGGCGACGACGTCGAGGAGAAGCACCGCTGCGAGGGCCTCGACTGCGGCCAGGACGGGATCACGCCGGCGCTGTGGCCGCGGGACGAGAACCGCGACGAGGTCGACGACCTGGCCGACGCGGCGCGGCAGCGCAGCGGCGACCCGAACAGCAGCGGCTTCGTCGGCGGGGGCGGCGGCCTCGACGTGCCGCCGACGCCGGAGCTGATCGAAGGCGTGCGCAAGCTGCCGGCCGCGGTCGACGAGCCGCGGCTGTCCGATGTGGACGTCACCGCGCCGGACCCCGGCTTCCGGCTGGCCCGGCTGCTGCGGCCGGTCCGCTGGCCCCTGGCGGTGGTGATCGGGCTGGTGGCGGCGGACGCGCTGGCGTCGATCGCGCTGCCGGGGCTGTACCAGTTCGGCGTCGACCACGGTGTTCGCGCCGGCGTCGAAGGGATGGTGTGGCTCGCCGCCGGGATCGGCGCGCTGGTGATCGCGGCCGACTGGCTGGTCGTGTTCGCGCAGACGCGGCTGACCTCGCGAGTCGGTGAGACGGTGCTGTACGCGCTGCGCGTCCGCAGCTACGCGCACCTGCAACGGCTCGGGCTCGACTACTACGAGCGGGAGCTGTCCGGGAAGATCATGACCCGGATGACGACGGACGTCGACGCGCTCTCGACGTTCCTGCAGACCGGCCTGGCCACCGCGGTGGTCAGCGCGCTGACGCTGGCCGGCATCACGGCGGCGCTGCTGGTCACCGACGCCGGGCTGGCGCTGTTCGCGCTGGCCATGGTGCCGGTGCTGGCGGTGGCCACGGTGATCTTCCGGAGGGCGGCGTCGAAGGCGTACAACGAGGCCCGCGAGCGGGTCAGCGTCGTCAACGCGGACATGCAGGAGAACGTCAGCGGGCTGCGCGTCGCGCAGGCGTACACGCGCGAAGACCGTTCCGCGGAGGCGTTCGCTTCGCGCAGCGACGACTACCGGCGCTCGCGGCTGCGGGCGCAGCGGTACGTCGCGACGTACTTCCCGCTGGTGGCGCTGCTGTCCGATTTGGCGACCACGACGGTGCTGGTCGCGGGCGCCAACCGCGTCTCGGCGGGAACGCTGTCGGCCGGCGTGCTGCTGGCGTTCCTGCTGTACCTGCAGCAGTTCTTCTCGCCGATCCAGCAGCTGTCGTCGGTGTTCGACGGCTACCAGCAGGCCCGCGTCGGCCTGAACCGGATCGGCGACCTGCTGCGGACGCCGACGTCGGTGCCGGCGGCGGAGAACGCCGTCGCGGTGCCCGAGCGGCTGCGGGGCGAGGTTTCGTTCAAGGAGGTCGACTTCGCCTACGCCGGAACGGACGCACCGGCGCTGGCGGAGTTCTCCCTGGACGTCGCGGCCGGCGAGACGATCGCGCTGGTCGGCGCGACGGGCGCGGGCAAGTCGACGGCGGTAAAGCTGGTGGCGCGCTACTACGACGTCACCGGCGGCGAGGTCCGCATCGACGGCACGGACATCCGCGAGTACGAGCTGGCCGGGCTGCGGCGCCGGATGGGCGTGGTGCCGCAGGAGGCGCACCTGTTCTCGGGCACGGTGGCGGACAACGTCCGCTACGGCCGCCCGGAGGCCTCGGACGCGGAGGTCGAGGCGGCGGTCCGCGCGGTGGGAGCGTTCGACGGGGTGGCGGCGCTGCCGGCGGGCTTCCTGCAGCCGGTGGGCGAGCGCGGCCGCTCGCTGTCGGCGGGCCAGCGCCAGCTGGTGGCGCTGGCGAGGGCGGAGCTGGTGGACCCGGACGTGTTGCTGCTGGACGAGGCAACGGCGGCGTTGGACCCCTCGACGGAGGCGGCGGTGCTGCGGGCAACGGAGACGGTGGCCCGCCGCCGAACAACGTTCGTGGTGGCCCACCGCTTGGCCACGGCGGCACGGGCGGACCGCATCGTGGTGCTGGACCACGGCCGGATAGCGGAGACGGGAACGCACGAGGAACTCCTGGCGGCCAACGGCCACTACGCCCGCCTCTGGGCCCTGGGCTGAGGAGGACGGCCGGCCCGCGGCCGGCGCGGGTCGAGGGCCGGGGGCCGGGGGCCGGGGGCCGAGTCTGAAGGCAAGTGCCGGAAGCCATCTCCAATCCACCGCGGCCGCCCGTGCCATCGGCCACCGCGCCGGCGAGCCCGGCAACTCGCGCCCGCCACCATCCCCGGCCAACTACGCCCACCTCTGGGCCTGGGCTGAGGAAGACCTCCTGGCCCGCGGCAACCGCGCCGGCGAGCCCGGCAACCCGGCCTTCGCGAAACCCCGACCCGCGCCCGCCACCACCCCCATCCAGCCCAGCCAACCGAACCTCCACCAGCGCGGCCCCCACCACACCACCCCCGGCCGCCGCCCCGGCTGAACGCCGAAAGTCCGTGGCCGAGGACATCCCACCCTGGAACCATGGCCGACATGTTCGAAGAGCACCGGGTGCCCGACCGGCAGATCCGGGCCGCGCAGACCGAGACCACCCTGCGGGTCTACCAGGCCTACTCACCCGCGATCGCGGACGCCGCGCTCGAGAAGCAGACCTTCGTCGAGCCGTTCAAGCGCGACCGGATGACGTGGATCAAGCCCTCGTTCCGGTGGATGGCCTACCGCTGCGGCTACGGCAAGAAGCCGGGCCAGGAGCGGATCCTCGCGATCGACATCACCCGCGCCGGCTTCGAGTGGGCCTTGGCGCACGCGGCCCTCAGCCACCCGCGTCGCGACCAGCCCAAGGATGCCTGGCAGCAGGAGCTCAAGACGAGGCCCGTGCGCATCCAGTGGGATCCCGAGCGAGACCTCCACCACACCGCGCAGAACTTCCGGGCCATCCAGGTCGGCCTGAGCGGCGAGGCGGTCGACCGCTACGTCGACGAGTGGATCACCGCCATCACCGACGTCACGCGGGTGATGCGCGACATCTCCGGCCTGCTGGCCACCGACCAGCTCCACAAAGCGGTCAAGCTCGTCCCCCACGAGCCGCCGTACGAACTCAGCGAAGACCTCGCGAAGGCCATCGACGCCACCGGCTAAGGCAGCGCCCGCCACTTCAGCGAACCCATCCCCGCCGCCTCGACGTCGGGGCGGGATGCCCACCGGACCGTCCCCGGCCGCACGTGCACCCCGGCTCCGACCAGCCAGTCCGGCTCGTCCGGCTCGACCCACTCCATCTCTTCGAAGTCCGCCAGCGTCGGCCACACGGCCGAGCACGAATCGCACGTCAGCACGACCGTGCCGGACTCCGTCACCAGCGGCCGCACCAGGCCCTGGTCCCAGAACGACGGACATTCGACCAGCCACATCCCTCCAGTGGAACCCGCGGCGGTGAACGGCCTCACACCGAAGGACGAACCGGAGGACAAGAGCCCGCGAACCCTGTACCGGGTCCAGCGCTTAAGGTTCCCTTAGCACATCTTGATCGAGTCAGTGACCGATCCCCTAGTGCGCCACGCCTCACACAGGCCGGTTCCATCACATCGCGGTCACCGAGGGGGTTAGCCTGGTAGGCGCATCAGCGGATTCATGATCGAGATCGAGACGGATAGAGGCGAGCCCCAGCCGTGTCCAGCAGCAGCCCTGCGTCACAGTTCGGCCCCAACGAGTGGCTGGTCGAAGAGATGTACGACCAGTTCCTCGCCGACCCTTCCTCAGTCGATGCCGCATGGCACGACTTCTTCGCGGACTTCAAGCCGACGCAGAACGCGCAGGCCAAGGCGGACAACGCCCGGCAGCAGGCCGACGCCAAGCCCGCCACCAACGGCCAGGCCGCCCAGCCGTCGCCGAAGGCCGTGCAGAACGCGGAGTCGGCGGCCAAGCAGGCCGCGCCCGCCAAGCCGGCCCCCAAGGCCCAGCCGAAGGCGGCCCCGAAGCCGGCGGCCGCGAAGGCCGAGCCCAAGGCCGAGGCGAAGAAGGAAGAGCCGGAGTCGAAGCAGCTGCGCGGCGCCGCGGCCGCCATCGCGAAGAACATGGACGCCTCGCTGAGCGTCCCGACCGCGACCAGCGTGCGCGCGGTCCCGGCCAAGCTGATGGCCGACAACCGCATCGTCATCAACAACCACCTCAAGCGCACGCGCGGCGGCAAGATCTCCTTCACGCACCTCATCGGCTACGCCATGGTGCGGGCGCTGAAGGCCTACCCGAACATGAACCGGCACTACCAGCTGATCGACGGGAAGCCGTTCGCGGTCACGCCGGAGCACGTCAACTTCGGGCTCGCCATCGACATGAAGGGCAAGGACGGCTCCCGCACGCTCGTCGTGGCCTCGATCAAGGGCTGCGAGGACATGACGTTCCTGCAGTTCTGGCAGGCGTACGAGGAGATCGTCAAGAAGGCCCGCAACAACAAGCTCACCGCGGACGACTTCTCCGGCACCACGATCTCGCTGACCAACCCCGGCGGCATCGGCACCAACCACTCGGTGCCCCGCCTGCAGGCCGGCCAGGGCGCCATCATCGGCGTCGGCGCCATGCAGTACCCGGCCGCCTTCGAGGGCACCAGCGAGAAGACGCTGGTCGACCTCGGCGTCTCCAAGATCATGACGCTGACCTCGACCTACGACCACCGCATCATCCAGGGCGCGGAGTCGGGCGAGTTCCTCAAGCGCATCCACGAGCTGCTGCTCGGTGAAGACGGCTTCTACGACGACGTCTTCACCAGCCTCCGCCTGCCGTACGAGCCGATCCGCTGGGTCGCCGACATCCCGGACGGCCCGGTCGACAAGACCGCCCGCGTCATCGAGCTGATCGACGCGTTCCGGATGCGCGGCCACCTGATGGCCGACACCGATCCGCTGAACTACCGCCAGCGCAGCCACGCCGACCTCGACGTCCTGTCCCACGGCCTCACGCTCTGGGACCTCGACCGCGAGTTCCCGGTCGGCGGCTTCGCCGGCCAGGAGCGGATGAAGCTGCGCGACATCCTGGGCGTGCTGCGCAACTCCTACTGCCGCACGGTCGGCATCGAGTACACCCACATCCTCGACCCCGAGGAGCGCCGCTGGATCCAGGAGCGCGTCGAGATCCCGCACGAGAAGCCGGACCCCGCGGTCCAGAAGTACGTGCTCTCGAAGCTCAATGCCGCCGAGGCGTTCGAGACGTTCCTGCAGACCAAGTACGTCGGCCAGAAGCGGTTCTCCCTCGAAGGCGGCGAGACGGCGATCCCGCTGCTCGACACCATCCTCGACAAGGCCGCCGAGCACGAGCTCGACGAGGTCGTCATCGGCATGCCGCACCGCGGCCGCCTCAACGTCCTGGCCAACATCGTCGGCAAGCCGATCAGCCAGATCTTCCAGGAGTTCGAGGGCAACCTCGACCCGGGCCAGGCGCACGGCTCCGGTGACGTGAAGTACCACCTCGGCGCCGAGGGCAAGTACTTCCGGATGTTCGGCGACGGCGAGACGAAGGTGTCGCTGACCGCGAACCCGTCCCACCTGGAGACGGTCGACCCGGTCCTCGAGGGCATCGTCCGCGCCAAGCAGGACATCCTCGACAAGGGCGGCGAGGGCTACACCGTCCTGCCGGTCCTGATGCACGGCGACGCGGCCTTCGCGGGCCAGGGCGTCGTCGCCGAGACGCTGAACCTGGCGCTGCTGCGCGGGTACCGCACCGGCGGCACCGTGCACGTCATCGTCAACAACCAGGTCGGCTTCACCACCGCGCCGGAGCACTCGCGCTCGAGCCAGTACGCCACCGACGTCGCCAAGATGATCGGCTCGCCGATCTTCCACGTGAACGGCGACGACCCGGAAGCCGCGCACTGGGTGGCCAAGCTGGCCGTCGAGTACCGGCAGGCGTTCCACAAGGACGTCGTCATCGACCTCATCTGCTACCGCCGCCGCGGGCACAACGAGGGCGACGACCCGTCGATGACCCAGCCGGCGATGTACGACATCATCGACACCAAGCGCTCGGTCCGGAAGACCTACACCGAGTCGCTGATCGGCCGCGGCGACATCTCCGTCGAGGAGGCCGAGGCCGCGCTGCGCGACTTCTCGAGCCAGCTGGAGCACGTCTTCAACGAGGTCCGCGAGCTGGAGAAGCACCCGGCGAAGGCCAGCCCCTCGGTCGAGGAGGAGCAGCAGGTGCCGGCCAAGGTGCCGACCGCGGTGTCCACCGAGGTCATCGAGCACATCGGCGACGCGTTCGTGAACGTCCCCGAGGGCTTCACGCCGCACCCGCGCGTCAAGCCGGTCATGGAGCGCCGCCACAAGATGTCGCGCGAGGGCGACATCGACTGGGCCTTCGGCGAGCTGCTGGCCTTCGGGTCGCTGGCGATGGAGGGCCGGCTGGTCCGGCTGTCCGGCCAGGACTCCCGGCGCGGCACGTTCACCCAGCGGCACTCGGTGTTCATCGACCGCAAGACCGGCCAGGAGTACGCGCCGCTGCAGAACCTGGCCGACGGCCAGGGCCGCGTGATGATCTACGACTCGGCGCTGTCGGAGTACGCGGCCGTCGGCTTTGAGTACGGCTACTCGGTGGCCAACCCCGAGTCGCTGGTGATGTGGGAAGCGCAGTTCGGTGACTTCGTCAACGGCGCGCAGACCGTCATCGACGAGTACATCTCCTCGGGCGAGGCCAAGTGGGGCCAGCGCTCGGACGTCGTCCTGCTGCTGCCGCACGGCCACGAGGGCCAGGGCCCGGACCACACCTCCGGCCGCATCGAGCGGTTCCTCTCGCTGTGCGCGGAGGGTTCGATGACGGTGGCGGTGCCGTCCACCCCGGCGAACTACTTCCACCTGCTGCGCCGGCACGCCCTCGACGGCATCCAGCGCCCGCTGATCGTCTTCACGCCGAAGTCGATGCTGCGCAACAAGGCCGCGACGTCGGCGGTGGAGGACTTCACCGGCGAGAGCCGCTTCATGTCCGTCATCGACGACACGACGCCGGACCCGGCGAAGATCCGCAAGGTGCTGCTGACCTCCGGGAAGCTGTACTGGGAGCT
Source organism: Amycolatopsis sp. NPDC049691 (assembly GCF_040675005.1). Classification (NCBI taxonomy): domain Bacteria; kingdom Bacillati; phylum Actinomycetota; class Actinomycetes; order Pseudonocardiales; family Pseudonocardiaceae; genus Amycolatopsis; species Amycolatopsis sp. NPDC049691. The sequence goes on from NZ_JBFANX010000006.1 coordinate 241,787, forward strand.
GGTGGCCGAGCGGACGAAGCGCGAGGCGGACGACGTCGCGATCGTGCGGATCGAGCAGTACTACCCGCTGCCGAAGAAGAAGCTGGTGGCGGCGCTCGAGCGCTACAGCAACGCTTCGCAGGTCGCGTGGGTCCAGGAGGAGCCGGAGAACCAGGGTGCGTGGCCGTTCTTCGGGCTCAACCTGCCGCGGAAGTTCCCGGAGCTGTTCTCGAAGCTGGAAGTCGTGTCGCGGCGCCCGATGGCGGCCCCGTCGGCCGGCTCGTCGAAGGTCCACGAGGTCGAGCAGAAGGCGCTGATCTCGAAGGCGTTCGACTGATCGCTTGAACACGACGAAGGCCTCCTCCCGGTTCGCCGGTGAGGAGGCCTTCGTCGTCAGCCGCCCGAGGTGATCGAGAACGGCGCCCAGTTGACCGCCGCGCGGAAGGGGCGCTCCGCGTACCCCGGGCCCAGCGCGCGTTGGCGGGCGATGTCCGCCGCCGCTTCCGCCGCGGACGTCGTCCCGAGCTGCTGACGCCGGTGCCGGCAGGCGGCGAACTCCTCGACGTTCCCCGCCGCCCGGTGCGCCACCGAAAGCAGCGTGTAGGCCAGCGCCAGGTCCAGCTCGCCGAGCGCCACCCGGTCGGCCACCCACGTCAGGAGCTCCCGCGCGCTCGCGGTGGCGACGCGGCGCTGGGCGTCGGTCAACGCCGTGCTCACCGCTTCCAGCGACCAGTCGCCCCCGGCGGCGAGCCGGTCGTGGAACCAGAGCATCAGCACCGCCGTCGCCAGGTCGGGGACCGGGCGGAACGTGCTGATCAACGCCGTCGCGCCCGCGGCGAGCAACGTGCTCGCGATGCCCGTCAGCTCGTCGCCGGTCCGGACGCGGTGCTTGCCGCTCTGGCACGAGCCGAGCACCACGAGCGCGCCCGACCAGTCCAGCGACGCCAGCCGCGGCAGCGTCACCCGGTCCGGTCCGCCGTCCGGGTGCGCCAGCAGCAGACCCGACCGTTCGGGCCGGGCGTCGTCGAACACGGCGTGGCAGGCCAGGTGCACCAGGCGCGCGGTGCCGTCGAGGGCCTCGGCGAGCCAGTCGAACGTCAGGTCGCCGCCGTGCCGCGCCTCCCCGCCGAGCCGGGCGGCGACACCCGCCGCCTCCGCCCGCGCGAACGGCAGGTCGCCGAGCGGGTCGCCGCCGATGACCAGCGACTCCCGCCGCGTCCACGACTCGCTGTGCGCGGCGCGCAGCAGCGACGCGCTGGGCACCACGAACGTCCCGCGGCGCGGCTCGACACCTCCGTCCGCGCGCGGCACGAGGTGCAGCGACGCCAGGTGCAGTACGCCGTAGGGCGCGATGTACACGTCGGTGCGCACGTCCGCGACGAGCCGCGCCAGCCGCTGGTACACCGGCTGGGCGAGCAGGCGGTCGAGGCCGCGCGGGTCGTCGTCGTTCAGGAGCAGGCGGAACTCGGCGAGGTCCGGGTCGTCCGCCGGGACGACCAGCCGGACCCCGATCTCGCCCGCGGCCACCGTGAAGACGTAGATGCCCTTCTTGCCGGAGAAGAACTCGATCAATGTGCGGGACCCGCGCAGCGAGAGCAGCGCGCGGACGTCCGCCGCGGTGGAGGGCGTGGCCAGCCGGTGCAATCGGACATCGGGCGGGAGCTGCTCCCAGACCGTTTCGAGCCGCGCGCGGACCTCCTCGATCTCCTGGTCGACGGCGAAGAGCCGGGAGACGCGTTGACGCGGGGTGAGGTCCTCGCCGAGCGAGCGGGTGCGCAGCCCGGCGAGCCGCCGCCACAGCTGCTCCTCCTCCGCCGCGCGCGGATCGTCGACGACCGGCGGCCGGTCGCGCACGGCCTCGATCAGGGACCGGGACTTCGCGGCCTGCAGCAGCTCGAAGGCGCGCTCGGGGTGCCCGAGGTCGATCGCGACCTCGACCGCCTCGGCGTACGGCGGCTCGACGTACACGCCGAACTGCCCGGTCGCCCCGACGTCGACCGCGTTGCGCCGCAGCTCCGAGTGCGCCGCGCAGGCCCGTTCGAGCCGCTGCAGCGTTTCCTCGGTCCAGCGTCCGTCCGCGAAGGCGAGCCCGCCGAGCACGGTGTTCACGACGAACGCCGGCGCGACGTCCGGAGTGGCTTCGAGCGAGGTTTCCAGCTGCGCTGCGATCTCCGCGGCCTCGTCGGCCCGGCCCTGCCGGAACAGGAAGTGCATCAAGCGGGCGCGCCGGCTGGCGAGCCGTCCCGGCATGTCCTCGGCCATCCGCTGCCCGGCGGCGACGAACCGCCGCAGGTACCGCTCCTCCAGCTCGACGGCACCGTGCTCGCCCGCGATCCCGGCGGCGACCCCGTCGAGGACGCCGCTGTCGGCGATGCTCGCGAGCTCTTCGCGCTGCGCCTCCGTCAACTCGACGCCGGCGAGCCGCTCGGCCTGCCGGTCGCGGACGAACGCCTGCAGGCCGCGGGCCCGGGCCAGCAGTTCCAGCGCCCGCTGCGGCGGGACGTGCTCGAACCGCTGGCTCAGGCTGCACTGGTTGACCAGGGCGGTCAGTTCGCGCCGAGCGTCGCCGAGCTGGTTCGCGTACTGCTTCGCGCGCTCCAGGTACTGCCACGCCGTTTCGTGGTCGCCGGTCTCCATGTACAGGTAGCCGAGGCCGTTCCAGACGCGCGGCAGGCAGTGGACGGCACCGAGGTGGTCCCACGCCGCCTCGGCCCGCCTGAGGAGCCGCTCGGCGTCGGCGTACCGGTGCCCGCCCAGCAGCCGTTCCCCCTCCTCGGTGGCGTCGGACGCGGTCTTCGCGAGGAGCCCGATCTCGAGCGCCGCGTCGGCGGGGTGCTCGCCGGCGAACTTCGCCTCGGTCCGCTGCTCGATCCGGCGCACCATTTGCTCGTGCCCGGTCGTGTAGCGCTCGACGTCGACGTCCGCGTGCAAGCGGTGGATGAGGTCGTGGGCGTCGACGAAGGCTTGCGTCGCGGCTTCGGCGTCGATCTCGCGGGCTCGGACAGCGAGGTTGTAGCGGGCCACGAACTCGTCGTAGCCCGCACCGGCCTCGCGGAACATCGCCGCGGCTTCGCGGGTCTTGGCGACGGCCTCTTCGAGGCGGCCCTGCCGCTGCAGCTCCTCGGCGAGGTTGTCGGTGGTGATCGCCCGGACGACCGGCGCCTGTCCCGGTACGGCCAGCGCCTCCTCGTACCGTTCGGCCGCCCGCGGGTCCCCGCGCCGGGACAGCACCATCGCGTGGTTCTGCAGCGCGGCCCGGTAGCCTTCGGCGTCCCCGGACGCCTGGGCCGCCTTGACGGCTTCGGCCAGGTACTCGTCGGCCTCGGGCAGCCGGTCGTCGGCCAGTTCCACCAGGCCGAGCCCTTCGAGCGCGGCGCTGACCGCGTTGAGGTCCTCGAGTTCCCGGGCGATCCCGAACGCGAGCGCGTACGCCTGCCGGGCGTCGTCGAACTGCCGGGCCTGACGCGCGGCCTGGCCCAGCAGCCGGTAGAACGCGAACACGGCCAGCCGATCGGCCGACTCGGCCTCCGCCAGCTCCAGCCCGCTCATCAGTGCCCCGTAAGCGTCCTGGTGGCGGCCCTCGCCGAGGAGCCGGTGGACGTGCTGGATCAGGCCCAGCAGCCGCAGGTCGGCCTCCGTCGGCTCGGTCACGCCCCGGCCGCCCGGAGGATGGCGGCCGGGTCGTCGACGAGCTCCGCCGCCGCGGCTTCGGCCGTCGTGCCGCGGTATTCGGCCGTTTCCAGGTCCGAGAAGCGTTCGACCAGCTCGCCGTAGAGCCGCTGGTACTCGGCGAAGAGGACTTCCTGCTGCGGCCGCGTCAGGTCGTCGGTGAAGATCGCGCCCGCCGTCTTGCGCCAGCTGCGTTGCGCGGCGCCGAGTTCACCCGCGATCACCTGCTCCTTCGTCCGTTCCCACAACGGGTAGAAGGCGAGCTTGCGGTAGTCGTCGCGCTCGGTCTTCGCCTCCACACCGACCACGATGAAGTCGTGCTCGGTGTAGGGCACGAGGGTGACGCCGTCGTCGAGCAGCCGGTGCAGCCGCCCGCCGGCGACGCGCAGCGAGGCCAGCTCCGCCGCCGAAGTCGTGGTCCTCGGCCGGCGCATCACGACGTAGTTCAGCGGCCGGAAGCCCTTCTGCCACGACCGGTAGGCGCCGACGCGCAGTTCGACGTCCGGCGATTCGAGGAACGACTCGATGCCGCGGATCAGCGACGCCGCCAGCGGCACGGCCCCGGCGAGCCCGCCGAACCCGACCGCCGCGGTGACGTCCTCGACGACCTTCAGCGAGCGCGCGATCCAGTCGGTCGTCTTCGCCCGGAACAGCGCGACCAGCAGGCTGACTTCGTCGCCTTCGTACGGGACCGGCCCGGCGACCCGGACGTTCGCGATCTCGACGGCGTCGTCGGCCCCGGTGACCTGGAACCGGCGGGTCAGCTCCGCACTGCTGAGCACGGTGGGCACCGCGACCGTCGTGCCCTTGTGGACGAACTCGGTGACGACCGTCCCGAAGGGCAGGTACTCGCGCCACAGCTCGCGGGCGCGGGTCAGCCACATCTGCCGGAGCCGGACCTCCAGGTAGACCTGGCCGGGCGCGAACTCCGGCGCGGGCCCGGTGTCCACCGAGGGGACTTCCACGGCGACGATGCCTTCGGCCTCCCGCTTGACGACGCGGTCGACCAGTTCCCGAATCCCCATCGCTTCCCCTCGTCCGGATCGCTTCGAGTTTAGGGTGCGGCGGCGAAATCGGCTTTCGCCCGCGGCCGGTTCGCGGCAAGGTGGCGACCATGCTGATCCGTCGCGAGACGCCCGCCGACCGGACCACCGTGCACACGATCCACAGCGAGGCGTTCCGGCGCGAACCCGGCGTCACCCCGGTCGAGGCGCCGCTGGTGGACGAGTTGCGCGCGGACGGCGACCTGGTCGACGCGCTGTCGCTGGTGGCCGTGCGCGACGGCGCGGTCGTCGGGCACGTCTGCTGCAGCCGGGCCCGCGTCGGCGAGGACACGACGTCGGCGGTCGGGCTGGGGCCGCTCGGCGTGCTGCCCGCACACCAGGCGAGCGGCGTCGGCTCGGCGCTGGTGCACACGGTGCTCGGCGCGGCGGACGCGCTGGGGTACGGCATGGTCGTCCTGCTCGGCAGCCCCGAGTACTACTCGCGGTTCGGCTTCGTCACGGCGTCGACGCTCTCGGTCGCCTCGCCCGATCCCGCCTGGGGCAAGCACTTCCAGGCGCGCACGCTCACCGGCTACAAACCCACGCAAGCGGGCGCGTTCGAGTACGCGCCGGCGTTCTCCCGGATCTGAGGAGCCCTGGCATGTACGCACCCAGCTCGTCCGTCGGTGTCCGCATCAACCGTGAACAGCACCCGTCGAAGCTGGTCGACCTGGCGCGGCAGGCGGAAGATGCTGGCCTCGACGAAGTCTGGCTGGTCGAGGACTGCTTCTGGGCGGCCGGGATCGCCACGGTCGCGACGGCGCTGGCGGTGACGTCGACGATCAAGGTGGGCATCGGCGTGCTGCCGGCGGTGGCCCGCAACCCGGCGATCGCGGCGATGGAGCTGGCCGCGCTGGCGGAGCTGCACCCCGGCCGGCTGATCGGCGGGCTGGGCCACGGCGTGGCGTCGTGGATGCGCCAGATCGGCGCGTACCCCGAGTCGCCGCTGGCGGCGCTGGACGAGACGCTGGTGGCGGTCCGCCGGCTGCTGGCGGGCGACCGGGTTTCGGTGCGCGGCCGGCACGTCACCCTGGACGAGGTCGAGCTGGTGTTCCCGCCCGCTTCGGTGCCGCCGGTGCTGGCGGGCGTGCGGCGCCCGAAGTCGTTGGCGGTGGCGGGTTCCTCGGCGGACGGCACGATCCTGGCCGAGCCGTCGCCGCCGGAGTTCGTGCGGACGGCGCTGGCCGGGATCGCCGCCGGAAAGCCCGCCGAGCACGCTGTGGTGACGTACAACTGGCTGGCGCTGGGCGACCGGGAACGCGCGCGGCTCACCGTGGCGGAGTCCCTGACGCCCGGCGCGCGGGTGCAGGTCGAGGACCTGCCGTTCGCCGCCGAGCTGCTGGCGCTGGTGGATTCGGCGTCCACAGTGGACGAACTGGCGGCCGGCCTGCGGCCGGAGTGGCTCGACCGGCTCGCGATCTGCGGCGACCTCGACCAGTGCGTGGCGTCGGTGCGCGCGCTCCACGCGGCCGGAAGCGGTTCGGTGGTGCTGCTCCCGCTGCCGGAGGAGCCGCCGGAGCGCGGCATCGAGGACGCGGGCAAGGTCGCGGCGGCCCTGCGAGCCTGAGGGTCAGCGGGAGAGGCTCGCTTCGATGCCGTCGAGGAGGTAGTCGAGGCCGATCCGGAAGGTCTCGTCGACGTTCCGGTGGACGGCGTCGCGGATGACCCTCTCCAGCGCCGGGTACCGGCCCGTGGCGAAGGTGCGCTCCAGGTAGGGCCCGTGCGTGCGCTGCCACTGGGCCTCGTTCAGCCCGGTGGACCGCTCGGCACGCCGCTCGGTGATCTCCCGGCGCACCGCGCCCGCCACGTACGCGTTGACGGCGTTGACCACCGGCATCACGGCGTCGACGTCGATCCCCTTCAGCCCGGCGACGACGGCTTCGCCCCTGGCCAGGGCGTTCGGCCCGAGCTGCGGCCGTCCACCGAGCAGGTCGGCGAACCATTCGTGCCGGTGCGCGATGCGCCGGGTCAGTTCGGCCAGGGACAGCAGCACCTCGCGCCAGCTGTCGCCGGACGGCCGGATCCCGGCGTAGACGTCGTCCACCATCAGGTCGAGCAGCTCTTCCTTGGTCGCGATGTAGCCGTAGAGCCGCATCGGCCCGACGTCCAGCACGCCGGCGACCTTGCGCAGCGAAACCGCGGCGAGGCCGTCCGCGTCCGCCAGCCGGATCGCCGCGCGGACGATCAGCTCCCGGCTCAGCGGAGCCGGCGTCGGCCTCTCCGGCGGCTCCGGCCGTTCCCACACCGTCACGCCGCAGACCATACAGTGCATGGTGCGATACAGTGTATCGAGAGATACAGCGTATCGATTGGGGGCCTCATGACCATCGCCATCATCGGAGCCGGGCCGGGCGGCCTGGCCCTGGCCAGGGTGCTGCACGTCCACGGCATCGAATCCGTCGTGTACGAGCGGGAGACCTCGCGAGACGCGCGCGGGCAGGGCGGCATGCTCGACATCCACTCCGGGCAGCGGGCGTTGCGCGAGGCCGGCCTGCTCGAAAAGTTCTTCGCGATCGCGCGCGGCGAGGGCCAGGACATGCGGCTCCTCCAGCCGGACGGCACGTTGCTGCTCCAGGAGGACACACCGGACGACGCTCCCATGCTGCGTCCCGAAGTGGATCGCGCGGACCTGCGCGACCTGCTGCTGGATTCACTGCCCGCCGGCACGGTCCAGTGGGGGCGGGCGTTCGAGTCCGCGGGCAACGGCGTCGTGCGTTTCGCGGACGGCAGCAGCGCGACGTACGACCTCCTGGTCGGCGCGGACGGCGCGCAGTCCCGGGTCCGCCCGCTGGTGACCGACGCCCGCCCGGCGCACACCGGCCAGAACGTCGTCGAGGTCGGCATCCCGGACATCGACCGCACGCACCCGGACCTGGCGGCGATGGTCGGGCGAGGCACCTACTGGGTGATGGGCAACGGAACATCGCTGGCGGCGCAGCGCAACGGCGACGGCCGCGTCCGCATCGGCATCAGCTTCTACAACACGGGCGAAGACTGGTTCGCGACGAGCGGAATCCCGTTCGACAACCCGGCCGCCGCCCGGGCGCGGCTGATCGAGCTACTCCCCGGCTGGCACCCCCGGTTCACGGCACTGATCGAGGCCTGCGACGACACGATCGCCCGCCGCTCGATGACAACGCTCCCGATCGGGCTGAAGTGGCCGTCGAAACCGGACGTGACCCTGCTCGGCGACGCGGCACACTTGATGCCGGCGGTGGGCGAGGGCGCGAACCAGGCACTGATCGACGGCGCAACGCTCGCCCGCGCGGTGGCAACCCACCCGGACGACCACCCGGCGGCGATCAGGGAGTACGAAGCGGAGATGTTCGACCGCACCGGCGCGGCGGCCCGGATGTCGGCGGACATGCAGGAACTGCTGAGGTCCCCGGACGCGGCGCAGAGGTTGCTCGAGTTCTTTCAGCCGAGGTGAGGCCGAAGGCAATTGTGCTGGCGCCAAAGGCAGGGTGCTGAAGCCGAAGCCAGTTGTGCTGACACCAAAGGCAGTGTGCTGACGACGAAGCCGGTTGCGCAGACGCCGAAGCCCAGTTGTGCACAACCCGGCCGAGATGTGGACAACCCGGCCGCGCGGCGGTCATTTCAGGCCGTTCTGTCGGGCGCACTCGATACGCTGGAACAGGGACGGACCCCTGGGAGGGCGGGCTCTGCTCGGGGTGGGGCGGGCTCTGCTCAGGAGGGCGGCGCCGCTCAGCGGCGAGCGCCGCGCGGGAGGGCGGGCGCTGCGCACGGGTCGAACGCCGCGCGGAGGCGGGGCGCCGCTCCGGGGGGCGGGGAGCCGCTCCGGGGGGCGGGGAGCCGCTCCGGAGGCCGCGCGCCGCAGGAGGCGGGTGCCGCTCAGAGGGCCAGCGCCGCTCAGAGGGCCAGCGCCGCTCAGAGGGCCGGCGCTGCTCGGGACGCGCCGAGGCCCGGGCGTGTTGCGGGCACCGGCCGACCCCCGCCGAAAAGCAGTTCGCCCAGTCCCGGCCGCGTGTCAGGATCGGCCCATGCCGGTCGATCCGCACCTCCTCCTGGCCTTCCTCGTCACCACCATGATCGCGATGGTCACCCCCGGTCCGGACATGCTCTTCATCCTGGGCTGCGGCATGCGCGGCGGTCCGAAAGCCGGCCTGCTCGCCACCGCCGGGGTCGCCACCAGCGAGGCCATCCACGTCGCCGTGGCCGCGGCCGGGCTCGCCGCCCTCTTCGCCGCCGTTCCCGTCGCCTTCACCGTCGTTCGCGTGACCGGCGCCGCCTACCTCATCTACCTCGGCGTCCAGGCCATCCGGAACCGGAAGCCGCTCGTCGAACGGAAAAGCGATCGCGCCTACCTCAGCGGCCTGCTCACCAACCTGCTCAACCCGAAGATGGTCACCTTCACCATCGCGTTCCTCCCGCAGTTCGTCGATCCGGCGAAAGGCCACGTCTGGCTGCAGTTCGCGATCCTCGGCGCCATCATGATCGTGTTCGAGTTCCTCGTCGACGGCGCGGTCGGCGTCCTCGCCGGCCGCGTCGGCGGGTGGGTCCGGCGGAAGAAGAACCAGCGCCGCATCGAGGTCGCCACCGGTGGCGTCTTCATCGGCCTCGGCATCAAGCTGGCGACCGACAGCTAAGACTTCAAGTTGTTGCGCGCCAAGAATTCCTCGGCGATGTCCAGCGGGTTCCGCTTCCGCTCGGTGAACTCGACGTTCAGCTGGGTGAGCTGCGAAGTCGTCAGCACCGCCGAAACCCGGTTCAGCGCGGCCACTTCGGACGGCGAAAGCGTGCCACGCGCCACCAGCGGCACGATGTTCTGCGCCGGGAACATGTTCTTGTCGTCGACCAGCGGCACGAACCCGTTCGCCGCGATCGTCGACGACGTGCTGAACAGGTCCGCGACCTGGACGTCACCCGACTTCAACGCCGCCACCGTCACCGGGCCGCCCGTGTCCGTCGTGCGGATCTCCTTGAACTCGCAGCCGTAGAGCGCCTTGATCTTGTCCTTCCAGCGGCTGCTCCACTGCCCCGGCCCGCCGAACACGAGGTCACGGCAGCGCGGCCCCAGATCGGAGAACGTCTTGACGCCGGACGACGCCAGCTGCGGGCCGACGACGAGCAGGTCCTTGTCCTCCGCGGGCGCCTGGTCCAGCACCTCGAACCCCGCCGGGAGCTTCTGCCGCAGCTGCGCGTAGACGTCCTGCGGCGTCGTCGCGGTCGTGTCCTTGTCGAAGTAGCGCAACAGGTTCCCGCTGTAGTCCGGCACCACCGACAGCGACTTGTCCTGCAGCGCCTTGACGACGACCTCGCGGCTGCCGACCGGCGGCCGGACCGTCACGTTCGAGGCACCCGCGTTGCGCAGCGCTCCGGCGTAGATCTGGGCCAGCAGCAGGCTTTCCCCGACGTCGGACGCGCCGATGATGATGTCGCCGGACGCGCCGCCCTCGCCGCCGCCCGCCAGCGGGTTGCCGCAGCCGGCCGCCAGCACCAAAGCGACCAGCACCACCAGCCGTTTCATGCCGTCACCTTCTTCACGGCCGCCGCGAGCCGGACGCCCCGCGGCACCAGAGCGCGGTTGAGCAACGCGAACAGCAGGTCCAGGACGATCGCGAGCAGGGTCGTCAGCACCGCGCCCGCGATGACCTCGGAATAGTCCAAAATGGCGAGTCCGTCGAGCAGGAACCGGCCCAGGCCACCGAGTCCGACGTACGCGGCCACCGCGGCGGTCGCGACGAGCTGGAGCACGGCGTTGCGGATGCCGCCGAGCACGAGCGGCAGCGAGATCGGCACCTCGACCTGCCACAGCCGCTGCCAGCCGGTCATCCCGATGCCCTGGGCGGCGTCGACCACGCCGTGGTCGGTCGCCTGCAGCCCGGCGTACGTGCCGGCCAGGATCGGCGGCACCGCCAGCACGACGAGCCCGATGATCGTCGAGGTGACGCTTTCGGTGAAGAGCAGGAACAGGAACGTCACGAGCCCCAGCGTCGGCAGCGCGCGGATCACGTTGCCCGCGCCCACCAGCACGACCCCGCCGCGTCCGGTGTGGCCGACGAACAGTCCCAACGGGACAGCCACGACCAACGCGATCACCAGTGACAAAGCCGTGTAGCCGAGGTGCTCCAGCAACCGCTGGGGGACACCGTCCGGCCCGGACCAGTGCGCCGGGTCGCCGAACCAGCGGAAGAGATCGGTGATCATGCGGCCCCCACCCGGGTCCACGGCGTCAGCAGGTTCCGGAAGCCGATCAGGACCAGGTCCACGACCAGCGCGAGCAGCAGCGTCAGCACGATGCCGACGACGATCGGCGAGAAGTACTCGCGCTGGAAGCCGTCGGTGAACAGCACGCCGAGGCCGCCGGTGCCGATCAGCGCGCCGACGCTGACCAGGCTGATGTTGCTGACCGACGCCACCCGCACCCCCGCCGCCAGAACCGGGACCGACAGCGGCAGTTCGACGGCGAAGAACCGGCGCACCGGCTTGTACCCGACGGCGGTCGCGGCGGCGATCACCGGCGGCGGCACGGCGTCCAGCGCGTCGAGCACCGGCCGGACCAGCAGCGCCGTGGTGTAGATCGTCAGCGCGACGACGACGTTGACGCTGTCGAGGATCTTCGACCCGATCAGGCCCGGGATGACGACGAACAGCGCCAGCGACGGGATCGTGTAGAGCAGGTTGGCGAGCACGGTCAGCACGCGTCGGGCCGGCCGCCACCGGTGGCCGAGCCAGCCCGCGGCGATCGCGAGCACGATGCCGACTACGAGCGGGAGCAGCGCCAGGTAGACGTGGTCGCCCAGGTCACCGAGGATCTCGACGCGCGTGTTCCCGCTGCTCAGGTACTGCCCGAGCTCGTCGAAGAAGCTCATGACGCCTGGGGCGTCGCCTCGATCACGTCCAGCACTTGCCTCGCGACCACCCCGCCGAGCACGCGGTGGTCTTCGTCGACGACCACGCCGAGGCTGGCCGGCGACGACAGCGCCGCGTCCAGCGCGCCCCGGATCGGCGTGCCCCGGATCCACAGCGAGCCGCCGGCCACCAGGTCGTCTTCGGACAGTGCACCGTCCACAGTGGAGTTCGGCGGCAGCCAGCCGCGCGGCTGCTTGTCCGCGTTGACCGCGAGGCGCCAGCCGTCGCCCGCGGACACCGGGGCGCCGATCTCGACCAGCTCGATCTCCTTGACCTCGACGCCGTCCGCGGAGAGGAACGACAGGCCGCGGTACCCGCGGTCGCGGCCGACGAACGACGCGACGAAGTCGTCCACCGGGTGGCGCAGCACGTCGGCGGGGGTGCCGTACTGGGCGAGCTTGCCGCCGACGCGCATCACCGCGACCTTGTCGCCGAGCCGGACGGCCTCGTCGATGTCGTGGGTGACGAACACGATGGTCTTGCCCAGCTGCGACTGCAGGCGCAGCAGCTCGTTCTGCAGGTCTTCGCGCACGATCGGGTCGACCGCGGAGAACGGCTCGTCCATCAGCAGCACCGGCGAGTCCGCGGCGAGCGCGCGGGCGACGCCGACGCGCTGCTGCTGGCCGCCGGAAAGCTGGGCCGGGTACCGCTTGCCGAGCTCGACCGGCAGGCCGATGGTCTCCAGCAGCTCGGCCGCCCGCTTGCGCGCCTTCGCCTTGTCCCAGCCCGACAGCAGGGGCACGGTGGCGATGTTGTCCAGCACCGTCCTATGTGGAAAGAGACCGGCGTGCTGGATGACGTAGCCGATGCCGCGGCGCAGCAGCGCCGGGTCGCCCTCGGCGACGTCCTTGCCGTCGAGCAGCACCTGCCCGCCGGTCGGCTCGACCATCCGGTTGATCATCCGCAGCGACGTCGTCTTCCCGCAGCCGGACGGGCCGACGAACACGGTGATCGTGCCGTCCTCGACCGTCAGGTTCAGCTTGTCGACGGCGACCGTCCCATCCGGATACTGCTTGGTCACGTCGCGGAATTCGATGGTCACTGCCCACTCCCCATGTCCGGTGGAACCGACCGTAGCCGAGTCCGCGCCCGTTGGCACGGCGTTCCGACAGGTGGTGACTAGGCTCAAGGCCCGTGAAGGCACTCGACGACGTCCTCGCCGCGCACGGCGTCGGCGTCCGCCCGCTGCACCGCGTCATCGACCTGCTGCGCACCGGCGACCACGACCTCGGCGAGCTGGTGCGGCTGTCCACGGCGCCGCGCCGCAGCGTGGAAGACGTCCTCGCCGCGCTCGGCGACGACCTCGACCGCAGCGGCGACCGGCTGCGGATCTCCCCCGGCGTCGCCGCGTCCTACCTGCAGTACAGCGCGCCCCGCTACGCCGACCCGCTCGACGAGGCCGTCGCGAACCACGAGCTGCTTCCGCAGGTCGCGGAGTGGGTCGCGGAGGTGCCGCCGCCGCTGGCCGCCCTCGACCACGTGCAGGCGACGCCGGAGACGGTGCTGCGCCGCGCGTTGTGGCTGGACGCGCGGTACGACCTCGCGTCGGCGCGGCTGCTGTTCCTCGGCGATCACGACCTGACGTCGCTGGCCGTGCGGGCGGTCTGCCCGGCGGCGTCCCTGACGGTCGTCGACCTCGACGAGCGCGTGCTGGCCCACCTCGACGACCGCGGCGGACGCGAGATCGCCACCGCGCACGCGGACCTGCGCGTCGGCCTCCCGCCGGCCGTGACCGGCGGCTTCGACCTGGTGTTCAGCGATCCGCCGTACACGCCGGAAGGCATGGGCCTGTTCGCGGCCCGCGGCGTGCAGGCGCTGCGGAACCCGAGCGAGGGACGGCTGCTGTTCGCCTACGGCTACAGCCCCCGCCACCCGGCGCTGGGCGCGCAGGTGCAGCGGTCGCTGGCCACGCTCGGGCTGACGTTCGAGGCGATCCTGCCGGACTTCAACCGCTACTTCGGCGCGCAGGCGATCGGCAGCGCGGCGGACCTGTACGTCTGCCAGCCGACGGCGAAGGCCAAGAAGGTCCGCGCCGGCAAGGCGATCTACACGCACGGGCCGCAGTCGGTGGAAGCGGCCGGGACGAAGCCGGCACTGCTGGAGAAGCTGAAGGAGATCGCGAGCGCCGGTGGGCTCGCGCTGGAGTCACGGCCGGTGGACTGGTCGATCTCGGGGCCGGAGGGCGACGCGGTCGCGATGGACCTCTCGGCCGACCCGGGCCCGTGGCTGCTGCGCACCTTGCTGGGCACGAACGCCCGCCGGCTCGCGCTGCTGGTCCCGAACGCGCACCCGGACCTGGCTGACCAGGCGTCGCAGGAGGCGCTCGCGTCCCTCGTCCGGGCGAAGTACACGCTGCGGTACCTGCGGAGCACGCCGGACAACCGGCACGCGGTGGTGGTCGCGGACGCGGTGGAGCACCAGGACGAGATCCTGACCCGCGCGCACGCCCGCCTGGCGAACGTCTCGCTGGACGTCCCCGCGGACCTGGTCAACCTGCGTCTGGTCGACGTCCCCCGCCACCGCCTCCCCGCCCTGCTCGGCCTTTGAAACGCAAAGCGCCGCTTTCACGTGAAAGCGGCGCTTTGCGTTTCGAGGCGGTCAGCCCGTGACGCCGTCGGCTTCCGCCGCCTTCGCCACCGCCGCCGCGACCTCGGGGGCCACGCGCGGGTCGAGCGGCGAGGGGACGATCCGGTCCGGGCCGAGGTCGTCCATCGCCACCGACACGATCGCCTCGGCGGCCGCCAGCTTCATGCCCTCGGTGATCGCCCGCGCGCCGGAGTCCAGCGCGCCGCGGAACACGCCGGGGAACGCCAGCACGTTGTTGATCTGGTTCGGGAAGTCGCTGCGCCCGGTGGCCACGATCGACGCGTACCGCGCGGCCACGTCCGGGTGAACTTCCGGGTCCGGGTTGGACAGTGCGAACACGATGCCGCCGCCCGCCATCCGGCCCAGCAGCGACTCGTCGATCGTCGCGCCGGACAGGCCGAGGAACACGTCGGCGCCCTCGAGCGCCTCCGCCAGGCCACCCTTCAGGCCGGTCTTGTTCGTCGTCGCCGCCAGGCGTTCCTTGACCGGGTTCAGGCCGTCGCGCCCGGCGTGGATGATGCCGCGCGAGTCGAGGACGGTGACGTCGCCGATGCCGGCCTCCTGCAGGATCCGGGCGCACGCGACCCCCGCCGCGCCGGCGCCGGAGACGACGACGCGCTGGTCGGCGATCGCCCGGTCGAGGACCAGGTTGGCGCCGCGCAGGGCGGCCAGCGTGACGATCGCCGTGCCGTGCTGGTCGTCGTGCATGACCGGGCAGTCGAGCGCCTCCTTGAGTTTGTCCTCCAGCTCGAAGCACCGGGGCGCGGAGACGTCCTCCAGGTTGACGGCCCCGTAGGACGGCCGCAGCCGCACCAGCGTCTCGACGATCTCGTCGACGTCGGTGGTGTCCAGCACCAGCGGGATCGAGTCGAGCCCGCCGAAGGTCTTGAACAGGACCGACTTGCCCTCCATGACCGGCAGCGACGCGCTCGCGCCGATGTCGCCGAGGCCGAGCACCGCCGTCCCGTCGCTCACCACGACGACGAGCCGGTCCGCCCACGTGTACCGCTTGGCCTTGGCGGCGTCCTCCGCGATCGCGCGGCTGACCTTCGCCACCCCCGGGGTGTACGCGATCGAAAGGTCACGCGGGCTGGAAATCGGGCGGGTGGCCGCCACCGAGAGCTTGCCGCCCTCGTGCCCGGTGAAGATCTCTTCGTCGGTGACCGGCGCGGGCGCGCCGGTGGGGTCGCTCATGGGGATTCCTGTCGTCGTTTCCGTCATTCCCCCAGTGGGAATGACGGAACTCGCGGATCGGACTTGGGTCACTGGAATTTCTCCTGGGCATGCGAGCGGGGGACCACGGCAGCAACGGGGAAACCGTGGTTTGGTCCTCCGGCACGGCAGCCCAGCGCGGTAGCGCCGGCCTGTCGGCGAGGCGTCACGTCGGCCATCGGTGCCGTGGGTCTGGCGATGGCCGCGGACGCGGCGGTCCACTCATTGTGACAGGTCCGGTCCGGCAGGGGACCCCTCGGTGCGGTTGATGTCACACCGGACCCCTATTCCGGCAATTGCCAAGACGTCCGTTCGGTTTTTTAGCCGCCCGATAAGGTGACGCCATGGAATTCCGCCGGCTGAGCGTCCCGGACGCCTTCGAGTTCTCCCCCCGGGCGTTCCCCGACGAGCGGGGCCTGTTCGTCGCGCCCTTCCAGGAGGAAGTCCTGCGCGAAGCGACCGGCCACCCCCTGCGGCTCGCGCAGGCGAACCACAGCGTGTCCCGCCGCGGCGCGATCCGCGGCATCCACTTCGCCGACACGCCTCCCGGCCAGGCGAAGTACATCTACTGCGCGCGCGGCTCGCTGCTCGACGTCGTCGTCGACATCCGCGTCGGCTCGCCGACCTTCGGCACCTGGGACGCCGTCCAGCTCGACTCGGCCCGGTACAACGCCGCCTACCTCGCCGAAGGCCTCGGGCACGGCTTCATCGCCCTCGAGGACGACACGGTGATGGCCTACCTGTGCTCCGAGGGGTACAACCCGGCGGGCGAGCACGGCATCACCCCGCTCGACCCGGCGCTCGGCCTGCCCTGGCCCGCGGACATCGAGCCGATCCTGTCCGAGAAGGACCGCACCGCCCCCACGCTGGCGGAGGCGCTCGAGCAGGGCCTGCTGCCGTCGTACCAGGACTGCGTCGCCTACTACGACAAGCTGCGCTCGGCGCACTGAAGCACCGGAAGTACCACTGGCGCAGATAGACTGCGCACATATAGTATGCGCGCATGGCACTTTACGAGTACGAGCACAGCGAGACCTCGACCGCCCCCGCCGCCGCGATCTGGCCGCTCTGGGCCGACACCGGCCGCTGGCCCGAGTGGGACGCGGGCGTCCGCTCGGTGGTCCTGGACGGGCCGTTCACCGTCGGGACGAGCGGGACCATGACGATGGACGGGATGCCACCGATCCCGTTCACGCTGACCGAGATCACCGAAGGCAGGAGCTTCACCGACGAGACCCGCCTGCCGGACGCGTTCCTGCGGTTCGAGCACGTCCTGACCGACGTCGACGGCGGCACGCGGATCACCTACCGCGTGACCATCGACGGTCCGGAGGGCTTCGGCGAGCAGGTCACGTCGGACACCCCGGACGCGATGCGCGCGCTGGCACGCCTTGCCGAGGCAAGCTTGCGAGTATGAGCGCCCCACAGTCCCGCCTGCCCGGCCCCGAGCGCAGCCCCGGCTTCCTGCTGTGGCGCGTGACGCTGGCCTGGCAGCGGGCGATGCGGGCCGCGCTGGCCCCGCACGACCTCACGCACGTCCAGTTCGTGCTGCTCACGACCACGTGGTGGCTCACCCGCGCGGGCGAGCTCCCGACCCAGCGGCAGCTGGCCGAGCGGGCCGGCACGGACACGATGATGACCAGCCAGGTCGTCCGCAAGCTCGCCGACCGCGGACTGCTCGCCCGCGCCGACGACCCGGCGGACGCCCGCGCGAAGCGGCTCCGGATCACCCCGGACGGCCTGGAGCTGGTCGCGAGGGCGCTGAAGGACGTCGAAGCCGCCGACGCGTCGTTCTTCGAAGGCGTCGGCGACGGCTTCACCGACTCGCTCGCGAAGCTCAGCCCCTGAGGTCTTCGGCCAGGACGCGCTCGATGTTGCGCTCGGCCAGCGCCGTGATCGTCACGAACGGGTTGACGCCGGTGCTGCCCGGGATCAGCGAGCCGTCCGTGACGTACAGGTTGCGGTAACCCTTCACCCGGCCGTAGTCGTCGGTCGCCTCGCCGAGCACCAGGCCGCCCAGCGGGTGGTAGGTGAAGCGGTTCTCGAACGTGCGCGTGTCGCCGAACAGGTCGTAGCGGTAGATCGTCTTGTTCGCCCGGTTGACCTGGTCGAACAGCGCCTTGGCGGCATCGATCGACGGCTGCCCCTGCGACGCCGTCCAGTGCAGCTTCGCGGAGTCGGTCGCCGCGTCGTAGGCGAAGTGCCCGCGTTCGGGGTTCTTGGTGATGGCCAGGTAGAGGCTGACCCACGTCTCGAGGCCGGCGGGCACCGGCGCGATCTCGGCGAACGCGGGGTGCACCGGGTCGGCCCAGTTGTCGATGCCGAGCGCGGGCATGCCCGACTGCAGGCTGCCGGTCGTGTCCCAGACGTGGTTCGCGCGCCCGCACATGACGTTCCCGTTCGTGCCCCAGCCCTGGCCGACCGCGTCGTTCAGCTCGGGGAGCCGCCCGGTTTCGCGGGCGCGCACCAGCAGTTCCGTCGAGCCGACGCTGCCCGCGCCGAGGAACAGGTACTTCGTGGTCACGTGCCGCGTGCCCAGGACGGTGCCGTGCTCGTCGATCTCGCGCACGACCAGCGTGTACGTCCCGTCGGGCTGGCGAAGGATCTCGCGGACCTCCCGCAGCGTCTCGATGGTCACGTTGCCGGTGCCGAGCGCGGCGGCCAGGTAGGACCGGTCGAGCGAGCGCTTCCCGTGGTTGTTGCCGTAGATGACCTCGGACGCGTCCGCCGAGCGCGGGACCTCACCCGCTTCCTCGCGGCGCAGGTAGTCCACGTCGTACACGCTGGGCACGAACACCGTGCCGAACCCGGCCTTGCGCGCGGCCTTCCGGGAGACGCGCGCGTACTGGTACGACCGGCACGTCTCGAACCAGCCCGGGTCGACGACGTTCACGCCGAGCTGCGCGTTCGCGCGCGGGAAGTACTTGCCGTACATCTCGCCGGCGTCGACGCGCGGCAGGATCTCCTCGAAGTAGGACCGCTTCGGCGTCACCGCCATCGCCCCGTTGACCAGCGACCCGCCGCCGACGCCGCGGCCGAGGTACACCGCCATGTCGCCGAAGTCCACCCGGTCGAGCACACCTGCGTACCGCCCGATGTCGCGGTTGGCCAGGTCGAGCCAGAGGAACGACGCCAGCGGCGCCTGCGTGCGGTCCTTGAACCACATCGCGCGCTCGTCCGGCGCGAGCATCGAGCAGAAGACCTTGCCGTCGGCGCCGGGCGTGGTCCACAGCCTGCCCATCTCGAGCATCAGCGTGGGGATCCCGGCCTCGCCGAGCCGCAACGCCGTGACGGCGGCGCCGTAACCGGTGCCGACGACCACCGCCGGCGCGTACTCGGGGAGCGGGGCCGCGGCCGCGGGCCGCGTCGAGACCGTGGTCAGCCCGAGGGCGGCGGCGGAGTTCAGGGCGGCGAGGCCGAGGAACCGGCGGCGGGAGAAGGCAGACATGGGTCCGAGCATGCCCGAACTCGGTAAACGGCGTTAACTATTCAGAATGTGTTTCACCCGGTCGAGGGAAATTCCGGACTCCCCCTGGGGGCGATCCCGGATGTCCGCGCCCGGCCGCGCGAGCAAGCTCACCGGCATGAAACTTCTCGCACTGGGGGCGGCCGCGGCCGCCGTGGCCGCGCTGGGGGTCGTGCCCGGGACGGCGTCCGCGGACGAGCTGCCGGCTTTCGACTTCACCGACTGCCCGGCACCGCCCGCGAACGCCGACCCGGGCACGTGGCGCTGCGAAGCCTTTGTCTCGCAAGGGAAACTGACCATCCACGACCGGGAGGTGCCGCTCGGGGAGATGCGGCTGACCTTCAGCGAAGGCAGGGTCGACGGCCAGTACGCGCAGGTCTTCGGCGCGCTGCGCCACGAGCCGGTGAGCCTGCCGGGCGTTCCCGGCGCGACGCTGCAGCTGCGCTACGGCGGGTACTCGGACTTCCAGGGCAACGACGAGCGGCGCGGCGAACTGGACGTCTACGCGGTGCTGCAGCACCCGTTGCTGCGCAAGGACTGCCGGCTCGGCGTCCTGCACACGGTCGTCCACGACGACCCGGCCGTGCCGCCGACCGTCATCTCGAAAACCCCGCCGACCATGCACTTCGGTGTCGTGGACCCGGATCTGGCCGTACCCGCGACCACCGGCTGCGGCCCGCTCGGCAAGCTCGTCGACCGGCGGCTGGGCCTGCCGTCGCCGTCCGGCGAGAACACGTTCCACCAGACGACGTACGTGCAGTACAAGGCGCTCTAACGCTTCTTCGGCGTCACCCAGATCGCGATCGTCCCGGTGACCACGGGCTTGCCGCCCGAGTCCGAAATGGTCACCGGGACGGGCAGCTCGAAGCCCTCGTCGCCGAACTCCGGCAGCTCGGGCAGCGAGGCGACCGCCCGCAGGCCCGTCTCGGCCTTGGCCACGTACTGGACGCTCATGCCCTTCGGCAGCCAGCGGTGGGTGCCGGGGACCGTCGCCTCGGCGAGCATGCCCATCGCGATCTCGGCGAGGTTGCACGCGGCGATCGCGTGGAACGTGCGGATGTGGTTGTGGACACCCCACCACTTCGGCGCGGTGACCTCGCAGTGGCCGGGCCGCAGCTCGCGCACCGACGGCAGCACCGTGCGGAAGTACGGCACGCGCAGGCACATCGCCGCGCTGAACAGCTGTTTCCCACCCGGCTTCGCGGCCAGCTTGCGCCACAGCGCGAACGTCGGCGTCTCGGACATCGGCGTCTCCTCGAACTAAGCTACTGTTCAGTAGCTAAGCAGACGACCGGCCGCCGGGCAAACCGCCGGATATATTCGCCGGTGTGGCGAACCGTCTCTTCCTCCTCCGGCACGGCCAGACCGAATGGTCGGTGAACGGGCGGCACACCGGCCACACCGACATCCCGCTGACGCCGGCGGGCGAGGGCCAGGCATTGGCCGCCGGCGGCACGCTCCGCAGCCTGGTCGGCGGGCCGTCGCTGGTGCTGTCGAGCCCGCGGACCCGGGCGCTGCGGACGGCCGCGCTGGCCGGCCTGCGCGTCGACGAGGTCACCGAGGACCTCGCCGAGTGGGACTACGGCGAGTACGAGGGCGTCACCACGCCGAAGATCCGCGAAACCGTGCCGGGCTGGACGGTCTGGACCCACCCGATCCCCGGCGGCGAAAGCGCTTCGCAGGTGTCCGAGCGCGCGGACCGCGTGCTGACGCGCGCCCGGCGCGACATCGAAGCCGGCGACGTGATCCTGGTCGGGCACGGGCACTTCAGCCGCGTGCTGGTGGCCCGCTGGCTCGGCCTGCCCGCGACGTCCGGCGTCCACTTCGGACTCGACGCGGCCGGCATCGCGGTGCTCGGCGACGAACGCGGCGAACCCCAGATCGAACACCTCAACCTGCCGCCCGCACTGGAGGACTGACGTGCCCGACGACCGCATTCGCCGGATCCGCCCCGACGACGTCGAGGCCGCCGTCGGCCTGGCCTACGCGCTGGCCGAGTACGAGCGCGCCCCGGACGAGTGCCACCTGACGGTCCCGCAGCTGCACGAGGCGCTGTTCGGCGAGGCGCCGAAGCTGTTCGGGCACGTGGCCGAAGTGGACGGCGAGATCGCCGGCTTCGCGGTGTGGTTCCTCAACTACTCGACCTGGCGCGGGGTGCACGGGATCTACCTGGAGGACCTGTTCGTCCTGCCGTCCCACCGCGGCTCCGGCCTGGGCAAGGCCCTGCTGGCCGCGCTGGCGGCGGAGTGCGGCGAGAAGGGCTACGCGCGGCTCGAGTGGTCGGTGCTGGACTGGAACCCGGCGACGGAGTTCTACAAGGCGCTCGGCGCGGTCCCGATGGACGAGTGGACGGTCAACCGGCTCACGGACGAACCCCTTCGCGCCTTGGCCGCCCAGGCTTAGTCGTCTTCGTGGCCTTCGCGCTCGGCGCGGCGGCCGGCGAGGCCGCCGCGTTCGGCGGCTTCGGTCTCCGTCTCGCCCTCACGCAGGCCCAGCGCCCAGGCCCGCGACGGCGCGCGGAACAGCAGCACCAGCGCCACGATGCCGAACAGCGCGACCGGCACGCCCCACGCCGGCTCACCTGAAGGGCCGAGCAGGTACCAGCCGAGGCCGATCACGATCAGCGCGATCACCACGCCCGGCGAACGCGCCCACGTCTGCCCGAGGACCAGCCCCGCCGACGCGGCCAGGAACGCCAGCGCCACCACGATGAACGTGCCCGACTCGACGTAGACGTTGTTGCCCGGCTGCGCGGGCGAGCCCAGTCCGTTCACCAGCACGACCACCCCGAACACCAGCAGGGCGAGCGACGGCACCGCGGTGACCGCGCCGGCCAGCCGGACCTCACGGGGAGCGGGCGAGAGCTTCACGGCGGGGCCTTCCGGGGGTCCTTTGCGGGAGCACAGTGGACTCCACCAGGGCGGGTCACCGTGCGTGAGCTGATTCGATCGTATGCCACCCGGTCGGCCGTTTTCGCGGGACCGCCCGGGCGCTGAGAATTCAGGAGTCGTCGATGAGCGGGCGGTCGGCCCGGGTGCACTTGTCACGACGAGCGGACACTCGCACGTGAAGGAGGGCCGCCCGGCACAGGGTCTCGAAGGTGCTGTTCGTCAGGGTTGCGCCCGTCACCATGCGGGTCCGGAAGGTTCTCGGGCCGCCGGAAGTCACCTACCCTGCGGTGGTGCGCGCAATCCTCGTCGTGAACCCCCAGGCCACCTCGACCACCGCCGGTGGCCGGGACGTCCTGGCGCACGCGCTCGCCAGCCAGGTGAAGCTCGACGTGGTCGAGACGGACTACCGCGGCCACGCGATGGCCGTCGCGCGCTCGGCCGCGCGGGACGGCATCGACCTGGTCGTGGCGCACGGCGGCGACGGCACGGTCAACGAGGTCGTCAACGGCCTGCTGGCCGACGCAGCGACATCCGGGGCTTCGCCCCAGGCCGGGGGCTCCGCCACCCGGACCCCCGCAAGAGGGTGGGGCGACCCGACGCAGATCGGGCGGGTTCCCGCGCTCGGTGTCGTGCCCGGCGGTTCGGCCAACGTGTTCGCGCGCGCCCTCGGCATCTCGTCCGACCCCGTCGAAGCCACCCACCAGCTGCTGCACGCGCTGGAGAACGACCGCTCGCGCCGGGTCGGGCTCGGCCTGGCCGACGGGCACTGGTTCACCTTCAACTCCGGCCTCGGCTGGGACGCCGACGTCGTCGGCCGCGTGGCCAAGCGCCGCGGCAAGCAGACGACCGCCGGCCTCTACATGCGGGCCGCCGTCCGCTCCTACTTCCGGCCGCCGCTGGGCCGGCCCGCCCTCACCATCCGGGTCCCGGGCGAGGAACCCGCCGAGGCGCTGACCGCTTTCGTGTCGAACACCGATCCGTGGAGCTACCTGGGCGAGCGTCCGGTCCACCTCAACCCGGGTTGCTCGTTCGAGACGGGATTGGGCCTGTTCGCGTTGAACGGTCTCGGGTTGCCCACGGTGTTCAAGCATGTACGCCGTGCTTTGGCTACGAAGAGCAACCAGAAGGGCAAACGTCTCGTGCGTCACGACGACGTGCCGATGATCCGCATCGACGCAGCTGAACCGGTAAACTTCCAGGTGGACGGCGACCTCGTCGGCCAGCGGACCAGGGTGGAGTTCTTCAGCGTCCCGAACGCACTCACGGTAATCGTGTGACGACGGGACCGCTGATCGCCTGCGGCAAAGTGCAATCTGCCGTTCGTCGACGCAGAAGCTCCACTCACCGCATCAGCCTTCCCTTCGAGTGGCTGTTTCGGAGAGAAACCGCAGGTCAGACGCGTCGCTCGGCCGGGTGAGCTGACTCACCGATCTTCCGGAAACCCTTGTCGAAAGCGGTGCTTCGTGAAAGCATTCACAAGCACCCAAGAACACGACCGCCATTGACGACTGTGGCGCGGCCCTCCCGCGCCATGTGAAGGAGCTCACGAACATGGACTGGCGCCACGACGCGGCCTGCCGAGACGAGGACCCCGAGCTGTTCTTCCCGGTGGGAACCAGCGGGCCGGCTCTGTCGCAGGTTGCTCAGGCGAAGGCCGTGTGCCACCGCTGCACCGTCGCTTCCGACTGCCTGGCCTGGGCTCTGGCCAGCGGCCAGGACGCCGGCGTGTGGGGCGGCATGAGCGAGGACGAGCGACGCGCGCTCAAGCGCCGCCGTACGCACATCGGCACTCGTACCAACGCCTGACGTTTCTCCAAGAGCAGTACCGGAACCGCGAGGAATTCTCCCGGCGGAGCACTGTTGTGCCCACGCCGTCTGGGGCGATACCTACCCGGTTCGAGCTTAACAACCGAGGCGAAACCACCTGACGACGGGTGTGCTGAAACCTCACGAGGACTTCAAGTCCTCCCGCAAAACGTTGAACGGCCCGGCACCACGCACCAGGTGCCGGGCCTTCAGCGTTGGTCCCGCCAGCGACCCGCCCCCAATCGCTCCCGCCGCACCGAACATGCCCGGCGGCGACCGAGTCCAAACGCGACTGTCCAAAGACGACGCGAAAGCCGGATGCGGCTGAGCTAAAGGCGCCGGGACAGCTGGATGCCCAGTGGATGGCCGCGCGCCTCCGGTCGCCCGCGTTGGCCGATCGCGCCCGCCGGCGCGTGGAAAACTCCCGCCCCGAACCACGCCCAGCCGGCAGGCCCGAGGTCCGCCGCCGCGAAAGCCGGATCCGGCCGACCTAAAGCCGCCGGGACAGCGGGATGCGCAGCGCCGCTTCCGTGCCCGTCACCCGGGTCGACGACGTCTCCGCCCGCACCTTCCGCAGCGAAAGCGACCCCCGCAGCTCGGACTCCACCAGCGTCCGCACGATCTGCAGGCCCAGCCCGTCCGAGCGCTCCAGCGAGAACCCCGACGGCAGGCCGCGCCCGTTGTCGCGGATCACCACGTCCAGCCACCGCGCCGAGCGCTCCACCACCAGCTCGACCTTGCCCGACCGGCCCGCCGGGAACGCGTGCTCGACGGCGTTCTGCACCAGCTCGGCCAGCACCATCACCAGCGGCGTCGCGATCTCCGCGACCACCACCCCGAACGAGCCCTTCCGGGCCAGCCCGACCTGCGACTCCGCCGTGGCCACCTCGCCGACCATCGGCAGCACGTTGTCGAGCAGCTTGTCGAGGTCGACCCGTTCGTCCACCGAGATGGACAGCGCCTCGTGGACCAGCGCGATCGACGTCACCCGGCGCACCGACTCCGCCAGCGCGAGCCGCGCCTCCTCCGAGGACGTCCGGCGCGACTGCAGGCGCAGCAGCGCCGCCACCGTCTGCAGGTTGTTCTTCACCCGGTGGTGGATCTCACGGATGGTCGCGTCCTTCGACAGCAGCGCGCGGTCCCGCCGTTTCACCTCGGTGACGTCGCGGACCAGCACCAGCGCGCCCGCCGCCTGCCCGGCCGGCCGCAGCGGCAGCGCGCGGAACAGCACCACCGCGCCGCGCCGCGAGTCGGCCTCGGTGCGGCTCGACGGCTTCCCGTCGAGGGCCTCGATGATCCGGTGGGACACCTCGGTCGCGTCGAACGGGTCGCGGATCAGCGACCGCGTCAACGGCGCCAACCGCGTGCCGACCAGGTCGGACTCGTGTCCCATCCGGTGGTAGGCGGACAGGCCGTTCGGGCTGGCGAACACGACCGTGCCGCTCGAGTCGAGCCGGATCAGGCCGTCACCCACCCGCGGCGAGGTGTGCGTGTCGGTCGCGTTGCTGCCGCTCGGCGGGAACGTGCCGTCGACGATCATCTGGCACAGGTCGCCGGCGCTGCCCAGGTAGGCGATCTCCAGCGGCGACGGCACGCGCGGCGCCGCCAGGTTCGTCTCGCGGCTCATCACGGCGATGACCTGGTCGTGGAAGCGCACCGGGATCGCCTCGCGCCGCATCGGCAGGTCGCGGTACCAGTGCGGGTCCTCTTCGCGGCAGATCCGCACCTCGCGCATGGCCTTGGCCAGCTGCGGGTGCTCCTCGACCGTGAACCGGGTGCCGACGACGTCTTCGGGGTGCGCGGTCGGCGCCGTCGTCGGGCGCGCGTGCGCGACGCAGACGAAGTCGCCGCCGTCCGGCTGCAGTTCCTCGGTCACCGGGACCCAGAGCAGGAAGTCGGCGAAGGACAGGTCGGCCAGCAGCTGCCACTCGGCGACGACGGTCTGCAGGTGGTCCGCCGCCTCCCCGGGGAGGCCGGTGTTGTCGGCGAGCAGTTCGGCGAGGGTGGACACGGGTTACTCGACCGTCCCGAGGACGTCACCCTGCTGGACCCGGTCACCCTTCGCCACGGCGAGGCTGGTCAGCGTGCCGGACCGCTCGCTCACGGCGGGCAGCTCCATCTTCATCGACTCCAGGATCAGCACGGTGTCCCCGGCGTTCAGCGCGGCACCCGGCTCGGCGACGACCTCGAGCACGGTGCCGACCATTTCGGCCCTGATCTCCGCCATCGACACCCTCCTCGCGCTCGCCCGACCACCCCATCCAACCAGAACGGGACGTCATGACACACTTGAGAGGTTGACCAGCTTTGACGACGAGGAGTGAGCATGTCGAAGCGCGCCCGCAAGCGTCGCGACCGGAAGAAGAACGGCGCGAACCACGGCAAGAAGCCCAACGCCTGATCCGGCGTCCGGCATGACGAAGGCCCCCACCCGATCGAGTGGGGGCCTTCGTCGTGCTCGGGCGCTATTCGGACCGCTGCTCGAGGGTGATCTCGGTGCGTTCCACGGTGACGCCACCGCGGGTGGCCACGGTCTGGCGGATCGACGCGCGCAGCCGGCTCTTCAGCTCGGCCGGGGCGTGGTCGCCGCCGCACTTGCGGGCCAGCAGCTGCTTGATGTGCTCGTCGATGCCGTACTCCTCGAGGCACGGCGGGCAGTCCTCGATGTGGGCACGCAGCGCGGCGTCGCGCTCGGGGCTGCACTCGCGGTCCAGGAGCAGGTAGATGTCGGCCAGCGCCTCTTCGCAGCGGACCTTGTCCGACGCGCCCTCGCACATGTCGTTCATCGCCCCGCCACCTCCTCCTTGGCACCCCGGATGAAGCCGCGTTCGCGGGCGACGTCGGCGAGCAGGTCGCGCAGCTGCGCGCGGCCGCGGTGCAGGCGGGACATCACGGTGCCGATGGGCGTGTCCATGATCTCGGCGATCTCCTTGTACGCGAAGCCCTCGACATCGGCCAGGTAGACGGCCAGCCGGAACTCCTCGGGCAGCTTCTGCAGGGCGGCCTTGACGTCGGTGTCGGGCAGGTTGTCCATCGCCTCGACCTCGGCCGAACGCAGCCCGCTGGAGGTGTGGCTCTCCGCCTTGGCGATCTGCCAGTCGGTGATCTCCTCGGTGGGCTGCTGCACCGGCTGCCGCTGCCGCTTGCGGTAACCGTTGATGTAGGTGTTGGTGAGGATGCGGTACATCCACGCCTTGAGGTTCGTGCCCGCCTTGAAGGAGGCGAAGGCCGCGTACGCCTTCAGGTAGGTCTCCTGGACCAGGTCCTCGGCATCGGCGGGGTTGCGGGTCATCCGCATCGCGGCCGAGTACAGCTGGTCGAGCAGCGGCATGGCGTCCCGCTCGAAGCGCTCGGCGCGCTCGGCCTCGGTCGCTTCTTCCG
The DNA here is from genome assembly GCF_040675005.1 of Amycolatopsis sp. NPDC049691. Lineage (NCBI taxonomy): Bacteria > Bacillati > Actinomycetota > Actinomycetes > Pseudonocardiales > Pseudonocardiaceae > Amycolatopsis > Amycolatopsis sp. NPDC049691. The sequence continues at coordinate 268,693 of NZ_JBFANX010000006.1, forward strand.
GCGCTGAGTTCTGCGTGCTCGGCAAACCGTTCCCTTCCCGCTCGGCGTCGATGCGCGTACGCGCATACGGCGGACCCGAGTTTACGCGGGGGCCGGGCACACCGCGGTTCGCCGGTGCCTCGGGGCGACGGCGGCTGCGAGAGCGTGTGGTAGCGAGCGTTGTGGTCACGCCCCGTACAACCGATCGGGTCACGCGGGCATTCCCTAGACTCCGCCGCATGGCAGGCAAGGGCACTCCCGCGACGGCGTTGCTGGGGAAGCAGAAGGTGGCGCACACGCTGCACGCGTACGACCACGACCCGCGCGCGGAGTCGTACGGGCTGGAGGCGGTGGAGGCACTGGGCCTGGATCGCGCCCGGGTGTTCAAGACGCTGGTCGCGGAGGTGGACGGCCGGCTGGTGGTGGGCGTGGTCCCGGTCACGGGCCAGCTGGACCTGAAGGCCCTGGCGGCCGCGGCGGGCGGCAAGAAGGCGAAGATGGCCGACCCGGCGGCGGCCCAGCGGGCGACCGGGTACGTGCTGGGCGGGATCTCGCCGTTGGGCCACCGGAGCAGGCTGCCGGTGGTGATCGACGAGACGGCGTCGACGTTCGAGACGGTGTTCTGCTCGGCCGGGCGGCGGGGGCTGGAAGTGGAGCTGGCCCCGGGTGAGCTGATCCGGCTGACCGGCGCGGTAGTGGCACCGATCGCGGCCTGAGTCAGGCCAGCGGGCGCAGCACCCGCGACAACCACTCGGTCGCCGCCCGGGACACGGTCTCCAAATCCTTCGACAGGCTGTGGTCCCCGTCCACCACCACGATCTCGTGGTGTGGCCCCGGCGCGGGCCGTCCGAACGGGTCCCGCTCCCCCTGCACCACCAAAACCGGTACCTCGACCGCGTCCAGCTCCGGCTGCCGGGTCTTCTCCGGCTTGCCCGGCGGGTGCTCCGGGAACGCCAGGCACAGCACCGCCACCGCCTGCCCCGCCGACGCCGTCCGGCAGGCCACCCGGGCCCCCGACGACCGGCCGCCGAACACCAGGGGCAGCCCGTCGAAGCGCGCCGACAGCTCGTCCGCGACCGTCAGCCACGCCGCGTCCAGCTGGTTCGCCGGGGCCGGCGCGCGGCGGCCCGCCACCCGGTACGGCTGCTCGACCAGCGCCACGTGCACGCCCGCCGCCTGGGCCGCGCGCGTCACCGCCACCAGGTCCTTCGCCCCGAGGCCGCCGCCCGCGCCGTGGCCCAGCATCAGCACCGCCTCGCCCTCCTCGGCGCAGTGCAGGTACACCCGGGCCGGGCCGTAGGCGGTGTCGATCTCGACGGCGGTCATGACTTCGGCACGTCGAACAGCGCGCCCTCGTGCGCCGGCTCGACCCGCTCCAGCAGCTCCGGCCCGTTGTTGCGGACGTTGTTGACCAGCGTCGAGATCGGCCGCAGCTCCAGTGACTCGACGATGTCCGCCGGCGTCGGCACCAGCAGGTCCTTGACGTCCTCGCGGTCCGGGTCCAGCCAGCCGTCCCAGTGCGCGCGCGGCACGATCAGCGGCATCCGGTGGTGGATGTCGGTGAGCTGGCCCGCCGCGTCGGTCGTGATGATCGAGAACGTGATCAGCGGCGACGCGTTGTCGTCGTCCTTCGGCCGCCACGTCTCCCAGATCCCGCCGAAGGCGAGCGAGGAGCCGTCCGGCTCGGTCATGTAGAACGGCTCCTTCTCCTTGCCGGTGCGGCGCCACTCGAACCAGCCGTCGGCGGGCACCAGGCAGCGGCGGGACACCAGCGCGCGGCGGAAGGCGGGCTTCTCGGCCGCCGTCTCGGCGCGTGTGTTGATCATCCGCGAGCCGACCGAAGGGTCCTTCGCCCAGAACGGCACCAGCCCCCACTTCATCATCCGCAGCGAGCGCTCGGCGGGCTCGTCCTCGAGGACCTGGCCGTCTTCGTCACGCGGGTGCCGCTGGACGACCGTCACGACGTTCTTCGTCGGCGCCACGTTGTGGTCCGCGCGCGCGTGGCCTTCGGTGAGGTCGATCGCGTCGAACTCCTCGATCAGCTTCGCCGGGTCCTTCGTGGCGGCGTAGCGCCCGCACATGACCAACCTCCTAGTGCCGGATACGTCCGGGACGCCATCGTTACACGCTGGCCAGGGCGCTGGCGAGCGACGTGGGATCATTCGGGTGGCATCGGCGCACGAGAGGACGAGGGTTTGGCGCGCAACGACTGGAGCAAGCTGGACGAGTCCGACGTCCGCGTGCGTCCGGGCAAGGGCACCCGCCCCCGCAGCAAGCGCCGTCCCGAGCACGCCGACGCCGTCACCGCCATGGTCATCGGCAAGGACCGCGGCCGCTGGACCTGCGCGATCGACGCCGATCCCGGCCGGGTGGTCACCGCGATGCGCGCCCGGGAAATGGGCCGCACCCCGGTCGTCGTCGGCGACCGGGTCGGGATCGTCGGCGACGTCTCGGGCAAGCCGGACACCCTCGCCCGGATCGTCCGCGTCGACGAACGCACCAGCTCGCTGCTGCGCACGGCCGACGACACCGACCCGTACGAGCGGCTGGTCGTCGCCAACGCCGAGCGCCTGCTGATCGTCACCGCGCTCGCCGACCCGCCGCCGCGCACCGGCTTCATCGACCGCTGCCTGGTCGCCTGCTACGCCGGTGGCGTCGAGCCGGTGCTGTGCCTGACGAAGGCCGACCTGGCCAGCCCGGACGAGCTCTTGGCCGGTTACGCCGGCCTGGACATCCCGGTCATCGTCAGCCGTTACGACGAGGAGCCCGAAGGCCTCGACGAGCTGCTGAAAGACCGTGTGACGGCACTGGTCGGCCACTCCGGTGTCGGCAAGTCGACATTGGTCAACCGGCTGGTCCCGGACGCGGACTTGGCCGTCGGCGTGGTGAGCGGAGTCGGCAAGGGGCGGCACACGTCCGTCGCGGCGGTCGCGCTGCCGCTGCCGGACGGCGGCTGGGTGATCGACACGCCCGGCGTGCGGTCGTTCGGCCTGGCCCACGTCACCGCGGACGACATCGTCGACGCCTTCGAGGAGTTCGCCGAAGCTGCCGAAGAGTGCCCGTCGGGCTGCGGGCATCTCGGGCCGCCCGAAGACCCGGACTGCGCCCTGGACGACGTCGTCACCGAAGGCCGGGCGAGCGCGGAACGGCTCGCGTCGCTGCGGCGCCTGCTGGCCTCTCGCGGCGGCCACGAAGTGACCCGCACCACAGAATCCTGAGACAACCGGGAACCGGCTGCGGATCGTCACCGTCAGAGATGTAATTATTCGCCCGTTCGGGCGATATGCCGATCGGACCGATCCGACTCTGAGGGGAATTTCGATGCGCAAGACCACCCTGGTCGCCGCGAGCGCCGCCGTGCTGGCGCTGACGCTCACGGCGTGCGGCGGCAACTCGACTTCGGGTACCGCGGCTCCGGCCGGCGAGCAGCAGTCCCAGGCCAACGGCAGCAGCGGCCTCGCGTCGCCGTTCACCGACGCGATCCAGCTGGCTTCGGCGTCCAAGCAGGGCACCGAGAAGTCCAAGTCGGCGAAGTTCACCATGGAGGGCTCGGCTGCCGGCCAGACCGTGAGCGCCACCGGCGCGATGGCCTTCGACGGCGCGAACACCAAGTTCTCGATGTCCACCACCACCGCCGGTGAGACCACCGAGATGCGCATGGTCGACAAGGTCATGTACATCAAGCTGCCCGCCGCGCAGCAGAAGCAGATGGGCACCGACAAGTCGTGGGCCAAGATCTCGGCCGACGGCACCGACCCGATCTCGCAGGCGATGGGCGCCGCGATGTCGCAGTCGGCGGAGCAGAGCGACCCGAGCAAGATCCTCGAGCAGGTCTCGAAGGCGGGCCGGATCGTCTCGTCCGACCAGACCGAGCTGAACGGCGAGCAGGTCAACCACTACAAGGTGGAGCTCGACGTCGCCAAGGCCATCGACCAGTTCACCGGCCAGGTCCCGGCCGCGGCGCGTGACCAGATCAACGAGAAGCTCAAGGGCAAGGACCTCAAGATCCCGGCCGAGCTGTGGCTGAACAAGGACAACCTGCCGGTGCAGGTCACCATGGACCAGGGTCCGATGATGCAGGCGCTGGGCGCGCCGGCCGGGGACGCGAAGTTCACGATGAAGTACAGCGACTGGGGCACCACGGTCGACGTGGCGGCGCCGCCCGCCGAACAGGTCGTCGACCTCGGCGAGCTGATGAAGAAGGCCGGTCGCTGAGACTCTGAGTAAAAGCGGCTCCCCCGAACGGGTTCGGGGGAGCCGCTGTGTTTTTGTTGCGCCATGCGCAAAGCCGCCGTCGTGCTGGTCCTCGCCCTGTTCGCCGGCTCGTGCACGACCCCGTCACCGCCACCGGCGTTCGCCGACGCGCGGGCGCTGGCCGACGCCGCGACGGCGGCCACCACGAGCGGCGGCTCGGCGAAGTTCGGCACCGACGTGGCGGTCGGTCAGGTCCGGTCCAAGAGCCAGGGCCAGGCGAAGTTCGGCGCGGGCGGGACGGCGCAGGTGCTGACGACCGACGTCATCGGCGAGCCGATGGAGGTGCGGCAGGTGACGGGGAAGCTGTACGCGAAGGTGCCGGAGGGCTCGCGCGACGAAGTCGGCGCGGGCAAGCCGTGGGTGGCGGTCGCGGCGGACGGGACCGACCCGTTTTCCCAGGTCCTCGGCGGCAGCCTGGCGCAGCTGGCGGCCCAGAACGACCCGGCGCACACGCTGGGCGAGATCCGCACGGCGGGCTCGATCGTCTCGGCCGAGCGCGGGCAGCTCGACGGGGTGACGGCGGAGCACTACCGCGTCGAGCTGGACCTTTCGCGCCTGGGCACGGACCTGCCCGCGGGCCTGCCCCCGGACTCGGCACTGGGCAAGTTCCCGGTGGAGCTGTGGCTCGACGACGCCCACCGGCCGCTGCAGATCGTGCTGGACCTTTCGCCGATCCTGCCGGGCTCGGAGGCCCGGATCACGACGCGGTATTCGGACTGGGGCGCGCCTGTCGACGTCCAGCCGCCGCCTCCGGGCGAAGTGGGGTAATCACGATTCGGTTCGCTGCGTCGTCCAGGCCTGGGTGCGGCGAGGCCCGAGCGGTGCCGAAGTGGCTTCCCGTCGGCGGAGCCGATCTGACGGTCACACCGAATGGACTCGGGAAGCTGACGGCGGCGACCGGATGGAAGGGCGAGCGGCCGGTGCCGGGAGCGGACTGGTTCACCCGAGGACTGATGCGCCGACCCCTCGGACCCACCAGACAGCCCCCGCCCTTCCCTGGGGGGTGTCCCTATGTGGTTGTCAAGCCGCGGCTGGGGCCGGGGTGGGTTCGGGGTGGCGGTAGTGGGTGCGGTTGCGGAGCATGGTGTAGAGGACGTCGCAGCGGTGGCGGGTGAGGCAGGTCAGCGCGGCGTTGTGTTTCTTGCCCTCGGCTCGTTTGCGGTCGTAGTAGGCCCGGCTGGTCGGGTCGGACAGCGCCGCGAACGCGGCGAGGAAGAATGCGTGTTTGAGCTGGCGGCTGCCGGTGCGGGCGGGGTGCTCGCCTTTGCTGCTGGTGCCGGAGCTGCGGGTGACCGGGGCGATGCCGGCGTAGGCCGCCAGATGCCCCGAGCTGGCGAAGTTGGAGGCGTCGCCGACTTCGAGGAAGATGCGGGCTGCGGTCCTGACGCCGATGCCGGGCAGCGAGGTCAGGACTCCGGCAAGAGGGTGCGCATCACGTATCCCCTCGACCTGTTCAGCGACGGCTTTGCGTTGCTGGAGGACGGTTTTCAGGCTGTCGGCCAGCCGCGGGAGCACGGTGTCCGCGGCTGCGGTGCCGGGGACGGTGACGGTCTGCTCGCCGAGTGCGGTCATGATCGCCTCGACCAGCCGCCGGGTCGCCGCAGCGGGAGAGGATTTCCAGCACCGCGGGATGGCTGACCTTGGGGCCGATGGCGTGTTCGGTGGATGCCGATGAGCAGGCCGCGGATGCGGTTGCTGATCCGGGTGGCCTCACCGGCCAGGTCGTCGTCGAACCCGACCAGCACCTCCAGCTCGGCCAGGGCCTCGTCCCCGGCATCCACGGGCCGGAGTGTGTGGGGCAGGGAGCGGGCGGCGTCGGCGAGGACAAACGCATCCCGCGCATCGGTCTTCGCCCGCCCGGGGTAGAGGTCGGCCGGGCAGGTAGGCGACTTGGTCTCCGGCGGCGCGGGCGACCGCGACCGGCAGTGCCCCGATCGTGGCGGGCTGGTCGACCACCACCAGCAGCGGCCCGTGGGCGGCGAGCTTGGCGAACAGGGCTTTCAGCTTGGGTTCGGTGTTGGGCAGGGGCCCGTCATGCAGCCGGTTGCCCTCGGGGTCCAGGCCGACCGCGTGGTGGGCGTCCTTGCCGACGTCCAAGCCGAGAAACACGCTGAAGCTGCTGCTCATCCACCACGCCGTTTCGTTCGCCGCGACGTGGTCACCGGGTCAGGCATCGAGCGCCGGCACCCACGTTACGACCAGACCTACCAAGCAGGTGGCCGCGACGCAAAGCCCCGCCCAAGCCGAGTTGTCCACAGACCGACCCACCTGTGGACAACTCAGAGCAACTCCAGCAAGAACGGCAGTTCCTGCGGCGCGTACCAAGCCAGTTCGTGGTCCTCGGCATCCCCCAGCGTGAACTCCGCGTCCGGATCACCCAGGTCCGCCGCGTCGATCACCGCCGCGGCCGCCGCCACCGCGTCCGCCGCCTCGGCCGCGTCCACGTGGATCGCCGCCACCGCCGACATCGGGATCGGGCCGCCGATCCGGACCACCGGGGCGTCCAGGTCCGGGCGCAACGTCACGCCCTCGACGTCCGCCGACACCACCACCCGGCGCGGCTCGCCCTTCTCCTCCGCCGCGATCAAGCGCAGCGAGGCCCGGGCCGCGTCCAGCAGCGCCGCGTACTCCAGCTCCTCGTCCGAACCGCTCACGTACGCCTCGCGCAACGCCGGCGTCAGCGCGAACGCCGTTCCGCTGCGGGCGCGGAACTCCCCCGAGGATTCGAGGTCGCGAAGCATCGCGATGGTCGCAGGCAGATAGACCCTCACCAGTGCGCACCCTTCAGCTCTTCCAGGGACTCTTCGATCATCCCGGCCACGAGGTCCACGTCGAAGGCGGCCTTGCGGTCGCCGTTCAGTCCGAAGTAGACGCCACCGTGGTAGGACGTCACCCCGATCGCCAGCGCCTGGGTGCGCATCAGCGGCATGACCGGGAACATCTCGACCAGTCTGGCCTCTCCCGCGTACATCGGCACTTGCGGGCCCGGTGAATTCGTCACCATGACGTTGAAGATCCGCCCGGACAGCGACCCCGCCGCCCGCGCGCCGAGCGAATGGAGCGTAGCCGGGGCGAAACCGCCCACCTTGAGCAGCCCGCGCGCCGTCACCGGGCGGCCCGAGTCGAGGTGCTCGGCCATCGCGTGCCCGATGTGCTGCAGCCGCAGCACCGGGTTCGGCTCGCCGACCGGCAGGTCCACCAGGTACGCCGCCACCTGGTTGCCGACCAGCGCCGGGGTCGAGTACTCCGCCGTCTCCGCGTCGCGGACCGCCAGCGGCACCAGCGCGCGGATCGTCGTCGTCGGGGTCAGCTGCTCCTCGCGCGAAAGCAGCCACTCGCGCAGCGCGCCCGTGATCGCCGCGAGGACGACGTCGTTGACCGTGCCGCCGTGCGCCGCGCGGATCTTGCGGAAGTCCTCCAGCCGCGTGCGGACCACCGAGAACACGCGCCCGCCGGACACCCGGACGTTCAGCGGCCCGGTCGGCGCCGGCCGCACCAGCGTGCGCAGTGTCGTCGCCACCCCGCCGACGGTCTCGGCGAACTTGCCCGCCGCCGCGAACGCGTCGTTCGCCGCCGAGCGGACGTTCTCCACGACCTCGCCCGGCCGCTGGACGCCCTCGCTGACCGCGTCCAGCACCAGCTGCGTGCGGCTCGGCTCACGGCGCGGCGTCCAGATGTCCTCGAACGGCTCCGGCTCGGCCGGCGTCGGGTCCAGGATCAGCTGGCCGAGCTCGATCGTGCCGACACCGTCCACAACGGACTGGTGCGTCTTCGTCACCAGCGCGACGCGGTCGCCGGCCAGACCCTCGATGAAGTACGCCTCCCAGAGCGGCCGCTCCGGCGCCAGCCGCCGCGACATCAGGCGTGCGACCAGGTCGAACAGCTGCTCGTCGCTGCCCGGCTGGGGCAGCGCCGAGCGCCGGACGTGGTAGTTCAGGTCGAAGTCGACGTCGTCCACCCAGACCGGGCGCGCGAGGTGACCCGGCACCTCCGCCACGCGCTGGCGGTAGCGCGGCAGGTACGCCAGCCGCGCGCCGATGAGGTCGAGCAGCTGCGCGTAGCCGAACCCGGACCGCGGGCGCTCGAAGATCGCCACCCCGCCGACGTGCATCGGCGTCGCGTGGTCCTCGAGGTAGAGGAACGAGGCGTCCAGCGCGGAAAGGCGGTCGGGCATGAACCGATCCTTACACAGTGCGAGACTGCCCGGTGTGGGTGATGAGTCGACGATCTCGCCGAAAGACCGCTTTCTTACGGTGTACGGCCGGAAGCCGGTGCTCGAAGCGCTGGCCGACGCCGGCCTGCGCGTGGACAAGGTGATCCTCGCCGACACCGCCCGCGGCCCTGGCGCCGCGGAGATCCAGCGCGCGGCGAAGGACGCCGGCGTGCCGGTGCAGCGCGCCAGCGCGCACCGCGTCAAGGTGCTCGCCGGCAACGGCAAGCAGGACCAGGGCGTGCTCGCCGACGTCGTCGCGCCGCGGATGCGCGCGCTTTCGGCGGCGCTGGCCGATCGACGGCCGCCGTCGCGGGTGCTGCTGCTCGACGGCATCACCACGCCCGCGAACGTCGGTATGATCCTGCGGACGGCGACCGCCGCCGGGCTCGACGGCGTGATCGTGCCGCGGCGCGGCGTCGCGGCGCTGGACCCGCTGGTGGTCAAGGCTTCGGCCGGCGTCGCCTTCCGCGCGCCGGTGCTGCGGTGCGGCTCCGCGCGCGAAGCCGCCGAAATGCTCAGCGAAGCCGGCTACGGCCTTTACGCGCTGGGCGCGTCGGCGCGCACGACCGTGTTCGACGTCGACCTGCCGCAGCGCGCCGCGTTCGTGCTCGGCGGCGAGACGGCCGGGGTCGGCGCCGAAGTCGGCGAGCTCGTCACGGAATGGGTGTCGATTCCCATGCCCGGTGACGTCGAGTCGCTGAATGTCTCAGCCGCGGCGGCGGTCCTGTCGTTCGAACTGGTCCGCCGCGCCCGCTGACACTTACCGGTCCGGGAAAAGCACGTCGAGCTCCGTGAGCGTTTCCCCCACCGACCGGTGGTGCACGCCGACCATGCCCGCCTGGACGGCGCCGCGGATGTTCGCGGCGGAGTCGTCGACGAACGCGCAGCGCACGGCGGGCACGCCGAGCCGCTCGGCCGCGATGAGGTAGACCGCGGGATCCGGTTTGGCCACCCCGACCTCACCGGAAAACACGAGCGCGTCGAAATAGTCGAACATCGTGTTCTTGACCTCGTCCGACGCCCCGGGGGCGTTGGACAGCAGCGCGGTGCGGACGCCTCGCTCGCGCGCCGCGGCCAGGTAGTCGTAGAAGCGGCCGGCGTCGGGATCCGTGAGAACTCCGGCGAAATCGACCAATAACCCCTTCAGCACCCGGCACACCATAGCCGGGGCGGCGACGCGTTGTCTCGCATAGCGCAACAACGCGACGTCGCGCTTACCGCACGTGCTCGCGCGAATCCACAGCTTCGGCGGTTCTTTGCCGAATCGGGCGATTCCCGTCGCCTTTCCGGCCGGTTCCCGCCTCTAAGCGGTGGCGACGGCGAAATGCCGTGCCCGGGAGGGGAGGAAATGTCCGAGGAACACCGCGTGAGAACACTGATCCACGCCGAAGTGCCGCGCCGCGCCGAGCGGCCGCCGTCGGTGCCCCGGCAAGGAACCCGCGGGGGTGACGTCCGGTGGCCGACGCCGAGGCAGCTCGAGGCGAGCGAGGTCGGCCGGCTGCTGGCCATGCTGCTGGAGGCGTACGACGGGCGCCGCCCGGTGCCGCAGATCCGCGGGCTGGTGGCACCGGAGGTGTACGCGAGCCTGAGCGGGCCGCGGTGGACGCGGCCCCGGCACCGGTTGTGCCGGGTCCACACGTGCACCCCGGCACCGGAGGTGATCGAGGCGTGCACCCGCGTGGAGGCGGACGGCCGGTCGTTCGCGCTGGCGGCCCGCTTCACGCGCACCCCGGCGGGGTGGCTGTGCGTGCGGTTCGCGCTGTTGAAGCCGAGCCGGCCGGCCCAGCGGCAGGCGGCGGCGTGAGACGCGCCCGCTCAGCCCGCGCCCCGCCCCAATGTGGCCTTCGGTGCGTGAGACGCACCCAATGTGGCCTTCGGTGCGTCTCACGCAACCAAGGCCACATTGGGGCGCTGAACCGGGCCGAGGTCGTGAGTGTTCAGGAGGGTTGGAACCCGCCTAGACACTCACGACCGGCAGCGTTGCCAAGCCGCGCAACGTCGTTGTCGCGTTCCAGCTCGGGTCGCCCGCCAAGCGCAACCCCGGCAACCGGCGCGCCAGCTCGCGGAACACTGTGCGGCCCTCCAGCCGCGCCAGCGGTGCGCCCAAGCAGAAGTGGATTCCCTGGCCGAACGCCAAATGCCGCCCCGGCACCCGGGACGGATCGAACGACTCCGGGGCCGGGCCCGTCGCCGGGTCGCGGTTGGCCGCTCCGATCAGGACGATCACCTGGCTGCCCGCCGGTACCGCGACCGACCCCAACGCCGTGTCCCGCAATGCCGTCCGGGCCGTCAGCTGGACCGGGCAGTCGTAGCGCAGCACTTCCTCCACCACCCGCGAAGGATCCGCCGCGCCCACGCCGCCGTTGCGCAGCAGCGCCAGGACTCCGTTGCCGATCAGGTTCGTCGTCGTCTCGTGGCCGGCGATCAGCAGCAGCGTCAACGTCACCAGCAGCTCGCCCTCGGTGAGCACGTCACCCGCGTCGGACACCGCCACCAGCGCCGACAGCAGGTCTTCCCCGGGCGAGCGACGGCGCTGCTCCGCCAGTTCACGGAAGTACGCGACGAACGACTGCCGCGCCTTCACCGCCGGCTCGATCGTGTCGGGGTGCTGCAGGAACGGCGGGTCCAGCGCCCGCGCCATCGCGTGCGACCACGCCGCGAAGCGCTCACGGTCGTCCAGCGGGACGCCCAGCAGCTCCGCGATCACCTCGACCGGCAGCGGCTTCGCCAGCGACGTCAGCAGGTCGAACTCCTCGCCCGCGGCGTCGATGAGCGACGCGGTGAGTTCCTCGATCCGCGGGGTCAGCCGCTCGACCATCCGCGGCGTGAACGCCTTCGCCACCAGCCGCCGCAGCCGCGTGTGGTCGGGCGGGTTCAGCGACAGGAACGCCCGGACCACGCGTCCCGACTCGTCGACCGGCTGGTCCGGAAGCCGGTCCGCCGGATCCAGGTACTCCGGTTCGGGGTGGCCGAACGCCGGGTCGCGCAGCACCTGCGTCGCCTCGGCGAAGCCGCTGACCGCGAACATCCGCTCGTTCAGGGCCGCGACCGGCCACCGCTCGCGCCACCGCCGGTACGCCGGGTACGGGTCCGGCCGCCGCTCGGCGGCGAACAACGCGAAGAACTCCCGCGGATCCACCAACTTGCTCCCCCTCACGCGAAAGGGGCCGGGGTGCGCGTGCACCCCGGCCCCGGAAACCACGTCAGCGACGCGGGCCCTTCTTGCCCTTCTTCGCGGCGTCACGCTGGGCGGCGCGACGGTCGCGGCGGGTACCGCCGGCGCCACCGCCCGCGGCCTGCGCCCCACCTTCGGCGTGGGACTCGACCTCGCCGTCCTCGCCCGGACCGGACAGCGTCATGCCCGACGGCTGGCCACCGCCGCCGAGGCCCTTGCCGCGCAGGGCGGCCGGGACGGACTCGGTGTCGGTCGTCGGCGGCTGCGGCGGCGCCGGCCGCGCGTGCCGGCCCTCCGAGGGAGGCACTGCCTGGCCGTTGCCCGAAGCGACGCCCGTCGGCACCGCGGCCGCCGCTTCGGCCGGGGGTGCCTCGGCCCGCTCGACCTGCAGGTTGAACAGGAAGCCGACGGCCTCCTCCTTCAGCGAGTCGAGCATCGCGCGGAACATGTCGAAGCCCTCGCGCTGGTACTCGATCAGCGGGTCGCGCTGCGCCAGCGCCCGCATGCCGATGCCCTGCTTGAGGTAGTCCATCTCGTAGAGGTGCTCGCGCCACTTGCGGTCGAGGACCGTCAGCATCACCTGGTGCTCCAGGGTCCGCATGCCGTCCGGGCCGACGAGCGCGTTGATTTCCGCTTCGCGCTTGTCGTAGGCGTCGCGGGCGTCCTGCAGCAGCGCCTCGCGCAGGCCCTGCGCGTCGAGGTCGCCGTCCTCCATCAGGTCGTCCCACTCGATGCTGACCGGGTAGAGCTGCTTCAGCGCCGACCACAGCTTCTCGTGGTCCCAGTCCTCGGCGTAGCCGTTGGCGGTCGCACCGTCCACATAGGCGTTGACGACGTCCTCGAGCATGCCCTCGATCTGGTCGCGCAGGTTCTCGCCGGCGAGGACGCGGTGGCGCTCGGCGTAGATCACCTTGCGCTGCTCGTTCATGACCTCGTCGTACTTGAGGACGTCCTTGCGCTGCTCCATGTTGATCTGCTCGACCTGGGTCTGCGCGCTCTTGATGGCCTTGGAGACCATCTTGTGCTCGATCGGCACGTCGTCGGGCAGGCGCATGGTCGTCATGACGCGCTCGACCATGGTCGCGTTGAAGCGGCGCATGAGCTCGTCGCCGAGCGACAGGTAGAAGCGGGACTCGCCGGGGTCGCCCTGACGGCCCGACCGGCCGCGGAGCTGGTTGTCGATGCGGCGCGACTCGTGGCGCTCGGTGCCCAGCACGTAGAGCCCACCGGCCTCGCGGACCTCTTCGGCCTCGGCCTTCGACTCCGCCTTGACCTGCTCCAGGACCTCGGGCCACGCGGCCTCGTACTCCTCGGAGTGCTCGACCGGGTCCAGGCCGCGCTCGCGCAGCACCTGGTCGGCGATCAGGTCGGGGTTGCCGCCGAGCACGATGTCGGTACCGCGGCCCGCCATGTTCGTGGCGACCGTGACGGCGCCCTTCTGGCCGGCGCGCGCGACGATCAGCGCCTCGCGGTCGTGGTGCTTCGCGTTCAGCACCTCGTGCGGGACGCTCAGCTTCACCAGCAGCTTCGACAGGTGCTCGGACTTCTCGACGCTCGTGGTGCCGACGAGGACCGGCTGGCCCTTCTCGTGCCGCTCGGCGATGTCCTCGGCGACGGCCTCGAACTTGGCCTGCTCGGTCTTGTAGATCAGGTCCGGCTGGTCCTGGCGGATCATCGGCCGGTTCGTCGGGATCGGCACCACACCCAGCTTGTAGGTCTGGTGGAACTCCGCGGCCTCGGTCTCGGCCGTACCGGTCATGCCGGCCAGCTTCTCGTAGAGGCGGAAGTAGTTCTGCAGCGTGATCGTCGCCAGCGTCTGGTTCTCGGCCTTGATCTCGACCTTTTCCTTGGCCTCGATCGCCTGGTGCATGCCCTCGTTGTAGCGGCGGCCGACCAGGATGCGGCCGGTGAACTCGTCGACGATCATGACTTCGCCGTTGCGGACGATGTAGTCCTTGTCGCGGTGGAAGAGCTCCTGGACCTTCAGCGCGTTGTTCAGGTACCCGACCAGCGGCGTGTTCGCGGCCTCGTACAGGTTGTCGATGCCGAGCTGGTCCTCGACGAACCGGACGCCCTTCTCGGTGACGGCGACGGTGCGCTTCCGCTGGTCGACCTCGTAGTGGTACTTCGAGTTGATCAGGTTCGCCTTCTCGGTGCGCTCCCGCGACCCCATCGTGGTGGTGTCGATGCCCTGCATCAGGGGGGCGAGGCGGGCGAACTCGACGTACCAGCGCGAGGACTGGTCCGCCGGGCCCGAGATGATCAGCGGCGTGCGGGCCTCGTCGATGAGGATCGAGTCGACCTCGTCGACGATGGCGAAGTTGTGCCCGCGCTGCACGCAGTCGTCGAGGCTCCACGCCATGTTGTCGCGCAGGTAGTCGAAGCCGAACTCGTTGTTCGTGCCGTAGGTGATGTCGGCGTTGTACTGGGAGCGCCGCACGTCCGGCTGCTGCTCCGACAGGATCACGCCGACCTCGAGGCCGAGGAAGCGGTGGATGCGGCCCATCCACTCCGAGTCGCGCTTGGCCAGGTAGTCGTTCGTCGTGACGACGTGGACGCCCTTGCCGGGGATGGCGTTGAGGTAGGCCGGGAGGACGCAGGTGAGCGTCTTGCCCTCACCGGTCTTCATCTCGGCGACCTGGCCGAGGTGCAGCGCGGCGCCGCCCATCAGCTGGACGTCGAAGTGGCGCTGCCCGAGCACCCGCTTGGCCGCTTCCCGGACGACCGCGAAGGCCTCCGGCAGCAGGTCGTCGAGGGATTCGCCGTCGCCGTTCCGCTTGCGGAACTCGTCTGTCTTGGCCCGCAGCTCGGCGTCGGTCAGGTCCTTGACGTCGTCTTCGAGGGTGTTGATGTGATCGGCGATGTTGCGCAGCCGCTTCACCATCTTGCCCTCACCCGCGCGGAGCAGGCGGTTCAGCACCATCCGGTCGACCTCACTAGCTGAATATGAGCACGCCCAGGCCGGTCCCGGGCAGGTTCTCCCGCGGTGGCGGCCGTGTTCGGCGCCACCTTCCCACCCCCATCGTAGGGAACGGTGGCGCTCGTGTGCACACGCCGTACGTCCTGAGAACCTTGTTCAGCCGTCGGCCGGCGCGAATGTCACCGCGGCGGGCGGCCTGCGGTCCGTAGCTCCGACCTAACCAGAACAAGGTTCCGACATGCGGATGGCCCGCACGCGAGCCGCGTGCGGGCCATCCGGCGGGCCTCCTTAGGACCGGCTCAGCCGAGCCGGATCACGCCGTAGTCGAAGCCTTTCCGCCGGTAGACCACGCTGGGCCGGCCCGCTTCGGAGTCGTTGAAGAGGTAGAAGTCGTGGCCGACCAGCTCCATCTCGTAGAGAGCCTGGTCCACCGTCATCGGTTCCGCGGTGTGCTGCTTTTCGCGAACGACGCGACCGGGCTGGTGACCCAGGTCGTCGTCGGCCCAGCTCTGCTGCTGGGGCAGGTGGATCTCTTCGGCACTCGCGAAGCCGTTCGCCTGCGGTTCCGGTGCTTCGAGCACCGCGGTTCCCGCGACAGGACTGGCTGCGGCCGGGGATCCGCCACCCGGCAGTGCCGAGGTCGCTTCGGCGACCGATTCCGGGCGGCTGCGGCCGTAGTGCACGCGCCTCCGGTCGTGTGTCCTCCGCAGCCGGTTTTCGAGCTTGGTGACTGCGGAATCGAGCGCTGCGTAGAAGTCGGCGGCACACGCTTCAGCGCGTACGGCCGGGCCCCGCCCCTTTCCGGTGATTTCGACGCGCTGGCAGCTCTTGGCCTGGCGCCGGTTGGGTTCGTGGAACAGCTCCACGTCGTACCGGATGACTTTCCTGTCGTAGCGCTCGAGCCGGGCCAGCTTTTCACTGACAAGCGCCCGATAGTGGTCGGGCACCTCCACGTTGCGGCCCTTGACGACGATATCCATACACGACCTCCCTCGCTTCGATGACTGCGAGCTGTTGAGTTCACACACGGCGCCGGTATTGCGGGGACGTAAGCCCGGATCGCGGGCTGAGAAGGAACTCGGGAGCGGTTCACGACGTCTCGTGCCGGGAGCCCGAGCGCGGACTCAGCGCACCTCCGGCGCCAGGGACATGGGCTCGTCACCTCCCTGCCTGCGGGGATTGCTGATTGCGGAGCACGTTAGCTTCCTCACGCCCGTTACAACAGCCCCCGAGCCGGGGGATGTCGAGGAATGAGACTCCGTCACCCCGCGCAGTGAGCGGAGGGTGAACACCAGAAAACACCCGCTGGTCGGAGGCACCGCGGTTTTCGCGCTTTCACACGGACGGCGCAGCGCCGGCCGCCGGTGGACGCCGAGGGTGACGGCCAGGTTCCCGGCAGCCGCCACTCCGGTGGAGTGGTGTGGCGGCCAGGTGGTCTTGATCGACACCCTCATGCCGGGACAACGGCCGGGAGGCCGGCTGCGTTCCCCGCGGATGTCACTCGTGTAGGTGACGTGCGGGTTCACCCGGGTGCGGGTGAAGTGAGGGTGGGCGGGGTATGCGGTGATCATGGCCGGTTCCGGAGGGGCGGGTGGGTGCGGCGGAGTGGGCCGCGGGTGTCGGCCTGTGTCAGCGGGGGCCGCCGGGGCTCGGACGCAGTGGTTCCGCGATGGACTCGCCCACGACGGTCCCCTGGGGCAGCGCGAGCCCCGGGAAGGCTCGGATGCGGCGGACTCGCCCGCGGTCGCCGAACTACGGCAACCCAAGCCACCCGGACAGGCGCAGGCCGCGGCAAGCGCGAACGCCCGCTTGCGGCTGCGCGGGCAGGCGAAGCGCGACCGCGCCCGCCGCTCGGTCGCCATCTTTGCCCACCGGTGGTCGACATCCCGGTAGCCGTAGTGGGACAGCACGCCGCCGCAGGCGACCACCCCGGCCCGCCCGAGCCGGCACCGCGGAATCCGGCGAAACCGCCGCCCGGCCCGGCTTCACCCGGCCGCGAGCAGCGTCAAAACCGCCGCCACCTCGATCCCCTCCGCCGCCAAGGCCCGCACGCAAGCCGCGGCGGTGGCGCCTGTCGTGATCACGTCGTCCAGCACCACCACCGGCATCCCCGGCGGCGGCCGGCCCGCCTCGCGGAACCGCAGCCGGCCCGCCAAGTTCGCCGCCCGGGCCGCGCGGTCCAACCCCACCGCGTCCCGCGCCCCGGCCGCCAGCTCCAGTGCCGGGGCCACCGCGACTTCCCAACCCCACCCGGCCAGCACCCGCGCGGCCTCGGCAGCCAGCAGCTCCACGTGGGGACCGCCGCGCAGCCGCGCCGCGGACCGGCGGCTCGGTGCCGGAACCAGGCAAACCGCCGACCCGGGAACCGGCAGCACCACCAGCGCCCGAGCCAGCGCCAATCCCAGCGACGCGGCCAGGTCCCGCCGCCCGCGTTCCTTGAACGCGATCAGCAGCCGGCGCCCCACCCCGCGGTACCGGGACAGCGCGAACACCCGCGCCAACCCCGCCACCGGCGCCCGGACGACCTCGGACACCGAACCCCACACCCCCGCGCACCGGGCGCAACACGGCACCCCGCGGGCCCCGCAGCCGGCGCACCGGGCGGGGATCAGCAGATCGAGCAGCACCACACGGACAGTGTCCCCGGCACCACCGACAGTTTCCGAAACCTAGCCCGGGTAGAAGGGATCCGCGTCCTTCATCGAGTGGCTCTGCGGCCGCCACACCTCACCCAGCACCGACGCCGTCCACAGGCCGCTCGCGTCCGCCACCACGATCGGGCGGCTCGGCGCCGCCGTCACGCCGTGGACCTGAGGGGTCAGGTTGGAGCTGTTGAACGCGTCCATCCGCTGGCCGTCCACCGTCACGCGGACCACCGGTTGTGACGTCGACTTCGTCGCCGCCACCAGGGTGTCCTGGGCCAGCCAGTCCACGTCGACGACCTCCTTGAGGTCGTGGGGTTGCAGCAGCCGCGGTTCGCGCAGGGCCACCGAATCGCCGCTGCCGGTCACCGACGCCACCCACAGCTGGCCGTTCACCACCGCCGCCACGCGGGCGCCGTCACGGGAGAACCGCAGCTCGGTGATGGCGCCCTGCTGGACCAGGTCCGCCGCGTTGACCGACAGCGCCGTCCACTGGTTGTTCTGGTTGACCACCATCCGGCCGATCGACGCCTGGTCGACCACCGTCCACACCTCGCCGGTGCCCGGCCGCCACGTCGGGCGGCTCAGCGTCGTCCCGCCCAGGCCGACCAGCGCCAGGTCGTGCCCCAGGTCGCCGATCCGCAGGCGGACCTTGGCGCCGTCGCGCTCCACCACCGCCAGTCGCTTGCCGTCGATCGACTGGGCCGCGCTCACGACGTCGTAGCCGCCGTTGCCCGCCGGGCCGCCGACCGGCGCGCCGTCCTCCAGCGACCGGACCCGGCCGCCGACCGTCATCAGGCCCGGCAGTTCCCGGCGCGGCGACAGCGCAGCGTCGTACGCCGGCAGCTCGTTCGCCCGCCAGTCCGGGTGGTTGGCGACCAGCGGGGCGCCGTCGGCGAGGATCCGGATCCGCGCGGACGTCACGTACTGCAGCGTCAGGACGATCTGCGCGGCGATCAGGTTCCGGATGTCGTCGGCGGCCCCGGACAGGCCGGTCAGCGGCACCACCAGCGTGCCGTCGTCGAGGCTCTTGACGTTGGTGTCGATCTCGATCGGCTCGGCGAGCAGGTTCTTCACCGACCCGGCCAGGCTCGTCGACGGCCCGCTGACCAGCAGGTTCACCACGCGGCTCGGCAGCCCCGACTGCGGCTTCGCGACGACGTAGCGCCGGTCGGGGACGAAGGTGGCCGACTGCTCCGAATAGAAGTTCACCGGCACCGCGGTGTAGTTCTCGCTGAAGTCGGACTCGGTCGCGTACAGGTCGGGCGGCGGGTCGGTGATCCGCCACTGGCCGTTGGCCTGCTTGCGCACCTTGATCCGCAGCGTCGCCGGGTTGTAGTCCGGGATGAACGCGCTGCTCTGGTCGAGGGTGCCGACGTCGAAGCCGCGCACGTTGACGACCAGCGTGTTCGGGTCGGGCTGCGGAGCCGGGTCGTAAACCGTGCCGAAGGTGTTCTGGATGATCGTCAGGCTGCGGTTCGGCCGCCAGGCCGCCCGGCTCTGGTCGTCCAGGTACGCGCGGGCCGCCGCGTTGTTCTGGCCCGGCTTGAGCGTCGCGCCGATGAAGCCGCGGACCAGCGTCAGCGGGTCGATGTCCTTCTCCGGCTCGGGGACGACGTCGCCCGAGCCTTGGCCCTGGCGTTCCCCGGAGACGACGACGGGCTGGGACTCCAAGGGGACGTTCGCGCAGCCGGCCACCAGAACCAGGCACAGCAAAGCCAACAAAACGGGTTTCATCCGGGGCTTCGCCCCGAGCCGGGGGCTCCGCCACCCGGACCCCCGAAAAGCGTCTCGTGTCACTGCCCGATTTCCTCACGTTCGGCGAAGATCGCCTCCGGCGCCGGCGTGATCTCGACCAGCCCGAGCGGCACTTCGGCGGCGACGCGGTCGGGCGGCGGCAGCACGAGCGGCGGGTCGCCGGCCGGCACGTCCTGGCGGCGCGGCAGCACGAGCCGGAAGCAGGCGCCCTGCCCCGGCTCGCCCCACGCGTCGAGCCCGCCGCCGTGCAGGCGCGCGTCCTCCTGGCTGATCGCCAGGCCGAGCCCGGTGCCGCCGGTGCGCCGGTTGCGCGACGGGTCGGCGCGCCAGAACCGGTTGAACACCAGGTCGGCTTCGCCGGGCCGCAGGCCGACGCCGTGGTCGCGGACGGTCACCGCGACCGCCGTCTCGTTGGCCGCGACGGTGAGCACCACCGGCTTGCCCTCGCTGTGGTCGACGGCGTTGCCGAGGAGGTTGCGCAGGATCCGCTCGACGCGCCGCGCGTCGACCTCGGCGATGACCTCCTCGTCGGGCAGCACCAGCTCCACCGAGCTGCCCGCGTTGCCGGCGATCACCCGCACCTGCTCGACCGCGCGGGTGGCGATCGGGCGGACGTCGATGAACTCCGCGGACAGGTCTTCGACACCGGCGTCGAGCCTGCTGATCTCCAGCAGGTCGCCGAGCAGTGCCTCGAACCGGTCGAGCTCGTCCACCAGCAGCTCGGTCGAGCGGGCGAGCCCGGCCGGGAACTGCTCGCGCGAGGCGTGCAGCACGTCCGCGGCCATCCGGACGGTGGTCAGCGGCGTGCGCAGCTCGTGCGAGACGTCGGAGGTGAACCGGCGCTGCAGCCCGCCGAAGTCCTCGAGCTGGCGGATCTGGCGCTGGATGCTCGCGGCCATCCCGTTGTAGGACACCGCGAGCTTCGCCAGGTCGTCCTCGCCGAGCACGGTGAGGCGCTGGTCGAGGTCGCCGCCGGCGAACTGCTCGGCCGCCGCGGCGGCCTGCCGGACCGGCCGGACCACCTGCCGCGTCACCAGGTTCGTGATGCCGGCCAGCAGGAGCAGCAGCACGAGCCCGCCGACGAGCAGCGTGTTCTGCACGGTCGCGACGGTGTTCTGCTCGGTCGTCAGCGGGAACAGCAGGTAGAGCTGCAGCGGGCTGGCGACGGTGTTGAGCGGCGTGCCGACGATCAGGTACGTCGTGCGGCCGCCGTCGGGGTCGGTGACCGTGTGCTCGAGCCAGCTCATCTCGTTGGCTTCGACGAACTGGCGCAGCCGCGGCGGCACGCTGTCGAACGGCCCGGCGGACGCGGGGTCCTCGCCGGACTGGTCGCGGCCGCCGCTGGCGAGCACCGGGACGAACGTGCCCGCCGCCGAGCCCGCCGCGTCCTGGCTGGTCGGCGTGATGGCGATCTTCTTCAGCGCGTTCTGCAGCCGGTTGCGCAGCGCCTCCGGCGTCTCGCCGCCGAGGCCGACCAGCTCGCCGGCGGCGGTGTCGGCGGCCGCGCGGGTCTGCGCGATGGCGGCGTCGCGCTTGGTGTCGAGCAGCCGCTCGGTGATCTGGTTCTGCAGGACCATGCCCAGCACGAACACGACGGCCGAGGACAGCGCGAGCGTCGACACGGTGACGCGGAACTGCAGCGAGTGCTTCCACAGCTCGTTGAACGCGACCGCGCGACGACGCGCGAAAACGACGACACGCCGCACCAGGCGTGCCGTCGAACGCGCGAACGCGGGGAGCTTTCTGCCGGTCTCCCTGGTCATCGACTCATCACGGCGGGCCGGCCTTGTACCCGACACCGCGAACGGTCAACACCACCTCGGGGTGTTCCGGGTCCTTCTCCACCTTGGAACGCAGGCGCTGGACGTGCACGTTCACCAGCCGGGTGTCGGCCGCGTGCCGGTAGCCCCACACCTGCTCGAGCAGCACCTCGCGGGTGAACACCTGGCGCGGCTTGCGGGCCAGCGCCACCAGCAGGTCGAACTCCAGCGGGGTCAGCGGGATGGCCTTGCCCTCGCGCGTGACCTCGTGGCCCGGCACGTCGATCGCCAGGTCGCCGATGGTGAGCGACTCCGCGGGCTCGGCCTCGGTGCGGCGCATCCGGGCGCGGACCCGGGCGACCAGCTCCTTCGGCTTGAACGGCTTCACGACGTAGTCGTCCGCGCCGGACTCCAGGCCGAGCACGATGTCGACGGTGTCGCTCTTGGCGGTCAGCATGACGATCGGCACCCCGGACTCGGCGCGGATCGCCTTGCAGACGTCGATCCCGTTCATCCCGGGCAGCATCAGGTCGAGCAGGACGAGGTCGGGCTTCAGCTCGCGCAGCGCGGGCAGCGCGCGGGAACCGTCGGCGACCACGGCCGTGTCGAACCCCTCCCCGCGGAGCACGATGGTGAGCATCTCCGCGAGTGCGGGGTCGTCGTCGACCACGAGAACACGTGCCTTCATGTCCACATATTCGCACTAGTTCCGACGCCCGCACGCACGACCCGCGTGTTTGACCACCAGAAAGATCAAGATCGGCACCGGCGCCTGCTCCATCCGGGTGCCGGTACCGGCCCCCGCGGCGCACCGGACGGGCCGCGGATTCGCCCGCTCAGCCGATGCGAACCGCGCGAAACGGATACTGTTGCGCTATGCGGAACCAGGACTCGGGCAACGCAACTCAGAGCCAGGTGCAGTCGGTCGACCGGGCGATCAGCGTGCTGGAGCTGCTCGCCCGCAACGGCGAAACCGGCATCACCGAGATCGCGGGCGAGCTGGGCGTCCACAAGTCGACGGCGTCGCGGCTGCTCAGCGTCCTGGAGGCGAGAGGCCTGGTCGAGCAGCTCGGCGAACGCGGGAAGTACGCGATCGGGTTCGGCATCGTGCGGCTGGCCGGCGCCGCGACCGGCCGGATGGACCTCGCCAAGCTGGGCCGCGCCAGCTGCCAGGCGCTCGCCGAGGAGCTGGGCGAGACGGTGAACATCGCCATCGCCGACGACGGGGTCGCGATCAACATCAGCCAGGCCCGCGGCTCGGCGGCGATCACGACGCAGAACTGGACCGGCCAGCGCACGCCGCTGCACGCGACCTCCAGCGGCAAGGTCCTGCTGGCCTACATGGGCGAAACCGAGCGCAAGCGGGTGCTGAAGCGGAAGCTCGAGCAGTACACGCCGCGCACGACGGTCGAGCCGGAAGAGCTGCAGACCGAGCTGGACCGGGTGCTCGAAGACGGTTTCGCCGCCTGCTACGAAGAACTCGAGCTCGGCATGCACGCGGTCGCGGTGCCGATCCACGGCCCCGGCGGCGACGTCGTCGCGGCGATGAGCGCGTCCGGTCCGTCGTACCGGCTTTCGAAGCAGCGGGTGAAGCAGATCGTGCGGCCGATGACCGAGGCGGCGGAGGAGCTTTCCGCGCAGCTGGGCTACTTCCGGGACTAGGGGTACAGCCGCGCCATCGCCTGGATCGTCTTTCCCATGTGTGCCACCAGTTCCGCCGGCTCGAGCACCTGCGCGTCCGCGCCGAGCCGCAGCAACCCGGCGGCCGCGTGGGGCACGCTCTCCAGCGGGATCTTCGCGCGCCGCCAGCCTTCGGTGTCCGGCGGTTCGAGCGTGCGGGTGACGAGCCGGGCCGCTCGTGGGCCCAGGATGTCCGGCAGGGCCTCGATTCCCGCCGGCGACAGCCGCACGAGAGCCGTTTCCCCGGCTTCGCCCCCTTCGTAGCTTTCGACGTTCGCGCGCCAGAACTCCGCCAGGTCGAACCCGTCGGGCCGGGTGAAGTGCTCGTCGAGCGCCCGCAGCCGCTCGATGTTCCCGACGCGGTAGGTGCGCACGCGCGGTCCGGCGACGAGGTACCAGACACCCGCCTTGAGCACCAGGCCGAGCGGGTGCAGCCGCCGCGTCACCACGCCGGGCGCCGGCGACCAGCGGCGGTAGGAGATTTCGACGACCTGGTCCCGCCACAGCGCTTCGGCGGCCGCGAGCAGCTGCGGCACCGGGTCGGCTTCGCGGTACCAGCCCGGTGCGTCGAGGTGGAAGCGCTGCCGGATGCGTACCGACGCCTCCCGGTACGGCGTCGGCAGCGCCGCCATCAGCTTCAGCTCGGCCGCGGCCACCTGCGCGCCCAAGCCCAGCTCCGCGGCCGGCTGCGGGAGGCCGGTGAGGAACAGCGACCCGGCCTCCCCCGCGGTCAGCCCGGTCAGCCGCGTCCGGTAGCCGTCCATCAGCTGGTACCCGCCGTCCGGACCGGTTTCGGCGTAGACCGGCAGGCTCGCGCGCACCCGGTGAAGTCTGCCGGCCACCACTGACAAAAGGTGTCAGTGGTGGCGCCCGAGGATCACCGGCATGAACGACTTCGACTTCTTCATCGGCTCCTGGACCGTGACCAACCGGCGGCTCGCCAAGCCGCTCTCCGGCAGCGACGACTGGGACGTCTTCCCCGGCACCTCGACCTGCTGGTCGCTGTTCGAGGGCGGCGGCAACGTGGACGAGATCGTCTTCCCGACCCTCGGCAGCCGCGGCTGCACCTTCCGGCTCTTCGACGTCGAGCGCGCGGAGTGGTCGCTGTACTGGGCCAACAGCCGCACCGGGGTGCTCCAGCCGCCGGTCGTCGGCGCCTTCGCCGGCGGCCGCGGCGACTTCTACGGCGACGACACCCACGAAGGCGCGCCGATCAAGGTGCACTACGCGTGGACCGGCACCGAGACGGCCACGCCCCGCTGGGAACAGGAGTTCTCCGCCGACGGCGGCCGGACCTGGGAAGCCAACTGGGTCATGGAGTTCGCCCGCGGCTGACCTCCCGGGCTACTGCCCCAGCAGCGTCGTCGCCAGGGCTTCGAGATCGACGCCCGCGACACCGTCCAGGACGTGCCACGGCGCCAGCCAGCCGGACGCCGCCAGCTCGTCGTACACCGCCGCGCACCGCCGCTGCAGGCCGTCGTCGGTCTCGAAGGCGTCGCGCTCGCGGTCGGTCTCCGCTTCCGCGCGGCGCTCGGCCCGCTCGGCCGCCACGGCGGGCGCGACCCGCAGCAGCAGGTGCGCGTCCGGCCGTGGCAGGCCGAAGCGGTCGACCTCCAGCTCCCACACCCATTTCACGACTTCGCCGCTCGCGTCCTGCCGCAGCCGCGCGGCCGCGTACGCCGCGTTCGACGCGACATAGCGGTCGAGCAGGACGACGTCGTGGGTGTCCCGCAGCGCGCGGATGTCGTCCGCCGCGCCGCTGCGGTCGAGCGCGTAGAGCACGGCCATGCCGTAGACCGAGTCGGCGAGGTCGCCGTGCCCGCGGTGCAGCGCTTCCTTGACGAGGTCCGCGTGCACGCTCTTGCCGTAGCGCGGGAACGCCAGCGACGCGACGCTCGCGCCCTTCGCGCGCAGCTGCGCCGTCAGCCCGTCGGCGAGCGTGCGCTTGCCCGCGCCGTCGAGCCCTTCGATGACCACCAGTCGACCCACGGAGGTCACAGTAACGGTGCCGTTGGTGGACCGGCGGGCTCGGTGGAAGGGGATCGACGCCGAGCCCGCCGGTTCGTCTTCAGGCGGAGATCCGCCGCAGGTGCAACACGTAGCCGAGACCGCTGACGGCCAGGACGCCGGCCAGGATCAGCAGCGGCACCCAGCCGGTGTCGTGGCCGGACGGGGCCGGGCCGCCGTCGCCGCGGGGCATCACCTGCGACGTCGAGTCGTAGCCGCCGGCCTCGCCTTCGCGGGCGTAGTCCGAACCGAGGAGCTTGTCGGCGTACCGCAGCGAGACCGTGTGCTGGTAGTCGGCGACGGTGACGGTCTTGCGCTCCGAGAGCGACGTCAGCCGGCCGTCCTGCACCGCGAACCACGCGTCGACCTGCGGTTCGTGCAGCAGCTGGGCACCGGCGGGCAACGCGCGGGCGTAGCGGCCTTCGACGTCACCGGAGGCGATGTTGCCGACCTGCCAGGCGCCGTCGTCGCCGCGGACCGACCAGAGCGTCGCGGTCCGGCCGTCGGACGCGCGGACGGGAACGGCGAAGTAGGCGAAGTCACCCGGCGCGGCACCCGGCTTGCCCGCGACGAAGTCCGGCGACAGCTCGTAGACCGGGTAGGCGTCCGGCGTGACCTCGACCGAGACGGGGCCGTGCGCGTCCGGAGCCTGCGCGAAGAACCGCACCAACGTGTCCTGGAGACCGGGCGCGGCGGCCGCGGTGTGCGCGGCCACGGCGTCGGCGCTGCTGATGCCGGCGGCCTGGGCCGCGCCTGACACCGGAGCCGTCATCAGCAGCGCCGCGCCGGTCAGCACGGCGAGAACCAGCACCCGCCTGCTCATCGGGCGATCCCGGTGAGCGTGTGCGTCCAGGTGAACGACGAGTTGTGGGTGTAGTAGCCGTAGGTCGACCAGTTGTAGCGCTTGGCCGGCCCCGGATCACCCCAGAACACCCAGTTCCCGCGGGTGTCGTAGCCGTAGAGGACGTGCGCGTGGCCGCCACCCGAGCGGTAGCCGACGCGGGTTTCGACCGGCCGGTTCGCCGCGGTCTGCGTCCGGACGTCGGCGTAGGAGATGCGCCGGTCGAGGTAGCGGCCGGGCGAGGCGAACCCGAGCCGGGCGAAGGCGCGCTGCGGGCCGGCGAGGGTGCCGGGCAGGTTCGCGCAGTCCCCGCCGGTCTCACCGTGCGCGAGCTGACAGAACTTCGCCTGGTCGACGGCGACGCCGTGGGCGGCCGCGATGGCGGCGCCGGCGGCGGCCCAGCACCACTGGGTCCGCTGCTGGGCCTGGATGGTGAGCTGGGTCCGGTAGGTCGACGGCACTCCGGGCGCGGCTCCGGCGGTGACCGGCGCGACCAGGCACAACATCAGGCTCACGGCCAGAACGGCGTGGACCCGACTCGACTTCACCAGCACGGACGGCCTCCTGCTCGAACGTGGGGCGAACCAGCGGTGGTCACAACGGTGAACAACGCGGTCACAAGGAGCAAGAACGCCATCCGGCGGAACGGACCGTTCCGGGTCATAGCCGGAACGCGGAACAGTCACCACAACGAGGCCAACCACCCTGAACGGGGGTCGGCGTGGGCACTCTACGCTGCTAACGTGAACGTTCCGCGGTGTTCACGCCCAGCGCACACACTGGTCGGGTGAAGGGACGAGCGGTGGCACAAGACGGGAACCTCCCACTGATCATCGATGGCGCCCGCACGACCCGGGCATCGGTCGCCGAACTGCCCAAAGAGCTGACCGAGGCGCTCCGCACCGGCGAGTTCCACCACGCCCTGCGGCTGGCGATCGCCTACCGCGGCCTCTCGCTCGCCCGGTTGCGCGCGCACCTCGCGCTCCGCGGGGTCCAAATCGGACAGTCCACGCTGAGTTACTGGCAGCGCGGGCTGCGCCAGCCCGAGGTGCCGAAGGCGCTGCCGGCGGTCCGGGCCCTGGAATCGGTCCTCCAGCTGCCCGCGGACGCGCTGGTGGTGCTGATCGGGCCGCGCCTGGTCCGCCGCGGCCACCAGCCGGCGGCGTCGTTCCACGACCTGCGTTCCGGTGACATGGGGTCGATCGTCGAGGACCTGCTGGCCGAGCTCGGCGCGTACCCGTCGTCGAACCACTACAACGCCGACCTCGAGCTGCTGTCGGTGCACGACACGATCACGTTCGACGCCGAGCACCGCCAGGTCAGCCTGCGCACGCGGCTGGTGACGCGGGCGCGCCGGCACGGCCCCGACCGGTACCTGACGGTGTACAACGGCGATCCGGGCTGCCGGATCGACGACGTCGAGCTGATCACCGACGAGGGCTGCCGGGTGGGCCGGATGCGCCGCAACCCGGACGCGGACACGATGGCGACGGAGCTGCTGTTCGACCGCAAGCTCGCCGAGGGCGACATCCACGTGTTCTGCTTCGAGGTCCGCGACGATTCGGGATCGGCGTCGCCGGGGTACTACCGGATGCTGCGCGACCGGTGCGCGAGCTACCTGGTCCAGCTGCGCTTCGACCGCAACGCGCTGCCGGCGCGGTGCACGCGCCAGGTCCGGGCGCGCGACGACGCCCTGCCGGTGGTGGCGGAGGAGCTGGCGTGCGACATGGGCGGCGTGAGCAGCGCGTTCTTCAGCGACGCCGGCCCGGGTTTGGCCGGCGTCGCGGTGGAGTGGAACTGAGTCAGCGCCCGCGGTGCTTGGCCCGCGACTTGGCCTTGACGAGGGTCCGGCGCCGCGCCGCCTCGGCCGCGGCCCGGCGTTTGCGAGCGGCCTTGTTGACGCCGGTTTGTTCGGCGACGGCTTCCTTCAGCGCGCGCTGGGCTGCCGTGCCGATACCGGCGTCGTCCTGAGCTTTCTTCGCCAGCTTCGCGAGGCGCTTGGCGTTGAGCCGCGCCCGCGCGGTCGGCCGTTGCTCGGCCGGCACCGGCGGGGCCTTGCGCGCTTCGTCGGCGAGGCGGACGAAGTCACGCCCGGCGGCGAAGGCGGCCAGCTCGGCGTTGTTCGGCTCGGCACCGAAGATGTGCCGCGCGGCCCGGACCAGGCCGTCTTCGTGGATTTCGTAGACGCCGACCCAGAACCGGCCGTCGTGGAACAGCGTAAACACCCCGCGCATCGGGAACCTCCAGGCGTGA
Source organism: Amycolatopsis sp. NPDC049691 (assembly GCF_040675005.1). Lineage (NCBI taxonomy): Bacteria > Bacillati > Actinomycetota > Actinomycetes > Pseudonocardiales > Pseudonocardiaceae > Amycolatopsis > Amycolatopsis sp. NPDC049691. The sequence goes on from NZ_JBFANX010000006.1 coordinate 296,175, forward strand.
CGGATCAGCCTGGCGCCACCGGTTTCCCTTGCTCGGGACAACGAGCCCTTTCGCGGGGCCGCCCGGACTACCTACCGGGCCGTGAGGTTCGTGAAGCCAAGAACGTGCTCGAGGTTACGCGGGTCCGCCGCCGATGCCGAGTTCGTTTCCCTCGGGATCGTGGTAGATGATCTTGCGCACACCGTTGCCGTAGGTTTCGCGGTCGACGGGTTCGATGCCCCGCGCGGAGATGGCCTCGACGCGCTCGTCGAGATCGTCGACGAAGAGGGTGTGGAAGGCGCGCCCGGCGCGGTCCGGCCGCAGCTCGACGACGACGGAGCCGTGCGGGGTGACTTCCCAGAGGGCTTCGGTATCGCTGACGACGTAGGTCGGCGGGGTGCCGAAGAGGCGTTCGTACCAGGCGAGCGCGCCGGAGTAGTCGCGGACGGCGATGCCGGCGAAGAGGTCGACGCTCACCGTTCGCCCCGGGTCCAGTCCAGCGCCTCACTGACCGCGGTGCCCCAGCCGCGGGACAGCTCTTCGAGTTCGTCGAGACTCAGCACCCGGCCCTCCGGTTCGTAGGTGAGCAGCTTGCCTTCCGCGACCAGCCGGTTTCGTCGTTCGACAGCCTCATCGTCCATACCTGCTTGTTCGGCTGTCCCAAGTGTGGAACAGAGGGGCCGCCCCGAACACTTTCGAGGCGGCCCCTGACCAGCAAGAACCTCAGTACCGGTAGTGCTCCGGCTTGAACGGCCCCTCGACATCCACATCGATGTACTCGGCCTGCTCCTTGGTCAGCTTCGTCAGCTCACCGCCAAGAGCCTGGAGGTGGATCTTCGCGACCTTCTCGTCCAGCTTCTTGGGCAGCCGGAAGACCTCCTTGTCGTACTCCTCGTACTTGGTGAACAGCTCGATCTGCGCGATCACCTGGTTGGAGAAGCTGTTCGACATCACGAACGACGGGTGCCCGGTCGCGTTGCCCAGGTTGAGCAGCCGGCCCTCGGACAGCACGATGATCGTGTTGCCGTTCGGGAACACCCACTCGTCGACCTGCGGCTTGATGTTGATCTTGCGGATGCCCGGGTAACGCGCGAGGCCCGCCATGTCGAGCTCGTTGTCGAAGTGGCCGATGTTGCCCAGGATCGCCTGGTGCTTCATCTTCGCCATGTGCTCGACCAGCACGACGTCCTTGTTGCCGGTCGTCGTGATGACGATGTCGGCCTCGGGCAGCGCGTTCTCCAGTGTGCGGACCTGGTAGCCGTCCATCGCCGCCTGCAGCGCGCAGATCGGGTCGATCTCCGTGACGATCACGCGGGCGCCCTGGCCGCGGAGGGACTCCGCCGCGCCCTTGCCCACGTCGCCGTAGCCGCAGACCACCGCGACCTTGCCGCCGATCAGGACGTCGGTGCCGCGGTTGATGCCGTCGATCAGGGAGTGGCGGATGCCGTAGCGGTTGTCGAACTTCGACTTCGTCACCGCGTCGTTGACGTTGATCGCCGGGAACAGCAGCTCACCGGCCGCGGCCAGCTGGTAGAGCCGCAGGACGCCGGTGGTCGTCTCCTCGGTGACGCCGCGGATGCCCTCGCCGATCTTGGTCCACTTGCTCTTGTCGGCCGCCACCGACTCGCGCAGCAGCTCGAGGAACACCTTGAACTCGTCCGAGGTGTTCTCGTCCGGGGTCGGCACGACGCCGGCCTTCTCGAACTCGGTGCCCTTGTGCACCAGCATGGTGGCGTCGCCGCCGTCGTCGAGGATCATGTTCGGGCCGAGTTCACCACTGTCGTCCCAGGTGAGCATCCGCTCGGTGCACCACCAGTACTCCTCGAGCGACTCGCCCTTCCACGCGAAGACCGGGACGCCCTTGGGCTCCTCGGGCGTGCCGTGCGGGCCGACGACGACCGCGGCCGCCGCGTGGTCCTGCGTCGAGAAGATGTTGCAGGACGCCCAGCGCACCTCGGCGCCCAGCGCGACCAGCGTCTCGATCAGGACGGCCGTCTGCACCGTCATGTGCAGCGAGCCGGAGACCCGCGCGCCGCGCAGCGGGTAGACCTCCGCGTATTCGCGCCGCAGCGCCATCAGCCCCGGCATCTCGTGCTCGGCGAGGCGGATCTCCTTGCGGCCGAACTCGGCGGCGTCGAGGTCGGCGACGGCGAACTCGATGCCGCCGCGGGTCTGGTGCCGCTTGGCAACGCTTTCGGGGGTCATAGTGGCGATTCCTCCAAGACTCGATGACGTCCGAACACTACCGTTGTCCGCTCGACCTTCCCTAGGATCGCGTAGGAGGCCTGCACCGTGCCCATGCCCGGCCCGGACACCCGCGTCGTCGAAATCCGCGTCGCCGGCCTGGTCGGCACCAGCGGGGAGACGCTGCTCGACGCGGTTTCGACCGTCGACGTCGCCGGCGACGGGCTGGGCCGGGTGATCCGCCCGGCGGACCGGCTGCGGCGGCCGGCGCCCGGGCCCGTGCTGCCGGCGCTGGGCCGGTCGATCCCCCGGACGCTCGAAGGCTACCTCTGGAGCGGCATGACGTCCGGGGGCGCCGCGAAGGCCACCTGGGCGCTGCTGTTCCCGTTCTCCCTGGCCAACGTCGCGTTCTGGATGCTGCCGCCCGCCCCGCCGGGACGCCGGCTCGCGCGCGGGCTCGGCGCCGTGTGCCGCGGCCTGCTGCGGGTGGGCGCCCTGCTGCTGACCATGCTGCTGATGGGCCAGCTCGCGACGATCGCGCTCGACCTGGTCGCCGCGCAGTGCCTCGCGCCGGGGTCGGGCTGCCTGCCCGCGGTCCCCGACGTCCTCCGCTCGGTGCCCGCGCGGATCGCGGTCGGCGTGCTCCCCCTGCTGGTGGTGATCTTCGTCCTGCACCGGATCTCGAGCGCGACCTGGGCGGTGCACGCCGACGGCGACCTCACCGAGGGGCCGCTGCGGATGCGTGCCGACCCCGAGACGCCGGCGCTGCGCTGCCTGCACACGGTCGCCGCGCTGGCCTCGGTCGCCCTGCTGCTGCTCGGCGGGCCGTTCCGGGTGCCGGGGAACGGCTTCGACCTCGTCGTCTGGATCGTGACGCTGGCGCTGGTCGTCGCGACGATCGTCGCCGCCGCGATCGGCGTCGACACCGGGCGGTTCGCCCGGCCCGCCGTCATCGGGCTGGCCGTGGTGCTCGTCGTCCTGGCCGCGGTCCGGCTGCGGCCCGGCGCCGGCCCGCTGCCGGGGACCAACGGCGTGGTCGAAGGGCTCGGCGCGGGCCTGGTCGCCGTCACGGTCCTATTCGCGCTGTTCCTGCTCCCGGCCGCGCTGCTGGCCCGGCCCGGCTGGGCGCACAAGCCGCGCCGGCTGCGGCCGTGGCTGGGCGGCTGGGCGGCCGCGCCGGTGCTCGCGCTGGCCGGGCTGCTCGGCGGCGGGTTCGGCGCGGGCCTCGCCGAAGCCGTGCGACGGCTTTCCGGGGCCGGGCTCCTGCAGGTGCCGGACACGTACCTGCTGGTCACCGTGCTGTGGGGCGCCGGGCTGGCGCTGGCCGCGGTGCTCGGCGTGCTGGGGTTCGCGGTCGCCGTCCCGCTGCGCCGGCTGCGGCGGGGCGTCCCGGAGATCGTCACGCTGATGGAGCACGACGAGCGCCAGGAGGCCCAGGCCGCGGCGGCGTGGGCACGTTCGGCGTGGGAACGGCGGCACCTGCACCACCTGGCGCTGACGGTCGCGAGCGCGATGTCGGCGGGCGGCGCGGCGCTGCTGGTGCTGCGGTTCGGGTTCGGGCTGGTCCCCGGCTGGTTCGGGCCGCTGTCGGCGATCGGCGTGGTCGCGCTCGGCGCGCTGGCCGCGGGCCTGCTGCGCGTCGTCTACACGGCCGCGCGGACGCCGCAGCGCAGCCGGCACCTCGGGGCGCTGGCCGACCTCGTCTGCTTCTGGCCGCGGGCCGCGCACCCCACCGTGCCGCCCTGCTACGCGCTGAAGGTCGTCCCGGAACTGGCCGCGCGGGCGCGCGAGCACCTCGCCGAACCCGGAACGCGGGTGGTGCTCTCGGGCTACAACCTCGGCAGCCTGCTGACGGTCATGGCCGCCGCACGGCTCGCGGCCGAGCTGCCCGCGGCCGACCTCGAACGCGTCGGCGTGCTCACCGCGGGTTCGCCGCTGCAGTGGGGCTACCAGCGCGCTTTCCCGGCCCTGCTCCCCCAGGAAGCGCTCGAGACGCTCTTCGCCGACCTCGACGGCCGGTGGCGGGCCCTGTGCCGCGGCACCGACATCTTCGGCGGCGGCGTGACGACGTGGCGCCACGAGGTCTCCGACCGGCAGCTCTTCGGCGTCGGGTTCCAGCCCGAGGGCGGCTCCGGGCCGCTGAAGGCGCGGGCCGACGGGAACGGCGTCCTCATCCTCGGCGGCGACCACTGGTTGCCGGACCCGTTGCGCGGCCCGACCGGGCGGCACCGCTGGGCGCCCGGCGTCCTGAAGCACCAGGACTACGTGGTCGACGCGGAGTGGGACCACGCCGTCGCGATGGCGGCCGGGCTCGGCAAGCCCTCCGGCGGCGAGCAGGGCCTGCTCTTCGGGGACTTCCCCGCGAAACAGTGAAGGCCCCTCGCCGGAGCGAGGGGCCTTCGACCGCGAGCTAGCTCAGCTTCACTCGGAAGCCTTGCGACGGAACTTCAGCAGCGCGAGCAGGCCGCCGCCGCCGAGGATCAGCAGGGCCGCGATCCAGACGAGCCACATGTTGTCGAAACCGGTGTTGGCCAGGCCACCGCCGGTGCCGGACTCGTTGCCCGCCGGCACGACGGCCGCACCCGTGGTGCTGGTCGGCGCGACCGTGGTCTCCGAGGAGGCCGGAGCGCTCGGCTTCGTGGTCTCGGTCGGCTTGGTCGGCTTCGTCGTGACGGTGGACTCCGGCGGGGTCTCCGTCTTGCTGCCGCAGGCGAACCAGTGGCTGATCGCCGGCACGTTCTGGAAGTTCTTGCCGACCATCGGGGCGTGCAGCTTCTCCCACGGCGGCGTCGCCGAGAGGCCCTTCTTGCCCGGCCGGTAGGTGTTGTACTCGTTGCCGCCCTTGACCACGATCGCGGCGACCGTGACGCCCTTCGGGACGCTCTTGACGGTCAGGTACTGGTCCTTGTTCGTGCCACCGTCGACCTCGAGGAGGTCGCTCACGTCGATGGCCTTGCCCAGACCGATGTCGGCGCACTTGGTGGCGTTGCCGACGGTGCCTTCGGCACGGTCGTCACCGGGGACGCACGCCAGCGCGGAGCCGGCGGTGCCGATGAGGGCGGCGGTGGTCAGCGCCATGATCGCGACGGCGCCGCGGAAGGTACGTCTGCGCATTCAGAACTCCTGTACCGGCGGGGAGAGAGCACTTGCGAAATTCGGGGTCCGCGATACCACCGAGGGTGTGAATCACACTGCTGTAATTCACCCGTCAGAGGTGTGCGAAGGATCGAAAGGTATCGCACGTCACTCCCCCCGCTACACGGGGTCCCCTTTTAGGCACGAACAGCAAGATCGTCCGGTGCGAGATCCGCCGAAAAAAGCCCCGCCCACCTGCGCGAACGCAGGAGGGCGGGGCTACCCGGAAGAGTGAGTCCGGGTCAGGCTTCGGGTGCCTTGACGGGCTCGTCGAGACCGTCGGCCTGGCGCTTGCCGAGCAGCGAGTGCCGTCGGCTGTAGGCGAAGTAGATCAGCACCCCGACGACCATCCAGGCGACGAACCGCAGCCAGGTCAGCACCGTCAGGTTCAGCATCAGCCACAGGCACGCCAGGATCGCCAGGATCGGGATCAGCGGCACCAGCGGCACCTTGAACGCGCGGGGCAGGTCGGGCCGGGTCCGGCGCAGGATCAGCACGCCCGCCGAGACCAAGACGAAAGCGAACAGCGTCCCGACGTTGACCATCTCTTCGAGCTTGTCCGCCGGGAAGAAGCCGGCCGCGAGCGCGACCAGGCCGCCGACGATCAGCGTCGCGCGCTTCGGCGTGCCGTGCTCGCCGGTCTTGGCCAGGCCGCGCGGCATCAGCCCGTCGCGCGACATCGCGTAGATGATCCGGACCTGGCCGAGCATCAGCACCATGACGACGGTGGTCAGGCCGGCCAGCGCGCCGAAGGAGATGATGTTGGCCGCCCAGTCGACACCGTTCGCGGCGAACGCCGTGGCCAGCGTCTTGTGGCTGCCGTCGCCCGCCGAGGTGGCCAGGTCCTTGTACGACGTCATGCCGACGACCACCAGCGACACCGCGACGTACAGCACGGTCACGATCGCCAGCGAGCCCATGATCCCGCGCGGGACCGCCTTCTGCGGGTTCTTCGTCTCCTCGGCGGTGGTGGCGACGATGTCGAAGCCGATGAACGCGAAGAACACCAGCGAGGCGCCGGCCAGCAGGCCGTAGACGCCGAACGAGCTGCTCGCCCCGCCCGCGATGAGCGAGAACAGCGACTGGTCGACGCCGGTCTCGCCCGAGCCGCCGGTCGAGCCCGGCGGGATGTACGGCGAGTAGTTGGCGTCCTTGATGTAGAAGAGGCCGAGGATGATCACGAACAGCACGACGGCGACCTTGATGCCGGTGATCACCATCGAGACCCGCGAAGAGAGCTTCGTGCCGACGGCCAGCAGCGTCGTCAGGATCGCCACGACGAGCAGCGCGCCCCAGTCGACGGTGACGCTGCCGATGTCGAACGTCGTCTTCGTGCCCTTGCCGAAGAGGTAGCCGAGGACCGTTTCGAGGTAGACCGACCAGCCCTTCGACACCGCGGCCGCGCCGACGGCGAGCTCGAGGATCAGGTCCCAGCCGATGATCCACGCCATGAACTCGCCGAAAGTGGCGTAGGAGAACGTGTACGCGCTGCCCGCGACGGGCACGGTCGAGGCGAATTCCGCGTAGCACAGCGCCGCCAGCGCGCAGGCGATCGCGGCGAAGACGAAGGCCAGCGAGACCGACGGGCCGGCGTAGTCACCGGCGGTGCGCGCGGTGAGCGTGAAGATGCCGGCGCCGATGACGACCGCGACGCCGAAGACCGTGAGGTCCCACGCGCTCAGGTTGCGCCGGAGCTTCGTGTCCGGCTCGTCGGTGTCCTTAATGGACTGTTCGATCGATTTAGTGCGCCACAATCCCGTTCCGGGCACCGTTGACCTCCTGCGGCTGGCCTGCATGTATCGCGGTAGGTCACCCTATCGGGTCAGCCGCGTGACGGCTCGCCGAGAAGGACCGGCCCTACTTCGCGAGGCTGCGGTCGAGGTCCGGTTCGAGGTAGATCAGCTTCGCGACCGGCACCTTGGCGCGGACGCGGGCTTCGGCGTCGTCGATGGCCGTCGCCAGCTCGGCGGTGTCGAGGCCGGGCACCATCGCCAGCTTGGCCGCGACGAGCAGCTCGTCCGGGCCGAGGTACTGGGTGCGGATGTGGATGACGCGCTCGACCTTGCCCGCGGCGAGCTCGTCGACGATCGTCGCGAGCACCGGCTCGGTGACGCCTTCGCCGATGAGCAGGCTCTTCATCTCGACGATGAGGATGATCGCGATGACGCCGAGCAGCACGCCGATCCCGAGGGTGCCGACGCCGTCCCAGACCGGGTTTCCGGTGACGACCGACAGCCCGACGCCCAGCAGCGCGAGGACGAGGCCGATCAGCGCGCCGGCGTCCTCCAGCAGGACCACCGGCAGCTCGGGCTCCTTGGCCTGGCGGACGAAGCCCCACCAGCTCGCGTCGCCCTTGATCTTCTTCGACTCGCCGATGGCGGTGTAGAAGCTGTAGCCCTCCAGGCAGACGGCGACGACGAGGATGATCACGGCGACGATCGGCGAGTCGAGCGGCTCGGGGTGGCCGACCTTGTGGATGCCCTCGTAGATCGCGAAGGCCGAGCCGAGGGTGAAGAGCATCAGCGCGACGATGAAGGAGTAGAAGTACCGGTCGCGGCCGTAACCGAAGGGGTGTTCCTTGTCGGCGGCCCGCTTCGAGGTCTTCTGGCCGAGCAGCAGCAGGCCCTGGTTCGTGGTGTCGGCCAGCGAGTGCACGGACTCCGCGAGCATCGACGACGACCCGGTGACGAGGAAGCCGACGAACTTCGCGGCCGCGATCCCGGCGTTCGCCCCGAGTGCGGCGATGATCGCCTTGGTTCCGCCTCCAGCTGACACGACCGCTCCCCTGGTTGGTCCCGTATGTCCGGGTGGAGCCTAATGGGGCGCCGCCGCCGCGGCCGTGCTCGGGGTGACGCCCGCCTTCGGCGAAGCGCCGGTTTCTGTCGGCCCCCTTCGCTACGGTGGCCGCTCCGGCACTGGGGAAGGTGGACATGGCTCACTTCGGCGTGCTCGGGCCGCTCGCCGTCGAGGGGCCGCCGGGGCACTGGATCACGCTGCGCGGCGACCGGCAGCGCACGCTGCTGGCCGTGCTGCTGCTCAACGCGAACCAGCACGTCCACGTCGACGTGCTGGTCGAAGCGCTGTGGCCGGAGCGGCCGCCGAAGTCCTACGCGTCGAACCTGCACACCTACCTCTCGCGGCTGCGCGAGCGGATCGACGGCCTGCGCGTCGACCACGGCCCGCTCGGCTACCGGCTGTACGTCGAGCCCGCCGAGCTCGACCTCCTCGTCTTCCGGGCGGCAGTCGAGGACGGAAGGCGGGCCGGGGACGCCGTCACCGCGTCGCGGCACTACCGGCGGGCGCTCGCGCAGTGGCGCGGGCCGGTGCTGGCCGGGCTGCACGTCCCGCGGCTCGACGCCGACATCGCGCGGCTGGAGTCCGAGCGCCTCGCCGTGTTCGAGGACTGCGTCGACGCCGAGCTCACCGCGGGCCGCCACGGCGAGCTGACCGGCGAGCTGCAGGCCATGATCACCGAGCACCCGCTGCGTGAACGGCTGGCCGCGCAGCTGATGATCGCGCTGCACCGGGCCGGGCGGCAGGCCGACTCGCTGGCGATCTACCGGCGGCTGCGGACGACGCTGATCGAGGAGCTGGGCGTCGAACCGGGCGCCGAAGCCCGCCGCGTGCACGCCGCCGTCCTGCGCGGCGAGGACCCGGTGCCGCGCATGCCGCCGCCGGTCTGGCCGGTGTGCCAGCTGCCGCCGGACATCGCGGACTTCACCGGCCGCGAAGCCGAACTGGCCGAGCTGACCGGCGTGCTGGGCAGCGACACCGGCGTCCCGGTGGCCGTGCTCAGCGGCGAACCGGGCGCGGGCAAGAGCACCCTGGCCGTCCGCGCCGCGCACCGGCTGCGGACGCGGTTCCCGGACGGTCAGCTGTACGTGCCGCTGGGGCGTGACATCGGCGAGGTGCTGGCCGACCTGCTGCGCGCGCTCGGCGTGCCCGGCCCGGCGGTGCCGGACGACGTCCGCGCCCGCGCGGCGGTGTTCCGCGGCAGGTTGGCCGACCGGCGGGTGCTGGTGGTGCTCGACGACGCCGTCGACCCCGAGCACGTCCGCGCCCTGCTGCCGGGCACGCCGGGCTGCGCGGTGCTGGTCACCAGCAGGCAGCGGCTGAGCGGGCTGGCCGGCGCGCACCGGCTGGCGCTCGGCCCGCTGTCCGGCGCCGAAGCGGCCGAGCTGCTGAACCGCCTCGCCGGGGCGCGCGTGACCCGCGAGCGCGCGGAGGCGGAGCGGATCATCGCGGCGTGCGCGCGGCTGCCGCTGGCCCTGCGGATCGCGGGCAGCAGGCTGGCCATCCGCCCGCACCTGCGGCTCGGCGAGCTGGCCGACCGGCTGGAGGACGAGGTCCGCCGGCTCGACGAGCTGACCGTCAGCGACCTGGCCGTCCGGAGCAGCATCGCGCTGAGCCACGAAGGGCTGCGGCCCCCGGCGCGGCGCGCGTTCCGGCTGCTGGGGCGGTGCCGGCTGGTCGACCTGCCGTCGTGGGCGGTCACGACGCTCATCGGCACCCCGGACGCCGACGAAGCGGTCGAAGAGCTCGTCGAAGCGAGCCTGCTGGAGACGCGTGGACCGGACCCGACCGGCGAGGGCCGGTACCGGATGCACGACCTCGTCCGGCTGTACGCGGCGGAAGGGCCGGCTGCCGAAGGTGGCTCTTCGACGGTGCTGGCGGCGACGCTCGCGCTCGCCGACGCGGCCGCGGCCCGGCTGCCGCGCACGGTGCCGATGCCGGCGGTGGCGCACTCGCCGTTGCCGCAGCCGTTGCCGGACGCGCTGGTGTCGCGGCTGCTGGAGCGTCCGGAGGACTGGTTCGCGGCCGAGCGTGCGAACCTGGTGCGGCTGATCGGCTCGCTGCCCGCCCGGGAAGCGTTGCTGCTGCTGGACAAGCTGGGCGTGTACCTGTACTTGCACGGGCACTACGCGGACCTGCGCGAGGCGTACGAAACGGTGCTGGCGGCCGCGGACGACCGCGCGACGGCGGTGCTCGCGGAGGCGCACCTGGCCCTGCTGCGGCACGCGCGCGGCCAGTACCTCGAGGCGGCGTCCGCGTACCGCTCGTGCGCGAAGGAGCTGGAAGCCGCCGGCGACCGGCGTACCCACGCGTGGGTCGCGGCGAACCTGGCGCACTGCCTGATCGGGCTGGGCCGCGCGGAAGAGGCGTTGCGCACGGCCGCGGCGGCCCGCGAACTGTTCACTGTGGACGGTCAGCGGGAGGCGTACCCGGTCCGGGCGGCGGAATCGGCGGCACTGCTGCGCCTGGGCCGAGTGGCGGACGCGCACGAGGTCGACGAGCTGGCCCTGACGGCGGCCCGGTCGACGGGCGACCCGCGCCGGATCGGCATGGCGTTGCACGACTTCGCGTGGTCGTCGCTGCTGACGGGGTCGGAGGGCGAGGCGGCGTCGGCGATCGCGGAGTCGGTGGCGCTGCTGCGCGGCACGTTGGCGCGTTCGGCGCTGGCGAAGTCGTTGCGGACGCTGGGAGCGATCTCGGCGGCAACGGGAGCGAGGGCCCACGCGACGGCGGCGTTCGCGGAGGCCCGGGAGCTGGCTCGCGACCTCGACGAGCGGCCCCGGGAGTTGTCGTGCACCCGCGCGATAGCGGCGAGCTGGATCGGCGAAGGGCGGGCGCAGGAGGCGATCCCCGTGTTGCGGGGGTGCCTGGCGGAGTTCCGCGCGATGGGCAGCCGGTCGGCGACGGGGTTGACTTGGCTGGTCCTCGCCCGGGCATGCGAAGCGATCGGCGACTCGGCAGCGGCGGTCGAGGCGGCCGCGGAGGCGGAGAGTTTGGCGGATCCCCGAGACGCGAGCGCGGCGGTGGTGCGGCGGGCCTTGGTCGCGTTGACCGAACCCGCCTGACAACCACCGCCGGACCACGCAGCCTCCGGTGAGCGCCCCTCGTTCTCACCGAGAGCCTGCCGAAACGGGGTGGTGCCGCCCCCTCACGGCACCACCCCAAGCCCACGGACGCCGGGCCCCGCGACCGGCGTCACCCCCAGGGGGCTACTGACCCTTGCGGGCCTTCGCGTACCGGTTGACCGGCGGCAGCCACGACAGCACCACGGCCACCAGACCCGTCACCAGCACCAGCCACGCCACTCCGCGGATCGCCGCCGTTCCGCCTTCGACGTCCGTGGCCAGGCGCAGGGCCAGGCCCGCGTTCGCCAGGGCCGCCAGCGTCAGCAGCACGCGCACCCACACCGCTCCCCGCAGCGCCAGCAGCGCCCACACCAAGAGCACCACGCCGAAGAAGACGGCCAGCCCGCCGCGGACCTGGAGCGTGCTCAGCACCTCGTCCGAGGCCGCCTGCAGCAAGGCACCACCGTCGGCCTTGACCGAGTCCGCCGACGCTCCCGTGATCGACGCGATCGTCTCCGCCGCGACGTCGAGCGCCATGTCCCGGCCGCCGGTGAAGTACAGGACCCCGTCGACGATCGCCGCCAGTGCCGACAGCACGGCCACCCCCACCAGCGCCAGCAGCGCTCCGGGGCGGGACGGTGCCGCGACCGGGGCGGGCTGGGGAAGCCCGGTCGCGGCATCGGGATAGGAAGTCACAAGCTCGTTCTCCTCGAAAATCGACGCGTTGGGGTGTAACAACCACCCCTGCGAGCGATAGTGGAGAAGAGCACCACACGGAACGCACACAGAACCGCGCGGAAGTCAGTCCTCGCAGGTTCCCGCGGTCGCCCGGAACAGCTGCGCCCGTTCGCCGCCCAGCGGGCGGACGTGCACCGGCGGGTCCGCCGCCGGCAGCCACACCGACTGACCCCGCCGCAGCTCGACCTTCTCGCCGTCGTCGGCCGTCACCAGCAGGTCGCCCGCCGTGCACAGCAGGATCTGCGGGCCCGCGCTGTCGACCGAGATCTCGTCGTCCTGGCCCGCCGCCCACTCGACGCGCGACAGCTCGAACTCCGGCGCGTCCGTGCGGTACACCGAAAGCCGGCCGCCCGTGTCGCCGCACTGGACCGGCATCTCGCCGCACGCGAAGTCGACCACGCGCAGCAGCTCCGGCACGTCCACGTGCTTCGGCGTCAGCCCGCACCGCAGGATGTTGTCCGAGTTCGCCAGGATCTCCACGGCCGTGCCGTGCAGGTAGAGGTGCAGGTTGCCGGCCGGCAGGTAGATCGCCTCGCCCGCGCGCAGCGTCAGCCGGTTCAGCAGCAACGCCGCCAGCACGCCCGCATCGCGCGGGTGCGCCTCGCCGAGTTCCAGGATCGTGCGGCACTCGACCGCGAACTCACCGTGCTCCTGGACGTGGCGAACGCACGCGTCGAGCACCTCGGGCAACAGCGAGTCGAGCGACGGCTGCGGCAGCGTGATCCACGTCGTGAACAGCGCCCGCAACCCGGACGGGTCCGGCTGCGCCTCCAGCAGGCCCGTGTACTTCGCGAGCCCGGGCGTCTCGATCGCCTTCAGCAGCTTCACCGTGCGGTCCGGCGCGCGGAACCCGGCCAGCGCGTGGAACTCCGTCAGCGCGCAGACCAGCTCCGGCTTCGCCGTCGGGTCCGGGTAGTTGCGGTTGGCCGCGTCACGCGGGATGCCGAGCTTCTCCTCGCGGGCGTGCCCCTCCGCGGCCTGCGCCGCCGACGGGTGCGCCTGCATCGACAGCGGCTCCTCGGCCGCGAGGATCTTCAGCAGGAACGGCAGCCGCCCGCCCCACCGCTTCGCGCACCGCTCGCCGAGCTGCGTCACCGGGTCGGCGTCCACCAGCTCGAGCAGGCTCCGCTCGGTTCCGTCGGGGCCGATGACGTGCGACGGGTCGCCCGGGTGGGCACCCATCCACAGCTCGGCCTCGGGGTGCGGCGCGGGGACCGGACGACCCAGCAGCTCGGGGATCGCCGTCCGCGATCCCCAGGCGTAGGGCCGCACCGCGTTGCGCAGCAGCTCCACTGTCACCTCAACTCCACTCCTTCGGCGCCGGCCGGGGCCGGTGCTCGGCGGGTCTCACGCCGTCGCGGGCGCGAAGCGGCCCGCGCCGCCGATGCTGCCCGCCGCCAGCCCGAGGTAGACCGCCGCCAGTTCGAACCGCAGTGCCAGCACCGCGGCCCGCACGATTTCGTCGGCCTCGATCTCCTCGGCCGGTGCGATGACGTCCGCACCGGGCAGCAGGTCCTCGGCTTGGTAGCGCGCCGCGTCCGTGGCCGGACCGGTTCGCACCGAGAGGAGCAGCACCCGGGTCGGGATGTCACCTGATGGATCGTCCGGATCGGCGAAGATGTCACGCTCCGCCCCACTCGATTGCGCGGCTCGCCGCAATGCGGGACGCGCAAGAGCCTGACGATAGTCCTCGACGTCGCACACAGTAGCCGCATGGGCGGCGAACGCGTGCGCAGCGTGCTCGCCGACGGCGACCGCGACCGGGTCCAGCCCCCACAGCAGCGGCACGCGGTCGGCGACCCGCAGCGCGAGCGCCTTGGCCGGGTTCGCGAACGACTCCCGGGCCAGGTAGTCCTTCTCGGCCTCCAGGTCGAGCTGGTCGGCCAGCACCTGGACGTCGGAGATCAGCAGGCCCAGCGCGTTCGCGGTGAGCAGCCCGGCGGCCAGGCCGCGCGGGAACGCCAGCTCCGGCGGCACCGGGATCCGCGGCGCGAGCAGCACACCCTTGCCCGCGACGGCGGCCGCCACCGGACCTTCCGACGGCGCCGAGAGCACCACGGAAGCGCCGTAGCGCGCCGCGCGCTCCAGCGACGCGGCGAGCTCGCGGTCGCCGGGGTCGTCGGTGTGGGCGAAGACGACGTCGAGCGCGCCGATCCAGCTCGGCACCACCTCGGCGACGACGACCGGCACCGGGCACGACGGCGTCAGCAGGGCGGCCAGCAGCCGCGTGAGCGTGCGGCTCACGCCCGGCCGGTCGATCAGCACCAGGGCGCGCGGCCGGCCCATGTCGAGCCGCTCGGACAGCTCCAGCTCGGCCGCCAGCTCGGCGGTCGCGCGCACCTGGGCGCCCGCCATGGCGGCGGCCCGGAGCAGCCCCGCGCTGTCGGCCTCGGCCAGCCGCGCGGGGTCGTCCAGCAGGGTGTCGTCAAGCACTGTCGGCATCGGAGTTTCCGTTGTTCCCCGGCAGGGTCGCCTCGTCCAGGAGCAGCACCGGGATGCCGTCGCGGACCGGGTACACGCGACCGCATTCGGTGCACGTCAGCGCGTCGGCCTCGGGGTCGTCCGGGGCGCCCGGCCGGAGCGGGGCGTGATCGGGCGACGGGCACGCCAGGATCTCGAGGAGCTGGGCGTCGAGCGTGATGGCCATGGTTCCTCCATACCACGCAGAGGGGTGTGGTGAAGGGCACCTTCCGGACACGGTTGCGGTCCCTTCACCGGGGACGGTCAGTTGCGGATGATCGCGAGTACCTCGTCCACCAGCCCCTGCACGGCCTCGGCGTTCGCGGCTTCGACGTTCAGCCGGAGCAGCGGTTCGGTGTTCGACGGGCGCAGGTTGAACCAGGCGCCGCCCGGCAGCTGCACGGTCAGGCCGTCCAGCTCGTCGACCTCGACGCCGGAGCGGGTGCCGAAGGCGTCCTTGACGGCCATCATCTTGGCGACCTGGTCGTCGACCGTGGAGTTGATCTCACCGGAAGCCGCGTAGCGCGAGTACGCGCTGGTCAGCTCGCTCAGCGGGCCGGTCTGCTCGCCGAGCGCGGCGAGGACGTGCAGCGCCGCCAGCATGCCGGTGTCGGCGCGCCAGAAGTCGCGGAAGTAGTAGTGCGCGGAGTGCTCGCCGCCGAAGATGGCGCCGGTGCGGGCCATCTCGGCCTTGATGAACGAGTGGCCGACGCGGGTGCGGACCGGCTTGCCGCCGTGCTCGGCGACGATCTCCGGCACGCCCTTGGACGTGATCAGGTTGTGGATGATCGTGCCGCCCGGGTCCTTCGCCAGCTCGCGCACGGCGACCAGCGCGGTGATCGCGCTCGGCGAAACCGGCTCGCCGCGCTCGTCGACGATGAAGCAACGGTCGGCGTCGCCGTCGAACGCGACCCCGGCGTCCGCGCCGACCTCGCGCACCTTCGCCTGCAGGTCGACGATGTTGGCCGGGTCGAGCGGGTTGGCCTCGTGGTTCGGGAAGCTGCCGTCGAGCTCGAAGTACATCGGCACGACCTCGATCGGCAGACCCGCGAAGACGGTCGGCACGGTGTGCCCGCCCATGCCGTTGCCGGCGTCGACGACGATCTTCAGCGGCCGGCTGCCCGACAGGTCGACGAGGTTGCGCAGGTAGGCGGCGTAGTCGGCGAGGACGTCCCGCTCGCTCACGGTGCCGCGCTGGCCCTCGAACTCCGGCACGCCCTGCTCGACGGTGTCGCGGATCTCGGCGAGGCCGGTGTCCTGGCCGACCGGGGACGCGCCCGCGCGGCACATCTTGATGCCGTTGTACTTGGCCGGGTTGTGGCTCGCGGTGAACATCGCGCCCGGCAGGTTCAGCGAACCCGAGGCGAAGTACAGCTGGTCGGTGCTGGCCAGCCCGATGCTCACGACGTCGAGGCCCTGCGAGGTGACGCCCTCGGCGAAGGCCGCCGCCAGCCCAGGCGACGAGTCCCGCATGTCGTGCCCGATCACCACCGCCGGTGCTTCCGGCTTGATGAGCAGGGCGAACGCGGCGCCGAAGTCGCGGACGAGGTCCGCGTCGAGCTGCTCGCCGACCACGCCGCGAATGTCGTAGGCCTTCACGATGCCCGAAAGGTCTGGCACGCCGTCTCCCCGCGAATAGTCGTCCCGGCGCCCGCTGCGCCGCGCGGAAAGCCTACCGGCGGTGTGGGTGGGTTACGCGTTCAGGCGCGACCGGGGAGGACCCGCAGGTGGCCGCGGCGCCCGGACGGGCCCTCCGGCTCGGGCGCGGGGGCCGGTTTGCCGGGGCGGCCGGCCTCGCGCACGGCCTCGGCCAGCGCCGTCAGCTCGTCGGCCGACGGGTCCGGCGCGGCGAAGGCGCCTTCGTGCCGGACGACTTCCCAGCCCTTGGGGACGGTCAGCCGCAGCGCGTGGGCTTCGCAGAGGTCGTAGGAGTGCGGCTCGGAAGCGGTGGCCAGTGGGCCGACGACGGCGGTGGAGTCGCTGTAGGCATACGTCAGCGTGGCCACAGCCGGCTCGAGACAGCCGGTACGCGAACACTTCCGTACGTTCCGCACGATCCGAAACGATAGCGTGTCGCCGCAAGCTAGGAGGAGCGACACGCGCTGGGACGCGCCGACCGCATAGACTTCCGGGGTGGCGACGGCTCGTGACTACCGACAGCGGCGGCGTTCGCGACGGGACCGGCACGGCCGGGGCCTGCGCGGAACGCTGTACCCGGCGACCCTGCCCGCCGCCGCGAGCCGCGCGGAGCGGTTCGACGCGCTGGTGCTCGACGCGCTCGAGCCGATCGAAGCCCGCTGGCGCCACGAGCTGACGAAGCTGGACGTGGCGGTCGACGACGTACCCGAGGTCCGCGAGAACGGCCGGGCGCCGTCGGACGGCGTGCTGCACGACGGCGCGGTACCGCTGTCACGCCTGGTCCCGGCGGGGGTGGACCGGACAGGGATGCCCACGCGGGCCCGGATCGTGCTGTACCGGCGGCCGCTGGAGGCAAGGGCGAAGGACCCGTCGGAGCTGGCGGATTTGGTGCACGACGTGCTGGTGGAGCAGGTGGCGGGGTACCTGGGCGTGGAACCGGACGTCATCGAAGGCGAGTGACGCCCACTGCGGGTTGAGGCCCACTGCGAACCGGCAGCCGGCAACGCAAGCCGACCACGAGGTCACCAGACCTCCCCCGCCCTCCTCCCAAGCCGCTTTCCAGTCGACGACCGGGTTTGTCAAGGCACGCTTTCCCGCCTTGACAAACCCGGGCGGCGACGGACAATCCGAACGGAGGGCGGGGGAGGTCGGACCCGCCAAGCCGCGGTAGAGCAGTGGCAGCCAAGTCGCGGTAGACCTCTGCCGCGGTAGAAAGAAAAAGATCGTCCTCGCCGGACGGGCAGGCTCCGGGATGGCCGGGGTTTCGCTGTCTTCTCACCTTGTCGAGGTGGGCCGCTGGGTGGTCATCCCGTCGCCTGAACGAGGCCTATCACTTTGAGCCGGGCCCGCAAGCCTGGCAACGCTCCCTCGCGTTGGTCTCCCGGTTGCGGGCCCGGCTCAAAGTGATTTACCGGCCTCAGGCGACGGGATGACCACCCAGCTCCTTTACTGGGGCAAGCGCCGCCGGGCTGGGACCGCCGTCAGCAGCGTGAACAGCACCGCCGCCAGCTGTGCCAGCAACAACAGGTTCCGTTCCGTGCCCGGGAACTCCAGCGTCACCTCCGACGACGTCGGCGGCACCGACACCGCCACCTGGTGCCCCCACGCCGGGACGATCGGCACGCTCTTGCCCGCCACCGATGCCTTCCAGCCCGCTTCCTGCTCGGCCGCCAGGACCAGCAGCCGCCCGGTCGGGCCGTCGGACACCCGGACCCGCACGTCCGGCAGGCCCGCCTGGACCGGTGCCACGCCCGGTGCGTTGCCGGGCGCGCCGCCGCCCGTCACCGCCGCCTTGGCCTGCTCCGGCGAGATCAAGATCACCTGCCCCGCCGGAGGCAGCAGGCGCAGCACGCCGCGGCCGTCGGACGTCGGCGCGGCCACCGAGACCAGGTCCTTCGCCAGCGGCGGGTACGCTTGCGGGTCGACGCCCGCCGGGAGGACCACGAACTGCACCCCCGCGGCCGCCGCCGCGGCGAACGTCCGCTGGACCGCCGCCGCGTCGCCCTGGCCGAGGTCGCGGCGCCACGCCGCCAGCCGCGCCGGGGTGCCGGGGGTCGGGGCCAGTTCGTCGTCGCCGTAGTGGGGCAGGCGGCCGCCGATCTGGCGGGTCGCGTCGGTCGCCAGGTCCAGCACCGACCGGCCGGACACACCCAGCTCGGCCGCGACCTCCGGCGCGAGCGCGGGCCGTTCGCCGGCGCGAAGCGGGCCCTGGCCGCCGACGACGACCGCGCCCGCCGCCAGCGCGAGGAACACCACGACCCCGGCGACCGCGAACACCTTCGGCAGCCACGGCGACGGCACCCCGGCCGAGCCGCCGCGCTGCCACGAGCCGAGCACCACCCACAGCAGCCCGGCGCCGACGATCAGCAGCGGCACGCCCGCGTAACCGTGCGCCGGTGTGCCACCCTGCATCGGCGTCGCCGTCACCAGCCGCACCAGGACCAGCCCGCCCGCGCCCAGCGCGGCCAGCGCCAGCCCGCCCGCGGCGAGCTTCGTCGGGCGGACGACGATCGCGATCAGCGCCGCCGCGATCACCGCGACCCCGATCGGCCACGCGCCGGGGCCGCCGGGGTCGAGGCCGGCCAGGTCGGTGCCGGACACCGTCGCCGCCGCGCCGCCGAGTCCCTGCACCAGCAGCTCCGGGTGACGCAGCAACACCGTCGGCCACGGCAGCAGCAGCGCCAGCGGCAGCAGCACGACGATGCCGACCGACGCGATGCGCCGCGCCAGCCCGGTCGGCGCCGGCAGCACGACGAACCCGATCAGCAGCCCGGCGAGCGCGAGCCCGTGCGCGAGCGGGGAGAACGCGCCGAGCACCGCGACGCCGATCGCCGACAGCGCGGAGACGTGCAGCCAGCGCGTGTCCGCGCGGACCAGCAGCCCGGCGATGCCCGCGGCCACCAGCGGCAGCGCGAGGTGCACCACGACGACGTCGAGCCGGCCCTGCGCCACGCCGGCGGTCGCGGCGGGCAGCAGCGCGTACGTCGCGGCGACGACCGCTCGGACCCAGCGGCGCACGCGCAGGCGCCGAGTCGCCGCGTACGCGCTGAGCGCCGCCAGCGGGATGTCGCCGAGTAGCAGGATCGCCACGAGCGCGGCCGGACCGCCGATCGGGGCGAACACCGCGCCGAGCGTGCCGAGCACCGGCAGCGTCGCCGACGCGGGCGCGCCGGTGCCGCCCGCGACGGCGTGCCACGACGCCAGGTACGACGACCAGAGCTCGCCCAGCCCGCCGACCGGGAGCAGCTTGCCGCCGAAGAGGTCGAGGCCGAGCCGGGCGCGGTTGACGACCAGGCCCAGCGCGGTCATCACGACGAGCAGCACGACCGGTGGCGCGAAGATCGTCGCCGCGAGCACGCGCCGGCGGTTCACCTCGACGAAGACGAGCTCGGGCTCGGTCTCTTCGGCGGGTTCCTCGGTTTCGGCCGCCGCTTCGGGCGCCGGGGCTTCCGGCAACGCGACGGCGACGAGCGTGCCGGGCTTGCGCAGCCCGGACCCGCGCGAGCTGAGCCCGCGCAGCGCGCCTGCCGGCAGCGCGTCCGGCCCGACCGGGCGGGTTTCGCGGGCGTCGAGCGCCTCCGGCGTCACCCACGCGGACTCGGTCTCGACGGTCTCCGGCACGCGCCCGAGCGCGACGTCTTCCTCGACGCCCCGGCGGACCAGCCCGACGACGCCGGCGCGGACGGCGTTGCGCAGTCGCGTCCCGCGTCCGGTGAAGAGCCCGCGAACCGTGCCCGGCCGCGGATTCCGCCGTCGGCGCGCCCGGGCGGCGCGCAATCCGCCGCGTCCACTGAGGAGGTACGTCGCCGCGGAGAATTCGGCGCGGGCTTCGCCGGTGCGGCGCAGCAGGACGAAGGCGAGCGCGCGCAGCAGGGAGAGCAGCGGGAGCCGGATCATGCCCAGCCAGAAGGAAAACGGCGAGCAGTTCACGAGGAACACGCGCAGCCCGTGGGCGCGGTTCGCGGTCGCGAGCGGGGTGGTGACGGCGTCGGCCGCACGCTGCCCGGTCGTGACGGCTCGCGCGTGCCGCACCCGCGCGGTCGGCACCGAGAGGACGAGCCCGCCGGCCGCGTTCGCGCGCCAGCCGAAGTCGAGATCCTCGCGCAGCAACGGGAAATCGGGGTCGAAGCCACCGAGGTCGTCCCAGGCGTCGCGACGCACGAGCGAGCCGGCGCTGGGCACGGCGAGCACCTCGGCGGGTTCCTCGCCGAGGGCGGCGATCTGCTGGCGGTGGCCGGAGGCGTCGGTGGACAGGCCCGCTTCGACGATCAGCCGCGGGTCGGTCCAGTCGAGACCGAGCGCGCCGAGCACGGTCGCCGACGGGGTTTTGGTGGCGACGCGCAGGAGTTCGTCGAGGCAGTCGGGCTCGGGGGCGCAGTCGTCGTGGAGGAGCCACAGCCACGATCCGGGGTCGCCCCAGCGCTCGGTGGCGTGCGCGACAGCTTCGGCGACCGCGGCGGCGAAGCCCGTATCGCTCGAAAGTGTGACGACGCCGGAGAGCACGGGCGCGGAATCCGGGCCGGGATCGACGGCCGCTTCGGCGAGCAGCCGCGCGGTGGCGTCGGTGGATCCGGTGTCGACGGCGAGCACGTGCCGAGGCCGGACGGTGCTGCGGCGCAACGAAGAAAGCGCCAGCGGTAGCCAGTTTTCGCCGTTGTGACAGACCACAATGGCCAGAACGGGCGCGGTGCGCAGGACGGGCGGCGCGGCGGTGCGGGGCAACGAACACTCCGGATCAGGCGGCGGATCGGTGCGGCCACCCTACGGCCCCGGTTCGTCACCCGGTGGTGAACCCACGCCGTGTTCACCTCGTGGAATCACCGGTGACACCACGCATCACCGGTGATTCCCCCTCTAGATCGCGCGTTTCTTCAGCTTGCGGCGCTCCCGCTCGGACAGACCGCCCCAGATGCCGAAGCGCTCGTCGTGGGCCAGCGCGTACTCAAGGCACTCGTCCTTGACCTCGCAGCCCAGGCAGATCCGCTTGGCTTCGCGGGTGGAGCCGCCCTTCTCGGGGAAGAACGCCTCCGGGTCCGTCTGCGCGCACAGGGCGCGTTCCTGCCAATCCTGCTCTTCCTCGGTGGCATCGATGAGCTCGGTGAGATCTCCCAGAGCCTGCTCCGGGATCTCGCCCCAACTCATGACGTGCCCCCATTCCTTCCCATCGGCTTCCAACCGCACGTCCGCCTCCTCGCTCCCTAGCACTCCCCAGGCTGGCGGTGGTGAAACGACACCCGCCGTCCCCTCTAGGCGGCGAATGACATCACTGTGATTACACCCGTGTAGTGCGGTCAGGTCAAGCGGAGTAGCGAGTTCGGGGGACGTTCGGGCCCGATCGCGCAAGGGGACACGCCGGTAACTTCACACCGGGCATACGGAAGACTGGAAGCGTGCAGAAGTCAGCAGTGCGCCCCAGCCCGGTCTTCCTCGGCATCCTCGCGCTCACCGTCGCCGGCGGCGTGATGGCCGCGTTCGGTGATGTGAGCAGCATCCTGCTCCGCGATCGCGACCCGCTCTTGATCGCCGGCGTGGTGATCTTCGTCGCCGCCGGCTGGGTGGCGTCGTTGTCGCTCCACGAGTTCGGCCACGCGATGGTCGCCTACCGCGGCGGTGATTACAGCGTCGCCCACAAGGGTTACCTCACGCTCGACGTGCGGAAGTACACCGACCCGGTGCTGTCGATCGTGCTCCCGCTCGTCTTCCTCATCATCGGCGGCATCCCGCTGCCGGGCGGGGCGGTGTGGATCAACCGCGGTGCCCTGCGTTCGCGCGGGACGTCCTCGTGGGTGTCGCTGGCCGGACCGCTGAGCAACCTCGCGGTCGGGGCGGCGCTGGCTCTGGTCGTCGCGCTGGTCCCGATGTCGGGTGGCCTGGTCGCCGCGATGTCCTACCTCGCGCTGCTGCAGGTGGTGACGTTCATCCTCAACATCCTGCCGATCCCCGGCCTCGACGGTTGGGGCGCGATCGAGCCGTACCTGCCTCCGCAGGCGCGAGCCTTCGGCGCGCAGATCCGCCCCTGGGCCCCGATCATCTTGTTCGCGATCTTGTGGTTCTTCAAGCCGGCCAACGCCGCGCTGTGGGACGGCGCCTACTCGATCTTCGACGCTCTCGGCGGCAACAGGTTCGGCGCCAGCGCCGGAGCGAGCCTCTTCCGGTTCTGGGATTGAGGTTTGGGCCGGGCACCGCGCGGGAAGCTCACGTGCGGTGCTCGGTCAGCCAGACGTGCGCCCGTTTCCAGACCTCCCGCAACCCCGACCGCTCCCCGAGGTAGTCCCCCGCCGCGCCGACGACCGGCAACATGCCGAGCGCGCGGTGCAGGAAGTTGCCGCGCGGCCGCTTCTCCAGCTCCCCGGTGATCCCGAGCAGCCCCCGGCCGAGCCGCCACAGCGTCCGGCCGGCCGCCTTGATCGTCGCCTTGCCGTGCTTCTTCTCCGACGCCGTCAAATCCTCCGTCAGGCGAGCCGCTTCGTCGGCCTCCGCCGCCTCGTCGTGCTCCGGGTGCCTGCCCGCCGCGAGGTCCGCGTCGATGTCGCGCTCGAACAGGACCCACGCGATCAGCCGCACCCGGGTGCCGACGTCCGTCACGCCGTACTCGCCCGCGATCGCGCACAGCAGCAGCCCCTGGGACGCCGCCCCCAGCGCGTCCTGCACCGGGAGCCGGTCGGCCAGTGCGCCGCCCAGGCCCGGGATCGACGTCAGCAGCGCCGTGAAGCGGCCGACGCGGTTCATCCACCAGCTGGACCGGTCGTAGCCCGTCATCCGGGCCCACGCCGCCGTGCCCGGCACCTTCACCGACGTCACGCCGTGGATCAGCTTCGCCTTCAGGCCGGACTCGACTTCGGCCAGGTCGTCCTTCGCCCGGGCCTGCAGCCCGAACGGGTCGGACTCGCGCAGCGCGTCGAGCATCGGCCCGCACGCCCGCACGAACGGCCGCAGCACGGCCACGACCTGTTTGTCGGAGATCGCCTCAGCCACGTCCGGTTCCCCTTCCCAGCCCGCCGCCGAGCACCAGCGCTCCCGGCAGCGCGCTCGCGCCGAGCAGCACCAGGGCCCGCCAGTCCTGGATCAGCACCAGGTCGCCGCCCGGGCCCAGCAGGCCGAGCCCGAACACGACGACCACCCACACCGCCAGGGGTACCCACGAAAGCCCGGGCCGCACCAGCTTCGCCGTCGTCGAGACCAGCCACGGGGTGGTGACGGCGCCGACCACGACGGTCACCGGCAGCGGCACGACGCCGATCCGCAGCGGCAGGAAGAACAGCTCCAGCACGGCCAGCAGCACGGTGTCGAAGACCAGCAGCACCAGGAGCAGCCGCCGGTCCCACGTCAGGGGCTCCGGCACGGTCACAGCCCGCCGAACAGGTCGTCCGCCGCGCCCTCGGCCGGCCCGTGCGCCAGCACGAACGAGTCGCGCGCCGGGATCGGCTGGGCGACCTCGTTCGTCAGCGCGAAGTACGGGACGTCGCCGTCGACCACCGCCAGCTGTGTCGCATGCGCCCGCAGCGCCGCCAGCTTGGCCGGGAGGTACGCGGCGACGTCGAGCGTCGTCGTGATCTCCTCGTCCGGCGTCGCGGGCAGCTCGTCGTCCGGCGGCACCGTGAACACCGTGTCGCCGCGGGACCGCAGCGCGGCGAGACCGGCGCGGACGGCGTCACGCGAGGTGACGGTGTGGAACACGCGCGCCACCGACTCCGCGCGCGGCGCCGCGGCCATCGTGATCTCGTGGGCGCGGATGTGGTCGGGGTGGCCGTAGCCGCCGAAGGCGTCGTAGGTGACGACGACCTGCGGCCGGACCTCGTCGAGGATCTCCGCCAGCTGCGCGGCCTGCTCCTCGGCGCTGCCGCCGGTGAAGGCCCGCGGGTGCGACGCCGACGGCGTGCCCGCCATGCCCGAATCGCGCCACCGGCCGATGCCGCCCAGATAACGATGTCGTGACACCCCCAGCGCGGCGCACGCGCGCTGCAGCTCCGCGACGCGGTAGCCGCCCAGCTGGTCGGCGGCCCACGCGCCCAGCCCGGCCAGCTCGCCGAGGCCGGCCATGACCTCGCCTTCCTCACCGAGCGTGCAGGTCACCACGGTCACCTCGGCGCCTTCGGCGGCGTATCGTGCGATCGTGGCGCCGGTGGTGATGCTCTCGTCGTCGGGATGGGCGTGAACGAGCAGCAGCCTGCGCGGTACCGGGGAGATCACGGGTTGAGCGTAATTCCCGTGCTCCGACCTTAGTCGGGGACACCCTCGGTTATCCTCGCGCGAGTCGCGACCGCCGCGTCGCGATCGTCTGTACCCCCACGAAGGGCATCTTGGTGAGCACTGAAGCAACTTCGGCGGACGTCGCCGGCGTGTCCGGATCCGTTCTGTCGATCTCCGACCTCAACGTGTCGTTCCGGACCGAGGACGGCGTCGTGAACGCCGTCAAGGGCATCGGCTTCGACGTCAAGCCCGGCGAGATCGTCGCCGTGGTCGGGGAGTCGGGATCGGGCAAGTCCGTCACGTCGATGTCGGTGCTGGGCCTGCTGCCCAAGACCAGCAAGATCGCCGGCGAGCTGCGCCTCGGCGAGCGCAACCTGGCGGATCTCAAAGAGAAGGACATGCAGAAGATCCGCGGCAACCAGGTCGCGATGATCTTCCAGGAGCCGATGACCGCGCTGAACCCGGTCTACACGGTCGGCTGGCAGCTGCGCGAGGCCCTGCGCTCGCACCTCGACATCTCGAAGGCCGCCGCCGACAAGAGGGCGGTCGAGCTGCTGGACATGGTCGGCATCCCGAACCCGCCGCTGCGGTTCAAGCAGTACCCGCACCAGCTGTCGGGCGGTCTGCGCCAGCGCGTCGTCATCGCGATGGCGATCGCCTGCGACCCGAAGGTCATCATCGCCGACGAGCCGACCACGGCGCTCGACGTCACCGTCCAGGCGGAGATCCTGGGTCTGCTGCGCAAGCTGCGCGACACCCTCGACACCGCGATCGTGCTGATCACGCACGACATGGGCGTCGTCGCCGACATGGCCGACCGCGTCATCGTGATGTACCAGGGCGAGATCGTCGAAGAGGCGCCGGTGCGCGAGCTGTTCGCGTCGCCGAAGGAGGACTACACCCGGCGGCTGCTCGCCGCGGTGCCGGTGCTCGGCCAGCGTCCGGAGGGGCGCCGGCTGCTCGACGACACCGGGATCGCCACCGACAGCACCGAGGCGGCCAAGATCGCCGAGGAGATCCGGCTGGCCGACGAGGAGCTCGAGGCCGTCATCGAGGAGACCGCGCCCGCCCTCGAGATCAAGAACCTGGTGCTCGAGTACCCGGGCCGCCGCGGCCAGGGCAAGAACCGCGCGGTCGACGACGTCTCGCTGACCATCGCCAAGGGCGAGATCGTCGGCCTGGTGGGCGAGTCGGGCTCGGGCAAGACGACCGTCGGACGCTGCGCGGTCGGCCTGCTCCGGGCGACGCAGGGCACGATCTCGATCGCCGGCAAGGACATCACGCAGATGTCGGCGAAGGAGCTTCGCCCGCTTCGCCGGTACTTCTCGATCGTGTTCCAGGACCCGGCGTCGACGCTGGACCCGAAGATGACGATCGGCGAGTCGATCGCCGAGCCGATGGTGCTGCACAAGGTGCTGTCCGGCAAGGAGCTGTCGGCGCGCGTGCGCTCGCTGCTCGACAAGGTCGAGCTGGGCGGGCACTACATGAACCGCTACCCGCACGAGCTGTCGGGCGGCCAGCGACAGCGCGTGGCGATCGCCCGCGCGCTGTCGCTCGACCCGGCGCTGCTCATCGCGGACGAGCCGACGTCGGCGCTGGACGTGTCGGTGCAGGCCCGCGTGCTGGACCTGTTCCTCGACCTGCAGCAGTCGCTGCAGTTCGCCTGCCTGTTCATCAGCCACGACCTGGCGGTGGTCGACCTGCTCGCCGACCGCGTCGCGGTGATGCAGTACGGCAAGCTCGTCGAGGTCGGCACCCGCGACCAGGTGCTGCACTCGCCCCAGCAGGACTACACGCGCCGGCTCCTGTCGGCGGCGCCGGTGGCCGACCCGGTGCTGCAGGCCGAGCGCCGCGCGGCCTGGGAGGCCGGCAAGCTGGCCCCCGTGGCCGACTGACGTAGACCCGCTGAAGGGCCCGCACTCGCCTGGGTGCGGGCCCTTCGCCGTTCCCTGTCAGCCGACGCGGATGCGGGGGTCGAGGATGCCGTACATCAGGTCCGCGACCAGGTTCGCGATCACCACGCTCGCCGCGATCACCACCAGCCAGCCCATCAGCACCTGCGGGTCGTTCTTGTTGACCGCCTCCACCAGCAGCGTGCCCATGCCGTGCCAGTTGAACACCGTCTCCGTGATGATCGCGCCCGTCACCGTGGCGCCGAAGTTGACCGAGAACAGCGTCATCACCGGGATCAGCGCGTTGCGGAACGCGTGGCGCCAGATCACGCGGCTGTTCGAGACGCCCTTCGCCCGCGCGGTGCGGACGTAGTCGGCGCCCAGGACCTCCAGCATCGACGCCCGCTGGAAGCGGCTGTACGCGGCGAACGTGATGGCCATGATCGACAGCGTCGGCAGCAGGAACGCGCCGACGTACTTCGCGAGCGCGTCGCCCACTCCGGTCGCCGAGAGGCTCTCCGGGCTCGTCGTGCGCAGCCACGGGTCGCCGAGGACGTCGGACAGGCCCAGCTGCCGCACCCAGCCGTTCAGGCGGATCGCGTAGCCCTTGAGGACGATGGCGATGCAGAAGATCGGCATCGAGAACATCAGGAACGCCAGCGTCGTCGCCAGGTAGTCCCAGATCGAGTACTGCTTGACGGCCGCGAGCACCCCGACCAGCACGCCGAAGACCAAGGCCAGGATCGACGCGGCCAGCACCAGTTCGAGCGTCACCTTGAACGCCGCCATGACCTTCGGCGCCACCGGCTGGAAGGCGTTGCCCTGCGCGATCGAGATGCCCCAGTCGCCGCTGAGGAAGTGGCCCAGCCAGGTGAAGTACCGCGCGACGATGCTCTGGTCGAGCCCGAGCTGGTGTTCGGTGGCGGCGATGGCCGCGGGGTTGATGCCGGGCTTGTTGCGCAGCTCCCCGAGCGGGTCCCCGGTGTTGGCCACCATGACGAAGCAGAGGAACGTGCCGACCAGCAGGACCGGGATCGAGATGGCCAGCCGGCGGAGCACGTAGAGCACGAGATTCATCCGAAACCCCCAAGTTCCGGCGATCGTCGCGCGAAAACGGACGCGGGGGCGACCGGAACCGGTCACCCCCGCGTCGGCGTTCAGGCCTTCATTCTCCGCTGCCGCGGGTCGAAGGCGTCGCGAAGACCGTCACCGATGAAGTTGATCGTCAGTGAAATCAGCACGAGCACGATGAACGGCCCGAAGAACAGCGCCGGCCGCGTCTGCAGCTGGGCGTAGTTCTCCAGGATGACGCGGCCGAGCGAGGTGTCCGGCAGCTGGACACCGAGGCCGATGAACGACAGCGCGGCTTCCGCCAGCACGGCCTGCGCGACCGCGAGGGTCGCGTTGACCGTGATGCTGCCGACCATGTTCGGCACCAGGTGCTTGAAGATGATCCGGAACGTGCCGGCACCCGAAGCGCGAGCCGCGTCGACGAACTCGCGCTGGGACAGCGACATCGCTTCGGCGCGGGTGATCCGGGCGATCTGCATCCAGCCGAACGCCGCCAGCACCAGCGCGACGATGTACCAGGAGCCGCTCCCGAACACCTTCGCCAGGATGGCCGCCGCGGCGATCTGCGGGATGATCAGGAACAGGTCCGTCACCCGCGAGACCGCCGAGTCGGTGAACCGGCGCAGGTACCCGGCCAGCGCGCCGAGCACGACGCCGACCACGGTCGACAGGATCGACACCGTGAGCGCGATGAGCAGCGAGAACTGGGTGCCGCGCAGGATCTGCGACACCATGTCCTTGCCGACCTGCGTGGTGCCCAGCGGGAAGTCGCCGCTCGGCTTGGCGAAGGACGGGAAGGAGCTGTCCTCGTAGCTGTGCTTCCAGAAGATCGGCATGATGATGCTGAGCAGCACGATCAGCACCAGCACCCCGGTCGACGCCATGGCCAGCTTGTGGTGCAGGAACTTCCGGAGCACCAGTTTGCCCTGGCTCCGGGGTTCGGGCAGGGCTTCCGGCGGGAGCGTGCCGTCCTTGGTGGCGGTTTCGCTCGCGAGGAGGGAGTTCAAGTCAGCCAACGCGAATCCTCGGGTCCAGGATGCCGTACACCAGGTCGGCGATCAGGTTGGCGACGATCACGCTGGTGGCGATGACCACGAGCCAGCCCATCATCACCTGAGTGTCGTTCTTCGAGACGGCTTCCACCAGCAATGTGCCCATACCGTGCCAGTTGAACACCGTTTCGGTGATGATCGCGCCGGCGAGCACCGACCCGAAGTTCACCGAGAACAGCGTCGTGACGGGGATCAGGGCGTTGCGGAACGCGTGCCGGAAGATGACCCGGCCGTTGCCGAGGCCCTTGGCGCGCGCGGTGCGGACGTAGTCCGAGCCCATCACCTCGAGCATCGAGGCCCGCTGGAACCGGCTGTACGCGGCGAAGCTGATCGCCATGATCGACAGCGTCGGGAGCAGGTAGGCGCCGATGGTGCTGGTTATGAAGTCCCCGACGCCGTCCGTTTTCAGCTGTTCCGGGCTGGTCGTGCGTAGCCACGGGTTGCCGAGGACGTCCTGCAGGCCGAGGTCGCGGACCCAGCCGTTGATCTCGATGGCGTAGTTCTTCAGGACGATCGCCACGCAGAAGATCGGCATGGAGAACAGCAGGAAGGCCAGCGTGGTGGCCAGGTAGTCGATGATCGAGTACTGCTTCACCGCGGCGAGCACGCCGACGATGATGCCGATGATCAGCGCGAGGATCTCGGCTCCGACGACCAGCTTGAACGTGACGCCGAACGCCGCCATCACCTTCGGCGCGACCGGCTGCAGCGCGTTGCCCTGCGCGATGGACGTGCCCCAGTCACCCGACAGGAAGTCACCGAGCCAGCTGAAGTAGCGCGGCACGACACCCTGGTCCAGGCCCAGCCGGTGGGAGAGCGCGTCGATCGCGTCCTTGCTCAGCTGCGGGTTGTTGCGGAGCTCGCCCAGCGGGTCACCGGTGGCGGCGACCATCACGAACGACAAAAAGGTCCCGACCAGCAGGACGGGAATCGATATCGCCAGACGGCGAAGGATGTAGATCACCAGGTTCAACGAACTGCTCCTCATCCGGGCCTGGTCGTCAGAAGTGCGCTGGACCGCTACCCGGTTGTCTACCGTAGTGGGGGTAACCCTACGGTCAACAGCTACTTCCGGTGGGTACCGGGGCCCGGCTCGTGGCCGGACCCCGGTACCTCCCAGGTCATCTGGAGCGAGGGGAAAGAAGAGGCGGGACGAGCCCTACTTCTTCTGCTCCCACTCGCCGGCGTTCCACAGGACACCGTTGTAGGACTGCATGTACACGCGGTCGATGCCCTTGAACGCCCACATGCTCGGCGTCTGGAACAGCGGGAGCGTCGCGTACTTGTCCGCGATGGCCTTGTCGGCCGCCTGGTAGCTCTGCAGCTTGACCTGCTCGTCCGTCGCCTTCACCGCGGCGTTGAACGCGTCGTCGATCTTCGGGTCGCACAGGTTCTGGTAGTTCTGGTCGCCACCCTTGTCCGGGCAGACGTAGATCGACCGCGACTGCGACTTGAACGGAGCCGACGACCAGCCGAACAGCGCGATGTCGTAGTCACCGGTCGAGACGCGGCCACCCTTGAGGAAGTTGGCGTCGGTCTCGTCCTTGACCTCGATACCGGCCGCCTTGGCCTGCGAGATGATGATCTCGACGGTCTGGCTGCGGCGGGCGTTCTGGTTGTGCGTGATCTTGAACGAAGCCCGCTGGCCGCCCTTGGCGAAGATGCCGTCGGCACCCTTCGTCCAGCCCGCGTCGGTCAGCGTCTTCGCCGCCGCCTCGGCACCCAGGCCGGCTTTGCTGCCGTACAGGTCGGTGTAGCCCTCTTCACCCTGGAAGAACACGATCGAGTTCAGCGGGGCCGCGTCGGCCTGGACTTCCTTCAGCAGCTTGTCGGTGATCGCCTTGCGGTCGACGACCTCGAAGAACGCCTTGCGGAGCGCGTCGTCCTTGAACATGCGGTTGAACTGCAGGTCAAGGTGCTCGTAGGTCAGCTGCGGGGCCGAACCGTAGATGACGCCCTGGGCCGCGAGGCCCTTCATCGTGTTGGCCGCGGTGGCGTCCGGCTGGGTCGACGCCGCGACGTCGATCTCACCGTTCTGCAGCGCGGTCGCCATGGCCTTGGTGTCTTCCATGGCGCGGACCACGATCTTGGCCGGGCCGCCCTTGCCGCCCGCCCAGTTCGGGTTCTTCACGAGCGTGACGGACTTCTGGTTGGCGTCGAACGCGTCGATCATGTACGGCCCGGAAGCCGGCATGAGGGCCTTGTCGAAGCCCTTCCACTTGTTCGTCCAGAAGTCGCCGGCCTTGGACAGCAGGGCCGGGTCGCCGGTCGGCGCCAGCTTGGTGATGTCCGGGATGCCGGTCTGCTTCTCGAGGATGTGCGCCGGGAGGATCGAGACGCCGGAGAACAGGCCCTTGTAGTCGAGGTACGGCTCGCTGTAGTCCGTCTCGAAGGTCAGGTTGTCCTTGCAGGTGGCGGTCTTGATCTTGTCGTAACCCGTGGTCGAAGCGGCGTTGAACGGGTTCTTGCCGTCCGTGCCCTTCGCCTGGCCGCTCTGCGACAGCCAGTTCAGGTACAGGTCCTTGCAGTCGAAGGCCTCGTTGTCCGACCACTTGAGGTTCGGCCGGATCTTGTAGGTGACGACCTGCGGGTCCTTGGAGGTCACGTCGACCGAGTCGAACATGTCCTTGTTGAGCAGGATCTTGTTGTTGCCGTCGAGGACGAAGGAGTCTTCGAGGACGGCGGTCAAGATGTAGGTGTTGTACGAGCTGTTGGTGTCCGGGGTGTTGTTGTTGTACCCGGAGTACCCGTCGTCGATCCCGACCGTGACCGTGCCGTCCCAGCCCTTGACGTCCGCGAGCTTGAACGTGTCACCCTGCTCGGCCTTGCCGACCGCCATCGCCTTGACGTCGGTCGACGACCCGTTCTGGTCGGTGCTGCCCGAGCCCGAGTCGCCGCCGCTGCAGGCGCTCAGCAGCAGCGAGGCGCCTGCGACGAGCGACAAGGCGGAGACTGCTTTGGTTCTCCTCATGAAGTGTGCCCTCCTAGCACTGAGTCCTTGAATTGTGACAAGGACCCACACCGCTCCGGTTTGGTGCCGGAGCCTACGACACGCCAAGCGACACTCAACTGGCGCACTGCGGGAGCACGCTAGAAAGGAAAAGCACCGACAGTCACCAGTTCAGGGTCGATCGTGACCAAAGGGTGACTTCCAGCCGACATCCAGAAATACGACGGTTACCTCACGGATTCACGGGGTCCCACTCGAAGGCGTGCGTCAAGATCACCCGGTAGTACTGAATGCGTAGCCGAGCGATTACTTCGGGCCGCGAGTCCAGTTCACGGCGGACCCGAACGGGCCCACCATCGGTGGACCCGGCGTTACGCCGGAGATGCCCGAACCGATCGCCAGGGTGTCAGCCGATTGGAACAGCGGAATCACCACGTTCTGCCGCCAAAGTTCAGGCTCAAGGGTGGTGAGCGCTTCGGCGATCGGCGTCGATCCGGACAGCGCCGCGTCGATCGAGGGCTGCAGCGCCGGATCGCAGAACCCCGCCGAGTTGCCCGGAACGACGGGTTTCGTCCGGTCGGCGCCGGCGGCGGTCTGCTCGGGACGGCAGCCGAAGGTCGACGCGAGCACCGACGCCGTGTCGCCGCCGACCGCCTGCGGCACGACCGCGATGTCGACCCCGACGTTGCCCGCCGAGTCGCCGGTCGGCTGCTGGACCCCGGAGACGACCGGCATCGCGAGCAGGCCGCTGAACAGGTCGCGCGGCTGGGGCGTGATCGCGTTGACCTCGACACCCTGCGCGGCCAGCTGGCTGGTCAGCTCCTTGGCGATCGTCGCGTACGGCTCCTGGGTGCCCGGCGAGGCGATGACCAGCGAGAGCGCCTTGCCGTTCTTGCGCCAGGTGCCCGCGGTCTTGGTGTAGCCGGCCGCCTTCAGCGACTGCTCGGCCTTCGCGACGTCGGGCGCGGTGGGCGGGCCGGGCGGGATGGTCGCCGCGTAGCCCTTCACCGACGGCGCGGTCACCTGCGCGTCGGCGTGCAGCTGCGACGACGGGCCGCCGTTGACGCCTTCGGTGATCAGCTTGGCCCGGTCGATCAGCGCGGCGATCCCGGCCCGTAACTGGGCGTCCTGCAGGGTGGCGCTGACCGGGCGCAGCAGCACGTCGGCCACCAGCGGCCGGGCCACGGTGTGCAGCTGCACGGCCGGGCCGAGCTCGCCGAGCAGCTTGAGCTCGTCGCCGGTCGTCCTGGCCAGCGCGAACTGGTCGTTGCCGCTGCGCAGCGCGGCGAGCAGCGTGTTCTGGTCCGAGCGGCGCAGCACGATCCGGTCGATCGCGGCGGGCTTTTCCCAGTAGCGCTCGTTGCGCTCGAGGATGACTTCGCCGCGGGCGGTGTCGAGGCTCTTGATCGAGAACGGGCCGGCGACGGCCGGGAAGTTCGAGGCCAGCGCCCCGCGCCAGCCGTCGGGCGCGTCCTTCAGCAGGTGGGCGGGCAGCAGGTCGGAGAAGAGCGTCTGCCAGCCGGGGTACGGCTTGGTGAAGGTGACCTCGACGCGCTTGCCGCCTTCGCGTGACTGCAGGTCGGTGATCTGCCGGTAGCCGGCGGGCTCGATCACGCCGGGCTGGTCGCGCATCTGGGTGCGCAGGTAGTCGAAGTCCTCGGCGGCGATGGGCGCGCCGTCGGACCAGGACGCGTCCGGCCGGATCTCGTAGGCGACCACGAACGGCTGCTGCGAGACGACCTCGGCGGACTTCATCAGGTTCTTGTCGAGCTGGGTGCTGCCGTCGTCCTTCTGGCGGAACACCGACGGCAGGAGCAGCTGCGACAGCGCCGAGGTGACCTGCGAGGAGTCGGCGAGGTTGTGCGGGTTGTACCCGCCCAGCACGTCGTCGACCCCGACGACGATCTGCGACGGCGTCTTCCCGGTGGTCGAGGCGGGCGGCACCGACGACGACACCACCGGTGGCGGCGGGGTATTCGAGCAGGCGGTGACCAGCACGGTCGCGAGCGCCAGCACCGGCACCGCCTTGCGATTCACCCGCACGCCCCGTTCCTCCCCAGATTCCGCCGATCGGGTCAGCCATGCTCCCACGACCGCGTCCGCGGCCGGAACCGAGATTCCCACACCCGGATCGGCCGGGTCCGGCACCCCTGGGTGCCGCTATGGGAAAGGACGCGCGGAGCACCGTCCGGGTTCCCGGACCGTTCCGGAACGGCGGAACGAACACGCGCCGGACACGGTGCGGGATTCACGCGGTGGTGCACACCAGCGATCGACCCCTATAAAGATATAAGGAGAAGAACGGCGGAATTCGTGACGTCCCGTCGGTCTATTCTCCACCCAGGGTGACGGATGGGCAACGAAAAAACCTCCCGGTGGGGAACACCGGGAGGTTTTTGCGCTATTCGACGGTCAGGCGTTGTCGCGGCTCTTCGCGCGCGAACGCTCCTTCGCGCGGGTATTGACGTCCAAAGTCACCTTCCGGACGCGGACCACGTCGGGCGCGACCTCGACGCACTCGTCGACCGAGCAGAACTCCAGCGCCTCTTCGAGCCCCATCTTGCGCGGGCGGGCCAGGGTCTCCATCACGTCGGCGGAGGACTGACGCATGTTGGTCAGCTTCTTCTCCTTGGTGATGTTGATGTCGAGGTCCTCGAAGCGCGGGTTCTCGCCGACGACCATGCCCTCGTACACCTCGGCGCCCGGCTCGACGAAGAACGTGCCGCGGTCGGCCAGCTGGATCATCGCGTACGCGGTGACCGGGCCGGTCCGGTCGGCGACCAGGGAGCCGCTGTGGCGGGTGCGGATCTCGCCCGCCCACGGGAAGTAGCCCTCGAACACGTGGTTCGCGATGCCGGTGCCGCGGGTCTCGGTGAGGAAGTCGGTGCGGAAGCTGATCAGGCCGCGCGACGGGAGCACGTACTCCAGCTTGATCCGGCCGGTGCCGTTGCCGCTCATGTCCTCCATGCGGCCCTTGCGGGCGGCCAGGAGCTGGGTGATCGCGCCGAGGTGCTCCTCCGGCGAGTCGATGTAGAGGCGCTCGAACGGCTCGTGCAGCTTGCCGTCGATCGTGCGCAGGACGACCTGCGGCTTGCCGACGGTCAGCTCGAAGCCCTCGCGGCGCATCTGCTCGACGAGGATGGCCAGCGCCAGCTCGCCGCGGCCCTGGACCTCCCAGGTGTCGGGGCGCTCGGTCGGCAGGACGCGGATGCTGACGTTACCGATCAGCTCCTGGTCGAGCCGGGCCTTGACCAGCCGCGCGGTGACCTTGTCGCCGCCGTTGCGCCCCGCCAGCGGCGAGGTGTTGACGCCGATGGTCATCGAGATCGCGGGCTCGTCGACGGTGATCCGGGGCAGCGCGACCGGGTTGTCGACGTCGGCGAGGGTGTCGCCGATCGTGATGTCCGGGATGCCGGCGATGGCGACGAGCTCGCCCGCGCTGGCCTCGGTCGCCGGGACGCGGGTGAGCGCCTCGGTGACCAGCAGCTCGGAGATGCGGACGTTCTGCGTCGTGCCGTCTTCGCGCATCCAGGCCACGGTCTGGCCCTTGCGCAGCTTGCCGGCGTGGATGCGGATCAGCGCGATGCGGCCGAGGAAGTTGGACGCGTCGAGGTTGGTGACCAGCGCCTGCAGCGGCGCGTCGAGGTCGGCGGCCGGCGGCGGCACGTGCCGCAGCAGCGTGTCGAACAGCGGGTCGAGGTTCTCGCTCTCGGGGATCTCGCCGTCGGCGGGCTGCTCCAGGCTCGCCTTGCCGGCGCGCGCGGAGGCGTAGACGACCGGGAGGTCGAGGATCGCGTCGTGGTCGGCGTCCTCGATGTCGCTGGCCAGCTCGAGCAGCAGGTCGTGGGTCTCCTCGACGACCTCGGCGATCCGGGCGTCCGGGCGGTCGGTCTTGTTGACCAGCAGGATCACCGGCAAGCCGGCTTCGAGAGTCTTGCGCAGCACGAAGCGGGTCTGCGGGAGCGGGCCCTCGGACGCGTCGACCAGCAGGACGACGCCGTCGACCATGGCCAGGCCGCGCTCGACCTCGCCGCCGAAGTCGGCGTGGCCGGGGGTGTCGATGACGTTGATCGTCACCTGGCCCTCGGGCGTCTGGCGGTGGATCGAGGTGTTCTTCGCGAGGATCGTGATGCCCTTTTCGCGCTCCAGCTCCCCCGAGTCCATCACGCGGTCGACGACCTCGGCGCGCTCGGCGAAGGCGCCGGACTGGCGCAGCATCGCGTCCACGAGGGTGGTCTTGCCGTGGTCGACGTGGGCGACGATCGCGACGTTGCGCAGGTCGGGCCGGGTCTTACCGGTCGGCCGGCCGGTTTCGACGGTAGCGCTGGCTGCGGGCACGCGAGAACTCCTGAACTTCAAAGGTTGGATGGCCGCGCAAGCCGTTCAGGCTGTGTTTCACCCGAAAAGCACCACGTGACCGGCTCTGGTCACACGCGGACCTCACCCAGGATACCTGCCACCCCTCTGTGAGCGGCCCCACGCCCCCCTGGCGGTTAGGCTGACCTAACGTGGATACCCGGTGAACGACGCCGATCCGGAAGGTGCGTGCGCGTGGGCAAGAAGCCGAAGGACCCGCGGAAGGTCGTGCGCAAGCTCATGAAGGCCGGCAAGGTCAAGAAGAAGTGCTGCCGGTCCAAGCCGCGCTGCAAGAAGTGCCCGGTATTGGCTCTGAAGAAGGCGAAAGAGGACCTGGCCGCCGCTTAGCTCAGTGCGGCACGGCCTCGTTGATCTGCCGCAGTTCGGGTGCGGTCTTCGTCGGTGAGAACTCGATGACCTCGTACTGCGCGAGGTGCTTCACGCAGAACGGGTCGGACGCCAGGATCGCGTCCAGCTTCCCGCGGGACATCGGCCGCGTGATGATCACGCCGCCGGTGCGCGGGTTCCGCCGCCCGGACGCCAGGAAGTGGCCGTGCTCGTACTGCTTGTTCAGCCACTCGGCGTGGTCCGGGAGCGCGTAGTCGATTTCCTCGATCGGTGCCGTGTAGTTCAGCAGGACGACATACATGCCTATGACCGTAACTCCGCTCGCGCGCTCGCGCGTCCGGACGATGCGAAGTGGTGACGCACCCGGCTATAGTCGGCGACATGCACGCGCAGACGTCCAGCTGGTGGCCGCCCTCGGCGGCCGATCCAGTCCTGCGCTGATCACCAGCGGCCGCCCCGGACGGGCGGCCTTTTTCGTGCCTTCTCCGGGGCGGCCCCACCTCGGAAAGGTTCCCCGATGAGCAAGCTGTCCGGCATCACGCCCTCCGGCCACGTCCACCTCGGCAACTACCTCGGCGCGGTCCGCCGCTGGGCCCTCGAGGGCGGCGCGGACGACCTGTACTTCGTCGCCGACCTGCACGGCATGACGACACCGCACAACCCGGCGAAACTCCGATCACTGGCCCGCGAGCAGCTGGCGGTGCTGATCGCCGCCGGCATCGATCCCGAGCGGGTGTTCGTCCAGTCCGACCTGGCCCGCGAGCTCGGCGCGCTGACCTGGGTCCTGGAGTGCACCTGCAACTACGGCGAGGCCGCGCGGATGATCCAGTTCAAGGAGAAGTCCAAGGGACAGGCCGGCGTCCGGCTGTCGCTGCTGACGTACCCGGCGCTGATGGCCGCCGACATCCTGCTGCAGGGCGCGGCCGAGGTGCCGGTCGGCGAGGACCAGCGGCAGCACGTCGAGCTGACGCGCACGCTGGCCAAGCGCTTCAACGGCACGTACGGCGACGTGTTCACGATCCCCCGCGCGGTGCTCCCGCCGGCGGGCGCGCGAGTGAAGGACCTCGCCGACCCGACGCGCAAGATGTCGAAGTCGGCGCGGGACGCGGTGGGCGTGGTGTTCGCGCTCGACGAGCCCGACCAGATCCGCCGCAAGATCCGCCGCGCGGTCACCGACGGCGGTTCGGTGCCGGTCCACGAGCCGGAGACCCGGCCGGGAATGGCGAACCTGCTGGAGATCCTGGCCGCGTGCCGCGGTGGTGCGCCGGCCGACCTGGCTGCGGAGTTCTCGTCCTATGGGGCGGTGAAGGACGCCGTCGCCGACGCCGTGATCGAGGAACTGCGGCCGCTGCGCTCACGGGCGTCGGAGCTGCTCGACGACGTCGCGGAGCTGGACCGGGTCCGCAAGGCGGGCGCGGAGCGGGCCCGGGAGCGCGGCGCCCACCGGCTCGACGCGGCGCTGCGGATGATCGGGGCTAACTGAGGAGCGCGCGCAGGGCCGGGAGCAGGATCCGGTCGGCGGGCAGCCAGTCGACGTCGTCGAGGTCGTCGGGCCCGAGCCACCGCACGGCGGTGTGCTCGACGGCCCGCGGCTCCTCGCCGGGCGAAACGAGCTTCGCGGCGTAGATGCGGAGGACCTTTTCGCCGGGCAGCGGGACGTCTTCCCCGACACGCTCGCCGACCTCGATGACGACGTCGAGCTCCTCGCTGCACTCGCGGGCCAGTGCGAAAGCTTCGGACTCGCCCTCTTCGACCCGGCCACCGGGCAGTTCCCACTGCCCGGTGTGCTTCGGCGGCCAGGCCCGCTGCTGGGCGAGCAGCTTGCCGTCCCGCACCAGGGCGGCACCCACGATCACACCGTTCACAGCCCCGGAATCTACCCGGAAGCCCCGCCGCCGGCCGTTTCGGCGATGGCTCCCGGCGCCGCGGCCACCGGGCACAGCCCCACCCACCGGGCACAGCCCCACCCACCGGGCACAGCCCCACCCACCGGGCACAGCCCCACCCACCGGGCACAGCCCCACCCACCGAGCACAGCCCGCCCGCCCTGGGGGCCCGCCCCGCTCCAGCGTATCGAGGCGGTCCGACGAAACCCGCCCGAAGTTCGCCACCCGCATCCGGCTGTCCACATCACGGCCGGGCTGTGGACAGACCGCAGGGCCCTCAGCCGGGCTCCCCCGCAGCCACTCGCCAGACGACCACGAACCGCGCGCCGCCGTCCGGGGACTCGCCCACCTGGACGCGGCCGCCTCGGCGGCGGACCGTCTCCGCCACCATCGCCAGCCCCAATCCCGTCCCGCCCGACGAGCGCGCCCGGTCGTCGGCGATCCGGTAGAACCGGTCGAACACCTTCTCGCGGTGCTCCGGCGCGATGCCCGGCCCGTCGTCGTCCACCACCACCCGCACCGACGAGCGCGACGCCAGCACCGACACCACGATCTCCCCGCGCGCGTAGCGGCACGCGTTGCGCAGCAGGTTGTCCAGCACCAGCTCGACTTCGCCGTGCGCGGCCGACGCCCACGCCTGCGCGACCGCGTTGCTCACCCGCGTCTGCGGCGCCCCCGCCGGCAGCCGCGCCACCGCCGCTCGCACTTCGCTCACCAGCTCCACCGGCGAAGCGGCAGGCACCTCCCCCGCGTCCGACCGGGCCAGCGACAACAGC
Organism: Amycolatopsis sp. NPDC049691; assembly: GCF_040675005.1. Classification (NCBI taxonomy): domain Bacteria; kingdom Bacillati; phylum Actinomycetota; class Actinomycetes; order Pseudonocardiales; family Pseudonocardiaceae; genus Amycolatopsis; species Amycolatopsis sp. NPDC049691. The sequence goes on from NZ_JBFANX010000006.1 coordinate 334,688, forward strand.
CCGTCCAGCAGCGAAGACAGCCGTTCGGCCTCGGTCAGGATGTCCGACAGCGTCTCCTGGGCCAGCTCGGGATCCGGGTTGGTCACCGCGACCTCGGCCTGCACCCGGATCGACGCGACCGGCGACCGCAGCTCGTGCGCCGCGTCGCCGGTGAAGCGCCGGAGCCGGTCGCTCGCCTGCTCTTGGCGCTCCAGCAGGGCGTTGAACTCCTCGGCCAGCGCGCGCAGCTCGTCGTGCGAGTCCGGCAGCGCCAGCCTCGCCCCCGGCGGCAGCGCGCGCACCGAACCCCGCATGCGCGCGACCGGGCGCAGTGCCAGCCGCACGACCAGCCACGTCGCGAACCCGGCGACCAGCGCCCCGACCGACGCGACGACCACCAGCCACACCCCGCCGTAGTGCACCGCCGCGGAGAACCCGACCAGCCCGGCCCCGGCCACGACCAGCCGCTGCGACCCGTCGGGCGCGCTGACGACCGTGCCCAGATAGCGCGCGCCGTCGCGCTGGACCGGTTGCCCGGCCTTCAGCGTCGAGACGTCCGGCGACGCGAGGCCGGTGGGCGTGCCGCCGTCGACCGGCGTGCCCGCGATGTCGAGCACCCGCAGGGTCACCGGCGCCGCGCCGGACAGCGGGCGCCCGGCGCTCACGTCGGCACCGGCCGGGCCGAGCGCGGCCGAGAGCTCGCGGTCGACCGAGCCGATGAGCAGCGGGGAGAGGTTCGACGCGGCCAGCGCGGCCAGCCCGAGCAGGCAGGCCAGGGTGATCGTCCCGGCCAGCAGCGTGATCCGGACCTGCAGGGACCGGCCCCGCCACCAGGAGTTCACGGGGTGATGACCTCGTCGAGCTGCGCGTCGGAGGCCAGGTAGCCGTGCCCGCGCACGGTCCGCAGCAGCGCACCGGCGCCGACGGCGTCCAGCTTGCGTCGCACGTACCCGACGTAGACCTCGACGAGGTTGCGCGTCACCGCCTGCTCCTCGCCCCAGACCGCGCGCAGCAGTTCGTCCTTCGTGACGACCGTGCCGGCGCGGCCGACGAGCACTTCCAGCAACGCGAACTCGCGCGGGCTGAGCCCGACCTCTTCGCCGTTCCAGTGCACCTGCCGCAGCCCGCGGTCGACCTCCAGCGCGCCCAGCCGCAGCGTGCCGCGGCCCGCTTCCGGCCCGGCGCGGCGCAGGGTCGCGCGGACCTGCGCGACCAGCACGACGAAGGAGAACGGCTTCACGAGGTAACCGTCGGCACCGAGGTCGAGGCCGTCGGCCTGGTCGATCTCGCCGTCCTTGGCCGAGACGAGCAGCACCGGCGTCATGACGCCGTCCTTGCGCAGGCGTTCCAGCACGCGGTAGCCGGACAGGCCCGGCAGCATGATGTCGAGCAGGATGACGTCGAACGAGCCCGTGCTCGCCAGCTGCAGCCCGGTGGGGCCGTCCGCGGCGGTGACCACGTCCATGTCCTCCGCGCGCAGCCCGCGCTGCAGTGCTTTCCGCACGCCCGGTTCGTCGTCGACCACCAGCACCCGAGGTTTCACGAGGTTCATCATGGCCGGTTTCCGCAGGTCGTGCGTCAGCTCTCAGCACGATCTCAGCCGGAGGGGGAGAACCTTCAGGGGTATCTCAGTCTCGAGAGGGAAGCGTCGGTGCCGGGAAGCCGGGCACACTCGAGCCCGGGAACACCACAGGGAGAGACGCATGAAACCGAAGACGAAGGGCATCACCGCCGCGGTCGTCGGCACCGCGCTCGGCGCGGGCGGGCTCGCGTTCGTCGCGATGCCGGCCAGCGCCGACGACAAGCCGGCGCTGCCCCAGGTGAGCGCCGAGGACCTGGTGCAGTCCGTGTTGAAGGCGAAGCCGGGCGCGTTCGACGGCACGGTGAAGATCAGCAACGACCTGGGGTTGCCGTCGGTGGGGAACGCGCTGCCGGGGGCGTCGGCGCTGAACATCGACTCGGCGCACATCTTCAGCGACGGCGCCGGCAAGAGCCGCCTGGCCGCCACGCAGGGCGCGAGCCAGGAGACCGTGGTCCACGACGGCACGACCGTCTGGGACTACAGCTCCCGGACGAACACCGCGACGAAGGTGACCATCCCGGCCGACGTGGCCAAGCAGAAGGGCGCGGGCAGCGAGAAGCTGGCCGACCCGGTCGCGGCGTCCACCGAACTGCTCGCGAAGGTCCGCGAGAGCAGCACGGTGTCGGTCGACGGCACCGCGACCGTCGCCGACCGCCCGGCCTACGAGCTGGTCCTGACGCCGAAGCCGAGCGAGCGGACGCTGCTGCGCGAGATCCGCGTCGCGGTCGACTCGCAGACGCGGATGCCGCTGCGGGTGTCGGTGCTGAGCAACGGCACGTCGACGCCGGCGCTCGAGGTCGCGTTCAGCGAGATCGAGTTCACGCAGCAGCCGGCCGACCTCTTCACCTTCACCCCGCCGAAGGGCGCGAAGGTGCAGGAGAAGACGCCGACGATCGACCAGGAGCACAAGGACCTGGCCGAGCAGGCCAAGCAGGACACCAAGATCGTCGGCGACGGCTGGGACACCGTCGTCACCGGCAAGGTCCCGGCGGACGCGCTGAACGCGGCGCCGAAGCAGCAGTCCGGCCGCGAGGGCCGGGCCGGCAACGCCGACCCGAAGGCGCTGCTCGAGCGGTTCGCCAAGAAGGTCAGCGGCGCCTGGGGCAGCGGCTACCTCGTCACCACGAAGGTGGGCAGCGCGGTGCTGACCGACGACGGCCGCTTCGCCGCCGGCGCGGTGCCGGAGCAGGTCCTGTACGAAGCGCTGGGTCAGAAGTGACCAGCACGGCCATCCAGTCCGGGGCGGACGTCTCTTCGGAGGCGTCCGCCCCGGCGGTCCCGCTGGCCGCGCGCACGCGGGGGTTGCGCAAGGTCTACGGCAGCACGGTCGCGGTCGACCACGTCGACCTCGACATCCCGGAGGGCGCGGTCGTCGGGATGCTCGGGCCGAACGGCTCGGGCAAGACGACCACCATCCGGATGCTGCTCGGCCTGGTCCGGCCGACCGAGGGCGAGGTCGAGCTGCTCGGCCGTCCGATGCCGGACGCCGCGGCGCACGCGCTGCCGGACGTCGGCGCGCTGGTCGAGGGGCCGGGTTTCCACCCGTTCCTGTCCGGGCGCGACAACCTGCTTCGGTTCGCCGCGGCGGAACCGCGGCTGACGTCGGCCGGGATCCCGGCGGCGGTGGACGCCGCGCTGGAGCGCGTCGGGCTGACCGGCGCGGCGCGGCGCCGCTACAAGGGTTACTCGCTCGGCATGAAGCAGCGGCTCGGACTCGCGTCGGCGTTGCTCGTGCCGCGGAAGATGGTCGTGCTCGACGAGCCGACCAACGGCCTCGATCCTGCGGGTACCAGGGAGATCCGCAGGATCGTCGCCGAGCTGCACGCCGCCGGCGTCACGGTGCTGGTGTCGTCGCACCTGCTGGCCGAGGTGGAGGCGACGTGCACGCACGTGGCCGTGCTGCAGGCGGGCAACGTCGTCGCGCAGGGCGAACTGGCCGAGCTGCTGGAGTCCGGCAACGCGGCGCTGCTGGTCCGCACGCCGGACGCGGAGCAGGCCGTGGAAGTGCTGCGGGAGCACCGGATCGGCGTCCGGCTCACCCCGGACGGCGTCCGCGCGGACCTGACGGCGACCGAGGCTCCGCGCGTGCTGCAGGTCCTGGTGGGCGCGGGGGTCGCGGTCCACGAGGCGACGCGGGCCCGCACCGGGCTGGAAGACCTGTTCGCGCGGCTGACGGAGGGGGCGGAATGACGGCGGTCCTGGAGGTACCGGCGGCCCGCACGGGCCACGACACGGTGCCGTTGCCGCGGCTGCTGGCCGCGGAGCTGCGCTGGATCTTCCGGCGGCCGCGCACGCTGGCCGTGCTCGGGCTGCTGGCGCTGATCCCGATCGTCATCGGCATCGGCCTGACGCTGGTGAGCGGGCAGCCCGACGCCGGAGGCCCGAACCCCGACGGCGCGCTGCTGGCGTCGGCGGTGAACAACGCGTTCGTGCTGCCGATCGCGGCGATCGTGATGTCCCTGGCGTTGCTGCTGCCCTTGGCGTCGGCGATGGCGGGCGCGGACGCGATCGCGGGCGAGACGGCCCACGGCACCTTGCGCGGCTGGCTGATCGCGCCGGTCGGCCGGGGCCGCCTGCTGGCGGTCAAGGCGTTCGGCGTCGCGACGGTGTCGGTGGTCTCGGTGCTGGCGATGTGCGTGACGGGCGTGGTGACCGGCCTGATCATCAACGGGACGGACTCGCTGTTCACGTTGTCGGGCACGACGTTGTCCGTGGGCGGCGCGCTGGCCCGCATCCTGCTGGTGGCGGGCTGGGTGGTGCTGCAGCTGTGGGCGGTCGGCGCGGTGGCGCTGGCGATCTCCAGCTGGACGGAGCACCCGATGCTGGTGGTGGCGTCGGTACTGGCGGCCGACATCGTGTTCACGATCCTGGGGTTCTTGACGTCGCTGGACTGGCTGCACCCGTTCCTGCTGACGCAGAACTGGTCGCTGGCCCCGGCGGAGGTGCTGCAGGACCCGATGGGCGGCCAGCTGCTGGGCGAGGGGGCGCTGCGGGCGGCTTGCTACATCGTGATCGGGCTGTCCCTGGCGTACGCCCGACTGTCCACTCGCGACGGCTGAAGTTCGCCGGGCTCCCCGGGCCGGGCGCGGACCTGGCCCGGGGGAACCTCGTCCGGCGTCAAGCTCCAGCGCCCGGCCGTTCGGTCGTACCGCGGACGAACCAGGCGACGCCGAACGCGAAGATCGCGATCGTCTCCAGCCACAGCACCGGATTCACCGACCCGAGCCGGTTGTCGCCGACCAACCCGGCGATCACGATGAGCAGCAGCGCCAAGACGATCACGGAACCGCACGCGATGTACAGCTTTCCGCGCCAGTCGCCCGCCGGTTGTTGCGGGCTGCCAGGCGGAATTTCGGGCCGGCGCGGGAAGAGCCACAGGCAGAAGACCGCCAGCGCCAGAAAGAAACACGCAGCGGCCGTGGCGTGCACTCCCGCCAGCAGCTTGTCCGTCCCGTTGTAATTCGCCGGAGGCGTGGTCGGGAAGAGCGCGACGACGATCGCCGCGATCCCCGCGAAGGTGCTGAGCCAGTCGCCGGTCCTGGTGTAGCCGCGGTAGGACAACAGGAAAACCCCGACCGCGCACAGGCTTCCGACGAAGACGCCCCGCAGGTCGCTGTAGTAGTAGCCGCTGATCGAGGCGAGCAGGCCACCGCCCCAGATGAGCCACTTCCCGAGCATCAGCACCCACGGCAAGGCGATTCCGATGATGCCGATCGCCTTGCGCAGGAATCGGTAGGAGTGCACCATGCGTGCGTCACCGTTGACCATGACCATGACCAGCTCCTCGGGCCGTCGTCGCTTTGTGCACGACGTAAGTCGCGCGGCCCGACGCCGCGAATACGATGGACACCGAAACGTTACGCAGCTGCGTTTCGCGCCGTGTCCTCGGCTAGCCCACCAGCGCTACGCCATCCGGGTCGAACTCCAGCTTCACCGCGTCCCCGGCCCGCAGGTCGGACGCCGCCGGCGCCACCGCGTCCACAGTGGACTCAGCCAGGCGCACCACCAGCCGCACGTGTTCGCGCCGGTGCACCGCCGCGGTGACCTCGCCCGGCACGCCCTCGGAAGCCACCCGTAGCGCGTGCGGCCGCAACCCCAGCCGCACTGGGCCGTCGGTCACCTCCGGCAAGCCGACGTCGCCCAAGGGCGTCTGCACCAGCCCGCCGGCCGCGACACCCGCGACGAACGTCGTCACCCCCAGGAACCGGGCCACGTCGTCGTCCGCCGGGTTGCGCCACACCCTGCGGACCGCGCCCTCCTGGCGCACTTCGCCCGCGTCCAGCACCGCCACCCGGTCGGCCAGCGTGAACGCCTCCTCCTGGTCGTGCGTCACCAGCAACGCCGTGATCTTGCTGCGGCGCAACAGGTCCGCCAGGTCGATCGCCAGCTGCTCGCGCAGGCCGGCGTCCAAACCGGACAGTGGCTCGTCGAGCAGCAGCAGCCGCGGCTCCGGTGCCAGCGCACGAGCCAGCGCGACCCGCTGGGCCTGCCCGCCGGACAGCTCCGTCACCCGCCGTCGTTCGAAACCCGAGAGACCCACCAGCTCCAGCAGCTCCGCCACGCGCGGCGCCCACGAAGCCCGCGGCACCCCGTGCATCCGCAGGCCGAACGCGATGTTCGCCGCCACGTCGCGGTGACCGAACAGCTGGCCGTCCTGGAACACCAGCCCGAAGCCGCGCCGGTGGACCGGCACCGCGCCGAGGTCGTCGCCGTCCCAGCTCACGCTGCCGCGCGCCGACGGCTCCAGCCCGGTGATCGCGCGCAGCAGCGTCGACTTCCCCGAGCCCGACGGGCCGAGCAGCGCCAGCACCTCGCCGTCGGCGATGTCCAGCCGGACGTCGCGGACCGCCGCGAAGTCTCCGTAGTGGACGGTCAGGTCCCGCACCGACAGCGCCATCAGAACTCTCCCACCCGGCCGCGCCCGAGCCGGTCGATCAGCGCGACCGCCAGCACCGTCACGAGCATCAGCAGCGCGCACGCGGCGTACGCCATCTGGTTGTTCAGCTCCCCCGGGCGTCCCAGCAGGGAAGCGATCGCGACCGGCAGCGTCGGCGCCGTCGGCCGGGCGAGGAAGCTCGTCGCGCCGAACTCGCCGAGCGCGACGACGAACCCGAAGCCCGCGGCCGCGACCAGCGGCCGCAGCGTCAGCGGCAGGTCGATCTCCCGCCACACCCGCAGCGGGCTCGCCCCCAGCGTCGACGCGGCCTGCCGCGACCGGACGTCGACCGAGCGCAGCACCGGCAGCACCATCCGCACGATCAGCGGGATGATCACCAGCGCCTGGGCCAGTGGCACGAGGTAGGGCGACGTCCGGAGGTCGCCGGGCAGCGCGTCGAGCGTCACCAGGTAGCCGAACCCGACCGTCACCGCGGACACGCCGAGCGGCAGCATCAGGACGGCGTCCATGGTCTCGCCCAGCCCACGCGCGGCTTTCGCGGGCGAGCGCCGCAGCGCCACCAGCACCACGGACGCGAGCACGCCGACGACCATCGCGAGCAGCGTCGCGTCGATCGCCACCTTCAGCGAGTTCACCGCCGCGTCCCAGCCGGACACCTGCAGCGTGCCCTTCTCACCGGTGCCGGCCAGCGCCCGATAACCGGCGAAGCTCCAACCGTCCGGAGTGGACACCGACTCGGCGAGCAGCGCGACGATCGGCGTCACCAGCAACGCCAGGACGACCCCCGCGGCGCCGACGACCCACCACTCGCCGCCCCGCGGCCGCCGCGGCCCGCCGGAACCGATCCGGGCACCGTCCTTGCGCCGCCGCGCCAGCCCGCCGAGCACCAGCGCGGCGACGACGGCGGCGAACTGGATCAGGGACAGCGCCGCCGCGCCCGACAGGTCCAGCAGGTCGACCGTCCGCAGGTAGATCTCGGTTTCCAGGGTCCGGTAGCGCGCGCCGCCGAGGATCAGGACGACGCCGAAACTGGTGGCGCAGAACAGGAACACCACGGCCGCGGCGGAGGCGATCGCGGGCGCCAGCGCGGGCAGCGTCACCGAACGGAACGCACGCCACGGTGACGCGCCCAGCGCGCGGGCGGCGTCGGTCGTCCGCGAATCGAGCCGGGTCCACAGCCCGGCGACGGTCCGCGCGACGACGGCGACGTTGAAGAACGCGTTGGCCAGCACGATCGGCAGTACGCCGCCGTCCGGCCAGAGGGCCCGGAACGCCAGGCCGACGACGACGGTCGGCAGCACGAACGGCACCAGCACGAGCGTCCGCGCGAGGCCGGCGCCGGGCAGCCGCACCCGCGCGAGCAGGAACGCGACCGGCAGCCCGGCCAGCACCGCGACCACCGTCGACGCCGCCGCGCTCGCGACGGTGAACCCGGCCAGCTGCCAGGTCCGCGCGTCGCCGAGGACGACGTCCAGGCCGCCCGCGGCGAACCCGCGGCCGACGATCGCCAGCACCGGCCAGGCGAAGAACACCACCAGGAACCCGATCGGGGCCAGCCCGAGCAGTGCCAGGCCCAGGCCACGCGCGGTCCGGGGCGGGGCTACGACTGGCGTTTTTCGGGGGCTCCGGGTGGCGGAGCCCCCGGCCCGGGGCGGAGCCCCGGATGTCACTGCTGCACGAGCGTGCGCCATTCGCCGATCCACTTCTCGCGCCCGGCCTGCACCTGGTCCGCCGTGAGCGACTGCGGCTTCTGCGGCAGCGGCGCGACCTGCGCCCAGCCCGCGGGCAGGTCGACACCCTGGCGCGCCGGGTAGACGTACATGTTCGCCGCGACCGTCGCCTGGAACTGCTGCGACAGCAGGAAGTCGACGACCTTGCGCGCGCTTTCGGCCTGCTTGCCGTTCGCCAGCACGCCGGCGTACTCGACCTGCCGGTAGCAGGTGTCGAGCAGTGCCTTGGTGCGCGGCTTGCCGTCGTCGCCCACCTCGGCGGCGGGCGAAGAGGCGTACGAGACGACGATCGGGCGCGGCCCCTTGCCGGACGAGCCGGAGAAGTCCTTGGTGTAGGCCTCTTCCCAGCCGCTGACGACCTTGACCCCGTTCGCCTTCAGCTTCGCCCAGTAGTCCTTCCAGCCGGCTTCGCCGTACTTCGCGATGGTGCCGAGGAGGAACGCCAGCCCGGGCGACGCCGTCGCCGGGTCCTCGGCGACCAGCAGGTCCTTGTACTTCGGGTCGGCGAGGTCGTCGTAGGACTCCGGCGCCGGGATGCCCTTGCTCGTGAAGTAGTTCGTGTCGACGTTGACGCAGACGTCGCCGACGTCGACCGCGGACAGCCGGTGCTCGGGGTCGACGGCGTAGCGCTGCGGCCCGCGGTCGGCCTCCGGGCTGGTGTAGGGCTCGAAGACGCCTTCGGAGAGCGCGCGCGAGGCGAAGGTCGAGTCGACGCCGTACGCGACGTCGCCGATCGGGTTGGCCTTGGTCAGCACGAGCTTGTTGGTCAGCGAACCGGCGTCGCCCTGCTTGAGCACCGAGATCTTGATGCCCGACTGCTTCTGGAAGGCGTCGAGCACCTCCTGCGGCGCCAGGAAGGAGTCGTGCGTCACGAGGGTGACGGTGGGCGTCTGCTGCGTGCCACCGTCACCGTCCGACAGTGAGCACCCCGCGGCGACGACGCTGACGACGGCGACGGCCGTCGCGGCGCGAACAGCCCTGCGTTTCATCTACCCCTCCTGCACTTCGCCGGACGAGGAGGGAAAGCCCTCCCTTCGCCGGCATGATCCGGTCAGGTGCGAACGGTCGCGGGTGACCCGCCTCTCAGCCCGGCTGACCGGACTCCCGTGGCAACCGTGCAGCGTAGTCCAGGACGTACGACCATGGAGACATGACGGAAATCTTGAGCGACGCCGAGGCCGACGAACGGCTGGGCGCCGGCTGGACGCGGGCCGGCGCGGTGATCTCGCGCGAGGCGGAGCTGGCGAGCTTCCCGCAGGCGATCGAGGTGGTGGACCGCGTCGCGGTGCTGGCCGAAGCGGCCGACCACCACCCGGACATCGACATCCGCTGGCGCACGCTGACGTTCCGGCTCTCGACCCATTCGGCGGGCGGCCTGACGGAGAAGGACTTCGCCCTCGCGGCGCAGATCGACGCGGTGCTCGACTCGATGTGACGTCGGTAACTCTGGGTGCACTTTTTCGCGGTTTCGGCGTCTCTCGGTAAACGGCACTGCTATGGAGGGATGGCATGACCCAGGCGATCGTGGTCGGGACGGCGGCATTCGCGACGATGGTGGCGGCGGCGGGCGGAGTGCTCTGGTTCACCGCACGGGGACGTCGTCACCCGGATGCCGGTGAATTCGATCACAGCCGCTAACGAAGGGCATGATCAGCGCGCTGAGCAGGCGGAAGCATCGGTTTCGGCCCTAGGAAACGCCATGAACAGCACCGCCCCCACGCCCGCCCAGCGCGCCTGGATCAACGCACTCGCCCCCGCGGTCGTGCTGATCGCGATCGCGTTGCTGGGCCTCTTCGGCTGAGCCGGTCGCCGGCCTGGCTCCCGGGCCAGGCCGCGCCGCTCAGTAGCGCGGCATGTTCGGGATCGCCTTTTCGGCCACTTCGATGAGCGCCAGCACCTTCGGCACGTCGGCCGCGACGTCCTCGGCGGTCATCGACGGAGCCTCCGAAGATCGGTAGGCGACCTCGTTGCGCCGGGCTCGCATCCGGTTGAAGGGCCGCAGGACGTGTCCCAGCGGCGGGTCCAGCTGGGCGAGTACCGCCTCGTAGACGGTCACGTGCCCACCCCGGCTCGTCACCCGCAGGCCCTGGTTCTGCAGGACGGCCGCCAGCGCCCGGCGCGCGCTGTCGTAGGCCAGCGTGTACGCGCCTTCGGGGTCGGTGTCCTGCAGCTGCCGCGCCGAAGCGAGGTGGGTGCGGGCCCGGACCAGCTCGGCCTCGGCGGCCTCCCGCGACGCCGGAACGTGCTCGATGGCGCCGCGCGCGATGAAGGCGTCGATCCGTTCGCGCCCTTGGTTCCACTGGGGCATCAGGACTCCTGCTCGAGGTTCAGCCGAGCCAGCGGACGTTCGCGAACGCTGGTGAGGAACGGATCCGCCGTGTCCGCCGCCCACGACTCGGGCGAAATCCGGTGCACGTTGACCTCGCGGCCCAGCCGTCGCGACACGCTCTCGGCCAGGTCGAAGAGCTCGTCCGGATCGGGCGAACCGACGACGAGGACATCGACGTCACCAGGCGGCGGCCCCGGTTCGCCGCTGTAGCGCGCGGCCCAGGACCCGTAGATGTAGGCCTCGCGGACGCCCGCCAGCCCGGAGAGGACCTCGGCGAGCAGGGACATCGGCCCGAACGTGACCGCGATGACGTCGCTCAGCGGGCGGTAGAGCGGGGTGTCGGTACGGGCTTTGACGAGCCGGCTCCGGCCCACCCGCCGGTCGGCCAGGATGCCGCCGCCGACCAGCCGCTCGACTTCGCGCAGCACGGCCGTGGGCGTGACACCGCAAGCCTCGGCGAGTTCGGTGATGCTGTACTCGCGCTCCGGGTGCAGCAGGACCAGCGCGAGCAGCTCACCCTGCATTCGCGACCGCAGCAGGGGCAGCAAGCTCGGCGAAGCTTTCATTGGACGCAGTATATCCTGCGCCCAATGAAAGTAACAACCAGTAGTTGAGGGTTCTCAGACGTTGAAGCGGAACTCGACCACGTCGCCGTCGGCCATGACGTAGTCCTTGCCCTCCATGCGGACCTTGCCCGCCGCCCGGGCCGCCGCCATCGAGCCCGCCTCCATCAGGTCGTCGTAGGAGACGATCTCCGCCTTGATGAAGCCGCGTTCGAAGTCCGTGTGGATAACGCCCGCCGCCTGGGGGGCCGTGGCGCCCTGGGGGATCGTCCAGGCGCGGGACTCCTTCGGGCCCGCCGTCAGGTACGTCTGCAGGCCGAGGGTGTGGAAGCCCGCGCGGGCGAGGGCGTACAGGCCCGGCTCCGGCTGGCCGACCGACTCGAGCAGCTCGCGCACCGACTCCTCGTCGTCCAGCTCCAGCAGCTCCGCCTCGACCTTCGCGTCGAGGAACACCGCGTCCGCCGGCGCGACCAGCTTCGTCAGCTCCTCGCGGCGGGCCTCGTCGGTGAGCACCGACTCGTCGGCGTTGAAGACGTACAGGAACGGCTTCGTGGTGAGCAGGCTCAGCTCGCGCAGCGCGTCGAAGTCGACTTCCTTCTGCGCCTGGAAGAGCGTGCGCCCGGCGTCGAGGATCTCCTTCGCCTTCTGGGCGTTGTCGAGCGCGGGCTTGTTCTCCTTCTTCGTCCGCGCTTCCTTCTCCAGCCGCGGCAGCGCTTTGTCGAGGGTCTGCAGGTCGGCGAGGATCAGCTCGGTGTTGATCGTCTCGATGTCGCTCGACGGGTCGATCCGGCCGTCGACGTGCACCACGTCGGGGTCGTCGAACACGCGGATGACCTGGCAGATCGCGTTGGCCTCACGGATGTTCGCGAGGAACTTGTTGCCCAGCCCGGCACCCTCGGAGGCGCCCTTCACGATGCCCGCGATGTCCACAAAGGACACCACGGCCGGGACCGTCTTCTCCGACTTGTACAGCTCGGCCAGCTTGTCCAGCCGGGGGTCCGGCAGCGGCACGACGCCGACGTTCGGCTCGATCGTCGCGAACGGGTAGTTCGCGGCGAGCACGTCGTTGCGGGTCAGCGCGTTGAACAGGGTGGACTTGCCGACGTTGGGCAGGCCGACGATACCGAGGGTGAGGCTCACGACCCCGCAGTCTACGTGGCTGTTCCGCTCGAGCCCCACGCACCCAACGCGGCGTCGGATTTCCGCCAGCGACCGCGCTGACCTGCTGGCATGCTCGAATCCATGGTCACATCGACGGAAGCACCGGCGCTCTGGCGCGACGCCGAGCGCTGCTACCGCGTGGTCACCGCCCGCGACTCGCGCTTCGACGGCCAGTTCATCATGGCGGTCCGCACCACCGGCATCTACTGCCGTCCGTCGTGCCCGGCGTCGACGCCGAAGGAGCGGAACGTCCGGTTCTTCCCGACGTCGGCGGCCGCGCAGGCCAACGGGTTCCGCGCGTGCCGCCGCTGCCTGCCCGACGCGGTGCCGGGCTCGCCGGACTGGAACGTGCGCGCCGACCTCGCCGCGCGGGCGATGCGACTGATCTCCGACGGGACGGTGGAGCGCGAAGGCGTCCCGGGCCTGGCGCGGCGGCTCGGCTATTCGGAACGTCAGCTCGGCCGGGTGCTCACCGCCGAGCTGGGTGCGGGCCCGCTCGCCCTGGCCCGGGCGCACCGCGCGCACTCGGCCCGGCTGCTGATCGAGATGTCGGGGCTGCCGCTGACGGACGTCGCGTTCGCGGCGGGCTTCTCCAGCGTGCGGCAGTTCAACGAGACGATCCGCGAGGTGTTCGCGACGACGCCGTCGCAGCTTCGCGCCTTCGCCGCGTCACGACGCCGGCACGACGTGAGCGGAACCCGGCTCAGCCTCCGGCTGCCGTTCAGACCGCCCTTCGACGCGGCTGGGTTGCTTCGGTTCTTCGCGGCGCACGCGCTGCCGGGGGTCGAAGAGGTGACGTCGACGTTCTACGCGCGGACGCTGCGGCTCGCGCACGGCACCGGGGTCGTCCGGCTGACGCCGTCGGCCGACCACGTGCGGTGCGAGCTGAGCCTCACCGACCTGCGCGACCTGGGCAGCGCGGTCAGCCGCGTGCGCCGGCTGCTGGACCTGGACGCCGACCCGGCGGCGGTGGCGCGGGTCCTCGGCGCCGACCCGGCGCTGGCCCCGGTGGTGGCGGCCGTGCCGGGGATCCGGGTACCGGGCACGGTCGACGGCGAGGAGCTGCTGCTCCGGGCGGTGTCCGACGTTCAGTTGCCGGCCGGTGAGGAGGTCCCGGGCGAGTGGGGCGTGACGCGGCTGTTCCCGACGGCGGCGCAGATCGCCGCGACGGGCCACCCGGTGGCCGAGGCGCTGGCCTCCGGACGGCTGGACGTGCACGTCGGCCGGGACGCGGCCGAGCTGCGCGCGGAGTTGCTGGCGTGCCCGGGGATCGACGCGTCGACGGCGGACTACGTGCTGATGCGAGTCCTCGGCGCACCGGACGTCCTGCTGACCGCCGACCCCACGGTCCGGCGCGGCGCGGAGGCGCTGGGCATCGTGGCGGACTCGCTGCCGGAACGGGCGCGCGCCTGGACCCCGTGGTGCTCCTACGCCGGGATGTACCTCCGTCAAGCCGTTCGCTAGCCCTGCTCGCCTTGCCAGAGCAGCGCCTGCGCCACGATCACCTGTTGCCGTCGAACGTCGCCGCCGGGGAGCCGTGGAGCCGGTAGCCCAGCTCGAGCGCCTCGCTGACCCGGTGGCAGAACTTCGCGTCGTCCGGGCCGGTCAGCAGGCGGTAGCGGGGCAGGCCGTTCGGCGGTTGGTCCGTCATGGCTTCATCTTGTCCGAATCGTCAACCGGCGCGCACCTCCACTGTCGAGCCCGTGCGGGACTTCCGGACCCGCAGCCTCGTCGGGATGCGCTGCCGCAGCTCCTCCACGTGGGACACCAGGCCGACCACCCGGCCGCCCGCGCGGAGCTCGTCGAGGATGTTCATGACCACGTCGAGGGTTTCGGCGTCCAGCGTGCCGAACCCTTCGTCGACGAACAGCGTGTCCAGCAGCGCGCCGCCCGTCTCGCCCGCCACCACGTCGGCCAGCCCCAGCGCCAGGGCCAGCGACGCCAGGAACGACTCGCCGCCGGACAGGGTCTTCGCCGGGCGGATCGTGCCCGAGTAGTCGTCCAGCACGTCGATGCCCAGCCCGCCGCGGGTGCCGCGCGCGCCGGCGGCGTCGGAGTGCACGAACGAGTACCGGCCCTGGCTCATCGTGCGCAGCCGGTGGGTGGCGGCGACCGCCACCTCTTCGAGCCGCGCCGCCAGCACGTACGAGCGCAACGACATCTTCCGGCTGTTCTGCCCGCGCCCGTTGACGACGTCCGCGAGCGCGCGTAGCTCCGCGTACGCCGCTTCGGCCGGTGCGAGGCCGGCGAGCGCTTCGCGCAGCAGGACGGCCAGCCGCGTCAGCTCTTCGTGCTGGGCCGTCGCCACCCGCAGCGCCGCGTACGCGGAGTCCGCGCGCGCCCGCGCCAGCTGGGCCGCGTCGGCCGCGCGGTCGACGTCCGCCACGTCGTCCGGCGAGATCCCGAACAGGTCCGGCTCCGACAGCAGTGCCCGGGCTCCCGCCGCGGCGGCTTCGGCCTCCGCGATGCCTTGTTCCAGCTTCTCGATCTGCTCGTCCGGCAGCATCGCGGCCCGCGCCTTTCTCAGCGAAGTGAAGCCCTTCGCCTTGACCGCGGCCTCGACCAGCGCGCGCTGCTGGGCGACGCGCTCCCGGGCACCGGCTACGGCCGTCCGGGCCTCCGCGACCCCTTCGAGGGCTTCGGCCAGCCCGATCAGGTGCTCCCGCCGGGCCGTGACGTCCGCGAACTCGCCGCGCCCGGCGACGAGCCGGCGTTCGCGCTCCGCCAGCCGTTCCTCGATGGCCCGGACATCGGTCGTCGCCTCCGTCGCGGCCTGCTCGGCCTGGCGGCGGCGTTCGGCCCGCAGCTCCAGATCGTGTTCCAGGAGGACGACCTGCTCGCCGAGCTTCGCCTTCGCCGCGGCCCGCTCGGCGAGGACGGCAACCGTGGACCGCGCTTCGGCCAGCTCCGCGGCGATCGACTCGGCCGTGCGCCCGGCCAGCCGTTCGACCAGCCCGGCCAGCCGTGCCTTCGCCTCTTCCAGCGCGACGACCACCCGCTGCCGCACCGCGTCCGCCGCCTGCTCGGCTTCCTCGGCGGCGCGTTCCTCGGCCGGGTCGACCAGTTCGGCGTCACGGTTCGCCGGCGCCGGGTGCTCGGCCGACCCGCAGACGGGGCAGGGCGCGCCGTCCGGCAGCGCGGCGGCCAGCTCGGCCGCCATGCCGTCGAGCCGCCGCTCGCGCAGGTCGAGCCGCCGCTGCCGGGCCGCCTGGTGCGCGTCGACGACCTCGCGCAGTTTCGCCTCGCCTCGCCCGACTTTCGCCTGTGCTTCCGGGAGTTCCGCCGCGTCTCGCGCGAACCCCCGCAGCTCGTCCACCCTGGCGCGTGCGCCATCGAGCTTCGCTTCGGCTTCGGCCGCCGCGAGGGCGTCCGCTCGCAGCTTGGCCAGCTGCCCTGGCATCGCGGCCAGCTCGACGGTCAGCGCTTCGGCCTGCTGCTGAGCCGTGACGGCGGCGAGCTTCCGGTCGTCCCGCCGCATGACGTCGAGCTGCTGCTGCTCGGCCTCGGCGACGAGTTCCGCGACCGCGCCGGCCTCTTCCCGCGCCGCAGCCGCCCGCGCCTTGAGGTCGCCGGTCGCCCGGGTGCCGAACTCCCGCAGCCGGGCGCCACGCTCCTTCTCCGCCTGCTCGGCTTCGGCCAGTTCCGCGGCGCGCCGGTCCAGCAGGTCGGCCTCCACAGCGACCCCGGCCGCCCGCCGCGCAGCCGCGACCTCCCGGGCCCACTCGGCGCGTTGCGGCGCCTGCTCGGTGATCTCGACCAGCCGCAGGTGCGCCGTGCGGACCCGGCGGATCTTCTCCGCGCCGGACCGTTCCTCCTGCAGGTAGACGTCGGCGCGCTGGGCGGCCGACCGCGTCCGCAGCTCTTCGGCGGTGGCCTGCCCGACGCGGTCGGCGGACGCCGCCAGCACGGCGTCGACCCACTCCGCCACGTCGGTCTCGGGTGGCTCCTGCTGGGCTTCCTGCGCGTACCGGGCCAGCAGCTCGCGCACTTTCCCCTGTCGCAGCTCGAGTTCCCGGCCGCGCTCGGCCCGCAGGTCGGCGAACCAGCGTTCGACGTCGGCGAAGCGTTCGGTGCCGAACAGCCGTTCCAGCAGCTTCTCGCGCTCGGCGGTGTCGGACCGCAGGAACCGCGCGAACTCGCCCTGCGGCAGCAGCACCACCTGGAAGAACTGGGCCGCGGTCATCCCGAGCAGCCGCTCGACGGTGCGCGCGACCTCCTCGATCCGGATCAGGCCCTCCGGCGGCAACCCGGCGGGCGCGGCGCCTACCCAGCTCAGCGACACCTTCGCCTGCTGGGTGGTCGTGCCCTCGCCGCGCCGCTTCGGCCGCTGGTACTCCGGGTTGCGCACGATCTTCAGCCGGTGGCCCTGCACGGTCAGCTCCAGCGCGACCTCGGTGACCTGGTCGGGCTCGGCCAGGTCGCAGCGCAGCCGCTTGGCCTCGTTGCGGGCCCCGGGAACCACGCCGAACAGGGCGAACGCGATCGCGTCGAGCAACGTGGTCTTGCCCGCGCCGGTTTCGCCGTGCAGGAGGAAGAGACCGTCGGCGCCGAGCACGTCGAAGTCGACGACTTCGCGTGCGCAGTACGGTCCGAAGGCTTCGACCTCCAGCCTGTGCAGCCTCATTTCGCGAGCGCCCCCCGGTCGGCCGCTTCGAGGGCCCGGAACAGGAGCTGCTCTTCGCTTTTGGTGGGCGGCGCGCCGCGGCAGTCGTCGAGGAAGCTGCGCGAGACCTCGATGTCCGACCGGCCGCGGACGGCGTCGGAGTACCGCAGCGGGGCACCGCTGTGCCCGCCTTCGGGTTCCCACTCCAGGTGCACCGCGAACGGGAACCGCTCGCGCAGCCGCCGCATCGCGTCCACCGGCCGCACCCGGTCGGTGACCGTGACCAACAGGAAGTGCTCCAGGAACTGGTCGTGGTCCGGCGCCACGAGCAGGTCTTCGAGCTCGCCGCGCAGGGTGGCGAGCGGCCTCGGCACCGGCAGTTCGTGCCGGCGGACGTCGCCGAGCCCGGCCGCGTCGAAGTCCACGAGCCAGACCGATTTGCGTTGCCGCGCTTCGGAAAACGAGTACGCCAGCGGGCTGCCGGAGTAGCGCAGGTGCTCGGCGAGCGTCTGCGGCCCGTGGAGATGGCCGAGCGCCACGTAGTCGACGCCGTCGAAGACCGAGCCGGGCACCTGCTCGACACCGCCGACCGCGATCGTGCGTTCGGAGTCGGTCGGCTCGCCCCCGGTGACGAACGCGTGCGCCAGCACGACGGATCGGACCCCGGGCCGGGTTTCGAGGTCCGCGCGGATCCGCCGCATGGCCTCGGTGAGCACGCCGGTGTGGCCGCGCGCGTCCGGCACGCCCAGGGCGTGGCGCGCCGGTTCCGGTTCCAGGTAAGGGATTCCGTACACGGCGACCGGGCCGTGGGCGTCCTCCAGCAGCACCGGCTCGGCCAGCCCGCCGACGGTGGTGCGCAGGTGCAGCCCGCCCGCCGCGGCGAACTCCGCGAAGGCGCCGAGCCGCGGCGCGGAGTCGTGGTTCCCCGGCGTGACGATCACTTGCGCGCCCGCGGCACGGATCCGCGCGACCGCCGCCGTGGCCAGCCGGACGGCCTCGGCCGACGGCACCGCGCGGTCGTAGAGGTCGCCTGCCACCAGGACGGCGTCGATCGCCTCGCCGGCCACGAGGTCGGCGAGGTGCCCGAGCACCGCTTCCTGTTCCGCGAGCAGGTCGGCACCGTGGAAGGTGCGGCCGACGTGCCAGTCGGAGGTGTGCAGGAGTCTCACGACGGCCAAGGTACGACCCGGCCCCGACGAAATCGCGCAGGCTCGCCGCCTCCTCACTCGAACGTGTGTACTAACACGAGCGTGCCGACCCGGACACGCCCTGCGGGAATTTCATTTGTTCGCAGGTCAGCTACCCAGAGCGACGGTTCGGCTGCGGTTTTTGTCGGTGCCGTCCGCCATGATGTCTGCGCGGTCCGAACCAGGCGGCCGGAGGGAGGAGACGGAAGTGGCGACAGTGCTGACCACCGCGGCGATCGTGCTCGCGGTCCTGCTGCTGTTCGCCGTCGCGGTCCTGTGGCGGCTGTACAACGACGGGATGCGCCGGGCGGACGCGGCGGCCCGGCAGGTGGCGGCCGAGCGGGCGAAGTCGGACCAGCAGCAGCTGGCGTTGCGGCGCTACGAGGTCGCGTTCGCCTCGATCAGCGGGCGCGGCGAACTGGGCGAGCAGGTGCTGGTGGAGACCGCGCGGGCGCTGGGGCTGCGGGAGAACCTCCACTTCACGCTGCAGACGGACGTGGGCGGCGGCGGCTCGGCGAAGCCGGACATGGTGCTGCGGGTGGGCGGCGACCGCACGGTGCCGGTGGACGCGAAGGCGAGCATGGCGATCTGGGCGGAGGCGGTGGAGACCGACGACCCGGCGGAGCGGATCGACGCGTTGCGCGCGCACGTCCGGCAGATCCGGTCCCGGGCGGCCGAGCTGGCGGGCAAGGGCTACCAGCGCTGGGCCGACGCGATCTACGGCACGATCATGTTCGTCCCGTCCGACGCCGCCGTGGTCGCGGCGCTGGACACCGACCCGGAGCTGCTGCGCTGGCTCATCGACCGGCGGGTGTTCCTGTGCGGGCCGACCGGGTTCGGGGTGCTGGCGTCGGCGGCGCTGTTCGCGGCGAGCGACCGGACGCTGGAGGCCGACGTCGAGCAGGTGCGCGCCGGGGCGGCGGCCGCGCACCGGGCGGCGGGCGGCGCGGTGGACGCGCTGAACCTGTCGAGCACGCACCTGCAGCGGTTCCTGTCGGCGCGGCGGCGGGAGCTGGAGGCGCTCGAGGCGTTCCGGGCGACGGTGGCACCGCTGACGGACGCGGCGGGGAGCCCGGCCCCGGTTCCCCAGGTGCGGAAGGGGGACGAGCTGGCGGCCAGCTGAGCGCACCGGAGGTCGCCGGTATCGGATGTCCGATATATCCGGCGATCGGACGGACGGCCGTCGTGCCCCGGCCGGCCCGGCCGCAGGGCTCCCACCTGCGACGACTCGACCATCGCGACGACGGAAAGGGGACGAACCGGCAGGAAGTGCAGCACGTCACAGCAGCGCCCGGCGGGGCCACGCGGTCACGCCGCCGGGTGGCGATACACCCACGTCGGCGGCGGTGCTGGCAAGATCTTCACAACCACGAGATACGGTGTTGTCTCGTGACCGCGATTCGCGATCGCCAGAGCGATCCAGATGCCGACGACGCCGCCGTACCGTGGGACGAGCGTCCTGTCGTCGGTTCGAGGCGCGGGCTGCCGTGGTGGGCAGCGGTGCTCGTCGGCTTCGGCCTGGCGATCGTGGGTGCCCTCATCGGCAAGCCGAGCCAGGGCAGCATCCCGCTGATCTTCACCGTCTGCTACATCGCCGGGGCCGTCATCGCGGTCTGCGCGGTGCGGCGGCGAGGGCTGTTCGGGCCGATGGTGATGCCGCCGCTGGTGCTGGCCGTGGTCGTGCCCGGCGTGATCCTGCTGACCTCGGGCTCCCAGGGCGACGACATGCTGTCGAAGGCCCTGAACATCGGCACGCCGCTGATCAACGGCTTCCCGACCATGGCGATCACCACGGGCATCACACTGCTGATCGGGTTCGTCCGGATCTTCCGCGAGCGCGACCCCGACGCCCCGAAGAAGGGCAAGGCGGCCGACCGCCGCCGGGCGGGCGAAGACGACGAGAAGCCGTCGACGCGCGCGGCGGCGACCTCGGCCGGCGGTCGTCCGCGGCCGCCCGGCTCGAGCCGCACCGGCCAGACCCCGGTACCCCCGCGACGCGGCCGCGGCGGCGAACCACCGCGACGGCCCCGCCCACCCGCGGATGGCGAACGCCGCGCCTCCCCCGACGGCGAACGCCGCACCCCCCGCGGCGGCGCACCCGCCGAACGCGACCGTGGCGCGCGCAAGCCACCGCCCTCGGGGCGCCGAACACCACCCCCGGCGGACAGCGACCCCCGTCGCCGCGGCGACGCTCCCCGGCGACGCCCGCGCCCACCCGCGGAAGACGGCCGTGACACACCGCCGCCTCGCCGCCCCTCTGGTGGGCGGAGTGCGCCCCCGCGCCGGAACCGTCCTTGGGACGAAGAAGAGCGCTGACGACCTGGGAAGGGCCGGTCACCATCTGCGGATGGTGACCGGCCTTTCGCATGCGCGGTGACGGCGGGCGGCGCCCGCCAGGGCGGGAGCTTCGGCTGCACGGCTTCCCGGCGAGCAAGGGCGCAAGTCGCATGGCACGGCAGCTCCGCGGCACGGCAACGCCGCGGCACCCCGCAACGCAGTTCGGCGGCGAGCCGCACCCGCGACCCGCCGCCGAACCGACCTACCGGCTTCAGACCTTCCGCAGCTCCTTGGGCGGCGCGAAGGAGATCTTCTCGTTGGCCGTCGTCACCTCGTTGACGTCGCCGTAGCCGCGCTCGGCCAGCCAGTCCAGCAGCTCCATGACCAGCACGTCCGGCACCGAGGCCCCCGACGTCACCCCCACCGTCGTCACGCCGGACAGCCACTCCTCGTCGACCTCGTGGGCGAAGTCGACCAAGTACGAAGCGCGAGCCCCCGCCTTCAGGGCCACCTCCACCAGGCGCTTCGAGTTGGACGAGTTCGTCGAGCCCACCACCAGCACCAGGTCGCACTCCGCGGCCATCGCCTTGACCGCCACCTGGCGGTTCGTCGTCGCATAACAAATGTCGTCGCTCGGCGGGTCCGCCAGCCCCGGGAAGCGCTCGCGGAGCTGGTCGACGCGCTCCATCGTCTCGTCGACCGACAGCGTCGTCTGGGACAGCCAGATCACCTTCGACGGGTCGCGCACCTGGACCTTGTCGACGTCCTCGGCCTTGTCGACCAGCTGGACCTTGTCGGGCGCCTCGCCGGCGGTGCCCTCGACCTCTTCGTGGCCCTCGTGGCCGATCAGCAGGATGTCGTAGTCGTCCTTCGCGAACCGGTTGACCTCCTTGTGCACCTTCGTCACCAGGGGGCAGGTCGCGTCGATCGTGCGCAGGTTCCGGTCGGCCGCCTCCTGGTGCACCATCGGCGAGACGCCGTGGGCGGAGAACACCACCAGCGCGCCCTCGGGCACCTCGGACGTCTCGTCGACGAAGATCGCGCCGCGCTCGCGCAGGGTCTCGACCACGTGCTTGTTGTGGACGATCTCCTTGCGGACGTACACCGGGGCGCCGTAGACCTCGAGGGCCTTCTCGACGGCGATCACCGCGCGGTCGACGCCGGCGCAGTAACCACGGGGTTTGGCGAGCAGCACCCGCTTGCCGGAAGCGGTTCCGGTGATCGTCGGGGTACCCGCGGGCTCGATTCCGGGACTCGCTGAACTCATGGCACCCAGGGTACGGGCAGGTCCGAGACGAACTCGAAGTCCCTTTCGGGTGAGCTTCGTCCCTCTACGGAAGTGTGCCAGCCGTCACGCGCTGCGCACTTCCGGTTGGGCAGGGACGGCGGTCATGCGGCAGGCTGGGACGCATGAAGCCATTCCCGCTCCCCCTCCGGGTCGCCGCGGGCCTCGCCGTCTCCACCGCCGAGCGGGTTCGTGAGCTTCCCCGGCAGCTCGCCGGACTCCCGGTGACCGTGGTCAGCCAGGTGCTGCAGGCCTCCATGCGCGTCCAGCAGCACGTCACCGAGCTGGCGATCAAGGGCGACAACGCCCTCTCCAGCCTGCGCCCCGTCGAGGACACGCCCAGCTGGGCGACGTTCGACGAGGACGTCGAGCCCGACGTCCCGCGGCCGAACCTGTCGACGGTCGCCGACGTGCCCGAACCGCGCTCGGAGATCAACGGTCACATTCCGTCGGCGGCCGAACTCGAAGCGGAGCTGGGCGATCCCTGGGCCGAAGAGGAACGCGCGCTCGCCGAGGACCACGCCGACGGCGAGAACGACGCGCCGCCGGAAACGGACAACAAGCCCAAGCCCGGCACGCCCGCGATCGACAAGAAGACCAAGAGCGAGACGCCGCGGACCAGTGCCGCCGGGTACGAGGGTCCCGCCGGGCTGACCGGCTACGACCAGCTCACCCTCCCGCAGCTGCGCGCCCGGCTGCGCCAGCTGTCGATCGAACAGCTCGAGACCATCCTCGAGTACGAGCGCGCGCACGCCGACCGCTCGTCCTTCACCGGGATGCTCTCGCGCCGGATCGCCAACGCCCGCAAGGCCGAACGGGCCGGGGAAGACGGCCAAGAGAACGGCCAGTGACCGAAACCGAACCGAGCACCGCCGAAAAGCCCTGGCCGGTCCGGACGGTCGCGCGCAAGATCGGCGACTGGATCCACCGGCTCGGCAGCGTGTGGGTCGAAGGCCAGGTCACGCAGGTCAGCTCGCGGCCGAACACGCAGACCGCGTTCCTGACGCTGCGTGACCCGTCGGCGGACGTCTCGATGTCGGTGACCTGCCCGAACTGGCTGATCCGCGAGATGGAACCGCCGCTGCGCGAGGGCGCCAGCGTCGTCGTGCACGCGAAGCCGTCGTTCTTCTTCGGCCGCGGCACGATCAGCCTGCGCGCCGACCAGATCCGCGCCGTCGGCATCGGCGAGCTGCTGGCCCGGATCGAACGCCTGAAGAAACTGCTGACCGCCGAAGGCCTCTTCTCGGCCCAGCGCAAGCGGCCGATCCCGTTCCTGCCGAAGGGCGTCGGGCTGATCACCGGCCGCGCGTCGGCGGCCGAGCGGGACGTACTGGCGAACGCGCAGGGCCGCTGGCCGCACGTCCGGATCAAGGTGCTCAACACGGCCGTGCAGGGCTCGCAGGCCGTGCCGCAGGTCATGCGCGCGCTGCGGATCTTCGACGCCGACCCCGACATCGACGTCATCGTCATCGCCCGCGGCGGCGGCAGCGTCGAGGACCTGCTGCCGTTCTCCGACGAGGCGCTCTGCCGCGCGGTGTCGGCCGCCGGCACGCCGGTGGTCAGCGCGATCGGGCACGAGCCGGACACACCGCTGCTCGACTACGTCGCCGACCTGCGCTGTTCCACGCCGACCGACGCCGGCAAGCGCATCGTTCCCGACCTGCGCGAAGAGACCGAACGGGTCCGGCAGATGCGCGACCGCGGCCGCCGCGCCCTGCACGGCTGGGTCGACACCCAGACGCGGCTGCTGAACCAGATCCGCAGCCGCCCGTCGCTGGCCGATCCCCTCGGGCCGGTCCAGCGCCGTCAGGACGACGTCGACGTCCACCGCGAACGCGCGCGCCGCGCCATGCTGACGCTGCTCGCCAAGGACCAGGCCGAGCTCGCGAGCGCGCGGGCCCGGCTGACCGCGCTCGGCCCGGCCGCCACGCTGGCCCGCGGGTACGCGGTCGTGCAGTTCCTCGACGAGCAAGGCAACCTCCAGGTACTCCGCTCCGTCTCCGAAGTCGAGGCCGGTGCCCACCTGCGCGTGCGCGTGGGCGACGGCGCGATCGGCGCGGTGGCGGAAGGAGAGCAGGGGTGAGAGCGACGTTCCTCCCGCTCACCGTGGACGCGGCCCGGCGCCTGGGCGCGCGCCCGCTGCTGGACCAGGCGGTGCGCACCGACCGGGCCGCCGCCGAGTGCTGGACGGCGCTGCTCGCCGGCTGCGGCACCGCGGCCCGCCGCGACCTGGGCCCGCAGCTGCGCCGGCTGTCCGAAGCGACGTCGATGCAGGTCGGCTCGCGCTGGTGGTTCGCCGAAGGGGCGGGGCACCGGAAGCGGGTGGCCGGCGCGCAGGAGAACCTCGAAGAGGCGATCGCGGACGGTGACGGGCAGGAGTTCGCCCTCGCCTTCGTCGGGTACGACCACGCCATGGCCAGCGCGGTAGTGTGCGCGAACAGCGTGGAAGCCCGGAAGGTCGGAGAACACCGAGCGTGAGTGAAGCAGCCAGCGAGGAACTCGGGTACGAGCAGGCGCGCGACCGCCTCGTCGAGGTCGTCCGCGAGCTCGAGGCCGGTGGTCTGTCCCTCGAGCAGTCGCTCGCGTTGTGGGAGAAGGGCGAGAAGCTCGCGAAGGTCTGTGAGCGCCACCTCGAAGGCGCCCGCGAGCGGATCGAGGCTGCGTTGGCGTCCGTGGAGGACGACTCCGAGCAGTGAGGTAGGCCATGCCGACGGTATCTGGAATCAGCGCGGGTATCTGACAGACTGTTGACCCGCCAGTTCCAGCATCCGGGAGGCAATGATGTCCGCCGCAGAGAGTCGTCGTGAAGCGCCCGACCGCAACCTCGCGATGGAGCTGGTCCGGGTCACCGAAGCCGCCGCCATGGCCGCCGGCCGCTGGGTCGGCCGCGGCGACAAGATCGGCGGCGACGGCGCGGCCGTCGACGCGATGCGCCAGCTCGTCTCGACGGTGTCGATGCGCGGGGTCGTGGTGATCGGCGAGGGCGAGAAGGACGAAGCGCCCATGCTGTTCAACGGCGAAGAGGTCGGCAACGGTGACGGGCCGGACTGCGACGTCGCCGTCGACCCGGTCGACGGCACCACCCTGATGGCCAAGGGCATGCCGAACGCCCTCGCGGTGCTCGCCGTCGCCGAGCGCGGCGCGATGTTCGACCCCTCCGCGGTGTTCTACATGGAGAAGCTGGCCGTCGGGCCGGAGGCGGCGGGCAAGGTGGAGCTCGGCGCGCCGATCGCGGAGAACATCCGCCGGGTCGCCAAGGCGAAGAACAGCAGCGTCGGCGACGTCACCGTGTGCATCCTCGACCGCCCGCGCCACGAGCAGATCATCAAGGAGGTCCGCGACGCCGGCGCGCGGATCCGGTTCATCTCCGACGGCGACGTCGCGGGCGCGATCGCCGCGGCCCGCCCGACCACCGGTGTCGACATGCTGATCGGCATCGGCGGCACGCCCGAGGGCATCATCGCGGCCTGCGCGATGAAGTGCCTCGGCGGCGAGCTGCAGGGCCGGCTGTGGCCGAAGGACGACGCCGAGCGCGAGAAGGCCCTCGCCGCCGGGCACGACCTCGACCGCGTCCTGCTCAACGACGACCTCGTGCGCGGCGACAACGTCTTCTTCTGCGCCACCGGCGTCACCGACGGCGACCTGCTGCGCGGCGTCCACTACCGCGAGGGCGGCGCGACGACGCAGTCCATCGTGATGCGGTCCAAGTCCGGGACCGTCAGAATGATCGACGGCTACCACCGGCTCAACAAGCTGCGGGCGTACTCCTCGGTCAACTTCGACGGCCACCTGGACGCGCCCGCCGACGACGTCGTTCCCCCGCTGCCGTAAGGAGTTCCGTGCCCAGGCGATTGCTGGTCCTGCTGGTCCTGGTGTTCGCCCTGGTCCCCGGTACCGCGTCGGCCGGCCCCGCCATCGTCGGGGGCGGCGACGCGGACCAGCCGTACCCGTTCGCGGTCTCGCTGCACACCTCGACGGGCAAGCTGTTCTGCGCCGGCGCGCTGATCGCCCCCGGCTGGGTGGTCACCGCGGCGCACTGCGCGTTCGACAAGGCCCCGTCCGCGATCTCCCTGCGGGCGGGCACCAACGACGTCGGCCAGGGCGGTGAGGTCGGCCAGGTCGCGGACATCGTCGTGAACCCGGCGTTCGACACGCAGAAACCGGCGGGCGACATCGCGCTGCTGCGGCTGGCGACACCGGCCAAGACGGCTCCGATCGGACTCGCGACGGCCGCGTCGCCCGGCACCGCGACCCGGATCCTCGGCTGGGGCCAGACGTGCCCGAAGGTCAACTGCGGCGCGATCCCGACGAACCTGCAGCAGCTCGACACGCACATCGTCGAGGGCGCGAAGTGCACGTCGGGGTTCGACGGCACCGCCGAGCTGTGCACGGACAACCCCGGCGGCAAGGCCGGGGCGTGCTTCGGCGACTCCGGCGGCCCCGAGATCGTCCGCGACGGCGACCACTGGCTGCTCGTCGGCGTCACGAGCCGGCCGGGCAACAACGACCCGCAGTGCGCGACGGCGCCGTCGATCTACACGTCCGTCGTCGCGTACGCGCCGTGGATCGCGGAGAAGACGAAGGCCTGACTATTCGGCGTTGCTCGAGTGGCCCGGGAACAGGTGCGCGTCCGGGTCGAGCGCGACGGCGATGTTGTTGACGGCCGTCGCCGCCTCGCCGAAGCCGGTCGCGATCAGCTTCACCTTCCCCGGGTACGCGGCGACGTCGCCCGCGGCGTAGACGCGCTCCCGCGCGGTCGCCATCGTCGTGTCGACGGCGATGGCGCGGTGGTCGATCTCCAGGCCCCAGCTCTCGATCGGCCCGAGGTCGGCGGTGAACCCGAGCGCCGCGACGACGGCGTTGGCCGGCAGCCGCTCGTCGCCGGCGCCCTTGACCGAGACGTCGACCGCTTCGAGCGAGCCGTCGGCCGCTTCGACGAACCGCGTGACTTCGGCGTCGGTGATGATCCGGGTGCCGAGCTCACGCGCCTGCCGCACGATCGACTCCGCGGCGCGGAACTTGGCGCGGCGGTGCACGAGCGTCACACTCGCCGCGACCGGGTGCAGGGCGAGGATCCAGTCGAACGCCGAGTCGCCGCCGCCGACGACCACGACGTGCTGGCCCGCGTGCGCCTGCAGCGACGGGACGAAGTGGACCATGCCGCGGCCGAGCCAGCCGTCGCCGGCGGGCAAGGGACGCGGCGTGAACTCGCCGATGCCCGCGGTGATCAGCACGGCGCCCGCACGCAGGGTCTCGCCGCCGTCGAGGGTCAGCTCGACGCCGTCGCCCACGGTTTCGAGCTTCTCGGCCTTGCGCCCCAGCAGGTACGTCGGCGCGAACGGCGCGGCCTGCTTCACCAGGCCGTCGATCAGGTCGCGGCCGCGGACCTCGGCGAACCCGCCGACGTCGTAGATCATCTTCTCCGGGTACATCGCGGTGACCTGCCCGCCGGGCTCGGGCAGCGAGTCGACCACCGCCATCGAAAGGCCGCGGAACCCGGCGTAGTAGGCGGCGAACAGGCCGGTCGGGCCCGCGCCGATGATGACGAGGTCGTACGAGTCCCCAGGAACTTCAGTCATGCTCGCTCCAGCCAGTGGTGGATGGCGGTGATCGAGAACACACTCGATCCTAGCCGGAGCCAGGGACGTTCCGGTGCCCGAACAGGCCGAGCAGCCACGTGTGCCGGATGGCTTCGCGGGCGCGGTCGTAGGCCTCGACGGTGTCGAGCCAGATGGCCTGGGTGAGCAGCTCGATCGTCGCGGCGACGACGGTCCGCGCGGTGAACGACGGCGGCAGCGGCAGCTTCGGGTCCGTGGTGCGCAACCACGCCGCCGTCCGGTCGAACACGGCCTCACCCGCGCGCAGCACTTCTTCGCGCGCTTCGAGACCCGCGTCGCCGAGGGCGTAGATCTCCAGGAGGACCGCGCGGGTCAGCACCGGACGGCGGCGCGCGTAGCCGACGACGAAGTCACCGCACGCGGCCACGGCGTCCGACGGCGTCGGCGCCTCGGCCGCCACCGCGACGCCCCGGTCGAGGAACTCCCCCGTCGCCGATCGGTAGGCGGCCAGGAACGCGGCCTGCTTGCCGGTGAACTGCTCGTAGAACGACGTGCGCGAGACGCCGGCGGACGCCGTGACGTGGCCGACCGTCGTGGCCGCGTACCCGCGTTCGCCGACGTTGGCCAGTACCGCTTCGATCAGCCGGGCGCGCTGCGCCCCGGCCACTTCTTCCCGGCTGAGGCCGTGCGGCCCTTTGGGGAAACGGGTCTGCATCGCGGAACCGTACCCGGCGGACCGGCCCCGGCGACCGGTCCGCCGAGGGGGTCAGGCGGGCTGTTCGGGCTCCAGCGAGTTGCCCGCCGGGATCTGCCCGCAGCTCGACGGCGCCGCCCGGCCCGCGAACCGGTCGGCCAGCCAGCCGATCGCCGCGGGGGCCCACGCGGCCAGGCCGCCGACGTGGCTGAGCAGGTCGTACTGCTGGTACTCGATCGACCGGTTGCCGGTGGCGCAGTACTGGCGGGCCAGCGCGCGCACGTCGCCGGCCACCATCACGCCGTCGCCGGTGCCGATGCCGGGGAGGTTGCTCGTGGTGCCTTCGAGGAACCCGGCGTTGCCCTGCGCGATGAAACCCGGCACGGACGGCGTGGGCGCGGAGCCGATGTTGACCTTGTTCACGGATTCGACGAACGGCGGTACCGAGTTCGGGTTCGCGTACTCGGGCTTCGCGATCTTCTGCCACGTCAGCCCGGGGTACCGGCCCAGCGCGGTGATGATCGACGCGTGCTCCAGCTCGTCGAGCACCTTGAGCCCGTACTCGCTCGCGTATGGCCGCAGGTCGATGCCGAAGCCGCGCGCGACGCCGATCAGCGCCATCGGGATGACGCCGGACCAGACCGGGCTGCCGCTCACGTACTTCAGGTTGTGCGCGGGGTCGACGAGCACGCCGCCTTCGGTGAAGCCGACGAGGTTCGCGTTGACGTCGGGGGCGTAGCTCGGCGCCAGCGCGGCCGCCCAGCCCGTCGCGATCGCGCCGCCCGAGTAGCCGAGAAGCCCGAACTTCGTGCTCTTGGTCATCCCCGTCGCGGCCGAGCTGGTCGCGGCGCGGATCGAGTCGAGCGTGGTCGTCCCGTACTCCGGGCCCGCGGCGAAGTCCGCGGTCTGCCCCTCGGTGTCGGGCACGACGACGTTGTAGCCCTGCAGGAGCGACGGCAGGAGCAGCAGCGACTCGGCGTTGGGCAGGAGCCCGCCGAGGGTGACGTCGCCGGCGATCGCCCGCGACGGCGCGTCGGCGGGGTCGAGCGAGTCGTAGGCCGACTGGTACGACACGGCTTTCGTGCGGTCGCCGGTGATGCTGCGGACGACCGAGGTGACGTTGGCGGCCGGGCGGCCCTGCGCGTCGGTGGTGCGGTAGAGCAGCTGGACGGCCTGCACCGGCGTCGGGAGACCGACGACGTGGTAGTTCAGCGTCCGGGTCTTGAGGACCGTCCCGGGTGCGTACGACGACAGCGGTGCGCTGCCGTCGTAGGAGTAGAAGGAATCGGCCGCCGCGAAGGCGGGACTCGCCGGCGCGGCGGCGAGGGTGAGCGCGAGCACGGCGGCGAGCGCGGCTGAGCGAGCGATCATGACTCCCCTTTGAATCATGAAGTGGATCACGCGGATCGCCGTAACCTACCAGCGAGTAGGTGTGGTGTACAGCCGCGTACACGATCGGCGGGCTACCGCACGACGGGCTCGTGCCGCACCGGGAAGTTCACCGAGTTCGCGATGAAGCACTGTTCGTGGGCGTCGTGGTGCAGCGCGATCGCCTTCTCGCGCATGCCTTCCTCGGCCACCGTCACCTCCGGGCGCAGGACGACTTCGGTGAAGCGACCGCCGTGGGCGCCGTCCTCCCGCATCACCCCGCTCGCGCGGTCGACGTACCCGGTCACCACCACGCCCGTCCGCGCGCACACGGACAAGTACGTCAGCATGTGGCACTGCGACAGCGTCGCGACGAGCAGGTCTTCGGGGTTCCAGCGGTCGGCGGAACCCAGGAACGCCGGGTCGGCGCTCGCCGCCAGCGTCGGCTTGCCCGCCGCCTCGACGTCGTGGTCGCGGACGTAACCGCGGTAGTGCGCGGTCTCGCCGGTCCAGCGCACGGTCACTTCGTAGTGGTGTTCCCGGCTCATTTCCCGGTTCCTTCCAGTGTGTGCATCGTCGAGAGGACATGGGCTCGGGCGAGGGCGGCGGCGTCTTCGGGCCGCCCGTCGGCGATGGCGGCGACCAGCTGCCGGTGCTCCTCCTCGACCTGGCCGGTCCGCGCGGGCGCGGCGAGCGAGGCCCGGGTCGAGACGGTGATCCGGTCCCAGAGCCGGTCCAGCGCCTCGGCCGCGGGCGGGTTGTCGGCGAGCGCCGCGATGTGGCGGTGGAACGCCCGGTTGTGCCGGACGCCTTCGGCGAGGTCGCCGCTTCGGGTCGCCCGGTCGGCGTCGTCGGCGAGGGCGCCGAGGCGGGCGAGATCGGCCGGCGCGAGTTCACCCGACCGCTGGCGTTCCGCCGCCAGCTCCGCGGTCAGCCCCTCCAGCGCGGCGCGCACGCGGTAGGCGTCCCGCAGGGCTTTCGGGTCCAGCTCGACCACCGTCACGCCGCGGCGGGCCGGCTCGACCAGACCGTCGCTTTCCAGGCGGCGCAGCGCTTCCCGCACCGGCGTGCGGCTGACGCCGAGCCGGTCGCACAGCTCCTGCTCGGTCACCGCCCGCCCCGCCGGGTAAGTCCCGAGCACGATCAGGCCGCGCACGTCTTCGTACACCGAGTTCATCGGCGACCTCCTTTGTATCCAACGTATACAAAGAGGCCGGGGGTGCGCAACGCCACCACGCGGGGACCGGCGAAGAGGTCCAGAATCGGGGGTATGGCTGACCAGGAATTCCGGATCGAACACGACACCATGGGCGAGGTCCGCGTGCCTGCCGACGCGCTCTACCGCGCGCAGACCCAGCGGGCCGTCGAGAACTTCCCCATTTCCGGCCGGGGCCTGGAGCGCGCCCAGATCCGCGCGCTCGGCCTGCTCAAGGCCGCCGCCGCGCGCGTCAACCTCAAGCTGGGGGTGCTCGACGCCGACGTCGCGAACGCC
Organism: Amycolatopsis sp. NPDC049691; assembly: GCF_040675005.1. Lineage (NCBI taxonomy): Bacteria > Bacillati > Actinomycetota > Actinomycetes > Pseudonocardiales > Pseudonocardiaceae > Amycolatopsis > Amycolatopsis sp. NPDC049691. The sequence goes on from NZ_JBFANX010000006.1 coordinate 365,393, forward strand.
ATCGCGGCCGCCGCCGACGAGGTCGCCGAGGGCGCCCACGACGCGCACTTCCCCATCGACGTCTTCCAGACCGGCTCCGGGACGTCGTCGAACATGAACGCCAACGAGGTCATCGCGACGCTGGCTTCGCGCGCGCTCGGCCGGGACGTGCACCCGAACGACCACGTCAACGCGTCGCAGTCGTCGAACGACACCTTCCCGACGACGATCCACGTCGCCGCCACCGAAGCCGTCACCAAGGACGTCATCCCGGCGCTCGAGTACCTGGCCGGCGCCATCGAGGTGCGCGCCGCGGAATGGGCCGACGTCGTGAAGTCCGGCCGCACGCACCTGATGGACGCCGTGCCGATCACGCTCGGCCAGGAGGCCGGCGCGTGGGCGTCGCAGATCCGGTTCGGCGTCGAGCGGCTGAAGTCGGGCCTGCCGCGCCTCGGCGAGCTGCCGATCGGCGGCACCGCCGTCGGGTCGGGCCTGAACGCGCCGGACGGCTTCGGCTCGTCGGTCGCCGCGGAACTCGCCACCGTGACCGGGCTGCCGCTGACGGAGGCCCGCGACCACTTCGAGGCGCAGGCGACGCAGGACAGCGTCGTCGAGACGTCCGGCCACCTGCGCACGATCGCGGTGTCGCTCAACAAGATCGCGAACGACCTGCGCTGGCTCGGTTCCGGCCCGCGCACCGGCCTCGCCGAGCTGGCGCTGCCGGACCTGCAGCCGGGCTCGTCGATCATGCCGGGCAAGGTGAACCCGGTGATCCCGGAGGCGACGCTGCAGGTGGTCGCGCAGGTGATCGGCAACGACGCGGCCGTCGCCTTCGCCGGCGCGGCCGGCAACTTCCAGCTCAACGTCAACCTGCCGGTGATCGCGCGGAACGTCCTCGAGTCGGCGCGCCTGCTCGCCGCGGTGTCACGGCTGCTGGCGGACAAGGTGTTCGCGGGCATCACGGTGAACACCGAGCGCACGCGCACCTACGCCGAGGGCTCGCCGTCGATCGTGACGCCGTTGAACAAGTACATCGGCTACGAAGAGGCGGCCGCGGTCGCGAAGCAGGCGCTCAAGGAGCTGAAGACGATCCGCGAGGTCGTCATCGAGCGCGGGTACGTTCGCGAGGGAAAGCTCACGGAGGAGCAGCTCGACGAAGCGCTCGACGTCCTCCGCATGGCCCGCGGCGGCAAGTGACCCGCTACCGCCGGCGCAGGCGCTGGTCCGCCAGCGTCGGCGGGGTGTAGTCCTTCTCGGCCGGGTTCAGGTCCGTGCCCGGTGGGACGATCTCGTCGATCCGGTCCAGCACCTCGTCGTCGAGAACGAGGTCCGCGCCGGCGAGCAGGTCGGCGAGCTGCTGCGGGGTCCGCGGGCCGATGATCGCCGACGTCACGGCCGGGTGGGCGCGGACGAACGCCGTCGCCAGGTGGGTCATCGGGCGGCCCAGGTCGTCCGCGATCTTCTTCAGCCGCGCGATCGCCTCGAACTTGACCGCGTTCTCCGGCAGGGCCGGGTCGAACTTGTGCGCCTGCAGGGTCCGGCGCCCATCGGACAGGTCCACATCGGACGGTTTCACGTACTTGCCCGACAGCCAGCCGCTGGCCAGCGGGCTCCACGTCAGCACACCCATGCCGTACTTCCGCGCCGTCGGCAGCACCGCCGCCTCGATCGCCCGGTTGAAGATCGAGTACGGCGGCTGCTCGGCGCGGAACCGTGCCAAGCCGCGCTTTTCCGCCACCCACTGGGCTTCCACGATCTGCTCGGCCGGGAAGTCCGACGACCCGATCGCGCGGGCCTTGCCGGCGCGCACGAAGTCCGTCAGCGCCGAAAGCGTTTCCTCGATGTCGGTCGTGGGATCGGGCCGGTGGACCTGGTAGAGGTCGATGTAGTCGGTGTCGAGGCGGCGCAGGCTGTCCTCCAGCGCGCGGGTCAGCCAGCGCCGGGAGAGCCCACCCTGGTTGGGGTCCGCCCCCATCGGGAAGAAGGCCTTGGTCGCGAGCACGACCTCGTCGCGGCGGCCCTTGAGCGCCTTGCCGACGATCTGCTCGTTCTCGCCGTCGGAGTACATGTCCGCGGTGTCCCAGAAGTTGACGCCCGCGTCGAGCGCCGTGTGCAGCATCCGGACGCCCTCTTCGTGATCGGGGTTGCCCCACTTGCCCAGCATCATCGCGCCGAACGCGTACTCGCTGACCGAGATGCCCGTACCGCCCAGAATTCGTCGTTCCATGGGCTCCACCCTGCTGGCGGGACCACCACCGGACCAGGTCACGCTCGACCTGGGTCTGCCAGTACCAGGCGGGGAACGCCGAGCCGGGGATACTGGAGGCATGAGTGACGCAGCCGAGCTGGGCGCCTTCCTGAAGGCGCGCCGCGCCGCACTGGACCCCGCGGACCTGGGCCTGCCGCCCGGGATCACGCAGCGGCGGGTCAAGGGCCTGCGCCGGGAAGAACTCGCGCAGCTGTCCGGGATCAGCGTCGACTACTACACGCGGCTGGAGCAGGGCCGCGCGAAGAACGTGTCGGACGCGGTCCTCGACGCGCTGGCCCGCGCGCTGCGGCTCAACGCAGGCGAAGAGTCCTACCTGCGCAACCTCGCCGCGCCGAAGCGCCGGGACGAGCGCGCGCCGCAGCGGGTCCGGCCCGAGCTGCAGCAGCTGCTCGACGCCATCCAGGCGCCCGCGTTCGTCTTCGGGCGGTACCTGGACGTGCTCGCCTGGAACGCCCTCGGCGGCGCGGTCGCGTTCGCCTTCGCCGACCTCGAAGAGCGCAACATGCCGAAGCTCGTCTTCACCGACGAACGCGCGAAGGAGCTGCACCCGGAGTACGACGCCGTGTGCCGCGAACTCGTCGCGAACCTGCGCGCGGAAAGCGGACGGCACCCCGGCGACCCGCGGTTCGCCCAGCTGATCGGCGAGCTTTCGCTGGCCAGCGAGCAGTTCCGGAAGCTGTGGGCCGAGCACGCGGTCCGGGAGAAGGCGCAGGGGTGGAAGGTGCTGAGCAACCCCGTCGTCGGCGAGCTGCGGCTGCGCTACGAGACGCTGCGGCTGCCCCAGGACCCCGACCAGGGCATGGTCGTCTACCACGCCGAACCGGGGTCGGAGACCGAACGCGCGCTGGGCCTGCTGGCCAGCTGGATCGCCACCGATGAACGGCCGGTGAACACTCGGTCGTCGCAACCCCACGCCGGCTGAGGCCTGCCTACGCTGCTCTACCTGGGGAGCCGGGGGCAGAGGAGCAGCACGGTGGGTGTCGGCGCGACCATGCAGTCCCTCGCCGAGATCCTCAGCTCGGACTCGGGCAGCCTCGTGCTCGGCATCGCCGCGCTGGTCGCGATGGCCGCGCCGGTCGTCGACCGCTACTTCATCCGGCGGCGCCGGCTGACGTTCCGGGTGCTCTACAACTCGAAGATCGGGCTGTCCCCGATCGACCTGCACGACGGCGAGAACGGCTCCGCGCAGGCCGACCCGCAGCTGGAGCGGACCGCGCGGCTGCTGAGCCGGATGAGCGTCGTCGTGATCCGGATCCACAACACCGGCGGGTTCGACATCGCGCCGGGTGACTTCGAGATCCCGCTGTCGTTCACCTTCGGCAGCCGGATCGTCTGGGACGCGCGGGTGTCGGACGCCACCGACGACGGCCTGCGCCAGCACGTCCGCGAAGGCCTCGAGTTCTTCACCCGCGAAAGCCAGCCGGTCGAGAGCGCGAAGCTCTCCCGCGTGCGTGCGCTGCTGCCGAGACGGCTCGCCGGGGTGCCCGCGCCCGACGCCCCGGAGTGGCACGGCGTCCGGCTCGCGCGGCTTTCCCTGAAGCGCAAGGAGAAGTTCAAGCTGGTCGTCGTGTTGCGCGAGTCCGGCGGTGACGGCGAGATCAGCAAGGAGATCGACCACCACGCCCGGCTGGCCGCCGGCCGGATCAAGGACGACCGCAAGCAGCGCCGGTTCGGCTGGCCGGTCGTCACGACGGCCGTCGGGGTGCTGCTGACCGGCGCCTTGCTGGCGACGCTGCTCGTCTCGTGGTCGCGGCCGGCCGACTCCGCGCAGTGCGCCACGGGGAAGCTGTCGGTCGAAGGGTCGAGCGCGTTCGTCCCGATCATCGACCGCATCGCCGCCGAGTACCACGGCCAGTGCGACGGCGCGGCCATCACGACCCGCGCCACCGGCAGCGTCACCGGCGTCCGGGCGCTCGCCCCGGTCGACGCGTCCGGCAAGGACGAGCTGGCGGTGCTCTCCGACGGCCGGTCCGGCGAAGCGGGCCCCGGCCTGGAGGCGAAGGCCGTCGCGGTGGTCGTGTACAGCCTGGTCGTCAACCGCGCGGCCGGTGTCGACAAGCTGACGACCCAGCAGGTCAAGGACATCTTCAGCGGGCGCGTGCGGAACTGGGACCAGCTGCGGCCGGGGCCGTCGGTGCCGATCGGGATCGTCGGACGCGGGCAGGAGTCGGGCACGCGCAAGACGTTCGAGCAAAAGGTGCTCGGCGGCGCGGAGGACCGGCTGACGTCGGATTCGTGCCGCAAGCCCGAACGCGACCCGGCCGCGGCGACGACCCGCTGCGAGCGCGGCACGACCGCCGAGGTGCTCACCGAGGTCGGCGCCGTGCCGGGCGCGATCGGGTACGCCGACGTCCCGGCGGCCAAAACCGCGGCCGCCCGCGACCAGCAGGTGACGATCGTGCAGCTCGACGGCCACTACCCCGACGTCACGACCGTGGACGCGGGGTACCGGTTCTGGACCGTCGAGTACCTGTACACGAAGGGCGTGCCGTCGAACGGGAGCGTGCTGAAGCGGTTCCTCGACTACCTGGCGAGCCCGACCGCGCGGGCGGAGCTGCAGGACGCCGGATACACCCCTTGCGTGGCCAAGGACGGGCTGCTCGACCCCCTCTGCACCAGGCCGGACATCTGACCGCCCTGAAATTGTCGGTGGTCCGGGTCATGATGTCCGGGTGTTGCTGAGCGAGTTGGTCCGGGCGTCCGCCGAGCTGGCGGCGACGAGGTCCAGGAAGGCGAAGATCGCCCTCCTGGCCGAAGTGCTGCGCGCCGCCGAGGTCGGCGAGCTGCCCGTGGTGATCGCGTACCTGACCGGGCAGACTGCGCAGGACCGGCTGGGCGCGGGCTGGCGCACTCTGGCCGGGCTGGGCGCGGGTGCGGCGCCGGAACCCGTCGTCACGGTGGCCGAGGTCGACGCGGCGCTCACCGCGGCGGCCGGCGTCGCGGCGGGCACGGGCTCCGCGACCCGGCGCCAGGAGGTCCTGCGGGCGTTGTTCGAACGGCTCACGAAGGACGAGCAGCAGTTCATGTTCCGGCTGGTCACCGGCGAACTGCGGCAGGGCGCGCTGGAAGGCGTGATGGTCGACGCGGTCGCGGCGGCGGCCGAGGTGCCGGCCGAGGACGTGCGGCGCGCGTTCATGCTGTCCGGGAAGCTGGGCGTCACCGGGGTCGCGGCGATGACCGGCGGGCGGGCCGCGCTGGCGGAGTTCCGGCTGACGCTGGGCACGCCGATCAAGCCGATGCTGGCGTCGCCGGCGGAGTCGCTCGACGAGGCCGTCGCCGAGCACGCCGAGGCGATCGTCGAGTACAAGATGGACGGTGCCCGGATCCAGGTGCACCGCCAGGGTGACGAGGTCCACGTCTGGACGCGGACGCTGCGCGAGATCACCGGGAGCGTCCAGGAGCTGGTCGAACTCGTGCGGGCGCTGCCGTGCGAGTCGGTGGTGCTGGACGGCGAGACGCTCGCGCTGACCGACGCGGGGCGCCCGCGGCCGTTCCAGGACACGATGAGCCGGTTCGGCAGCACGCGCGAGGAGCAGGTCAAGGCACTGCTGCTGCGGCCGTACTTCTTCGACTGCCTGCACCTCGACGGCGTCGACCTGCTGGACGCGCCGCTGTCCGAGCGCAACGCGGCGCTGCGCAAGGTCGCGGGGGCGCACGTGATCCCCGGCGAGGTGGGGGTGGCGGGGGCGGCCGCGGTACTGGAGGCGGCGATGGAGGCCGGCCACGAAGGGGTGATGGTCAAGGACCTGGCGTCGCCGTACGCGGCCGGGCGGCGCGGGCGCGCGTGGCTGAAGGTCAAGCCGGTGCACACGATCGACCTGGTGGTGCTCGCGGCGGAGTGGGGCCACGGCCGCCGCACGGGCACGCTGTCGAACCTGCACCTGGGCGCCCGCGATCCGGACGGGGGCCCGCCGATCATGGTGGGCAAGACGTTCAAGGGCATGACCGACGAGCTGCTGGCGTGGCAGACGAGGACGTTCCAGGAGATCGAGACCCACCGCGACGACTGGACGGTGTACGTCCGGCCGGAGGTCGTCGTGGAGATCGAGCTGGACAGCGCCCAGGTTTCGACGCGCTACCCCGGCGGCCTGGCGCTGCGGTTCGCGCGGGTGGTCCGCTACCGCCCGGACAAGGACCCGGCCGAGGCGGACACGATCGACACCGTCCGCGGCCTGCTGCACGGCGACCGTTCGGAAGGGAGCTGACGACGAAAGGCGATGGTGCGCCCGCCGGCCGCCGGTGCCTCGCCCGTGCCGAGCACGCCGGATGCCGGGCACCAGCCGTCGAAGCACCACTTCTCGGCGGTCGCGCAGTCGTTCGCCGGCGTGCTCGCGCCCGCGGTGCAGGCCGAGCACGGCAGCTCGGCCACATCGACCCGGCGCTGTACACGAAGCTGGGCCCGGCGGGCCCGAAGGCGGGCATCGTCGACGTCGTCGAAGGCGACAACAGCCAGGACGGCGTCGCGTGGTGAAAGCGCTGCGCTGACAATTCACCGGAAACGGCGGAGTTCGGTTTGTTCGACGCATGATCATGTCGAGATTTTTCCCCACAGAAGGGGATGCCCGCCGCCGCTACGATGCTGCTCCTCGCAAAGTCCCGCTCACCTCCCCGAGCGGTCATGGAGGAGTACAAGTGGCAAGCAAGGAACACATGAAGGCGGCCATCCACGCCGCTTTCGACGCGGCCGTCGCCGACGGGACGAGCTACACGAAGGTGTACGCCGCGGAAATCAAACAAAAGAACTTCATCGTTTTCCGCACCACCACCGTCAGCAATTTCGCGGTGGGTTTCCGGCCGGGGCAGACCGATCTCGTCATCGTCCCGCTCGACGAAAAGAACGGCACGATCACCGCGGGCACCCCGCTGACCATCACGGACGCCAACCGCGCGTCGGTCAAGAAGCGTGACCTGCAGGGCCGGTTCGTGATCAAGACGACGGACGGCCGGACCTTCCGGCTCAGCATCATCCCCTCCGTGCCGAAGCTGCTCGCCGCCAGTTACCAGCTGCCGGTCGACCAGAAGGAAGAGTACGAGGCGTTCACCACCCTCCGGGACGCCCTCGTCTCGGCTTGACGACCGCGCGTCCCGGTGCCGGCCGGCACCGGGGCGCCGCCGGCAGGAACCGGGTGACCGGCGCGCCTCGATCGAGTGATCCCGGCCGGTTCGTCCACAGTGGAGCTAAGCTCCGGAAATGCGCAGCGAGATGCTCACCCGCGCCTGGTTCGCGGTTACCGCCGTGGTCGCGCTGACCGGCCTCGTCAGCCAGGTCGTCGCCACCGCCACCGATCCGGGCGGCCGGGTCGCGAACCTGCTCTGCTTCTTCACCATCGACTCGAACCTGCTGGTCGCGATCACGTCCGCGCTGGTCGCGCTCGGCTTGGCCCGCGGCAGGCTGTTCACCGTGCTCTGGCTCGACGCGCTCGTCGGCATCATCGTGACCGGCATCGTCTACCAGGTCGCCCTCGCCGGCCTGTACGAGCTGCACGGTCTCTCGCTGTTCTCCGACACCATGCTGCACAAGGTCACGCCGATCCTGTTCGTCCTCGGCTGGCTCCTCGCGGCGCCGCGCGGCGTGCTGACCTGGGCCACCGTCGGGTGGTCGCTGCTCTACCCGCTGGCCTGGCTCGCCTTCACCCTGCCGCGCGGCGCGGTCACCGGCTTCTACCCGTACCCGTTCGTCGACGCCGGCGCGCTCGGCTACGGCCAGGTCGCGCTCAACTGCGTCTTCATCGGGCTGTTCTTCACGGCGCTCGCCGCGGGCGCGTTCCTCTACGACCGCCGGCTCACGCCCGCACCCGACGGAACGCGTTGAGCCCGTCGCTCAGCCCGGCCTGGACCAGCGTCGGCAGCGCGCCGCGCCGGTCGACCGGCTTGCCCGCCGCGATCCGGTGCAGCTGCCGGGTGTGCCACTGGATCTCCAGCAGGCTGTCGGCCAGCCGGACGCCGGTCTTCGGGCAAAGCCGCTCCGCGCGGGCGTCTTCGCCGTCGAGCAGCCGCGCCGGCAACCCCGGGTCGACGATCAGCGGCCGGCCGAGCCCGACGACGTCCAGCGCGCCCGAGCGCAGCGCCTCCGCCATCCCCTCCGCCGTCGCGAAGCCGCCGGTGACCATCAACGCCACGTCGGACACCGAACGCGCCTTCGCCGCGTAGTCCAGGAAGTACGCTTCGCGTGCCTGCGTGCTCGCGCGTCCGGAGCCCATCATCGCGGCCTTCTCGTACGTGCCGCCGGACACTTCCAGCAGGTCGACGCCGGTATCGCCGAGTTCGCGCACGACCTCCAGGGACTCCTCCTCGGTGAAGCCGCCGCGCTGGAAGTCCGCGCTGTTCAGCTTGACCGCCACCGGGACGTCGTCGCCGACGGCCGCCCGCACCCGCCGCACGACCTCCAGCAGGAACCGCCGACGGCGTACCGCGTCGCCGCCCCAGGCGTCCGTGCGGAGGTTCGTCAGCGGTGAGAGGAACTGCGACACGAGGTAGCCGTGGGCGCCGTGGATCTGGACGCCGTGGAAGCCGGCGTCGACGAACGTCCGCGCCGCGGCGGCGAAGCGCTCGATGATCGCTTCGATCTCGTCACCGGTCAACGCGCGCGGCGCGGCGAAGGCGGTGCGGATGCCCCGGCTGCCGAAGGGCACGGCGGACGGCGCGACCGGCTCGCGCGAGAGGTACCGCGGGCTCTGGCGCCCGGGGTGGTTGAGCTGCACCCACAGCCGCGTGTCGGTGCCCTCGACCGCGCGGGCCCACGCCCGGAAGCCGGCCGGGTCCGCGGTCGCCGTGACGTTGCGCGGCTCGCCGAGCGCGGCCGGGTCGACCATGACGTTGCCCGTGATCAGCGTCCCGGCACCGCCGCGCGCCCAGGTGCGGTACAGCTCGTGCAGCTCGCGCGTCGGGGCGTTGCGCCGGTCGCCGAGCTGCTCGCTCAGCGCCGACTTGGCCAGGCGGTTCGGCAGCACGGCGCCGCAGCGCAGCTTCAGCGGTTCGGCCAGGAGGGTCATCGCGTCACCTCTCGAACTTACTCGAAGTAAGGTGACGCGAGAGTAGCATACCGTCGGTATGTCATCTACCCGCCGAATGACCGTTAGGGTCGCCGTCATGACGGCGATCGTGCAGAACCTGGTGACGTCCGGAACCTTCCAGCTCGACGGGGGCAGCTGGGACGTCGACAACAACGTGTGGATCGTGGGCGACGACACGGCGGTGATCGTCATCGACGCGGCGCACGACGCGAAGGCGATCGAGAACGTCGTCGGTGACCGGAAGCTGGCCGCGATCGTCTGCACCCACGCGCACAACGACCACGTCAACGCCGCCCCGGAGCTCGCCGCGGCCACCGGCGCGCCGATCCTGCTGCACCCCGACGACCGCGTCCTCTGGGACCAGACCCACCCGGACCGCGCGCCGGACGGCGAGCTGGAGGACGGCCAGACGATCACGATCGCGGGCACGGCGCTGCGGGTGATCCACACGCCGGGGCACGCGCCGGGCGCGGTGTGCCTGTACGCGGAGGAGCTGGGGGTGCTGTTCACCGGCGACACGCTGTTCCACGGCGGCCCCGGCGCCACCGGACGGTCCTATTCGGACTACCCGACCATCGTGAAGTCCATCCGGGAGAAGCTGTTCACGCTCCCGGAGGCGACGAAGGTCCACACGGGCCACGGCGAAGGCACGACGCTCGGTGCGGAGAAGACGGCGTCGAGCGGCTGGGCCGCGGCTTAGGAGGTGTGCTTCCGGGCGACGAGGGCGAACTCCTCGATCGCCCGGTCCGCCGCGGTCACGGCGTGCCGCACGACCGGCGGCAGCTGGCTCCGGTCGAACTCGCCTTCGTCGAGCTCGTGTCGCACGTGGTGCAGCTCCATCTCCTTCTTGCGCACGTCCTTGGCCGCGTCGACCAGCTCGTCCGGCCCGCTCATCACCAGCAGCCCGAGCAACGAGCGCATTTCCGCGCGCGCCTTGTAGTACTCGTCTTCGTAGTCCGCCGGCTCGACGGCTTCGCCGTTTTTCCGCCGGCGGTGCAGGACGTTGAGGCTGACGAGGTGCTGTCGTGCCCGGGCCGCGGCCTCGATGAACTGGCCACAGCGGTCGGCGCGGTTCTGGCGTAGCTTCGCGCGCCGGGCCGCGTTGAGCTTCAGGGGTTCGAGCAGTGCGCCGAGCGTCACGCCGACCAGCGACGCCACCGCGGCGATGCCCGCGGCCCCGACCGCGGTCAGCACGTCAGCCGCGGCGCGCTCGGCGACACCCGGACCCGCCGCTTCGCCTCTTCCGCCAGCGTGAGCGCCCACCGCTGCAGGCCGGCGACGTCGATTCCGTGCGGCGGCTCGCTCCGGAACGGCTCGATGTTCGCCGCCCCGCGCTCCAGCAACGACACCGCGCCGACGTTGTTGCCGCGCGCCGCGTGCGTCAGCCCCACCGCCAGCTGGGCCAGCCCTCGCCACAGTTCACGGTCCGGGCCGTCGGTCGTCTTCCACGCGTCCTCGAAGACTTCGTGCGCGTGGAACGGCTTGCCGTCGTCGAGCAGCCGCTGGGCCTCCGCAAGCGTTTGCGCCGGGGTTCGCTCGATGCCTTCGGGCTGGCGCTCGACGCCGTCGGCGCCGTACGGCAGCGGCCGGCCGAGGCCGTCTCGCGGCCGTGCGTTGCGTGCCCGTCCTTCGGCGTCCCGGTCGCGGCGGCTCATACCCTCAGATCCTGCCACGGGCCCGGCAGGTAGTCTGGTGACTCGTGCGTTTCCTCGACGGCCACCGGCCCGCCCACGACCTGACCTACGACGACGTGTTCCTGCTGCCGAACCGTTCGGACGTGGAGTCCCGCTTCGACGTCGACCTCGCCACCGCGGACGGCACCGGCGCCACCATCCCGATCGTCGTGGCCAACATGACCGCGGTCGCCGGCCGCCGGATGGCCGAGACCGTCGCCCGCCGCGGCGGGCTGGTCGTTCTCCCCCAAGACGTGGACACCGAAGCCGTCGCGGAGATCGTCGGCTGGGTGAAGAGCAGGCACACCGTGTGGGACACGCCGCTGGTGCTGACCGGCGGTGACGCCGTCGCCGACGCGCTCAACCTGGTCCACAAGCGCGCCCACGGCGCCGTCGTGGTCGTCGACGGCGAAGGCCGCCCGGTCGGCATCGTCGACGAAGCGGCCTGCGCGGGCGTCGACCGCTTCGCGCGGCTCGCCGATGTCGCGCAGCCCGCGGCCGTCGCGGTGCCGCTGACCACGCCGTCGCGCGAGGTCTTCGAGCAGCTGCACAGCCACGGCGCGAACTTGGCGCTGGGCCTGGACGCCGAGGGCCGCCTCGCGGGCGTGCTGACCGCCGTCGGGGCGCTGCGCGCGGACATCTACACCCCGGCCGTCGACGCCGACGGCAAGCTGCGCGTCGCGGCCGCGATCGGCGTCAACGGCGACGTCGCGGCGAAGGCCGACGCCGTCCTGAAGGCGGGCGTCGACGTGCTCGTCGTCGACACCGCGCACGGCCACCAGGAGAAGATGATCGCCGCGCTGAAGGCCGTCCGGTCGGTGTCGCCGCAGGTCCCGGTGGTCGCCGGGAACGTCGTCACCGCGGAAGGCACGCGCGACCTGATCCAGGCCGGCGCCGACGTCGTCAAGGTCGGCGTCGGGCCGGGCGCGATGTGCACGACCCGGATGATGACCGGCGTGGGCCGCCCGCAGTTCTCCGCGGTCGCCGACTGCGCGGCCGCCGCGCGCGAGCTGGGCAAGCACGTCTGGGCCGACGGCGGGGTCCGCCACCCCCGCGACGTCGCGCTGGCGCTGGCCGCGGGCGCGTCCGCGGCGATGGTCGGCTCGTGGTTCGCCGGCACCTACGAATCCCCCGGTGACCTGCGGTTCGACGAGCAGGGCAGGCCGTACAAGGAGTCGTTCGGGATGGCGTCGAAGCGCGCGGTGGGCGCGCGGACGCGGACGGACAACGTCTTCGACCGCGCCCGGAAGGCGCTGTTCGAGGAGGGCATCTCGTCGTCGCGGATGGCGCTCGACCCGCAGCGCCCCGGCGTCGAGGACCTGCTGGACTCGATCGGCTCCGGCGTCCGCTCTTCGTGCACCTACGCGGGCGCGCGCACCCTGGAGGAGTTCCACGAGCGCGCACTGCTGGGCGTCCAGTCGGCGGCCGGCTTCGCGGAGGGACGTCCGCTGCCCTCGGGCTGGTGACGAGCCGGGAGCGGCGCTCGCACGCCGCTCCCGGAGTCCGTCAGCCGTGGTCCTCCAGCATTTCGGTGACCAGGGCGGCGATCGGCGAACGCTCCGAGCGCGTCAGGGTCACGTGCGCGAACAGCGGGTGGCCCTTCAGCTTCTCGATCACCGCCGAGACGCCGTCGTGGCGGCCGACGCGCAGGTTGTCGCGCTGGGCCACGTCGTGCGTGAGCACCACCCGGGACGCCGTGCCGAGCCGCGAAAGCACGGTCAGCAGGACGTTGCGCTCCAGTGACTGCGCCTCGTCGACGATGACGAACGTGTCGTGCAGCGAGCGGCCGCGGATGTGGGTCAGCGGGAGCACCTCGAGCATGCCGCGGTCGAAGACCTCGTCGAGGACGTCCTGGCTGACCAGCGCGCCGAGGGTGTCGAACACCGCCTGCGCCCACGGCTGCATCTTCTCGCTCTCGGACCCGGGCAGGTAGCCGAGGTCCTGGCCGCCGACCGCGTAGACCGGCCGGAACACCACGACCTTGCGGTGCTGGCGGCGTTCCATCACGGCTTCGAGGCCGGCGCACAGCGCCAGCGCCGACTTGCCGGTGCCGGCCCGGCCGCCCAGCGACACGATGCCGACGTCGGAGTCGAGCAGCAGGTCGAGCGCGACGCGCTGCTCGGCGCTGCGGCCGTGCAGGCCGAACGCCTCGCGGTCGCCGCGCACCAGCCGGATGCGCTTGTCAGCCGTGATCCGCCCCAGCGCGCTGGACGTGCCCGCGAGCAGCCGCAGCCCGGTGTGGCAGGGCAGCGCCGCGAGCTCGTCCATGCCCCACTCGACGGGGTCGACGGTGCCGCCGCCGAACAGCGCGTCCAGCACTTCCTGCTGGACGTCGACGTCCGCCATGCCGGTCCAGCCGGACGGCGTCACCTCCTGCGCGCGGTACTCGTCCGCCTCGAGACCGACGGCCCCGGCCTTGACCCGCAGCGGGATGTCCTTCGTCACCAGCGTGACCGCCGCGTTCTCCGCCGCCAGGTTGAGCGCGCAGGCGAGGATGCGGTGGTCGTTGGAGTCGGTCCGGAACCCGGACGGGAGCACCGACGGGTCCGAGTGGTTCAGCTCCACCTGCAGCGTGCCGCCGTGGTCCCCGATGGGGAGCGGCGCGTCGAGCCTGCCGTACTGCCGGCGCAGGTCGTCGAGCATGCGCAGGGATTCCCGGGCGAACCAGCCGAGCTCCGGGTGGTGGCGCTTCGCCTCCAGTTCACTGATGACGACCAGCGGAAGCACGACGGCGTGCTCGGCGAACCGAGTGACGGCCCACGGGTCCGAAAGGAGGACCGACGTGTCGAGCACGTACATGTGCTGCTGGGATTCGGGCGAGGTCGAGGCTTTCCCCGGGCCGGGAACGGCACCGGTCGAAGAGTGGCCAGAGGCCTTACGGGGCAAACGCTGCGCAGTCACGACGGCATCTCCCTCGAGGGCGTGTGCACCTCACGCCCGCACTCGCTGGGCCGGGCACCTCCCTGGCTGGACCACTCCTCCTGACCTGGGTCAGGTGGCGCGGCCACGAGGGCCGGGTGCCGGCCCCCTCGTGCGTCTCGTGGGCGGCTGCGCCGCCCCCTCGATCACCGTCACGACCAGGGCCTCCCGCGAGGACCCGCACGGAACGCGTGTCCTCTCTTCGGAAGGTACCCACGAATGCCGGATCGCGCAGGGAGCCAACACGGTGATTCGCCAGATCGTCACCTCACTGTCGGTCGCCCGACATCGACGCTTGGTGATGACTACCGTGCGTCATCGACCTCTCGAACGGTGCACACTCGTCGGAATGATCTTGCGGAAATTGCTGACCCGTCGTATTCACAAGATCGATTGACGCGCTTTTACCACGTTCGGTTGAGCGGCGCATTTCACGCGCCCAACAGAGAACCGGTCCGAGTGAAAGCGCCTGCTCCAGGCTCACACAATGGGCGTACAACCCGGACGAGACGCCAGTTCGACAGGTAATTTTCTCACTGCGGGACACACCACCGGACCCCCGGTGCCCCAATCCCAACAGTTCTACCTAGGAGTGTGCGAAGTGCTGAAGAAGGCTGGTTTCGTCGCGGCCACCGCTGCGGGCCTCATGATGATCGGCAGCACCGCGTTCGCCGCGACGGGCGACACGACGGGCACCCCGGACCCGACGTTCGGCGACGCCTACGCCACGTTCATCGAGGGCGGCGGCGCCCTGGGCTACGGTGCGGCCTCCCTGGTCGCGGGTGCCTACACGGGCATCGCCACCACCCCGGCGCTGATCCTCCACTCGCTGGAGCACCACCACCACTGAGTGTGGCTTGCGAAGGGCCCCGGAGTTCCGCTTCGGGGCCCTTCGGCGTCTTCGGGAAGTTCAGGAACCAAAGCGGCGGTGCCGCCAGGCGTAGTCGCGCATGGCGCGCAGGAAGTCGACGCGGCGGAATGCCGGCCAATACGCTTCGGTGAACCAGAATTCCGAATGCGCGGACTGCCAGAGCAGGAATCCGGAAAGGCGTTGTTCACCCGACGTCCGGATGATGAGGTCGGGATCCGGCTGCCCGGACGTGTAGAGATGCTCGGAGATGTGGTCGACGTCGAGGATCTTCGCGAGTTCGTGAATGGTCCGGCCCTCGTCGGCGTGCTGGAGCAGCAGCTTGCGCACGGCGTCCGCGATTTCCTGGCGCCCGCCGTAACCGACCGCGACGTTGACCTCCATCCCGGTTCGCCCCTCGGTGCGCGCGGCGGCTTCGCTGAGTCGCTTGGCGACGTCGCTGGGTAGCAGGTCGAGCGCGCCGACGATCCGCAGCCGCCAGCTCTTGCCGGGCGCGGCCAGCTCGTCGGTGACGTCGGTGATGATCTTCAGCAGCGGCGTGAGCTCGTCCGGGTCGCGGTTGAGGTTGTCGGTCGAGAGCAGCCACATGGTGACGACCTCGACGTCGGCCTCCTGGCACCAGCTCAGGAAGTCCGCGATCTTCTTCGCCCCGGCGCGGTGGCCGTCCGAAACGTCCGTGAAGCCCGCTTCACGGGCCCAACGGCGGTTGCCGTCGAGCATGATGGCGATGTGCCGGGGATGCCGGCCGGCGGCCTGCTGGATGAGGCGCCGGCCGTAGGCGCTGTACACGACGTCGGACAAGAACGAGCGAACACTCACGTCGAAGCAGCCTACGCACTCGGTGTGAGGCGCGTGACTCGACCGCTGCCGGGGAACCTACGGTCCCGTAACCTGGAGTGGTGAGCGTGACGACGGAACCACCCGAGCCCGTAGTGGACCTCCGCCCGCGGTTGCGAGGCCACATCCACTTCTGGACGTTCTTCGGCGCCTTGGCCGCGGCGGCGGCGCTGATCATTGCGGCGTCCACTGTGTCGCCTCTCGCGGCGCTGTCCACTTCGGTGTACGGGTTGACGATCCTCGGCCTGTTCGGGGTGAGTGCGTTGTACCACCGGCGGTTGTGGGGCCCGCGGGCTTACAAGTGGATGAAGCGTGCCGACCACTCGATGATCTTTTTGTTCATCGCGGGGACTTATACGCCGTTCACGTTGTTGGCTATGCCCAAGCCGACGGGGTATGTGATCCTGTCGATCGTCTGGGGTGGGGCGGTTCTCGGGGTTGCCTTGAAGATGCTTTGGCCGCATGCTCCGCGGTGGGTTGGGGTGCCGATCTACATCGCCCTGGGGTGGGTTGCCGTTTTCGTCTTCCCTGAGCTGTTGGCCCATGCTGGGGTGGCGGCTTTGGTTTTGCTTTGTGTCGGCGGGTTGTTCTATACCCTTGGGGCGGTTTTCTATGCCGTCAAGTGGCCTAATCATTGGCCGGATACCTTTGGGTATCACGAGTACTTCCATGCCTGTACCGTTTTGGCTGCCGTTTCGCATTACATCGCGATTTGGCTGGCCATGTACGCTTAGCCTGGCATGCCCCTTCATCCCGATCTCTTTATTGTGACTACGGCCGGCAGCACCGCGTCAAGACGGGAAAGCGTGTCTTGACTCGGCGCGGCCGGCCGTGTTCTGGCTTGGGATCGGGATGCAGGGGCGGGTCTGGCTTCATGGGGTGCGGGTTTTGCTGCCGGCTGCCGGTTTGCTGACGGCTCCCCCTTTTTGAGCTTGTCCTGCCAGTTGCCGGGGACCTCCCCCTGGAAGTCCCCAGCCCCTGGTCAGCCGAACATGCCCGGCTGGTACTCGCCCGCCGGGTTGCGGGCGATCACGTTCAGCCTGTTCCACGTGTTGATCTCCGCCACCAAGCACACCAGTGCGCCGATCTGCTCGTCGTCGTAGTGCTTGCGGACCTGCTCCCACGTCTCGTCGCTCACTCCCGCGTGGTTGTCCGCCAGGCGCGTTCCCTCCTCCGCCAGGGCCAGCGCAGCGCGCTCCGCTTCCGTGAACACCACCGCTTCGCGCCACGCCGCCACCATTGCCAGGCGGACCGGCGTCTCGCCCGCCGCCGCCGCGTCCTTCGTGTGCATGTCGAGGCACATTCCGCAGCCGTTGATCTGGCTCGCCCGGATCTTCACCAGCTCCTGCGTCGCCTTCGGGAGGGACGACTCCCCGATCGGGCGGGACGCCGCGATCAGGCGCTTGAAGAACTTGCTCGTGACCTCGTTCTCGAACATGTTGAACCGCGGTTCCATGACCGTCTCCCTTCGTCGGTGTCACCCCCTTGACGAGGCCCGCCGCGGCGTTGTGACAGCGTCGGAAGTGGCGCCGGTCACATCCACACCTTCGCGCCATCACCCACCTTCCCGATCACGGCTTACACACCCCTCCGGACCTGCGAGGACCCGCCGGACCTCGCCAGCGGACGGCGTCTCAAACCACCACTTTCCGGGGTCACCCACGGGGACACCACGACGGTTGCCGTGATCACCGGCGCGTTCCACGGTGGCTCCCACAGACCCAACGCGCGAAAGGAGCAGCACCAGCGATGGCCAAGACCATGCAGCCCCAGGAGCTCATCGACAGTGCCGTGGTCGACCCGGCCGGCAACAAGCTCGGGAAGGTCGGCAACGTCTACCTCGCCGACGCCACCCACCAACCCGAGTGGATCACCGTCAAGACCGGTCTGTTCGGCACCAAGGAAAGCTTCGTCCCGCTCTCCGGCGCGCACACCGACAAGGACGGCGTGCACGTCCAGGTCGACAAGGACGCCGTCTCGGACGCGCCGCGCATCGACGCCGACGGGCACCTCTCGCCCGAGGAGAGCACCCAGCTCTACCAGCACTACGGCCTGCCCGTGCCGCGGACGTCGCCGGACGGCCGGATGGGCGACCGGATGGGCCGGGACCCCGCCATGGGCGGCCGCGGCCGCACGGACGCCGCCGGGACGCGCGGGAAGTCCGAAAAGGACGCCATGACCCGGTCCGAGGAACGGCTCAACGTCGGCACCGAGCAGGTCGAGACCGGGCACGTGCGGCTGCGCAAGTACGTCGTCACCGAAGAGCAGCAGGTCACCGTCCCGGTGCGGCACGAAGAGGTGCGCATCGAACGCGAGCCGATCAGGGACGGGGAGCGCGGGACCGACATCGGCGAGGCCGAGCAGGACGTCGTCCTCCACTCGGAGAAACCCGTGGTGCGCAAGGAAACCGTGCCGGTCGAGCGGGCGCGCCTGCGCAAGGAGACGGTGACCGACGAGCAGACCGTTTCCGGCAAGGTCCGCAAGGAACAGTTCGAAGTGACCGACGACGAGGGCAAGAAGCACCGCCGGTCCTGACGAACGCGCGGGGGTGGCCGGTTCCCGACACCGGCCACCCCTTCGTCACGCCACCGCGGCCTGGACGCGCGGCAGGCCGGCGATCAGCTTCAGGCCCTTCTTCCGCAGCGACGGCGGGATCGGCGGCATCGACAGCGTCATGGCCTGGTCCCAGCCGTGGATGTGGAGCTCGAACTTCACCAGGAAGCCCCGCGTGGGCTCGGTGATCGCGACGTGCGTGCGCGGCACGCCGAACAGGGCCTTGCCCGGTCCGCCGGTGTACGCGTCGGCCTCGAAGAACAGCAGCTGACGGTCGGTCAGCAGCAGGTAGAGCTCACGCTGGCTGGTGAGGGAGAACATCGTTCCGCCGCTCAGCACCGCGGTCGCGATGCTGAGCGCGAAGTGCTCGCCCAGCACCTTCCGCAGCGACCCCACCTTGGCCATGGCGACCACTTCGGGCGTTTCGCCCGGTTGCATCATCGGTGCGGCGGTTTCGAGCAAGCGTCTTTCGCGGCGTGCGCCCATCAGGGGTCCTTCGGGGGGTTCGGAGAAGCGGGACGCGCAAGGGTAAGTGATCCCCGCGGCCCGCTTTCCGTTGCCTCACCGAAGAAACCTCGCAAAACGCCCGATCACGACCGCAGCATCGGCGCCGCCAGGAACTGCTCCGGGATGGCGAACGCGTCCACCAGCGCCCGCGCGTGGGGACGCAGCTGCGCGCACAGGCCGTTCACCGCCGCGGTCACGGCCTTCCCGCGCGACGCCGTCAGGCGGCCGTGGCCCAGGAACCAGGCCAGGTCCTCCTCGATCGCCGACAATGCGTACAGGTCGCAGACGCGCTCCAGCAGCGATCGGGCGTCCGGGTCCGCGCAGCGCTCGACCGCCGCCGCGAACGCCTCCAGCACCAGGCGCTCCACGTGGACGCGGCCCGCGCGCAGCACGTGGTCCTGCGCCGCGTTGAACACCCCGAACGGGTCCGCGGCCGCCTTGCGCAGGCGCTTCGCCACGCCTTCGACCACGTGCTCCTCGCGGTCCTCGAACAGCTTCAGCTGCCATTCGCGACGGAAGAACACGTCGGCGTCGGACCCTTCGGTGAGCGACTCGAGCGCCTTGCGCACCGACGTCCGCTCCAGGAGCGTGCCGACCACCTGGTCGGTGAAGAACCGGGCCGTCGCCAGCGGCGAGAGGTCCTCGAAGTCCTGCTTGTAGCTGGTCAGCAGGCCCTTCGCGACCAGCTGCAGCAGCACCGTGTTGTCGCCTTCGAACGTCGTGAAGACGTCCGTGTCGGCCTTCAGGCCCGGGAGGATGTTCTCCGCGAGGTACCCGGCGCCGCCGCAGGCCTCGCGCGCCGCCTGGATCGTCGCCGTCGCGTGCCACGTGTTCAGCGCCTTCAGCCCGGCCGCGCGCGACTCCAGCTCGCGCTGCTCCTCCTCCGGCGCCGACGAGTCGATGTCGTGCAGCTTCGAGACCAGCTCTTCCTGGGCGAAGTGCAGCGCGTACGTCTTCGCCAGCGCCGGCAGCAGCTTCCGCTGGTGGCCGAGGTAGTCGAGGATGACGACCTCGTCGCCGTCCGGCGTCATGAACTGGCGGCGCTGCTCGCCGTAGCGGATCGCCAGGGCCAGCGCGCGCTTCGTCGCGCTCCCCGCGCTGCCGCCGACGCTCACCCGGCCGCGGATCAGCGTGCCCAGCATCGTGAAGAACCGGCGGCCGTCGCTCTCGATCGGGCTCGAATACGTCCCGTCCTCGGCGACGTCGCCGAAGCGGTTCAGCAGCGCCTCGCGGGGCACCTTGACGTTGTCGAAGCTCAACCGTCCATTGTCGACACCGTTCAGGCCCGCCTTCGGCCCGCAGTCCTCGATGGACACTCCCGGCATCGGCGCGCCGGACTCGTCCCGGATCGGCACCAGGAACGCGTGCACGCCCCGGGATTCGCCGCCGGTGATCAGCTGCGCGAACACCACCGCCAGCCGGCCGTCGCGGGCCGCGTTGCCGATGTACTCCTTCTGCGCCATGGCATCCGGCGTGTGCACGACGAACCCGCCGTCGGTGAAGGTCGCCGTGGTGCGCAGGTGCTGGACGTCGGAGCCGTGGCCGTGCTCGGTCATCGCGAAGCAGCCGAGCAGGCGCAGGTCCATGATGTCGCGCAGGTAGCGCGCGTGGTGGCGCTCGGTGCCGAGCAGCTGGACGGCGCCGCCGAACAGTCCCCATTGGACGCCGGCCTTCACCATCAGCGACAGGTCGCCGTAGCCGAGCAGCTCGAAGGACGTCACCGAGCCGCCGACGTCGCCACCGCCGCCGTACGCCGGGTCGAAACCCAGGCTGGGCCGGTCGGTCCGGGCGAGCTCGCGCAGCTGGTCGAGCACCTGGGCGCGGTGCGCTTCGACATCGAGGTCCACCGGGTCCCGGAACTCCGCGCCGGCCATCTGCGCGCGGACCCCGCGGCGCAGCTCGGCCCAGCGGCCGTCGAGGACGGTGGTCAGCGCGTCCGGATCCACCTTCGAGGGCACTTCGGGAACGTCCACGGCTACCTCCGGAAAGGACTGACGGCAGGCTTCCTACTCGTTGGTAGTAAGCCTGCCGCAGCCTCGCCGATCGCGCAGGTTCAGATCGGCTTGCCGTTGACCGTCACATTCGTGAAGCGCGCGTTGTCCACGTACTTCAGCGTGTTCGACGTGTCGGAGACACCCTTAAACGTGGAGTTCGCCACGGCGAACCCGTGCACGTGGGCGTTCGAAAGGCCGCTGACGTCGAACGTCTTGCCGGCGATCTTCGTGCTCGAGCAGTTGCTGATCGTGAACGGCCCGAACGACGGGACGTAGCCGCCGGTCTGGCTGTTGTAGGTGGACGTCACGAACACGAAGTTCCGCGCGAAGGTGCCGGAAACGCTGTCGAGGTTGATGTTCTCGGAGAACCCGCCACGCAGCGTGTTCGATTTGACGTACAGCGCGAACTTCGTGTCACCCTTGACAGTGAGCCGGTAGGCGTAGACGTTGCGGATCCCGCCGGTCTGCTCGCTGCCGCAGGTGATCGCGCCCCAGTTGCCGTTCATCACGCAGTTCACGACGACGAGGTTCTGGCACGGGACGTTCACCCGCCGCCCGTCGGCGTCGCGGCCGGACTTGATCGCGATGTTGTCGTCGTGCGCGCCGAGGGTGCAGTTCGCGATGACGACGTGGTCGCACGACTCGGGGTCGCAGCCGTCGGTGTTGGAGTGCGCGGTGCTGGGATCGGTGCTGACGCCGTCGACGGTGACGTTGCGGCACAGCGTCGGGTGCAGCTGCCAGAACATCGAGTTCTTCAGCGTGACGCCCTGGATCAGCACGTTCTCGCACGCGTACGGCTCGACGAACGCCGAGCGCATGCTGTGCCCGGACCCCGGCACGACGCGCTTCTCCGGCGGGGTTCCCTTGGCCACCAGCGTTTCCAGGTAGGCGCGATCGCTGCCCTTGTTCCACGACGACGTCGCGGCGGCGTCGAGCGTGCCGCTGCCGGTGAGGCCGATGTTCTTCTCCCCGTAGGCGTAGATCATCGGCGACCGGTTGACGCATTCGATGCCTTCGTAGCGCGTCAGCACGTTCGGGAACTTCGAGGCGTCCCCGCTGAACTTGAGCACCGCGCCCTTTTCCAGGTGCAGGTCTACGTTGCTCCTGAGCTGGATCGCGCCGGTGAGGAAGGTGCCGCTCGGCACGACCACGTGGCCGCCGCCGGCCGCGGCGCACGCCTCGATCGCCTTCTTGATCGCCGCGGTGTTGTCGGTCTTGCCGTCGTTCTTCGCGCCGTAACCGGTGATCGGGAAGCTCCGGTCCGGGAACGCGGGGATCGTGGTGTTCGCGACGATGTCGTTCGCCGCCGGCCACGGGAGCGCGGGGACGTCGACGCGGTACGAGCGTGGCGCCGCCGAGGCGGTGCCGGGCAGCAGCGGCACCGCCGCCACCGCCAGCCCGCCTTTGATGAGCTGCCGTCGGGTGAACCTGCCGTCCATGGGCGCGTTCCTTCACGTGAAAGACCCTGTGCGACGGCGGAACCCCCGGTGTGGACCGCGGGCACGACGAACTCTAGGCGTGCCCGCGGCCCGCGGTCCAGACCAGATCGCGCTCAGGCCAGGTCGGGGCCCTTGGAACGCAGGTCGTCGACCTTGCTCATCGCTTCCCGCAGCTCGCCCAGCCAGCTGTCCGCGTGCTCACCCACCAGGCGGACCGCCCAGGCCAGCGCGTCCGAGCGGGAACGGGCCACGCCCGCGTCCACCAGCGTGTCCAGGACCAGGCGCTCCGGCTGCCGCAGCCGGGTCATCACCGGTGCCGAATGCGTCGTGAACAGCGCCTTCGTGCCACCCAGCTTCGCGCCCCACGCCACCTTGCGCTGGTAGCGGTGCTCCGCCTGCCGCGCGATCTCGATGCGCTCGTCGCGCGTCTCCTCGCGGTAGCGGCTGATGCGGCCCTCCTCGGCCGCCGCGCGGGCGGCGTCGTCCGCGTACTCCTCGGTCAGCGCCGGCAGCTCGCCCACCACGATGATCTCCTCGCGGTCGACCGTCACCTCCGGGGCGCCGGTGAACCAGCCGTCGGGCAGGCGCCCGCCGAACCAGGCCGCCGCGTCGTCCGCCGGGGGCACTTCGGCCTGCTGCCAGCCTCGGCCACCTCGCCAGCCTCGTCCCATGTTCGCCACCTCCGCGATTACATGATTACAACGCTACTGACGCTACGCCAAATACAGGTGAAAGAGCAGGTCGTTCACTCAGAGCTGAGCCGCCAGCTCCTCGGGGGAAGTGACCGGACGGTCGCACACGTACCCCCGGCAGACGTAGGCCGCGGGCAAGCCGGCCACCAACGGCCGATCGGCCAGCAGCGGGACGCCCGGCGCGTCCGGCTCGCCGGCCAGCACGATGCCGCCGCCGTGCACGCCCCGCGCCGCGGCCAGCCGCAACGCCGGGTCGGCCCCGACCAGCGCCACCTGCACCGGACCGGCCTGCAGCGCCTCCGCGACCGACAGCCAGTGCCCGGCGAACCGCGGCACCCGCGCGGCCAGCACGCCGACCCGCCGCAGCGCCTGCTCGGCCGCCTCCCGGTACCGCGACGAATCGTCGTGACCCGCCAGCGCCGACGCCGTCAGCAGCGCTCCGGCCAGCGCGGACGCCCCGGCCGGGCTCGCGTTGTCGCCCGGGTCGGCCGGCCGCTGGACCAGCGTCTCGGCGTCGTCCGCGGTGTCGAAATACGCGCCGGGGACGTCCGGTGACGCGAAGTGCGCCAGCGCCAGGTCCAGCAGCCGGGTCGCCTCGGTGAGCCACTTCGCCTCGCCGGTCGCCTGGTGCAGGGCCAGGAAGCCGTCGGCGACGCAGGCGTAGTCCTCCAGCACCCCGGCCGACTCGCCGACGACGCCGTCGCGCGAACTGCGTCGCAACCGGCCGTCGACGACGTGGACCCGCAGCAGCAGCTCGGCCGCGGCAACCGCCCAGTCGATCCATTGTGGACGGTCCAGCGCGACGCCCGCCTCGGCCAGCGCCGTGATCGCCAGACCGTTCCAGGACGCGATCACCTTGTCGTCACGCCCCGGTTGCGGCCGCTTCGCGCGCACCTCCAGGAGCTTGACGCGCAGGGGTTCCGGGAGGTCACCGAACAGGCGCAACGTCGAGGCGCCCTCCTCGAACGTGCCCTCTTCGGTGACGCCGAACAGCTCGGCCGCCGAGTCGTCGCCGACCACCTCACGCAGCTGCTCCGGTGTCCAGACGTAGGTCAGGCCTTCGACACCTTCCGTGTCGGCGTCCAGTGATGACGCGAAGCCGTCCTCGGGGGTCCGCAACGCGTCGAAGAGGAACTGAGCCGTCCCGGAAGCGACACGCAACGCCGTCGCCGAGCCGGTCCGCCGCCACAGGTGGGCGTAGAACCGCAGGAGCAACGCGTTGTCGTACAACATCTTCTCGAAGTGCGGCACGATCCATTCGGCGTCAACGGAGTACCGCGCGAAGCCGCCCGCCAGCTGGTCGTACAGGCCACCGCGGGCCATCGCCTCGGCCGTCTTGTCCACAAGAGACAGTGCGACCGCCGATCCCGTGCGCTCGTGGTGGCGCAGCAGGAACTCCAGCACCATCGACGGCGGGAACTTCGGCGCGCGGCCAAAGCCACCGTTGACCGGGTCCGCCTCCTGCTCCAGTTTCGCGACCGCGCCGGCCAGCACCGCTTCGTCCACAACGGACTCCTTGAGCGGCCCGGTCTGCTCGGCGAGGTGCGCGACGACCTGCTTCGCCCCCTCGAGCAGCTCGGCCGGGCGCTCGCCCCACGCCTGGGCGACGGCGGCCAGCAGCTGCCGGAACGACGGCATGCCCGGCCGCGGCGACGGCGGGTAGTAGGTGCCGCAGTGGAACGGCTCGCCCTCCGGCGTCAGGAAGCAGGTCATCGGCCAGCCGCCCTGCCCGGTCATCGCCTGCGTGGCGGCCATGTACACGGCGTCGATGTCCGGCCGCTCCTCGCGGTCGACCTTGATGTTGACGAAGTGCTCGTTCATCGCGGCCGCGGTTTCCGCGTCTTCGAACGACTCGTGCGCCATGACATGGCACCAGTGGCACGCGGCGTACCCCACGGAGAGCAGGATCGGCACGTTCCGCCGGCGCGCCTCGGCCAGCGCGTCCGGACCCCACTGCCACCAGTCGACGGGGTTGTCCGCGTGCTGGAGCAGGTACGGACTGGTCGCGCTCGCGAGACGGTTCATGCGTCCAGGGTGGCACCCGGGAAAACCGGGCGCGCGGTCACCGGGCCGTCGGCCACACTGGGCCGGTGCTGCTGACGATCACCACCACCCGGAGACCCGCCACCGACCTGGGCTTTCTCCTGCACAAGCACCCGGAGAAGGCGCAGTCCGTCGCGCTCTCGGCCGGGACCGCGCACGTCTTCTACCCGGAGGCGGGCGAAGATCGTTGCACCGTCGCGTTGTTCGTCGAGATCGATCCGGTCGGGCTCGTCCGGGGCGGCGGGACTTCGCTGACCCAGTACGTCAACGACCGGCCGTACGCGGGTGGTTCGTACCTCGCGGTCGCGCTGCGGGCCGCGTTCACCACCGCGCTCGCCGGCCGCTGCTCGGCGCGTCCGGACCTCGTCGACGAGCGGTTCGGCTTGGAGATCCGCGTGCCGTCGCTGTCCGCGCGCGGCGGGGCCGAGGTCGTGCACAAGTTGTTCGAGCCGCTCGGCTGGCGCGTCTCGACCGCGCCGATCCCGCTCGACCCGGAATTCCCGGAGTGGGGCGAGAGCCGCTATGTCGACTTGACGCTCACCGGCACCCACCGGGTCGTCGACGCGCTGCGGCACCTCTACGTCCTGCTGCCCGCGCTCGATGGCGGCAAGCACTACTGGGTCGGCCAGAACGAGGCCGACAAGCTGCTGCGCGCCGGCGACGGCTGGCTCGCCGAGCACCCCGAGCGGACGCTCATCACGAACCGCTACCTCGACCGGCGGCGGCCGGTGGTGCGCTACGCGCTTTCGCGGCTGGCCGAGGCGGACGACGTCCCCGCGGACGCCGAGGCGCTCGTCACCGAGGTCCCGGACCGCCCCGAGCCACTGGCGACGCAGCGCCACGGCAGCGTGCTCGCCGCGCTGCGGGCGGCGGGCGCGCGGCGCGTGCTCGACCTCGGCTGCGGGAGCGGCGCGCTGCTGCGCGTCCTCGAGAAGGACCGGACGTTCACCGAGATCGTCGGTGTCGACGTCTCGGCCAGCGCCCTCGACGTCGCGGAGAAGCGGCTGAAGGAGCACTCCCGCGTCACGCTGCGGCAGTCCGCGCTCACCTACGCCGACCCGGCGCTGGCCGGCTACGACGCCGCCGTGCTGATGGAGGTCGTCGAACACGTCGACCCGGAGCGGCTGCCGGCGCTGGAGCACGCGGTGTTCGGGGTCGCGGCGCCGCGCACGGTGCTCGTCACGACGCCGAACGCGGAGTACAACCGGCTGTTCGAGTTCCTGCCAACGGGGCATTTCCGGCACGCCGACCACCGGTTCGAATGGACCCGAGCCGAGTTCCGCGCCTGGGCGGACGGCGTCGCGACCCGGCGTGGCTACGAGGTCCGGTACGTGCCGATCGGACCGGTGGACCAGGAATCGGGACCGCCGACCCAGATGGCGGTCTTTTCGACCAGTGAGGAGGTGGCCGCGTGAAGCTGACCGTCCCCGACATGGCGCTCGTCGTGCTCGTCGGCGCTTCCGGCTCCGGCAAGTCGACCTTCGCGCGCACGCACTTCGCGCCGACGCAGGTGCTCTCCAGCGACTTCTTCCGCGGGCTCGTCGCCGACGACGAAAACGACCAGTCCGCGTCGGCCGAGGCCTTCGACGCGCTGCACTACGTCGCGGGCAAGCGGCTCGCGGCCGGCCGGATGACCGTGATCGACGCGACGAACGTCCAGCGCGCTTCGCGGGCGAGCCTGGTGAAGCTCGCGAAGGAGCACGACGTGCTCCCGACGGCGATCGTGCTCGACCTGCCGCTGTCCGTGTGCGTCGCACGCAACGCTGGCCGGCCCGACCGCGACTTCGGCGACCACGTGGTCCGGCGCCAGCGCGGCGAGCTGCAGCGCTCGCTGAAGTCGTTGGAGCGCGAGGGTTTCCGGCGCGTGCACGTGCTGCGCGGCGAGGCCGAGGTGGCCGAGGCGGAGATCGTCGTCGAGCCGCTGCGCAACGACAAGCGGGCGCTGACCGGGCCGTTCGACGTGATCGGCGACGTCCACGGCTGCGCGGCCGAGCTCGAGGAGCTGCTGGCCGAGCTGGGCTACGTCGACGGCGTCCACCCGGACGGCCGGACGGCGGTGTTCGTCGGCGACCTCGTCGACCGCGGCCCGGATACACCTGGTGTGCTGCGGCGCGTGATGGGGATGGCCGCGGCCGGGAGCGCACTGGTCGTCTGCGGCAACCACGAGCAGAAGCTGGTGCGCGCGCTGCACGGCCGGAAGGTCAACGTCGCGCACGGGCTCGCGGAGTCGCTGGAGCAGCTCGGCGCCGAGAGCCAGGAGTTCCTCCGCGCGGCGCACGAGTTCTGCGACGGGCTGATCGCGCACTACGTCCTCGACGGCGGCAACCTCGTCGTCGCGCACGCCGGGCTGCCCGAGCGCTACCACGGGCGCGCGTCCGGGCGGGTGCGGAGCATGGCGCTCTACGGCGACACGACCGGCGAGACCGACGAGTACGGCCTGCCGGTGCGGCTGCCGTGGGCGCGCGACTACCGCGGATCGGCGATGGTCCTCTACGGGCACACGCCGACGCTGGAGCCGGAGTGGGTCAACAACACGATGTGCCTCGACACCGGGTGCGTGTTCGGCGGGAAGCTGACCGCGCTGCGCTACCCGGAGCGCGAGGTCGTCTCGGTGAAGGCGCACCGGGTCTGGTACGAGCCCTCTCGCCCGCTGGACGCCTCGCGGCCGCTCGGCGGGCGTGAGCCCGCGGTGCTGGAGCTGGCCGACGTCACCGGGAAGCGGATCGTGCAGACCGCGCACCACGGCCGGGTCGGCGTCTCGGCGGAGCAGTCGGCGGCGGCGCTGGAGGTGATGAGCCGGTTCGCGGTCGACCCGCGGTGGCTCGCCTACCTGCCGCCGACGATGGCGCCGTGTTCGACGTCGTCGCTGTCCGACTACCTGGAGCACCCCGAGGAGGCGTTCGCCGAGTACCGCGCGGCGGGCGTGCAGTCGGTGGTCTGCCAGGAGAAGCACATGGGCTCGCGGGCCGTGGTGCTGGTGTGCCGGGACGACACCGTCGCGGTCCGGTGGTTCGGCATCGAGGGCGGCGGCGCGGTGTACACGCGCACCGGGCGGCCGTTCTTCTCGGCTTCGCAGAACTCCTTGCTCCTGGCCGACGTACGGGCGGCGGCCGGCGAGCTGTTCGACGAGCTGAAGTCGGACTGGCTGCTGCTGGACGCCGAGCTGCTGCCGTGGAGCGCCAAGGCGGGCGGGCTGATCGCGGACCAGTACGCGTCGGTCGGCGCGGCGGCCCAGGCGGTGCTGCCGGCGGCGGTCTCGGCACTGACGACGGCGTCCGAACGCGGCATCGACGTCTCGGACCTGTTGCGGCGCACGGCAGCGCGGGCATCCACAGTGGACGCTTACCGGGCGGCGTACCGGCGGTACTGCTGGCCGACGACGGGACTGGACGGCGTGCGGCTGGCACCGTTCCAGCTGCTGGCGTCGGAGGGCACGGCCTACCACGACCGGCCGCATTCGTGGCACCTGTCGGTGCTGGACCGACTCACGGGCCCGCGGTTCCAGCGCACCCGGACGCTGACGGTGGACGTGCTGGACTCGTCGTCCGTCGCGGCCGGGGTGTCGTGGTGGGAGGACCTGACGGCGGCAGGCGGCGAGGGCATGGTGGTGAAGCCGTCGGCGAACCTGACCCGAGGGACGCGCGGGCTGGTCCAGCCGGGGGTGAAGGTGCGCGGGCGCGAGTACCTGCGAATCATCTACGGGCCGGACTACACGCTGCCGGAGAACCTCGAGCGGCTGCGCAAGCGAGGGCTCAACCGGAAGCGGATGCTGGCGCTGCGCGAGTACGCGCTGGGACTGGAGGCCCTGGAGCGAGTGGCCCGGGGCGAGCCGCTGTGGCGCGTGCACGAATGCGTGTTCGCAGTGCTCGCCCTGGAGTCGGACCCGGTGGACCCCCGGCTCTGACCACCGCCCCGCCAGGGCCTCAACGCGAGGGGAAAGCCCAACCGGCCCAGAGATCAACCCAGACCCCCCGCAACCCCGATCCGAAGCCAGAACACGGTCGGCGGCGCCGGCCGTAGTCACAATCGGGCTTCGGGGCTGCCGCAACCCGGGAAGGTCTCAGTCGGCGCTGGCCGACGAGGCGCCGTTCGGCTGCTTCTTCTCCGGCTCCGGTTCCTCGGTCTTCTCCGCGACCTCGGGCTTCACCGCCGCCTCTTCGGCCGGCGGCTCGTCGAAGCTGGCCGGGACGCGCTTCAGGTGCTTCGTCATCGAGCGGACCAGGAACGCCACCGCGATGAGGAACAGGATCAGCACCAGGAAGCCGACCGGGGAGGACTTGCCGAAGTCCTCCCCCTGCCCGCCGTTGTCGCCGTCGCCCGGCTGCTGCGTCAGGACCAGGGCCGACGCGGTCACCGGAAGCGCCACGCCGGCCGGCAGCGTCAGACTCATGTGTTCACCTTCTCCTCGACTCCGATGCCGGCGAACAGGTCGTCCTCCGGCAACGTGCTGTCGACCTGCGACTTGACCAGCTCGTACTCCTCGGTCGGCCAAGTCTCGCGCTGGATCTCCAACGGGACGAAGAACCAGCGGCTGTTCGGGTCGATCTGCGTGGCGTGCGCCTTGAGCGCCTCGTCCCGCACCTCGAAGTATTCACCGCACTCGACGCGGGTCGTCACCCGCTCCATCACATCGGCGCGATCCGGGTCCCACTTGGCCAGCCACTCGGTGTACGGCGACTCGAGCCCGGCCTCCTTCAGCGCGGCGTCGAAGGCCACCATCCGGGCCTTCGAGAAGCCGTGCATGTAGTACAGCTTCAGCGGCTGCCACGGCTCGCCGGCGTCGGGGAAGCGGTCCGGGTCCGGCGCCGCGTCCCACGCCGCCATCGTCACCTCGTGCGTGCGGATGTGGTCGGGGTGCGGGTAGCCGCCGTTCTCGTCGTACGTCGTGATGACGTGCGGGCGGAACTCGCGGATGACGCGCACCAGCGCCTCGGTCGGCTCCTCGAGCGGCACGACGGCGAACGAGCCTTCGGGCACCGGCGGCAGCGGGTCGCCCTCCGGCAGGCCGGAGTCGACGAAGCCCAGCCAGCGCTGGCTCACGCCGAGGATCTTGGCCGCGCGGGCCATCTCCTCCCGGCGGATCTCGGACATGTTCGCCAGCACCTCGGGCCGGTCCATGGCCGGGTTGAGGATGCTGCCGGCTTCACCCCCGGTGCACGTGACGACGAGCACCTCGTGCCCTTCGGCGGCGTAGCGCGCCATCGTGGCGGCGCCCTTGCTCGACTCGTCGTCCGGGTGTGCGTGCACGGCCATCATGCGCAAGCGCGGCTTCGTCAGCTGGTCCACCATGCTGCGAACGACTCCTTCTCTACCCGTATTCCGCGACCCACCTGCGGGCCGCCCACCCAGCGGGCGGATACTCGAAGCCGTACCCGCCCCACCATTGTCCCCGCGGGTACGACAAGAACGAGCAGGAGGCCCCGCGTTGGCAGGCGGACCGGCGGAAACGGCAGCCCCCGCGCTGCCCGAGGGCCGGTACGGCACCAGCCGCGCGAAGGCACCCCGGCGCTGCCGCCGGTGGCTCTTCCTGGCGATCGCTCTGCTGGTCAGCGGCGTGATCGCGTGGGTCGCCTACGTCAACCTCGGGTCCGCGCCGATCGACGCCGAGCGCGTCGCCTTCAGCGCCAAACCGGGCAACGCGATGGAAATCACCATCAACGTGACGCGGGACGACACCAGCAGGCCGGGCGTGTGCATCGTGCGCGTCCGCGACAAGACCGGCGCGGAGAGCGGCCGCAAAGAGCTCCTGATCCCCGCCGGCGCGAAGTACAGCAGGATGAGCACGACGATCAAGAGCATCGGGCAACCGGTGACCGCCGACGTGTACGGCTGCTCGTACGACGTACCACAGTATTTGTCAACCCCATAGCGGCCAACGGGGTGAACCGCGCGCCCAACGCCCACGGCGTGCGGATTTAACGGGCGTCGACCTGTCGCGCCGTGATACTCTGACCGTTCAGCACGGCCCACGACGGGCCGTGTTTTTCCTTTATCTCAGCCACGCGGGCACCTACGCCCGCGTGGGCCGGCTTGAACACGCAAGCCTGGCAGGCCCGACGAGGAGATGGTGACCGTGAGCGACACCAAGGTGACCTGGCTGACCCAGGATGCCTACGACCGGCTCAAGCACGAGCTCGACGAAATGATCGAGAATCGTCCGGTCATCGCCGCGCGCATCAACGACAGCCGCGAAGAGGGCGACCTCAAGGAGAACGGCGGCTACCACGCCGCCCGTGAGGAACAGGGCCAGGCCGAGGCGCGCATCCGGCACCTGCAGGAGCTGCTGCGCTCGGCCAAGGTCGGCGAGGCGCCCGCGAACGACGGCACCGCCGGCCCGGGCAAGGTGCTCACCGTCCGCTACGAGGGCGACGACGAGGACGAGAAGTTCCTCCTGGCCACGCGTGAAGAGGGCGCCGAAGGCGAGCTCGACGTGTACTCCCCGGAGTCGCCGCTGGGCAAGGCCCTGCTCGGCGCCAAGGAGGGCGAGTCCCGCGAGTACGAGCTGCCCAACGGCAAGCTGCAGAAGGTCACCCTCGTCAAGGCGGTTCCCTACACCGACGCCAAATAGTCACGGCTAATGTCCTCCCAGGATCCACATTCTGGGAGGACATCGCTGTGAGCACCGAACCGATCTGCCAGGCGTGCGGCATGCAGTACGCCGTGACCCGCGACGACTGCCCGATCTGCGAGGACGAACGCCAGTACGTCCCGCAGTCCGGGCAGCAGTGGACCACTCTCGAAACCCTGCGCGCGAGTGGCACGTACACGCCGCGGATCGAAGAGCAGGGCCGCGGCATCATCGGCGTCGGCTCGACCCCCGGGTTCGCGATCGGCGAACGCGCGCTGCTGGTCCAGGCGCGGTCCGGGAACTTCCTCTGGGACTGCGCCGCCTACCTCGACGACGCCCTCGTCCAGCAGGTCCGCGACCTCGGCGGCATCACCGGCATCGCGATCAGCCACCCGCACTACTACACGACGATGGTCGAGTGGGCGCACGCGTTCGACGTGCCGATCTACCTGCACGAAGGCGACCAGCAGTGGATCGGCCGGCCCGACCCGGCGGTCAAGCTGTGGTCGGGCACCACCCTCGACGTCGCCGACGACCTGCGGCTGATCAACCTGGGCGTGCACTTCACCGGCGGCACCGTCCTGCACTGGCCGGACGGCGAAGGCGGGCAGGGCGCGCTGCTGTCGGGCGACATCGTGCAGGTCATCCCCGACCGGACGCACGTCGGCTTCATGTACAGCTACCCGAACCTGATCCCGGAACGGCCGGAGGTGGTCCGGCGGGCGGCGGAGCTGCTGGCCGGATATCGCTTCGAAGCGATCTACGGAGCCTGGTGGGACGCGATCGTGCGGACCGACGGCTTCGAGGTCGTCCAGCGCTCGGCCAAGCGCTACCTGGCCCAGGTTTCCTGAGTCCTCAGCCCCGCGCGGTCCGCTCCAGCAGGGGGCGGACCCGCGGCGGCACCGGGGTCGACAAGGCGATCGACGTCGACGTCCGCAGCACGTCCGGTACCCCGACCACCTCGTCGATCACCCGCTGCAGGTCGTCGTTGCCGCGCGCGACCATCCGGACGAACAGGTCGCCCTGGCCGGTGGTCGCGTGCACCTCGCACACCTCGTCGATCGCCGAAAGCGCTTCCGTCACCTCCGCGCGGCGGCCCTGGGCGATCTCCAGCCACGCGAACGCCGTCAGGCCGTAGCCCATCGCCGCCAGGTCGAGTTCCGGCGGGAAGCCGCCGAGGATGCCGCGCTCGGTCAGGCGGTCGAGGCGCGCCTGGACCGTCCCGCGGGCGACGCCGAGCCGGCGCGCGCACTCCAGCACCCCCAGGCGCGGGGAGTCCGTCAGCAACAGCAGCAGTCGCGCATCCAGCGCATCCAGGTTCTCCGGCATGCACAGATTGTCCATGATGACCGCCGATGGCCGACAGACACTGGTCAATGTGTCCAGCCAAAACAGAGACCATTGCGCATCTTGCCTCGAAGGGATGATCCTTCGAGGTATGACCCAGACTGCCGAACCCCAGGGCGCGCTCGACGACGTCAGCTACGACCAGCTGCGTCAGCTCGTCGGGCTCGTGGACCACGACGCCTCGACCGACCCGTTCCCGGTCAAGGCCATGGACGCGGTGGTGTTCATCGCCGGCAACGCCACCCAGACCGCCTGGTACTACCAGATCGCGTTCGGGATGCAGCTCGTCGCGTACTCCGGTCCCGAGACCGGCGACTTCGAGCGCAAGTCCTACGTGCTGAAGTCCGGCTCGGCCCGGTTCGTCATCACCGGCGGCGTGAAGCCGGACTCGCCGCTGCTGGACCACCACCGCAAGCACGGCGACGGCGTCATCGACCTGGCGCTGGAGACCACCGACGTCGACAAGTGCATCGAGCACGCGCGGGCTCAGGGCGCGACCATCCTCGAGGAGCCGCACGACGTCTCCGACGAGCACGGCACGGTCCGCGTGGCGGCCATCGCGACGTACGGCGAGACCCGCCACTCGCTGGTCGACCGGTCGCGCTACACCGGTGTCTACCTGCCCGGCTACGAGCCGCGCGAGAGCACGATCAAGCGGCCCGAAGGCGCGCCGAAGCGGCTGTTCCAGGCCGTCGACCACTGCGTCGGCAACGTCGAGCTCGGCAAGATGGACTACTGGGTCGACTGGTACCACCGCGTCATGGGCTTCGTGAACATGGCGGAGTTCGTCGGCGACGACATCGCGACCGAGTACTCGGCGCTGATGAGCAAGGTCGTCTCGAACGGCAACCACCGGGTCAAGTTCCCGCTGAACGAGCCGGCCGTCGCGAAGAAGAAGTCGCAGATCGACGAGTACCTCGAGTTCTACGACGGGGCCGGCTGCCAGCACATCGCGCTGGCCACCAACGACATCATCGCCACGGTGACGGCGATGCGCGCCGCCGGTGTCGAGTTCCTCGACACCCCGGACTCCTACTACGACGACCCCGAGCTGCGCGCCCGGATCGGCAACGTCCGCGTGCCGATCGAGACGCTCAAGGAGCACAGCATCCTGGTCGACCGCGACGAGGACGGCTACCTGCTGCAGATCTTCACGAAGCCGATCGGCGACCGCCCGACCGTCTTCTACGAGCTGATCGAGCGCCACGGCTCGCTGGGCTTCGGCAAGGGCAACTTCAAGGCCCTGTTCGAGGCGATCGAGCGTGAGCAGGAGCGCCGAGGCAACCTCTGACACATCTCGGCGAAGGCCACCATAGGGGACCTCCGGGTCCCCTATGGTGGCCTTTGACGTGAATCGGGAACCGACGGTGTCCCGGCTCCGTCTGTGTGAGTGGAGGGAAGGGGGCCGGATGCCGGACAGCATCGACGCCAGCGACGCGATGATCGACAACTGGACCAAGCGGCTCGAGGAGAACGCCGCCCGGTACCAGGCGCTGGCCGATCGCATGCAGGGCCAGTCGGTCACCGAGCGGTCGAAGGACGGCACCGTCCAGGTGACCGTGGATTCGCGCGGGTTGCTGAAGAACCTCGTCATCGCCGAGACCGCCACGAGCAAGCGGATGGCCGAGGTGTCGGCGCAGGTGATGCAGCTCGTCCAGCGCGCGCAGGCCCGGATCCCCGAACTGCTGCAGCAGGCCATGAGCGAGACCACCGGCACCGGCGACCAGGCCGCGGCGGAGATCGTCCGGGAGGCGCAGAGCACGTTCCCGCAGCCGCCGCCGGAGCCCGAGCCCGCGTTCCCGGAGCCCGACCGCGTCCGCCGGTTCCTGCCGGAGGACAGCGACGAGCAGCCGCCGCGCACTCCGCCACCGCCGCCCGCGCCGCCTGCCCCGCCGCAGCCGCCGCGGCGCCGGCGTCCGGCCGACAACGACGATGACGACGACTTCGGCGGACCGATCCTTTCCTGAGGGGGAACCGATGACGGACGTGGAACTCAGCACCGACCTGACGGCGCACGCCCACCAGCTCGACGCCATCGGGGACGGGCTGCAGCAGGCCGTCGACGCGGCGAACCAGGTCAGCATGCCGACCGACGCGTACGGCATCCTCTGCCAGCCGTTCCGGATGATGCTCGACCCGGTGGAGCAGTACGGGATCGACGCGTTGAAGGACGCCGTGCAGGCGATGACGGCGGTGTCGGGCAAGGTCCGCGAAGCCGCGGCGGCCTACCACAAGTACGAGTCCGGCGTCGCCGGCGATCTCAACAAGTCCGCGGGCGGTGCGTGATGCCGGAGGGGAACCCGCTCGTCGTCGACGCGAAGAAGGACCCGGACGGGCCGGGCGCGTTCACCGCGGGCAACGGCGACTACGGCTGGGCCGGCGGCATCGGCATCGCCGAGTCGTCGATGGACGCGTTCAACGGCATCAAGGACGGCGACTGGGTTTCCGGTGGCCTGGGGATGCTGTCGCTGGCGGGCGAGATCGCCGGCGCGGCGGTGGACCCGTTCGGGTATCTGATGTCGTCGGTGGCGTCGTTCCTGATGGAGCACGTGCAGCCGTTGAAGGACATGCTGGATTCGGTGGCGGGCAACCCGCCGGTGATCCAGTCCTACGCCGACACGTGGGGCAACGTGTCCAAGGCGCTGGGCGAGCGCAAGACCGATTTCGACAACGCGGTCAAGAACGGCACCACGGGCTGGACGGGCGCGGGCGCGGACGCGTACCGGAAGTTCGCCGCGGAGCATTCGGAGGCGCTTTCGGGCGCGGCGACGGTGGCCGGCGCGATCAGCACGGTCACGATGATCATGGGCCAGGTCGTGTCGTTCGTCCGCGAGACGGTGCGGCAGCTGATCGCGGACCTGGTCGGCAAGCTGATCGCGTGGGTGATGGAGGAGGTCTTCTCCCTCGGCTTCGGCACGCCGGTGGTGGTGGCGCAGGCGTCGGCCGCGATCGCCAAGTGGGGCAAGAAGATCGGCGACCTGCTCAAGAAGCTGACCGACACGATCCGCAAGGTGTCGCCGCTGCTGTCGAAGCTGGTGGACGTCTTCGAGAAGATCGCGAAGGTGTTCGGCAAGGTGCTGGGCAAGGTCAGCGGCCTGGACGGGCTGAAGATCAAGGAGGGCGGGTTCGTCCACAAGATCCCCAAGGAGGGCGGCGGAGTCCACACCCGCGCCCACGCCGGGGACGGTTCACACTCCGGCGACTCCGGCCACGCCGACGGTGACTCGCCGAGTTCCGACCCGATGAACACCGATCCGGGATCGCGGCGGAGTTCCGGCCGGGAGGGATCGGGATCGCCGGACGGGGAAAGCGCGCCATCGCACGGGGGTGACGGGGAGGGTTCAACCTCGAACACCGGCGACGGTTCTGCTTCGCACACGGGCGACAGTTCTTCGTCGCACACAGGCGATTCGAGTCCTTCGTCGTCGCGATCGCCTTCGGGCGACAGCAGTCCTTCTGCCGCCCGTGGCACGGACAGCACCCCGTCCCACGCCGGGGAACCCTCGCGGGCGAGCGACTCGAGTCCTTCGCCGACGCGGGGTGGCGACAGCACGCCGTCGCACACCGGCGACAGCAGCCCCTCGCCCACGCGTGGCAGTGACAGCACCCCGTCGCACACCGGCGACAGCAGCCCCTCGCCTACGCGAGGCAGCGACAGCACCCCGTCACACACCAGCGACAGCCCCTCGCCTACCCGCGGCAGCGACAACACGCCGTCGCACATCGGCGACAGCAGCCCCTCGCCTACGCGAGGCACCGACAGCACTCCCTCCCACACCGGCGAAAGCAACCCCTCGCCCACCCGCGGCAGCGACAGCACCCCGTCGCACACCAGCGAAAGCCCCTCGCCCGCGCGAGGCACCGACAGCACCCCGTCGCGGGTCGGGGACGGTAGCCCGTCGCCCACCCGCGGTGGCGACAGCACTCCGTCGCACGGCGGGACCGATTCGCCGAGCAATGCCGCGCCGCCGCGCGCCGATGGCGCTACCTCGGCCAGTGGTACCGCCCCCACCGCTCCGCGGACCGGCGACCCCGGCACCGTCCCGTCGCCGCGCGGTGGCGACGGTGCCGCCGCGGGTGTCCCGCCGCAGGGTGGTGCCCCGATGATGGGCGGCGGCATGCCCGGGGGCACTCCGGGCGGCGGTGGCCTCGGCGGTGGCTCCCCGCGCGCCGGCGGTGGCGGTGGTGGCTGGACCGGCACCCCGGGCAGCCCCGGCGCCCACAGCCCGCACGTCGACGCACCCGGCCGCCCCCGCGGCGGCGGCGACCTGCCCGGCGGCGGCCGTCCGCGCACCCCGGACGCCCCCGCCCCCGCAGCCCGCGGCTTCGGCCCCGGTACCCACGCCCCGGACCACGCACCGGGCGCCCGCCCCGGCGGCACGCACGGCCCCGACACCCACGCCCCGGGCACCCGCCCTGGCGGCCCCCACGGCTCCGACACCCACACCCGGCCGCACGAAAACGGCCCCGGGCACACCCCGCACGACAACACCCCCGGCCCCGACGGCGCCCCGCACCACAACGAGCCCCTCACCCCGGACGAGGTCAACGCCCGCCACGCCGAAAGCACCCCCTCCGGCAGCTCCTACCACGCCGGCGACCCCGCCATGGGCGACCTGCCCCACCGCGTCCAACCCGACCCGGACGGCCGCTACACCGTCGACGTCCACGTCACCCCCGATGGCCACGCCCGCATCGGCGACCGCCTCTACACCCCGGAGGAATTCGCCGACATCCTGCGCCGCAACGGCGACTACGACGGCCGCCCCATCCGGCTCATCGGCTGTGACGCCTCCTCCAACGACTTCGCCCACCGGCTCTCCCGTGAGCTCGACACCGAAGTCATGGCCCCCACCAAACCGGCCTGGACCGACTCCCACGGCCGGGTCTTCTCGTCCGACTACGAAATCGGCCCCGACGGCAAGATGCGTCCCCGCATCCCACCCGACGGCGAGTGGAACACCCACCACCCCGACGGCTCCACCCACCGGGCCGGCGACGACGGCTTCGCGCCCGACAGCCACCACGGCGACCAGCACGACGTCGACGCCGACAGCGCGCAGCACCGCGGGGACGGCGACACCCCCGACGACCCGCTGCCCTACGACGAGGTGCCGAAGCCGCGGACGATCGACCGCAACTCCCCGGAGTTCGGCGAACGGTTCGTCACCTTCGACCGGCACGAGGACAGCCACTACGCCGGCCACCGCGATCGGCCGGACGGGCACCCGTCGATCGAATCGCCGAAGGAGATCGAGGACGTCGAACCGCGGACGCGCAACACGAAGCTCGCCGACGACGGTGTCCCGCAGGTGCTGCGTGCCGAAGGCCCGCTGGCGCCCAACGCGCAGTACAACGTGACCTACAAGAACGGCGCCACGAGCAGCTTCTTCACCGGTGCCGACGGCAAGGTGACGCACGTGGAGGCGACCCCGGGCAAGGAGGCGCCGTTCCACAACCCGGACCTGCGCTACCCGCTCGTGCCGGGCGCGCAGTACCAGGTGGAGAACTTCCACAACTCGAACAAGCACTGGAACTTCCAGGTCGGCGACAACGGCAAGCCGGTCGCGATGACCGGCGAGCCGCACTTCGGTGGCCAGAACGAGGACTTCCGCGACACGGCGTCCCAGAACCGGTCCGGCGGCGAAGGACGCAAGACGTTCAAGGGCGACGCCGAGTACGAGCAGGTCAAGTGGGCCGGCGGGCACTTCGCGGCCAACGAGATGGGCGGGCCGGGCGAGTACGTCAACATGCACTCGCAGATGGCGGCCTCGAACAGCGGCAACAACCGCGACGGCTGGATCCACGACGCCTCCTGGCGCAAGCAGGAGGTCGAGCTGGGCCGGTACGCCGACCACCCCGGCCAGGAGATCGAGAACTACCAGGTCCGGACCGAGGGCGACCTCGGGAACGGCGTCCCCGCGAACGTCACGATGCGCTGGCAGGAGGTCCAGTACCAGGTCGACGCGGACGGCGAGATCGTGAAGGGCGCGGACGGCAAGCCGATCGAACTCTCGCGCGTGACCAAGGAACGTGACTTCCCCAACGATCCTTCCAAGATCAACTACGGTCCGAACACCCCTTACGGAAGCGAGGCCGCCGATGCCTGACGACCTCGAAACCGCGGTCGCCGCCGCGCTCGCGGAGGATGCGCCGCCGGGCTGGGGGTGGATCAGGCTCACCGTCTCGGCGACCGTCCTCGCCTACGACTACGCCCTCGAACTGAAGCTGGCCGACGGCCGCAACGGGTCGATGGACGTCCCGCCCGCGGCGAAGGCCGGCTTCCGGGAACTGCGCGAGACGAAGTACGAACCGGGCCGCGGCACGTGGTTCTCCGCCACCGTGCACCTGCGGGCCGGCGCCGCGCCGGAGTTCGCCTACAACTTCGACGAAGACCCCCGCTGGTGGCCGCCGCTGCACCCGACGGCGTTCTCGCGCGACCTCGAAGCGTTCCCGCGCGACGACGCCCACATCCCGCCGTGGCTGCGGGACCTGCTCGACGAGGGCGGGCAGCTCGAGCAGCAGCGGACCCCACCCGCCGTGCCATGATGGCCACCGCCCCGAACCACCAGGAGGAACCCGCGCATGCCCGTTTGGCCACTGCTCGACCCGGTCCAGCAGAAGGAAGAACTGGACGGAATCACGAACGAGCTGGTCGGAGCGCTCCCGCCCGGCTGGCGTGAGCTGGTGATCGACTTCCGCGCCGTCGGCCGGAACCTCGACGTCGCCGTCGCCGTGACCGGGCCGGACGGCAAGGAACGCGTCTGGGACCCGCCCGCCGAGGTCTGGCGCGGCTTCCAGCGGCTGCGCGGCGGGATGTACACGGAGAACGAGGGCACCTGGTTCTCCGCGCGCTACATCCTGGAACCGCCGTCGCGCTTCACCATCCAGTACAACTACAAGAACCAGCCGGACTTCCAGCCGCCGCCGGCGCCGCAGGAGTTCGCGACCGAGCAGGAGCGCTTCCCGCGCGACGAGGCGTACATGCCGGAGTGGTACCGCGCCGGGCTCCAGGCGGCTCGCGCGGCGGGCAACTGACACGGGAGTTCCGCGCCATGACCCAGCCACCGGGGCCGCTGCGCCCGGACCAGCAGCAGGAGATCGCCCGCCGGCTCGGCGCGGTGCTGACGTCGCAGGTGCCGCCGGGGTGGCGGCAGCTGCGTGTGGA
The DNA here is from genome assembly GCF_040675005.1 of Amycolatopsis sp. NPDC049691. Taxonomy (NCBI): domain Bacteria; kingdom Bacillati; phylum Actinomycetota; class Actinomycetes; order Pseudonocardiales; family Pseudonocardiaceae; genus Amycolatopsis; species Amycolatopsis sp. NPDC049691. The sequence goes on from NZ_JBFANX010000006.1 coordinate 405,262, forward strand.
GTACCGCGCCGCCGGGCGGCACGTCGAAGCCGACCTGCTGGTGACCGGGCCGGACGGCGTGCCCCGGCCCGGACAGCCGCACCCGGAAGCGGTGCGGCTGCTCGGGGTGCTGCGGTCGGGCATGTACCAGCCCGGCGTCGGCACGTGGCTGGGCGCGATCCTCGTGTTCGAGCCGGCGCAGCCGCCCGACGTCGACTTCGTGCGGCCCGACCTCGAACCGCCGTTCCGGCAGCAGCCGCCGCCGATCGGGTTCCAGGACGAGCTGCGGTTCTTCCCCCGCGCCGACGAGCACATCCCGGCCTGGCTGCGCGAGCGCGCCGGGCTGACCCCGCCGGCGGCCGACGGCGAGGTCCGCACGCCGCGGATCTACGACGGCGTCGACGCTTCGGGCCGTCCGCTCGTCCGGCGGCCGCAGCTGGTTCCGGCGGAGGCCGAACGGGTGCTCGCGTACCTCGACGCGGCGCCGGTCATCCTGGCCTCGCGCAGCAACGGCCCGGACGCGTTCGCGCCCGACCGCGCGGACGCGGTGCCGATGAACTTCCGCACCGACGGAGCCTGGGCCTGGCCCGGCGCGGTCGCGTACTACCTGCGCGAGCACGGCGTGCCGCCGGACCCGGACCTGGTCGCCCACATCCGGGCCCGCCGCTTCACCGCGCCGACGGACGTCCCCGAGCCGGCCAAGGACCTGGCCCTGGCGGCGATCACGGGCGAAACGCTGTGACATCCGCGGCTTCGCCGCGGGCCGGGGGCTCCGCCACCGGGAACCCCCGAAAGACCGGTCAGACCACCGTGTAACCCGCGTTCGTCAACGCGATCTCGAGGTCCTTGCAGTGCTCGGGGCCGCGGGTTTCGAGCGCCAGCACGATGTCGGCCTCGCCGAGGTCGAGGCTGCCGGAGATCCGGGAGTGCTCGACGTCGAGGACGTTCGCGCCCAGCTCGCTCACGCACGACAGCACGCCGACCAGCGAGCCCGGGCGGTCCGGGACCCGCAGGTGCAGGCGCAGGTAGCGGCCGCCCGCGGTCATGCCGTGCTGGATGATCTGCAGGAGCAGCACCGGGTCGACGTTGCCGCCCGAAAGCACCGCCACCACCGGGGGCTCGAAGAGCCCGGGGTGCTGCAGCAGGGCCGCGACGGTCGCCGCGCCCGCCGGCTCGACCACCAGCTTCCGGCGTTCGAGGCAGAGCAGCACCGCGCGGGAGAGGGACTCCTCGGACACCGTCACGACGTCGTCGACCAGCGACGCCACGTGCGCGAAGCTGACCGGGCCCGGTTCGCCGACCGCGATGCCGTCGGCCATCGTCGAGGTCGAGCCCAGCCGCACGGGCGCGCCCTCGGCCAGCGACGGCGGGTACGCGGCGGCCTCCTCGGCCTGGACACCCACGACGCGGACGTCCGGGCGCACCGCCTTCACCGCCGACGCGACCCCGCCGACCAGCCCGCCGCCGCCGGTGGCGACCAGGATCGTCTTCACGCCCGGCACCTGCTCGAGGATCTCGAGGCCGACGGTGCCCTGGCCGGCGATGACGTCCGCGTGGTCGAAGGGGTGGATGAACACCGCGCCGGTCCGCTCGCCGAACTCGATCGCCGCGGCGAGGGTCTCCTCCAGCAGCGCGCCGTGGAGGTGGACGTCGGCGCCGTACCCGCGGGTCGCGGCGAGCTTCGGCAGCGGCGCCCGCAGCGGCATGAAGACGGTCGATTTGGCCCCGAGCAGCGACGAGGCGAGCGCGACGCCCTGCGCGTGGTTGCCGGCGCTGGCCGCGACGACGCCGCGTTCGCGTTCGGCGGCGCTCAGGCCGTGGATGCGGGTGTAGGCGCCGCGGATCTTGAACGACCCCGTGCGCTGCAGGTTTTCGCACTTCAGGTGCACCGGACCGCCGTGGAGCTTGCGCAGGTCGCGCGCGTGCTCCATCGGCGTCACCCTGGTCACTCCTTTTAGGAGTTCCCGGGCGGCCTGGATCCGCTCGATGGTGACGAGTTCCATGGCCCGGACTATGCCACTCAGGAACTCCACAGGTTGACAGGGCGGGTGGCCGGGTACCCTGGGCGGTGTCAACGGACGGTAAACAGGGAGCAACCATGGCACGGGGGAACGACGCTCGACGGGCTCGCGCCACCCGGTCCGCCGGGTTGGTCCCGCTCGTGATCGGCCTCGCGTCGGCCGCCGCGCTCACCGGAGCCGCGTACATCACGGTGGACAGCGCCTCGTGCGCGTCCCCGGCCCAGTACATCCGCCACGACAGCCACGTGGAGCTGGTCGGCGGCTGCGTGGACGGCGCGAACCTCCCGGCCGCGGGCACCCCGAAGTCCGGCGGCGTCGTGCACGGGAACTACAACCCCTGACCTGGTGGGTTACCCCGGTGTGCCCCGGGAACACGAAAGTGCCTTCTTCCGCGAGGTCCGCCCGGCCCCGATGATCATCGGGTGACCACCGTTTACGAACCGGGCCGCGGCCCCGGACCCGCGAAGCCCACCGAAGACGCCCTGAGCGAACTGCTCGGCGGCCACAGTCTCGGCGCGCTGGCGACGGTCAACCGCGCCGGCTTCCCGCACCTGTCGACCGTCGCCTACGCCTGGGACCCCGAAGAGCGCGTCGTGCGGATCGGGTCGGCGCTCGGGCGCGCGAAGGTCCGCCAGCTGGCCCGTGACCCGCACGCGTCGCTCTACGTGGGCAGCGACGACCACCTGGCCTTCGCCGTCGCGGAAGGCGTGGCCGAGGTGTCGCCCGCGAGCACGGTGCCGGGGGACGCGACCGGGCGGGCGCTGCTCGCGATGCAGGCGCCGTTCACCGATCCCGGGGACGAAGCCGTGTTCCTGCGGAACATGGTCGAAGACCGCCGCGTCGTGATCACGCTCCGGGTGGAGCGCCTCTACGGCGGCGGTCTCGACGTCGGCGCTTGAGGGTCAGCCGAGGGCGGCCAGCAGGTCGGCCACCAGGTCGCGGCCGTCCTCGATGCCGACCGACAGGCGCAGCAGGTCGGCCGGGACCTGCAGCGTCGAGCCCGCCGTGCTGGCGTGGGTCATCTTGCCCGGGTGCTCGATCAGCGACTCGATGCCGCCGAGGGACTCGGCCAGGATGAACAGCTTGGTGCGCGACGCCACCTCCAGGGCGGCCGCCTCGCCGTCGGCGTGGCTGAACGACACCATGCCGCCGAACCGGCGCATCTGCTTGGCCGCCGTCTCGTGGCCCGGGTGCTCCGGCAGGCCCGGGTAGTAGACCTTCGCCACCTTGGGGTGCTTGACCAGCGCCTGGACGATCAGCTCGGCGTTGTCGCTGTGCCGCTCCATGCGCAGGGCCAGCGTCTTGATGCCGCGCAGGGTCAGCCACGCGTCGAACGGCCCCGGCACCGCGCCCGCGGCGTTGCGCAGGTAGAAGAACTGCTCGCGCAGCTCGTCCTCGTTGGTGATGATCGCGCCGCCGACGACGTCGGAGTGGCCGCCGAGGTACTTCGTCGTCGAGTGCAGGACGATGTCCGCGCCCAGCGCCAGCGGGTTCTGCAGGTACGGCGTCGCGAAGGTGTTGTCGACCACCAGGCGGGCGCCGGCGTCGTGCGCGACCCCGGCCAGCGCCGCGATGTCGGCGATGCCGAGCATCGGGTTGGTCGGCGACTCACACCAGACCAGCTTGGTCTCGGGCCGGATCGCGGCACGCACCTCGTCGAGGTTCGCGAGGTCGGCGACGGTGTGCTCGACGCCCCACAGGCTGAGCACCTTGTCGATCAGGCGGAACGTGCCGCCGTACGCGTCGTTGCCGAGCACGAGGTGGTCACCGGGGCGGAGCGTACTGCGCAGCACCACGTCGGAGGCCGCCATGCCGGACGCGAAGGCCAGCGCGTGCCGGCCGCCTTCCAGCGAGGCCAGCGCCTCCTCCAGCGCCGAGCGGGTCGGGTTCGCGGTGCGCGAGTACTCGTAGTCGCCCTCGCGGGTCCCGCCCACGCCGTCCTGCGCGTAGGTCGAGGTCTGGTAGATCGGCACGATCACGGCGCCGGTGCGGGGGTCGGGCTTCTGACCGGCGTGGATCGCGCGAGTCTCGAATCCCAGTACGGAGTAGTCGTCCACCATGGGTAGAGCGTACGGCGGGGGCCGGACATTCCCGTCAGGTGGGATGGATCTCAGGGGTGCACCAGCGGGCGGCGGGGGCGGACAGGGCGAGCGCCAGCGTGGCCAGCGCGGGCGGCACCACCACGGCCAGCGCGGTCAGCCCGCCCATCGCCAGGTCACCGGGGCCGCCGAAGGTCACCCCGGCCGCCGCCAGGGCCGCCGACGTCAGCGTCGCGAGCAGGGCGGCCGAGCTCCCGGCGATGCAGCCGATCCGGCCCGCGTCCTGCCGCCGCAGGAGCAGGACACCGCCGGGCAGCAGCGCCGACGCGAGCACCGCGTCGACGGCCGCGTGGACCGCGACGCGCCCGGCGTCCTCCGGGTACCGGAACAGCGCGACGACGTCCAGGACGAGCCCGGCCAGGTAGACCACTCCGCCGAGCAGGGCGAGCGCCGCGGCGGCGCGGGCCGCCCGGCCTTCGGTTCCGGTCACGGCCGCCGAGGATACGACCGATCACCGCGGGTGACCGGCGCGGGTCACCAGCTCCGGGTCGAGTAGGCCTCCTGGCTCGTCCACATCCCCCGCGTCGGCGTGCGGTAGCGCAGGTAGCGCAACGTCGGCGGCACGAACGCCAGGACCAGCACCAGCACGGCCAGCGCGGCGAGGCCCACCCGGTCGACCATTGCGAAGCCGCCGTGGGTGAACATCGCGTCGGTGAAGCGGCCCAGCGGAACGCCCACCGAGAACGGCTCGGTCAGCAGCGACCCGATGGCCAGCAGGGCGCCCGCGCCGAGCAGGACCGCGCCCGCCGTCGCGCGGAAGAACGTCACCAGCGCGCCCAGCAGGAGCACCAGCCCGGCGCCGAGGTAGCCGGCCAGGTCGATCAGCACCCAGCCCGGCAGGGCGCCGAGGCTGAATTCGGCGGGCATGTCGAGGTAGATCTTGACCGGCACGTATCCGGCGGCGACCGCGGCCGCGAGCCCGAGCAATCCGGCGAGAACCGCCGTTACGCCGGACGGCCTAGCCGACGAATGCGAACGTGAATGTGCCACCGGGTATCCGTGCGGACCGGTCACAACTCCCCCATCAGCTCCAGCGCGGGACTACGGCGTTCACCCTAGTGGGCAAATGGGGAAATGACTCCGAAAGAGAACCGAATTCGGCCGGACGGCGGAACCCAAGATCATTTTCCTGCGGTAGCGGCCGAAATGCTGTCACGTGATCACCGACAGTTGATGTATCGCTTATTCGTCCTCTTCGGACAATTGCGAATTCGGCCATAAACGCAGCGTGCCCCGGAGCCGAATGGGCTCCGGGGCACGGAAAGGTGTACTAGTTCACCACTGCTGCTGCGGCGGCTGACCGTGCTGGCCCGGCTGGCCGAACCCGCCGCTCGGCGGGCCCTGCTGCCCCGGCGGCTGACCCCAGCCCTGGGGCGGCTGACCCGGCTGCTGCGGGTAGCCGTGCGGCGGCTGCCCCGGCTGGCCGTACCCACCCTGCTGCGGCGGCTGGCCCGGCTGCGGGAAGCCCCCGCTCGACGGCTGCGGGAACCCGCCGCTGGACGGGTTGGGCCCGCCCGGCTGGCCGTAGCCCTGCTGCTGGCCGTAGCCCTGCGGCGGCTGACCGGGCTGGCCGTAGCCGCCCTGCTGCTGCCCGAACCCGCCCTGCTGGCCTGGCTGGCCGAAGCCGCCCTGCTGCTGGCCGCCGAAGCCCTGGGGTCCGCCGAAGCCCTGCGGCCCGCCCGGCGCGGCGCCGCCACCACCGAGGCCGACGAACTGCTGCGTCGCCGGGATGAGCCCGAGCACCCCCACGATGAGGATGAGGATGCCGATGATCAGCGGCGGCAGCCCGAGGCCGAACGTGTCCTTCTCCGACGCGGACGCCTGCGCGAGCGTCTCCGAGTTCGGCGTCATCCCGATCTTGAGCAGGAGCGCGAAGAGCGTGAGCAGCGCGCCGCCCGCGGCGATCGCGATCGGGACGAACTTCTTGATCCCGCCGAGCTTGCCCACCAGCGCCAGCCCGACGCCGCCGGCGAGGGAGATCAGCGACCCCAGCAGGATCATGATCACGTAGAACCAGACCGTGCCCGGGCCGACGATGCCCGCCGCGTCGAGGACCTTGTCGATCGCCGCCTGGTCCGGGGCGAGGTCGAAGATCTTCGAGTAGTCGCTCGCGTCGCCCATGTAGCTGAACGAGATGATGAGCGCGACCAGGGCCAGCAGGGCGACCACGCCACCGGCGATGTAGCCGAAGAGGCCGTTGCCGCCCGCCGACGGGCCGCCGAACTGCGGCGGCTGACCGCCGAAGCCGGGCTGCTGGGGGCCACCGAAGCCGGGACCGCCGAAGCCCTGCGGCGGCTGGCCCGGCTGGCCCGGCTGGCCGAACCCGCCCGGCTGCTGCCCGAACCCGCCCGGCTGACCGGGCTGACCGTGCTGCCCCGGCTGGCCGTAGCCGCCCGGCTGCTGGCCGAACGCCGCGGCCGGGTTGTCGGCCGCGCTCGGCGGCGGGGTGTACGGGATCGCCGGCGGCTGGGAGCCCGGCGGCACCAGCTGCGTGGAGTCCGCGACCGGGGCGTCGCCGCCGCCGACCGGGTTCACCATCTGGGTCGCGTTCGCGTCGACCGGCGGCATCGCCTGGGTCGCCCCGCCGTCACCCGGCTGCGCGGGCTGGACGACCTGGGTCGGCTCCGGCGTCTCCCCGAACGGGGAACCACCCTGCGGCTGGGCGGGCTGCACGACCTGCGTCGGTTCCGGACTGCCGAACGGGTTGTCCTGCTGCGGCTGGGGGCCACTCGGCGGGCCTTGAGGTGGCTGGCCGCCACCCCACGGCTGGTTCGGTGGCTGCGGTGCACTCATGTGGGTCTTGAACCCCCTTGACGAGGACGCGAAAGTTTTGTACTCGCGCTCACGCTATCGGATCACCCGGCGGGGCGCTCGTAACGCCCCTGCCGGGTCCACCGATCAAGACTCTTTTGAGCTGCTGTTCAGCGCCCGGCCAGGAAGCCGAGGAGGTCGTGCCGGGTGACGACGCCGGCGGGCTTGCCGTCGATCAGCACGAGCGCCCCGTCGGCGCCTTCGAGCGCCGTCATGGCGGCCCCGACCTGCTCGCCGCCGCCGATCGTGGGCAGCGGCGGGGACATGTGCCGCTCCAGCCGGTCGGCCAGCTGCGCCTTGCCGGTGAACAGCGCGTCGAGCAGGTCGCGCTCGTTGACGGCGCCGACGACCTCGGCGGCCATCACCGGCGGCTCCGCGCTGACCACGGGCATCTGGCTGACGTCGAACTCCGCCAGGATCGCGATGGCCTCGGCGACGGTCTCGTTCGGGTGCGAGTGCACCAGGGCCGGCAGGTGCCCGCTCTTCTTCGTGAGCACGTCGGCGACCGTGGCACCGGAGGAGTCGGGCGGCAGGAAGCCGTAGGAGGACATCCAGGTGTCGTTGAACACCTTCGTCATGTACCCGCGGCCGCCGTCGGGCAGCAGCACGACCACGACGTCGTCCTCGGTGAGCCGCTCGGCGAGCTTCAGCGCGGCGGCGACGGCCATCCCGCAGGAACCGCCGACCAGCAGCCCCTCCTCCAGCGCGAGCCGGCGGGTGACCTGGAAGGAGTCGGCGTCGGAGATCGGGATGATCTCGTCGGCGATGTTCCGGTCGTAGGTGTCCGGCCAGAAGTCCTCGCCGACGCCTTCGACCAGGTACGGCCGCCCGCTGCCGCCGGAGTAGACCGAGCCCTCCGGGTCGGCGCCGACCACCTGCACGCGGCCGTCGCTGACCTCCTTGAGGTACCGGCCGGTGCCGGAGATGGTGCCGCCGGTGCCGACGCCGGCGACGAAGTGGGTGATCTTGCCGTCGGTCTGCGTCCACAGCTCCGGGCCGGTGGAGAGGTAGTGGCTCTCCGGGTTCTGCGGGTTGGCGTACTGGTTGGGCTTCCAGGCGCCGTCGATCTCGCGGACCAGGCGGTCGGAGACGTTGTAGTAGGAGTCCGGGTGCTCGGGCGCGACCGCCGTCGGGCACACCACGACGCGGGCGCCGTACGCCTTGAGCACGTTGCGCTTGTCCTCGCTGACCTTGTCCGGGCAGACGAACACGCACTGGTAGCCCTTGCGCTGCGCGACCATGGCCAGGCCGACGCCGGTGTTGCCGGACGTCGGTTCCACGATCGTGCCGCCCGGGCGCAGCTCGCCGGACTTCTCGGCCGCCTCGATCATGCGCAGCGCGATCCGGTCCTTGACCGAGCCACCCGGGTTCAGGTACTCGACCTTGGCCAGCACGAGCGGCTTCAGCCCCTTGGTCAACGAGTTCAGCTTGACCAGCGGGGTGTTGCCCACGAGGTCTGCGATGTGCTCTGCGTACTCCACGACCGCCAGCCTAAACGGCGCACCGGTGGCGTTGTCCACTCGTGCGCCGGCGGGGTCTCCGGGTGCGCGTCGGGCACGCCGGGTCCGCGTCAGCGGGGTCGGACCGCCCGGTGCAGACCGCCGGCGGCCACCAAGCCGCTCGTCTACCCCGGTGCCGGCCCGAGGGCCGCCGCACGCCGAGCCGTCGTCCCGTCCCGGAGGTCCCGCCTGGCGCAGGCCGTGGTGCGGCACCCCATCCGAAGAGCCAGGGACGCCCCGTAGGCGGCCCGTCCGGTCAACATCGCCAGTTCACCTCCCGTATCGGAAATGGCGACCCTGCTATTGCTGCGACGATCCTATCGGCGCGCCGGTTGCCCCGGTTCGTCCTTTCGTGTCAATTGTGACCTGCCCGTGCCGCCGCGTTCTTCCCAGCCTTCCGGCCAGGTACGGGGAAACCCGGGTTCGGCTTCGGCGCCCGCGAGCCGCGCGGCGGACTTCGTCCCGAAATCGGCCGGACCTGCGAAAACGGCACCGTTGAACGTCTCGCACCCGTCGACGAATTCCACCCCGCGGAAATCGACCCGTTCCTTGAAGTGCGCCTTGTTGAAGTCCGCTTTAGTGCGGAATCGGGTGCCGCGGAAGGACGTCAGTTCGGAGAACGTCGTTCCGTAGCAGGTGATCGAGCGGATCGAACAGTGCGTGAGGTTCAGCCCGACCAGCCGCGCCCCGGAGAAGTCGAGGTCGATGTCCGGCCAGAAGCCTTCGTTCGGCTGTTCGGGCCTGCCGGGGCGCAGGTGCAGCAGGAGGATCCGCTGCGCGGTCTTGCGGACCTGCGCCCCCTCCTTGTCGGCGTCCTCGACCGGCATCCGCAGGTAGGCGCAGAGGACGTTGACGATCGTCTGCCGGTGCTCGGGGTACCCGCCGGCGAGCCGTTCGAGCGAGTACAGCCCGGCGAGGCGGACCGGCGCCTTGTCGCTGCCGAGCTGGTCGGCGGCCTTGCCGTAGATCTCGGTGATCCGCCGCTCGGTGGCGTCGTGGTCCTTCTGCGCGAGGTCGAGCTCGGCCGACCGCTGCCGCCGCGCCGCGAGCAGCAGGGCGGCGGCGCCCCCGGTGCCGACGACGATGTTGGCGGCGGTCTTGAGGGCGTCCAGCCGGGCGGAGTCCTCCGGGCGGCCACCGCCCAGGAGGGTCAGCAGCAGGGTGGCCGCGAGCGCGGCGACGACCAGCAGCCCGGCGCCCCACAGCAGGATCGTCCTCGTCCGCAGCACGCGCGTCTCGGTCCCCACCCGGGTGATCCTGCCAGCCCGCTGTTGCGTTGGTCGCGTTCGGCTTTGCCGGGAGCGTGGTTCACGGCACACTGGTGAGCAACCGCTTAGCTCGCGATACGAGGATGTGTCACGCCATGCCTGAAGCCGTCATCGTCTCCACCGCTCGTTCGCCGATCGGCCGTGCCGGGAAGGGCTCGCTGGTCGGCATGCGGCCCGACGACCTGACCGTGCAGATGGTCCAGGCCGCGCTGGCCAAGGTGCCGGAGCTCGACCCGACCGACATCGACGACCTGATGCTCGGCTGCGGCCTGCCGGGCGGCGAGTCCGGGTTCAACATGGGCCGCGCGGTCGCCGTCGAGCTCGGCTACGACCACCTGCCCGGCTGCACCATCACGCGCTACTGCTCGTCCAGCCTGCAGACCACCCGGATGGCGTTCCACGCGATCAAGGCCGGCGAGGGCGACGTCTTCATCTCGGCCGGCGTCGAGACCGTCTCGCGGTTCGCCAAGGGCAGCTCGGACTCGTGGCCGGACACGCACAACCCGCTGTTCGCCGACGCCGAGAAGCGCACGGCGGCGACGGCCGAGTCGGGCACGGACAGCTGGACGGACCCGCGCGAGTCCGGTGACGTCCCCGACGTCTACATCGCGATGGGCCAGACCGCGGAGAACCTGGCGCGGCTGAAGGGCGTCACGCGCGAGGAGATGGACGAGTTCGGCGTCCGCTCGCAGAACCTGGCCGAGAAGGCCATCGCGGACGGCTTCTGGGCCAAGGACATCACCCCGGTGACGCTCCCGGACGGCACGGTCGTCTCGAAGGACGACGGCCCCCGCGCGGGCGTGACCATCGAGGGCGTTTCGGGCCTGAAGCCGGTGTTCCGCCCGGACGGCCGCGTGACGGCGGGCAACTGCTGCGCGCTGAACGACGGCGCGGCGGCGCTGGTGATCATGTCCGACACGAAGGCGCGCGAGCTGGGCCTGACGCCGCTGGCCCGCATCGTGTCGACGGGCGTGACGGGGCTGTCGCCGGAGATCATGGGCTACGGGCCGGTGGAGGCGTCCAAGCAGGCGCTGTCGCGGGCGGGCCTGTCGATCGGCGACATCGACCTGGTGGAGATCAACGAGGCGTTCGCCGCGCAGGTGATCCCGTCGTACCGCGACCTGGGCATCGACCTGGACCGCCTGAACGTCAACGGCGGCGCGATCGCGGTGGGCCACCCGTTCGGCATGACGGGCGCGCGCATCACGTCGACGCTGATCAACTCCCTGCAGCACCACGACAAGCAGTTCGGCCTGGAGACGATGTGCGTGGGCGGCGGCCAGGGCATGGCGCTGATCATCGAACGCCTCTCCTGAGCTTGTGACGCGGTGAAGGCCGCCACCGGGCTTCCGGTGGCGGCCTTCACCCCTTCCGGTCAGCTGCTGCCGCGCTCCCCTCGCTTCAGCTGAGGCAGCCAGTACTCAGGGGGCTGCGGATCCCCGGCGACAGGCACCTCCTCCTCCGGATCGAGACGCCCCGGCCCCGGGAAGCGAAGACGCGGCATCGCCAAGGCTGCGCGGGTGCGGCGGACCGCGACCGGCGGGAGCTTCTCGAACATCGGGATGTTCAGCAGCAGCGGGAAGCCGTTCGGGGCGAACTTCAAGTCCCACGTCCGGCTGACGACCTGGCAGTGATCGCTCATCTCGAAGATGGCGGTCACCGCGTTTTCCCCTGTCGGATCGACCGCCAGCCACACCAGCCTGTCCCCCGGACGGAGACGTTCGCGGCCGTTGATCACTCCCGCTGGGGCGGTCCCGGCCCGATCGAGAAACGGGACGGGGTCCTCAGTGGCGCCCTGATCGTCGTCACTGAGTCCCGCCACCGCGCCGACGTTGTCCGTGCCCATCAGTTCGAGGCTGTCGCCGTCGGTGTGCGCTTGCCAGAAGTCGTACGGATAAAACGGTCTCGACAGCAACGGATCCAGCATGGCCAGAACCACGAAGATCTCACCGGCCTTCGTGGCGAGCGTCATCCGATCGCCCGCGCCGACGGTGTGAACCTCGTCCGACGCCCACGCACCGATCCCGTCCACCAGCGCACGTCCTTCGCGGATCGTCTCGATGGCGACTTCGACGGGAACCTCGAAGAACTCGCGGCGCGGGTTGAGCCGAAACTCGGCGAGCGCGTCGTGCGCGAACCGCTCCAGCTCCCGCGGGCGGCACGTCGCCGCCCGGAATTCGACCGTGAAGGGTTCGGGCAAGCCGGAGCCCGACAACTCCTTGGCCCGGTCTTCCGCAAGCCGGTCGGTGAACCCGATCTTCACCACGCCCGGATCACGCGGGTTGCGCAGCACGTAGACGAACCCGAACGACCACGGTTTCCCGGTCTTCCCCATCGGCTCAGTGGACCATCACCGGCGGTGCCGCCTCCTCGCCTTCCGAGGGGGCCGGTGCCGCCGGTTTCGTCTTCGGCAGGAACAGCGCCGGGAGCACGCACAGCACCACCAGCACCAGCGACCACACGAACGTCGTCGAGAACGCCTCCGCCGCCAGGCCCGTCGCCGCCGTGTGCGTGGCCGGGTTCAGGATCGCGCCCGTTGCCGCCAGCTGGCCCTGGGCCGTCGGGACGCCGAACTTGCCCGCCAGCAGCGCCGCCAGGATCGTGGCCATCACCGCCGAGCCGATCGCGCCCGCCGTCTGCTGGACGATGTTCGTCGCCGTCGACGCGCGGGCCATGTCCTTCGGCTGCAGCGTCTGCAGCGCCGACGTCGTGATCGGCATCATCGTGCAGCCCATGCCCAGGCCCATCACGAACAGCGCCGACAGCAGCGTCCAGTACGGCGTGGTCGCCGTGACCTGGGTCAGCACCGCCATCGCGCCGATGATCAGCACCATGCCGGGCAGCACGATCTTGCGCGCCCCGACCTTGTCCGCCAGCCTGCCGGTGATCGGCATCGTGATCATCGCGCCGATGCCCTGCGGGGCCAGCAGCAGCCCGGCGTGCAGCGTCGTTTCGCCGCGCACCAGCAGGAAGTACGTCGGCAGCAGCATCATCCCGCCGAGGAACGCCACGAAGAACAGCGACATCGTCACCATCGCCACCGTGAACGACCGGTTCTTGAACAGCCGCAGGTCCACCAGGGGGTTCGGCACGCGCAGCGCGCGCAGCACGAACGCCACCAGCAGCGCCAGCCCGGCCAGCGCCGGCAGCCACACCTCGACCGCGCCGACCCCGCCCGCCGACGGGATCTTCGAGACGCCGAAGATCAGCGCCGCCAGGCCGGGCGACACCATCAGCATGCCCGCGAAGTCGAAGCGCGACGCCGTCTCGGGCTCGTCCTTGGGCAGCAGCCGCCACGACAGCAGCAGCGTGACCAGGCCGATCGGGACGTTGATGAAGAAGATCCAGCGCCAGCTCACCGCGTCGACCAGCCAGCCGCCGAGGATCGGGCCGCCGATCGGGCCGAGCAGCATCGGCACGCCCAGCACCGCCATCACCCGGCCGAGCCGCTGCGGGCCCGCCGTGCGGGTCAGGATCGTCATGCCGCACGGCATCAGCATGCCGCCGCCGAAGCCCTGCAGGACGCGGAAGATGATCAGCGTTTCGATGTTCCACGCCGCGCCCGCGAGCATCGAGCCCGCCAGGAACAGCACGATCGCGAGCATGTAGAGCCGCTTGGTGCCGAACCGGTCGGACGCCCAGCCGGTGACCGGGATCACGGTGGCCAGCGCCAGCAGGTAGCCGGTGGCGACCCACTGGATGACGTCGAACGACGTCGAGAACTCGATCGTCAGCTTCTGCAGCGCGACGTTGACGACCGTGGTGTCCAGGATCGCCATGATGGCGCCGAGGACGACCACGGACGCGACCTTCAGCACCCCGGCGTCGAGCGCGTCACCGTTCGGCGCCGAGCCGGTTCTTTCCGTAGTCATAAGGAGATTTCCCCCAGTTTCGTCGATTCGTCCGCGACGATACCGGGGACCTCCGACAAAACCGCGTCAGCAGATGCTGTCGGTCGGCACCGGGTTCGCCAGCCCGAACAGCGGCCGCAGCTTCAGCCCCACCCACGTGCCGCCGAGCGCGAACACGCCCCACAGCCAGCCGTGCAGGCTGCCGGTCGAGATCCCGCCGAGGTACGCGCCGATGTTGCAGCCGCCCGCCATCCGCGCGCCGACGCCCATCAGGACGCCGCCGAGGATCGCGGCCACCGCGGTGCGCCACGGGATCGAGCTGTGGATCTTCCACGCGCCCGCGGCCGCGGCGGCCACCGCCGCGCCGATCATGATCCCGATGTCGGTCAGGCTGTTCTTGTCCTTCCAGATCGGGCCGGCCAGCGACGTCGCGTTGGTCTTCTGCCGCCAGAACTCCCACGACTCCGGGTGCAGCCCGAACACCTGCAGGATCTTGGCGCCCCACAAGGAGAACGCGCTCGTGACGCCCCAGATCCCGCCGGACACGAGGAACACCGCGCCGGCCAGCACGCCCAGCACGACGGCGCCGACGAGGACCGGCCACGAGCCGCGGAGGATCCGCGCGAAGCCGTGCGCGGTCGGCACGACGTCCACCGGCGGCGGCGTGCGGCGGCGCTGCACCGCGCGGGTGGCCAGCACGATCCCGCCGAGCACGGCGATCGTGATCGCCCACGAGCCGAACCAGCCGACGTGGTCGGCCAGCAGCACGCCCGGGAAGGCCGGCCAGCCGTTCAGCAGCGGGTACGCCCAGGTGTAGAGCACGGATCCGCTGATGAACCCGCCGAGCGTCAGCACGATCGCCGACTGGCCGGAGCCGACGGCGAACAGCGTGCCGGACGCGCACGCGCCGCCGAGCTGCATGCCGATCGCGAACAGCGTCGCGCCGACGAAGAGGGCGAGGCCGAGCGGGCTGGCCGTCGGCGCCGGCTTGCTGCCGAACAGCCCGGCACCGGTCCCCGCGATCAGCGCGATCAGCGTCGCGGCGGTGCCGAGCAGGAGCGTGTGGGCGCGCAGGCCCTGTCCGTTGCCGACGGCGATGAGCTGGCGCCACGCCGACGTGAAACCGAAGCGCGAGTGGAACAACGCGAGCCCGAGGCCGAGGCCGAGCAGCAGCAGGACCCCGAACTTGGGGCCTTGGCTCGCCCAGACGTACCAGGTCAGGCCGGCCGCGAGGACACCCGCGACGGCCAGCGGGACCACGCGGACGGGCTCCTCCGGCTGCGGGACGGGCGCGGCGCAGGAGGTGGGGAAGTCGAGGAACTTCTTTTCACCGGCAGGGGATTCGGTCGTCGCCACCAGTACTCCAGGCTCGGGCGGGAAGGACGACCCAAGGTAGGTCCGGTGATCGCTTCGTCGCAGCCCGTCGCACACTGTGGGACGAACGGAGCAATCCGGGTACCTCCCGACGCGAAGAAGGCCTCCTCGCGAAGCACGCGAGAAGGCCTCCGACGGTCCGGCAGCTAGTTCGTCTTGACGCACATCGTCGTCGCCGGCTGCGGGTAGATCGCGACGCGGGTGGCTTCGGTGCCCTCGCAGACGCTGTCGCTGGCCTGGCCTTCGACGACCTTCACGAGCTCGGCGTCCTTGCTCGGGTCGGTGCACGCGACCTTCTGGTAGCCCTTGGTCTGCGACGAGAAGTTCGCCAGGCAGTCGCCCTGCTTCGCGTTGATCATCAGGCACAGCTTGTACGAGCTGCGGCCGCTGACCGAGTACGTGTCGTAGCCGGAGTCGGAGCCGCCGGGGCACTGGTCGCTCGCGCTGTCGAGCTTCGCGGCGATCTTGACGTTGGCCTTCGGGTCGCCGCAGTCAGCCTTCGCCGGGTCGTCGCCGCCCCGGGTGAACTCGGTGATCGAGAGGCAGTCACCGACGTTGGAGCTGGCCGGCGAGCTGTTGAACGACACGATCCCGATGACCACGGCCACGATCACGACGACGCCGAGGACACCGAACTTGATGATGGCGCCGGTCTTCGACTTCTTCGGCACCGGGGGCGCGGGCGGGAACTGGCCGGGCTGGAACTGGCCGGGCTGACCGGGCGGCGGCGGGTACTGCCCCGGCGGCGGGCCGTACTGGCCGTCCTGCGGCGGGGTGCCCGGCGCGCCGAACTGGCCCTGCTGGCCGTACTGCTGCGGCTGACCGCCCGGCGGCGGCCCGTACGGATCGGGCTGGCCCACCGGCTGCTGGCCCCCGGGGGCCGGAGGGGGAACGCTCACTGTGCACCTCACACATGTGAAATGAAGAACCGACCGGCACATCCAACACGCAGGGTGAGCGCGGCCCGCAGCGGGGTCCCCGAATGCACGAATTACCCACAGAAAAGGCGCCCCGCCGATTACGGAGCGCCTTCACTGGGGAACGGTGAGCCAGGTTACTCGCGGAGGTACGACAGCAGCCGCAGGATCTCCAGGTACAGCCACACGAGCGTCGTCATCAGGCCGAACGCGGTGTACCAGGCCCACTTCGACGGCATGCCCTCGCGGATCATCCGGTCGGCCTGGTCGAAGTCGAGCAGGAAGCTGAACGCCGCGATGCCGATGCAGACGATGCTGAACACGATGGCGAGCGGGCCGCCGTCGCGCAGCGGGTTGAAGCCGAAGAACAGCGCGCTGATCAGGTTGAACAGCATCAGGATCGCGACGCCGACGACGGCACCGACGATCCACTTGGTCAGCTTCGGCGTCACCTTGACCGCGCCGGTCTTGTAGACGACCAGCATGCCGATGAAGACACCGGCGGTGCCGATGATCGCCTGCAGCGCGATGCCCGGGTAGACGACCTCGAACACGCCGCTGAGCGCGCCGAGGAAGAGCCCTTCGGCCGCCGAATAGACCAGCGTCAGCGGGCCGCTCGGCTTCTGCCGGAAGATGATCACGAGGGAGATGACGAGCCCGACGACGAGGCCGCCGAGCATGGCGCCGATGAGGGCGCCGGACAGCCTGCCGGTCTCGGCGAGCTGGGTCTGGGCCCAGATGCCGGTGACGATGCCGGCGAGCAGCGCGACGCCGAGGCTCATGCCGGTCTTGACGACGACGTCGTCGACCGTCATCGGGCGGTCGCCCTCGCCGGAGCGGACCTGCCCGGGGCCGTACCCGGGCACGCCGCCCTGGGTCTGGTTGAAGCCCACCGGGGGCCCGTACTGGCCGTAAGTCTGCGTTCCGCCGTGCGGCAGGTTGCGGAACGCCGGGTTGCTACTGGAACGCACCTGATCCTCCTGGATCTGCTGCTTCGTGGATCGACGCTGCATCGGGTTCAACGACCGCCGGGAGCGAGCGGTTCCCGTCGAGTAAAGAGGACTTTACTCGACGGCGAGCCCCTGGCCTCGGTGGACACGGTATGCGACGGAGATCACGACCGTTCGGCGACAGCCACCCGAAGAGCGGTAGACACCCGCACCCCTTCCGAGTGACCCTCACCTGGCGTGCCCGGATGCTCACC
This sequence comes from Amycolatopsis sp. NPDC049691, assembly GCF_040675005.1. NCBI lineage: Bacteria > Bacillati > Actinomycetota > Actinomycetes > Pseudonocardiales > Pseudonocardiaceae > Amycolatopsis > Amycolatopsis sp. NPDC049691. Next base: position 422,285 of record NZ_JBFANX010000006.1, read on the forward strand.
GTGCGCGCGTCGGGGACTTGATCAAGCACGTGACCTGCGAAGACGCGGTGGTACCGAACCGCGTCCGACGAAGGAGCCTGGACACCATGAGGTGGTCGACACGTCCCCGCGCGGGCGTCCGCGCGCTCACCGGCCTGGTCGCCGCGGCCCTGCTGGGCGCGCTGTCCGTGACCGTCGCGGCCCCGGCGGCCTACGCCGCGAAGCAGGAGGGCGTCGGCTACGCGGTCGAGCCCGGCCAGGACGGCACCGGCCCCCGGAACTGGCTGGGGTCCTACGTCGTCGGCGGGCAGCAGGTGTTCTGCGTGAGCTTCCAGCTGAAGGCGCCGGACACCGACGAGGTCTACAAACCCGGCGACGAGCTGCTGACGAAGTGGGGCACGAAGCTCCCGGCCGAGCAGGCGGCGGACATCTCGTACCTGCTGCTGCGCTACGGCGCCACGAAGAAGCCGGACGAGGCCGCGGCGCTGGCGCACCTGCTGCACTCCTGGACCTCGGCGCCGCGCACCCCGGCGGACCTCGACCCGGCGCTGCCCGCCGCGAAGCTCGGCTACGACGCGCCGTTCCACCTGGCGGGCCTGCCCGCGAGCGCCCGGGCGGCGGTCGACGAGCTGAAGTCCGAAGCGGCGGCCAACCGCGGCCCGTGGACGGCGTCGGTGACCACGCCGAAGGACCCGCAGTACCCCGGCGAGCCCGCCGAGTGGACGGTCACGGTGAAGAACGCCAAGGGCAAGGGCGTTCCCGGGGTGCCGGTGAAGCTGGTGGCGACCGCCGCGACGCTCGGCGGCGGGGAACCGGCCGCGGGCAACGCGAGCCCGCAGGGCGCCGCGAAGGACGTCACGCTCGACACGGGCGCCGACGGGACCGTGAAGGTGAAGCTGACCCCGGCCGGTGAGCAGCCGAAGCTCGTGGCGTCGCTGTCCGCGCCGGCCGACCGGCCGTACGTGCGGGTACCGGTCGACACGGGCAAGCAGCGCGTCGTCTCGACCGGCGGCGAGCAGGAGCTGACGGCGCAGGGCGTGGTCAGCGTCGCGAAGCCGGGCAAGGTCCAGGTGACCAAGACGGACGCGAACACGGGCAAGGGCGTCGGCGGCGCGGTCCTGCGGATCACGGGCAAGGACAGGGCGACGGCCGCGCTCGGCCAGGACGGCAAGCCGCTCACCGGCGCCGACGGCAAGCCCGCGGTGGTCACGACGGACGGCGCGACGGGCGGCGTGAAGGTCGAGAACCTGCGCGCGCCGCAGGAGATCTGCGTGGTGGAGGCGAGCCCGCCGCCGGGCTACACGAACGCGTACGACCCGAAGAACCCGCCGTCGGCGTGTGGCACGGTGAAGCCGGGCGAGACGCTGGCGTTGACGGTGACGAACAAGCCCAATGAAGTGCCGCGGGCGATCCCGGCGGGCGGCGCGCCGGTCGTCCAGGCGCGGGGTGCGGTCGAGACGAGCTATTCGGTGGCGGGGCTGGCCGGGCTCGGCGCGCTGGTGCTGCTGGGCGCCGGGCTGGCGGCCTTCGCCGCGCGGCGGGCCTCGCGCAGGTAAGCGAGATGGCACGCACCAACGCCGAGGGCTGGTCGGCGGACGACGACGGGACGCTGTACCGGCCCAGCGCGGGCGGCTGGTTCGAGCCGAGCCCGGCCCGGCCGGCCGGCCACGGTGGCCGGGCCGAACCGCTCGCGGGCACGGCCGGCGGCCAGGCCGCGGCGACTTGGGTCGGGAGCGACCACACCGGCAGCCAGACAGCGGCCAGCCAGACCACAGCGAACGCCGGCCGGACCGCGAGCGGCCACACCGACAGCCGAACAACCGCCAGCCAGACCGCCGCGGACCCCAGCCGGGCAACGAGCAGCCACACCGGCGGCCGGGCAGTCGCGGGCACCACCGGCCAGGCCGCCGCGAACGCCGGCTGGACCGCGGACGACACCTGGGCCGGCTGGGGCGAAGCCGAGCCCGTCGGCGAATGGGCGCCCCGGAAGCCGAAGCGCGGGCGGCTGCTCGTCGGCTTCGCGCTCGGCGCGGCCACCGTGCTCGCCGTCCAGTTCGGTGGCAACGTCGTCACCTCGGCGCCCGCGGTCGTCGTCGCCGGGACCGCGCTGCCCGCCGCCGGGGCCGCCGCGCCGGCGGCCCGTCCGGCCACGCCCGCACCGCCGCCGCCCCCGGCGCCGGCGACCACCAGCGCCGCCCCCGCCGCCCCGGCCGCGCAGACGTCCGCCCCACCGGCACCGCCCCCTCAACAACCCGGCACCGTCCGGCTCCCCGCCGGCGGCACGGCGACCCTCGTCCGCACCGACCTCGGCCCCAGCGGGGAACTCCCCGTCCCCGCCGACCTGCGCCAAGCGACCTGGTGGGGCGCCGACCTGAACGCCGCCGGCGGGGCGAGCGTCTTCGCCGGGCACGTCAACTGGCGGGGCGCCACCGGGCCGTTCGCCGAGCTGTGGTCCGCGCGGATCGGCGGCGAAGTGACCATTGTGGACAGTGCGGGCCGGACCCGGCGCTACCGGATCTCCCAGCTGGTCACGGTGCACAAGGACGACCTGCCCGCCCGCGCCGACGACCTGTTCGGCCAGTCCGGCCCGCACCGCGTGGTGCTCGTGACGTGCGGCGGCCGCTGGGTCGGCGGCTCGGACGGCTACGAGGAGAACCGCGTCGTCGTCGCGGACCCCGAATAAGTTACTCGTGGGTAACATCACGTTTCGGCACGGTGGTCAGTGACGTCGCCATGCAGCAGAATGCCCAGGGTCAGGCGAGCGCGGTGAGAGGTGTGAAGACGATGGCGACGTTCTTGGTGACCGGGGCGACCGGACTGATCGGGCGCCAGTTCACCCGGCTGCTGCTCTCCCGTCCCGACGACGACCGCGTCGCGCTGCTGGTCCGCGCGTCGAGCAAGGCCAAGCTGGCCGCGCTGGTCGACCAGTGGCCGCACTCCGACCGCGTCACGCTCGTCACCGGCGACCTCGGCGAGCCGCTGCTCGGCGTGTCCGAAGCGGACCGCGAGCAGCTGCGCGGCAGCGTCGACCACGTCGTCCACCTGGCCGCGCTCTACGACCTCACCGCCGACGACGAAGCCAGCGTCAAGGCCAATGTGGACGGCACGCGCGCCGTCGTCGACCTCGCCGCCGACCTGCGCGCCGGCTGCCTGCACCACGTGTCCTCGGTGGCCGTCGCGGGCGACCACGAAGGCGTTTTCACCGAGGAGATGTTCGACGCCGGGCAGCGGCTGGTCACGCCGTACCACCGGACCAAGTTCGAGGCCGAGAAGATCGTCCGGGAGCAGGACCGGGTGCCGTGGCGGGTGTACCGGCCCGCCGTCGTCGTCGGGCACTCCGAGACCGGCGAGATGGACAAGATCGACGGCCCGTACTACCTCTTCCCGGCGATCAACCGGCTGGCCGGGCTGCCGGACGTGCTGCCGCTCGTCGGCCCGGACCTCGGCGACACCAACATCGTGCCGGTCGACTACGTCGCCGAGGCGCTGCTGGAGCTGGTCGTCAAGCCCGGGCTCGACGGCCACGCGTTCCACCTGGTCAACCCCGAGCCGCAGCCGGTCGTCTCGGTCTACAACGCCTTCGCGAAGGCCGCGGGCGCGCCGACGATCACCGTGCAGCTCGGGGAAGGGCTGTCCAAGCGGATCGTCGGGCTGGTCAAGCTGACCGAGCACATCCCCGGCGTCACCATCGCCCGCGACGCCGTGCTGGAGCGCTTCGGCATCCCGCCGGTGCTGCTGGAGACGATGGCGTTCCCGTCGGTGTTCTCCTCGGCCGAGACGCGCAAGGCCCTCGCCGGCACGGTCGAGGTGCCCCGGCTGGAGGAGTACGCGCCGACGCTGTGGCGCTACTGGCGCGAGCACCTCGACCCGTTCCGCGCGCGCAAGCACGGCCCGCGCGGCGAACTGGACGGCCGGCGCGTGATCATCACCGGCGCGTCGTCGGGCATCGGGCGCGCGACGGCGCTGAAGGTCGCCGCGGCCGGCGGGGTCCCGCTGCTCGTCGCGCGCCGCCAGCACGAGCTGGAAGAGGTCCGCGACGAGATCGTCGCCGCCGGCGGCACGGCGTCGGTCTACCCGGCCGACCTCACCGACGAGGACTCGGTGCACAAGGCCGTCGACGCGATGCTGGCCGAGCATGGCCGGATCGACATGCTGGTCAACAACGCCGGCCGGTCGATCCGCCGGTCGATCAAGCTGTCCTACGACCGGATGCACGACTACGAGCGCGCGATGGCGATCAACTACTTCGGCGCGGTCCGGCTGATCCTCGCGGTGCTGCCGCACATGTCGGAGCGGAAGTTCGGGCACATCGTGAACGTGTCGTCGATCGGCGTCCAGGGCATCGCGCCGCGCTTCTCGGCGTACGCGGCGTCGAAGGCGGCACTGGACTACTTCTCCCGGATCGCGGCGACCGAGACGCACGGCGACGGGATCACGTTCACCACGATCCACATGCCGCTGGTGCGCACGCCGATGATCCGGCCGACGAAGATCTACGACGCGTTCCCGACGAAGTCGCCGGAGCAGGCCGCGGACATGGTGATGAAGGCGCTGGTCGAGCGGCCCAAGCACATCGGCACCCCGGCGGGGCAGGCGATCGGGCTGGCCTACACGCTCACGCCGGGCCTCACCGACGCCATCGCGTACCAGGGCTTCCGGATCTTCCCGGATTCGACCGCGGCGGGCGGTTCGGGCCAGCTGAAGATCGGCCGTGGCGAGAAACACCTCTCGCGCGCGGCGATGGCTCTCGCCCGGCTTTCGCGCGGGTTCCACTGGTAACCGAGGGTTTCCGGGGTGAGGCCGTTCCGGCGACACGGCGACACGTGTTGGTGATTCGTTAAGCCGGACGGCGGAAGCGGACGGTCCCCGGGTACGGTCGGGCCCATGGTTCCTGAGCGCGACCCCGCCGCAACCGCCCTCAACGGCCTCCTCCCCCTTCGCCGCGAGTACACGCAGGCTTGGCACGGCTTCGACCGCAACGAGGTCCGGCAGTACCTGGACCACGTCGAAGCCCAGCTGCGCCGCGTGCTCAGCGAGCGCGACGCCGCCGTGGCGCAGGCCGCCGCCGCGACCCGCGAGGCCGAGACGGTCCGTTCGCAGGTGGCGGCGCTCGAAGCGCGCATCGAGGAGCTGAAGAAGCCGCCGGAGCGGCTCGAGGACCTCGACGAGCGGATGCAGCGCACGGTCACGCTCGCGCAGGCCCGCGCGGACGAGATCATCAAGCGCGCCGAGGCCGCCGCGGAGAAGACGTGGGCGGGCTCGACCGAGGCGTCGAAGAAGCTGCGTGAGCGGTACACGAAGCTGGTCGCGGAGCTCGACAAGCAGGCCGACCTGCTGCACTCCGAGCACGAGAACGCGCTCGCCGAGACGCGCGCCGAGGTGCAGCGGCTGACCGTCGAGGCGGCCCAGCGGCGCGAGCTGCTGGACAACGAGGCGGAGCGGAAGCGGCGGAAGCTCGAGCGCGAGTTCGAGGCGTCCCAGGCGGCGCAGAAGGCGGCGCTGGAGAAGCACGTCGCCGACCAGCGCACGGCGAGCAAGAACCAGGCCGAGCGCCGGCTGGCGGAGGCGACGGCGGAGGCCAAGCGGCGGCTGGACGAGGCCACCGCGGAGGCCCGCCGCCGCCTCGACGAGGCGACCACCCAGGCGGCCCAGCGCACGACGGCGGCGAACCGCAAGGTCGAGCGCCTGGCGGAGATCCGCGAGCAGGCCCGCAAGAGCCTGGCGATGGCGGAGGACATCCTCAACCGCAGCGAGACGCAGCTGGCGCCGCTGCCGGAGGAAGCGGTGATCCCGCAGGCGTCGAAGCTGGTGGGCGGCGACTCGGCGGAGTCCCCGGAAGCCGCGACGACGCCGTCGGCCCCGGTGGTGCCGGTGGTCCAGCCGTCGATCCCGGCATCGGCGAAGGCGCCGAAACCGGCCGCGCAGGCGCCCAAGCCGGCGCCGAAGCCCGCCAACTCGAACGGGCCGGCGACGAAGCCGGCGAACGGGAACGGGGCCAAGCCCCTGACCCCGACGGCGAGCAAGCCGGGCTCCTGAGCTGACGCGCCGAAGGCCGCCTCGAGGTTTCGAGGCGGCCTTCGGCGCGTTCAGGGGCGCTTTCGCTGCTTTCGCTTCGCGGCTCTCACCTTGAGCCGGGTTTCGAGGTACCGCCAGAGATGTGGATACCGCAGTAGCGGACGCGCTATGACGGCCAACGCGAGCACCACACCGGCCACCGGTGTCGCGGCGGGCTGGATGATCGTGGTCAACACAAGAACTCCCAAGGTGTGCGGTTGGTACACCAAGGGACTTTTCAGCCTCCGGCCGGTGCGGACCACCGTCGAACGCCCGGTGGCCCACAGGTTGGGCGTCTTTGCACTCATCTGTCAAGGTAACCTTGACACCAACTGAGCAAGTGCAGTGGTGAGCCCCCTCCTGGGGGGCGAACGCCGCGTCCGCTCTTGTCAAGATAAACTTTAAAAAGTTCGTCAAGGTCGGCTTGACGAACTTCAACAAGCAGAGGGGGCCTCCGATCATGCGAAAGCCGCGCCGAACCACCTTGCGGGCACACGCCGAGCACCTGGCCGCGGTGGCTCGCGCGTATTCGGATCTGGCTCGGCGGCACCGCTCGGCCGCGGACGCGGTCGCCCGGGAAAAGCCCGCACTCACCGCGGACAGGGACTTCACCCCGTGGTTGCTGGAAGTCAGCGAACTCGCCGCGAGCGCGGAACGCCTGGTCGCGTACGAGGTCGAGCTGGCCCGCAGTTTCGGGGTGAAATGGGACGAAATCGCCGAAGCGCTGGGCGTCAGCCGCCAAGCGGCTTGGGAACGATTCGCCAAGGCGCCTCGCCAGGGCAAGAGCAGGCGTTACTCACAAGCGATGCAAGCGCGCCGAGCCGAGTGGGTCCGGAGTCTCAACCGCCGTCTGACCCCGGAACAAAGCATGGCGTTCTCCGAGTTCGAGCGCCGCATGCCCCAAGAAGCCGCGGAACCTTTCTGAGCTTGGGGCGCTTCAGGAGCGGGCTGTCCTCGGCCACGGGTTCGCGGCCTCCAGCTGGGCCGCCAAGCCCAGCAGCAACGACTCCTCGCCCGGCCGCCCCACCAGCTGGACCGACGTCGGCAGCCCCGAGCGCGCCGACCGGCCCACCGGGACCGTGATCGCCGGGTAGCCCGCGAAGTTCCACTGCCCCGTGAAGCCCGCCAGCCGCGTCGACGGCAGCACGTTCGCCAGCCACCGCTTCTCGTGCCAGCGGCCCGCCTTCACCGGCCAATGGGACAGCGTCGGCGTGATCAGGACGTCGTGCGAAGCGAAGAACTCCGCGGCCCGCGCCACCCACCGGTCCCGCGTGCTCGAACGGATCAGCCCCGCTCGCGACAGCAGCCTGCCCACCCGGACGTGCGTGCGCGTCCGGCGCTGGAACCGCGCGAAGTCGAAGTCCGCCGCCTGGACCGCCGGGCCCGCCAGCCAGCGGGCCGTCATGCCCAGGACCATCGTCGCCGGGTAGCGGGGCGCGGCCGGCGTCACCGCGTGCCCCGCCGACGCCAGCAGGCCCGCCGCCTGCGAAACCGCCGCCACCAGTTCGCGGGGCACCGGGGTGTGCAGCAGCGGCACCGTCGTCGACATCCCGATGCGCACCGCTGACGGCGAAGGCACCGACGCCAGCGACGGATCACCGGCCAGCACCGAGTACAGCAGCGCCGCGTCCTCGACCGTCGTCGCCAGTGGGCCGTGCACCGACATGCCGAACCAGCCGCCCTCCGACAGCTCGCCCGCGCCCGGTTTCAGCCCGACCAGCCCGCACATCGCCGCCGGGAGGCGGACCGAGCCCATGCCGTCCGTGCCGTGGGCCAGCGGGACCAAGCCCGCCGCCACCGCCGCCGCGCTGCCGCCGGACGAGCCGCCCGACGCGTACGTCGGGTCCCACGGGTTGCGGGCGATGCCGTCCGGGGTGTCGCTCATCGGCCAGACGCACAGCTCCGGCACCCGCGTCAGCCCCACGAGCACCGCGCCCGCCGCCCGCAGCCGGGCCGCGATCACCCCGTCCTCCTCGAACGGCGAAGACGACCCCGCCAGCGAACCGTGCGACGCGTACTCGCCCGCGATCTCCGTGACGTCCTTGACCGCGACCGGCACCCCGGCCAGCGGCAACGACGCCAGATCGGGCCGCGTTGCCACCGCCGCGGCTTCCTCGAGCGCCTCGGCCGAACGCACCCGGCGGAAGGCGCCGACCACGCCGTCCGCCGCCGCGATCCGGTCGAGGGCCTCCTTGGCCACCTGGACCGGATCGAGCTGCCCGGCCCGCACGGAAGCCGCGATCTCCGCGGCGGTCGACACCATGATCGCGACCCTAGCCCACGGAAAGGTGACAGTGGCAAAGAAAACGTCTCAGATCGCGCCCGCTCGCAACGCGTAAGCGACGGCGTGGGCCCGGTTGTTGAGGCCGCACCGCGTCATCAAGCCGTAGAGAACGTTCTTCACGGTCCGCTCGGAGTAGCACAGCTTCGCCGCGATCTCCTCGGTCCCGAAGCCCTCGGCGACCAGCCGCAGGACGTCGCACTCGCGCGCCGCGAGCCCGGACAGCGTGAGCCCGTTCGGCTCCAGGACGTCCTTGCGCATCCGCTGGACCTGCGAAAGCAGTGCGCCCTGCAGCCGCGGCGGCAGGTTCGCCGTGCCGTCGCCCGCGGCGAGCACCGCCGTCACCAGCTCGGCGCCGCCCGTCTCGCGGCGCGGCAGGATCGCCACGACGCCGCTCTCCAGCACCGCCATCAGGTCGCTCTCGCGGAAGTGCTCGACGACCAGCACGACGTGCGACGCCTTCGCCGCCCGGATCTCGCCCAGCACGGCCTCGGTGACGTGCTCCTCCATCACCAGCAGCACGTCGGGCACCAGGTCGGTGATCCGGACGTCCGGATGGGCTTCCAGGAGGCTCACCGCGCCGGCGTGCGTGATCGGGTCCGAGGCGAGGACGGTCACTTCGACGGGCTTCATGGTCGCAGTGTGGACCGCCCGTCTTCACACCGTCCCTATTCCGTCTTCACGCGCGTGAAGACGGAACCCGCCAGCTCGCCGAACGCCTCCCGCGCCCGCTCCAGGCACCCCGGCATCCGCTCGGCCGCCCGCCCCCACTCGCGCTTCGCGCGCAGGTACTCCTCGCGCGCCTCGCCGGTCCAGCCGGCCAGCTCCGGCTCCACAGTGGACTCCAGCTCGGCGAGCAGGTCGCCCAGCTCACCGGTGATCGCGCCCATCCGGTCGAGCACCAGGTCGGCGAAGCGGACGTCGAGCTCGTGCCTGCTCATGGCCGCCGCTGCAGCGGCACCGGGCCGCCGGTCGTCTCGAGCAGCCGCGCCAGCCGCGAGAGGATCACGTCGAACTCCTGCTCCCAGTCGCTCATCGCCTGGCCGAACCGCACCGACGCGTCCCCGCGCCAGGACGCCTGCACCAGCGCCATCTCGCTGGCGACGTCACGGAGGTGGGAGCCGGCTGCGTCGACGGCGCGGGCGAAGCGGGCGGCCGCCCGCTTCATGTCCTCCGTCGGCTCGGCTGTGGCCATTTCGGGCTCCTCGAGGTCTCGGCGTCCCCGAGCGTCGCGCACGCCGCGGCCCGGCGGAACCCCGCCCGTGCGCCGTTGCCCGAATGTCCGCCATCCTTGCCTGCCGGTTCACGGCGGCCGCGTATGCTCACGTCAGGCATCCGGCGCGTGACGGTTCGTCAGCGCAGAAAGGGAGATCGATGTCGGCTGCGGCACCGAGACTCCAGCTGCTCGGCCCGGTGAAAGCCTGGCATGGGGAAACGGAGCTCGACCTCGGCTCCGCGCACCGTCGGACGGTTCTCGCGGTCCTCGCGATGAACCCGAACCGCACGGTTTCGCGCGAGGAGCTGATCGACGCCGTCTGGGGCGAGGCGCCGCCGCAGAGCGCCCAGGGTTCCATCTACACCTACGTCTCCGGGCTGCGGCGCGCGCTCGAACCCGGCCGTGCCAAGGGCGAAGGCCCGCAGCTGCTCGCGTCGATCGGCTCCGGCTACTCGCTGCGCCTGGACGCCGGCGCGATCGACGTCCACCGCTTCGAGGCCCGGCGCGAGGCGGCCCAGCGCAAGCAGTCGGCCGGCGACCTGCGCGGGGCGCGCGAGATCCTCGACGAGGCCCTCGACCTCTGGCACGGCGTCCCGCTCTCGGGCCTGCCCGGGCCGTTCGCCGCCGCCCAGCGTGCGCGGCTGGCCGAGGTGCGGCTGGCGACGATCGAGCGACGCGCCGAGATCGTGCTGGAGTCCGGCGGGCACGCCGAGCTCATCGCCGAACTGACCGCGCTGACCCGCGAGCACCCGTTCCGCGAGACGCTGCGCGGCCTGCTCATGCGCGCGCTGGCCCGCTCCGACCGGCGGACCGAGGCGATCGCCGTCTACACCGACGTCCGCGACCGGCTCGTCGAATCCTCGGGCACCGAGCCGGGGCCCGCGTTGCGGCGGCTGCACGACGAGCTGCGGGACGAGCCGGCGCCGAAACCGCCTCCGCCCGTGCGCGTGCCGCGGTCGCCGGTCACGGCGATGCCCGAGCGCGCCGACGTCTTCGTCGGCCGGGAAGCGGAGCTGGCCCGGCTGCGCGAAGCCGTCGCCGACGCCGCCGCGGGCACCGGGCATTCGCTGTGGCTGGAAGGCGAACCGGGCAGCGGCCGGACGGCGCTGCTGGCCGAACTGCTCGCCATGGCCCACGACCTCAAGCCCGCCTTCGCCGCCGCGGACGCGCTCGACCAGCGGTTCGCGCTGCGGCCGCTGCTGGATGCGCTGGGCGTGCACCCGCGGGCGACCGACGAGCGGCGCGCGAACCTGGCCGCCCGGCTCGGCGAGCGCTCGGGCGAGGACCCCGTCGACGGCCTGCTCGGGCTGGTCCGCGAGCTGTGCGCGGAGGCGCCGCTGGTGCTCGTCGTCGACGACCTGCACTGGGCCGACGACACCACCCTGCGCGTCTGGCGGTACCTGAGCCGGGAGACGCGGGAACTGCCGTTGCTGCTGGTGGGCGCGTGCCGCCCGGTCCCGCGACCGGCCGCGCTCGACGAGCTGCGAGCCGAGTTCGACAACGATGTCACCGTGCTGGCGCTGCCCCCGCTGGCCGAGGCCGAGACGACCGAGCTGACCACCGAGCTGGTCGGCGCGCCACCCGGGCCCGGCCTGCGGACGCTGGTCTCCTACGGGTCCGGGAACCCGCGCTACACCAGGGAAATCGTCGAGACGCTGCTGGCGCAGTCGATGATCGTGCTCGACGGCGTCCACGCGCACCTGGACGGCAACTCCTGCCAGACCATCCCGGCGCCGCTGGGGTCGCGGATCACGCTGTACCTGAGCTTCCTTTCCAGCGGCACCCGCGACACTCTGCGTTGGGCCGCGCTGCTGGGCGGCGAGTTCTCGCTGTCGGACATCGCCGTCGCCACCGAGCGGCCGCCGACGGCGCTGGTCGGCGCGGTCGACGAGGCGATCACGTCCGGGGTGCTCGTCGAGTCGGGCGACCGGCTCGCGTTCCGGCACCCGCTGCTGCGGCGCGTGCTCTACGAGAAGGCGCCCGCGGCGATGCGGGTGGCGCTGCACCGGCAGCTGGCCGAGGCCTTCGCCGCCGCGCGCGCTCCCGCGGCCCGCGTCGCCGAGCAGCTCGCCGCCGCGCCCGCGCAGGTCGACCCGTGGGTGACGACGTGGCTGCTGGACAACATCGGCGCGGTCGCCACCGAGACCCCGCGCGTCGCCGTGGACCTGCTGCGCCACGCCGTCACCCAGGGCGCGCTGCCGCCGGACGCGCGGGAGACGCTGACCGCGACGCTCGCCCGGCTGCTGTTCTGGCTCGGCCGGGAGCCCGAAGCCGAAGCGCGTTCGGTCGTCGCGCGGACGTCCGACAGCCGTCGCGCGGCGGAGATGCGCTGGATCCTCGCCTACGTCTACTACCGCCGCGGCGACTTCGCCGAGGCGACGGCCGAGCTGAAGCGGACCCTCGACGACGCCGACGTCCCGGAGATGTGGCGTGGGCGGCATGAATCGCTGCTGGCCACGCTGGAGCGGCTCGGCGACGAGACGGTCCTGGCGCCGGCCGGGCTGCACCCGCTGGACGACGCGGCGCTGTCCGTGCCGACGCTCGACAGCCTCGACGAAGCCGCCGAACCGCTGCAGGCCGCCCGGCGGATCGCCGCGACCCGCGCGGTGCCGGGCGAGATGCACCTGGCCGGCGCGGTCCACTACTACTGGCTGGGCCGCTGGCCGGAGGCCCTCGGCGAGCTGGACGCGGTGATCCGCGACGGCGCGGAAACGGCGTCGTACGTGTTGCGCAGCCCGGGTTCGGCGCTGCTGGTGCACGGCGTCGGCGCGCTGATCGCCGGACACCGCGGCGAAACCGCCGTGGCCAGGACGCACGTCGACGCTGCGGGCCGCCGCCAGTGGCCGCCCGGGCTCGAGCCCGACGGCGGCGACTTCCTGCTCGCGGCCCGTGCGCTGCTGGCCGAGCAGGACGGCCGGCCCGAGGCGGCGCTGGCGGCGTTGCTGCCGCTGCTGGAGGAGAACTACCCGCCGGCCGCGCGCCACCAGTGGCTGCCGGACGTCGTCCGGCTGGCGCTCCAGCTCGGGATGCCCGAGCGCGCGCAGGAGGCGGTGCGCCTGCTGTCGGCCGACGGCGAGGTCCCGCCCGCCCACGCGGCGGCGGCCGCGCACTGCCGCGGGCTGGTCGCCGGCGACCCGGAACCGGTGCTGACGGCGGTCGCGCACTACCGCGCGGCGGGCCGGCTGCTGAAGCAGGCGAAGGCGACCGAAGACGCGGCGATCCTGCTGGCGGAGTCCGGGCAGCTCGACGACGCGCGAACGGCGTTCCGCACGGCGTTGACGGCGTACACCGGGATGGGCGCGGTGTGGGACGTGCGGCGCGCGGAAAGCCGGATGCAGCCGTTCGGGATCCGGCGGGCGGGTTCGGTGCGGACCCGCGCGGTCGCCGGCGAGTGAGGGCCGTGGCGGACCAGGCAACCCGATCGGGGGTTGCCACGTCAGTAAGCTCGCCGAAGTAGTTGTCCCTGGGGGAATGGGGTCTGGGACGCGAGTCCCAGAGGGGACGGCACGACATGCGCGGGGAAGCGGACACCGGGCTGCGAGTGGGCTTGCTGGGCCCGCTGCGGGCCTGGCGCGGGGTGGCCGAGATCGGCCTGGGCCCCGCTCGTCAGCGCGCGATCTTCGCCGTGCTCGCGGTCAACGCCGGCCGGCCCGTCCCGCGCGCCGAGCTGATCGCCGGAGTCTGGGGCGACTCCGCGCCCGCGAGCGTCGAGGGCAGCGTCCACACCTACGTCTCGGGGCTGCGGCGGGCGCTCGAACCCGACCGGTCGCGCTGGTCGGCGGCCAGCGTCCTCGTCTCGGACCCGGCCGGGTACTCGCTGCTGCTCGACGAAGACGCGCTCGACGCCGCCGTCTTCGAACGCCACCGCGAACAGGCGCAGGCGCACCTGGACCGAGGCGACCCGCGAGCCGCCGTCACCGAACTCGACGCCGCTCTCGCGCTCTGGCAAGGGGAAGCGCTCTCCGGCGTGCCCGGCGGGTTCGCCGAGCGGCACCGTGAATACCTCGCCGAACTGCGGCTGGACACCCTCGAACGGCGCGCCCAGGCCCTGCTCGCCCTCGGCGGCCACCTCGACCTCGCGCCCGAACTGGCCGTGCTGGCCGGCGAACACCCGCTGCGGGAGTCGCTGCGCGAGTCGCTCATGCTCGCCCTCTACCGCAGCGGGCGGCCCGCCGACGCCCTCGACGTCTTCCGCGACGCCCGCGCCACCCTCGTCGGCGAGCTCGGCGTCGAGCCCGGACCGGCGCTGCAGCGGCTCCACCAGCGGATCCTCGCCCAGGACCCGGCCCTCGACGCGCCCGCGGCGCCGGTCGAGGTCACCGGGCACCGGCTCTTCGGCCGGGAAGCCGAAACCGCCCGGCTCGCCGAGCTCGTCGCCGACGTCCGGGCCGGGCGCGGCCGGGCCGTGTGGATCGAAGGCGATGCCGGGATCGGCAAGTCCGAGCTGCTCACCAGCACCCTGCCGGACGGCCCCGGCTTCCGGCGGCTCTGGGCCGCCGCCGACGAGCTGAGCACCCGCTTCCCGCTGCAGGTGATGCTGGAGTGCCTCGAGATCGACGCGCATTCGCCCGACCCGCGGCGCGCCCGCCTGGCGAAGGAGCTCTCGGGCGACCCGGTGCGCCGCAGCTGGGGGCCCGCCGACCCGGTGCTCGGCGCGGTCGACCGGCTGCTGGCCCTGGTCGACGAGCTGTGCGCGGACTCGCCGCAGGTGCTGGTCGTCGACGACCTGCAGTGGGCCGACGAGGCGTCCGTGCTGGTCTGGCACCGCCTGTGCGCGGCGACCCGGCAGCTGCCGCTGCTGCTGGTGGCCGCGACCCGGCCGGCGCCGGACCGCGCCGAGCTCGCCCAGCTGCGGCGCGGCGTCCAGGCCCGCGACGGCGTCGTGCTCGATCTGGCCCCGCTGAGCGGCGAGGACGTCGGACGGCTGATCGAGGACCAGATCGGCGCGGCACCCGGGCCCGGGCTGCGCGAGCTGGCCGCCCGTGGCGCGGGGAACCCCTTGTACGTCAAGGAAATGGTCGACGTCCTGCTGCGCGCCGGGGCGGTCGAGGTGACCGGCGGCGCGGCCGACGTCGACGACCCGGCCGAGTTCGAAACGCCGAGTTCGCTCGTCGCCGCGGTGGACCGGCGGCTCGACTTCCTGCCCGCGCGGACCCAGGAAGTCCTGCGCTGGGGTGCGTTGCTGGGCATGGAGTTCGCCGTCGGGGACATCGCCGCGGTGCTCGGCACGCGGCCGTCGGACCTGCTGGAGCCGCTCGAAGAGGCCGTCGCCGCGAACGTCCTGATCGACACCGGGACGCAGCTCGCGTTCCGGCATCCCCTGCTGCGCCAAGCGCTTTACGACCGGCTGCTGGCCGGGACGCGGGCCGCGCTGCACCGGCAGGCCGCGGAAGCGCTCGCCGGGATCGGCGCGCCGGTCAAGCGCGTCGCCGAGCAGCTCGTCGCGGCACCGGCCACAGTGGACGAATGGGTGCTGGACTGGCTCGCCGCGCACCACGCGGCCGTGTCGAACCGCGCGCCGCTGATCGCCGTCGAACTGCTGGAACGCGCGCTGGCCGCGGGTGCCGGGGACCGTCGCGAGGTCCTGCTCGTGGCACTGGTCAAGGTGCTGTTCCGGCTGGAGCGGAACCCGGAAACCCTGGCGCAGCAGGCACTCGACGTCGCCGCCGAGCCCGACGCCGTCGAGGAGATGCGGCACATCCTGGCGGCGCTGCGGCACCGCCGTGGCGACACCGAGGGCGCGGTCGCGACGCTCGCGGCGTCGGTCGACGACCCGGCCGTGCCGGAGCTGTGGCGGGTCAAGCACCGGCAGCTGCTGGCGAACTTCCGGCGCGGTGATCTGTCCGATTTGGACGCCGCGGAAAAGGCGGCGTACGAGACGAAGTCGTTCGCCGACGGTGACCGGTACCTGACGGCGCACGCACTGCAGTCGCTGTGGCTGGTCGATTCCGTGCGCCGCGAGCACGATTCCGCGCTGGCGCACATCGACGCGGCGATCGAGGCCGTCGGCGACGAGCACGAGCTGGCCGACCTGCACCTGGACCTGCTCGACAACCGCGTCTTCACGCTGCAGAACCTCGACCGGCTCGCCGAAGCGGACGCGGCCCTGCGCGCGGCGGGCGACGTCGCGGCGCGGCACGCGATGCCGGTGGGGCTGCAGGTTTCCGTCGCGGTGCACCGGTACTGGGAGGGCCGCTGGGACGAGGCGCTGGTGGAGCTGGACACGGTCACCGAAGACGGCCCGGCGATCACGTTCTACGGCCTGCGCGAGCCGGGCCCGGCGGCGCTGCTGCTGCACGGCGTCGCGGCGCTGATCGCGGGCCGCCGCGACGACCGCGCCCAGGCGGCGGCCCACCTCGACGCGGCGGAGGAGTACGCCCCGGCGACCGGCGCCGAGCGCGAGAGCTTCGACTTCCTGCTGGTGGCGGACGCACTGGCGGCCGAGCAGCGCGGCGACCGGGTCCGCGCGCTGGCGATCCTCGAGCCGATCCTGAACCCGACGTACGCGCAGATGATGCTGCGCCACCAATGGCTCCCGGCGTACGTCCGGCTGGCGATGGAGCAGGACGAACCCGACCGGGCGCGCCGGGCACTGGCGGTGTGCGAGGAGGAGGCGGCGAAGGAGCGGCGCCCGGCACGCGCCCACGCGGCGGCGTCGTGGTGCCGCGGGCTGATCGAGGACGACCCGGCGGCGGTGTTGGCGACGGCGGAGCACTTCCGCGCGGTCGGCCGCCGCCCGGAGCTGGCGACGGTCCTGGAGGACGCGGCGGTGCTGCTGGCCCGCGCGGGCCGCCTGGACGCGGCGCACGCGGCGTTCGAGGAGGCGGCGGAGCTGTACACGACGTTGGGCGCCCGCTGGGACTTGCGCCGGGCGGAGACGCGGTTGCGGCGGCTGGGCGTGCGGCGAGGTGCGTTGTTCTCCCCGATCCGGCCGGGACACGGGTGGGAGTCGCTGACGCCGATCGAGGTCCGGATCGCGAGTCTGGTCGCGGACGGGAAGTCCAATCCGGACATCGCGGCGGAGCTGTCGCTGCCGCGCCGGACGGTACAGGCGCACGTGGCCCGGTTGCTGGGGAAGCTGGAGACACCGTCACGCTCGGGCGTCGCCGACGCCTTCCGGCAGCAGCGGCCCTAGCGCGTTCGCCTTGGCGACGCGGCCCAGGAAGCGGCCCGAATCCTTCACCGTCCGGACCTGCGTCTCGAAGTCCACGTGCACCAGCCCGAACCGCTGCGAGTACCCCATCGCCCACTCGAAGTTGTCCAGCAGCGACCACGCGAAGTACCCGCGCACGTCCGCGCCGGCGCGGATGGCCTCGTGGACCGCCCCCAAGTGCTCCATGAAGTAGTTCACCCGCGCCGCGTCGTACACCCGGCCGCCGGCCACCTGGTCCACAAAGGACGCTCCGTTCTCCGCCACCACCAACGGCAACCCGGACCGCGACGACAGCCACCCCAGCAAGTCGGTCAGCACGGCCGGGGCCTGCTCCCAGCCGAACGCCGTCAACGGCGGGCGGGCCGGCAGCACGTCCAGTCCCCGCAGGCCCGGCAACGGGCAATTGCCCGGCGCCAACGGATCGGCCAACGGCGTGACCCGCGCCGGCGCGTAGTAGTTCACGCCCAGCCAGTCGATCGCCGCCGCGATCGTGTCCGTGTCGCCGTCGCGGACCGATGCCGCGAACCGGCCGCCGTGGTACTCGACATCGGCCATCACGTCCGGCGGATAGCCCCGGCCAAGCACCGGGTCCAGGAAGAACCGGTTGTGGATCCCGTCGAACTTCCGCGCGGCCTCGAGGTGCGCCGGCGAGGTGCCGTCCGCCAGCGCCGGCGCGAAGTTCAACGCCAGCGAGAACTGGTGCCCCGGCCGGGCCTGCGCCGTCAACGCCCGCGTCGCCAGCCCGTGTGCCAGCAGGAGGTGGTGCGCCGCGACCAGCGCCGTGTCGTGGTCCTGGACGCCCGGTGCGTGCACCCCGCTGCCGTACCCCAGGAACGCCGCGCAGAACGGCTCGTTGATCGTCGTCCACTGGTTGACCCGGTCGCCGAGTGCGTCGTGCACGAAGGAGGCGTAATCCGCGAACCGGTACGCCGTATCGCGTGCGGGCCAGCCACCGGCGTCCTCCAGAGCCTGCGGCAGGTCCCAGTGGTACAGCGTCAGCACCGGCGTGACGTCCCGGCGGAGCAGCTCGTCCACCAGCCGGTCGTAGAAGGCGAGCCCGGCGGGTGACGGCGTCCGCCCGTCCGGCAGCACCCGCGGCCACGCCACCGAGAACCGGTACGCGTTCAGGCCGAGGTCCGCCAGCAGCCCGATGTCCTCGGGAAAGCGGTGGTAGTGGTCGCAGGCGACCTCGCCGGACGCGTCGCCCAGCACCGCGCCCGGGCGAGCCGAGAAGGTGTCCCAGATGGACGGTCCGCGCCCGTCCGCGGTCACCGCCCCTTCGACCTGGTAGGACGCGGTCGCCGCGCCCCACAGGAAGCCCGTCGGAAAGGTCATACCGGCGCCCCTCTCAGAATCCCCCGCACGATGTGGCGGCCCAGCAGCAGGAACAACGCGATCACGGGCAGGACGCCCACGGTCGCACCCGTCAGCATGAGCGCGTAGTCGGTGTAGTACCCACTCGCGAGCTGGGAAAGCGCGACCTGCACGGTCGGTGTCTCGTTCGGGTCGAGGACGACCAGCGGCCAGAAGTAGTCGTTCCACGTCGCCAGGAACGTGAGCATGCCCAGCACCGCGGCCGCCGGGCGCAGCGACGGGACGGCCACGTGCCAGTACGTGCGCAGGATCGAGCAGCCGTCGACGGTCGCGGCGTCGACCAGCTCGGCGTCGATCGCGTTCTCGCACGCCTGCCGCATCCAGAACACGCTGAACGCGCTGAGCAGCCCCGGCACGATCACCGCCTCGAGCCGCCCGTACCAGCCGAGCTCGCCGACCACCAGGTACAGCGGGATGACGCCGAGCTGCGCCGGCACCATCGCCGAGCCGACGACCAGCAGAGACAGCGTGTCGCGACCCGGGAACCGCAGCCGCGCGAAGGCGAACCCGGCCAGGCTCGCGAGCACGACGTTGGACACCATCACCGTGCCCGCGACGATGAGCGAGTTGCCCAGCGCCAGCCAGAAGTCGACGGTGTCGAAGACGCGGCGCACGTTCTCGAAGAGGTGCCCGCCGGGCAGCAGCAGCGGCGACGTCTCGCCGATCGCCGCGTTGTCCCTTGTGGACACGATGAACGACCAGTACAGCGGGAAGATCGACGCGCCCAGCACGCCGATCAGCACCACGTAGACCCAGCCGCCGGGGCGCCTCACGCCGACCTCACGAACCGGCGCACCAGCCGGTAGTTGACCAGCGCGAACCCCGCGCAGACGACGAACAGCACCCAGGTCAGCGCGGCCGCGTAACCGGCGTCGAAGTGCGTGAAACCCTTCTCGTACAAGTACATCGCGAGCGTCTGGAACTGGCGGTCGTTGCCGCCGGTCCCGCCCGACCCGCCGGCGTCGAACAGCTGCGGCTCGGCGAACAGCTGCAGGCCGCTGACCGTGCCGGCGATCGCGGTGAAGGCGATCGCGGGCCGGATGCCCGGCACGGTGATCGACCAGAACGTCCGCCACCGCGAAGCGCCGTCCAGCGCAGCGGCTTCGTAGAGGTCGCCGGGGACGGCCTGCATCGCGGCCAGGTAGATCAGCGCGTTGTAGCCGGTCCAGCGCCAGAGCACCATCGACGCCACCGCGAGGTGCGACGTCCACCTCGTCGCCTGCCAGTTGACCGGCGCGATGCCGAACCAGCCGAGCACTTCGTTGACGACGCCGTAGTCGCGGCTGAACAGCTGCCCGAACACGAGCCCGATCGCGACGACGGACACGACGTTCGGCAGCAGCACGCCGGTGCGCCACCAGGTCGCGCCGCGCAGCGGGCGGTCGAGCAGCGCCGCGATGCCCAGGGCCAGCAGGAACTCCGGCACGGCGGCGAGCAGGAAGATGCCGACGGTGTTGGCGAGCGCGTTGTAGAAGTTCGGGTCCGCCAGCAGCTCGCCGTAGTTCGCCAGGCCGAGGTAGCCCTGGTCGCCGTCCAGGAGGTTCCAGTCGTGCAGCGACACCCACGCCGTGTAGAGCAGCGGGAACGCGCCGAAGACGAGGAACAGGGCGAAGAAGGGCGCGACGAGCAGCAGCGGCGTCGCCTTGCGGTCGAAACGAGCGAGCACGCGCGCTACTTCAGGGCGGCTTGCGCCTGCTGCACGGCTTCCGCCCAGGCTTGGTCGACACCGTCGGTCTTGTCTTCGATCCGCCCGAGCGCGCGGCCGAACTCCGGCCGGACGTCGGCGTCGCGCAGGCCGCGGTAGTTGGGCCGCAGCCGATCGGCGGACGCGGCGAAGATCCGCCCGATCGGCGCGTCCCCGAAATACGGATCGGTGTGCGCGACGACCTGGGGATCCGTGTACACCGACGGCTCGCTGGGCAGGATGCCGTCGGAGAGGAAGAGCTTCTTCTGCTGCTCCGGCGCGGTCAGCCATTTCGCGAGCTCGTACGCCTCCTTCGGGTGCGCGCTCTGCTTCGGCACGGTGAGGAACGAGCCGCCCTGGTTGCCGCTCTTGCCCGGCACGGTCGTGACGTCCCACTTGCCCTTTCCCGCGTCGCCCCCGGCTTCCTTGATCTGGCTGAGCATCCACGCCGGGCAGGCGACGGTCGCGAAGGAACCCTGCTTGATGGCCACGTTCCAGGCCTGCGTGAACGTCGTCGCGGCCGCCGTCTGCCCCTTCGCGGCGATGCCGCCGGACAGGTAGAAAGCCGCGCGGACACTGGGGTTCCGGTCGCCGATGAACGAGTCGTCGGCCGCGGAGAAGTAGTTCTCCGGCGACTGGTTGAGCATCGCCGTGTAGACGGTCCCGGCGGAGTCGGCGAACTTCACGCCCGGCGTCTTCTCGGTGAACCGCTGGGCGGTGGCCGCGTAGGCGTCCCAGTCCGGCATCAGCTTCGCGACTTCGTCGCGGTCGGC
Organism: Amycolatopsis sp. NPDC049691; assembly: GCF_040675005.1. Lineage (NCBI taxonomy): Bacteria > Bacillati > Actinomycetota > Actinomycetes > Pseudonocardiales > Pseudonocardiaceae > Amycolatopsis > Amycolatopsis sp. NPDC049691. The sequence continues at coordinate 442,799 of NZ_JBFANX010000006.1, forward strand.
CGGCAGGCCGGCGGCCTGGAAGAGGTCCCGCCGGTAGCAGAGGGCGAGGCTGCCCATGTCGGTGCCGAGGCCGAGGACGAACGCGCCGTCGGTGCCCTGCGCCCACTTCCACGGCGCCCACTGCTTTTCCAGCTCACGCGCGCCGAAGGAAGCGAGGTCGACGAACTTGTCCTTCGCCTTGCGGTACTGCGGGATGTACTGCTCTTCGATCGCGACGACGTCGGCGGCACCGCGGCCGGTGGCGAGCTGCGTCGCGAGGCCCTTGTGGTGGGTGTCGAAGTCGGTGACGCGGTTCTGGACCGTGATGTCCGGGTGCAGCTTCTGGTACTCGGCGATCAGCGGCGCGTAGCCGAATTCGCCGAAGGTGGCGATGGTGAGCTTCGTCGGGCCGCCGGCGTCACCCGTGCTGCAGGCGGCGAGCGGGATCAACGCGGCGACCGCGACGGCGGTCCGGCGGACGATCGTGCGCAACGGCCTTCCTCAGATCACACCGGCCCGCACGGCGTAGGCGACCGCGTGCGGCCGGTTGCGCAGGTTGAGCCGGTTGGTCATGGCGTAGATGACGTTCTTCACGGTCCGCTCGGAGTAGCAGAGCTTGCCCGCGATCTCCGCAGTGTCCCAGCCTTCGGCCATCAGGCGAAGCACATCCACCTCGCGCGGCGTCAGCGCCGCCCCGGCGCCTTCGTGGGCCAGGGCCTCGACCTGGTCGCGCAACGGCGTCGTGCGGCCCCGCGCGGCGGCGAGCACGCTCTCGGTGAGCCGGTCCAGCGCGGTCCGCGGCAGCACGACGGAGACGTGGCAGTCGGCCAGCAGGCTCAGGAGCCCGGGGTCGACGTGCCCGGCGACCAGCACGATCGCGGCGGGCGACTCGGCAGCCGCGCCCCGCAGCGCGTTGATCACCTCGCGGTCGACCTGCCCGACGGCGAACACGAGCACCGACGCCTCGGCGCGCCGGGCACGCGAGACGACCAGCAGCTCCGGCCGCGACTTCAGGTGGTTGATCAGCCCCGTGAGCGCGATCGGATCCGACGCCCACGCCGCCACCCGCACCTGGTCCATCGAACCCCTCCCCACTGTCCGTGTCCTTGCGGTGCCAGTCTGCTGAGGCCGCCTTCACGAATTCTCTAACCTTCCTCACCCCCTTCTTCACATCGTGAAGCCGGGGCGTCGACTACGGTCGTGGGGCACGCCGACGAGTGAAGGGACCGATGAACCGCCGAAGTTTGGCTGCCGTGGGGGTGGCGTTGTGCCTGAGTTCGCTGGTCACCGGCTGCGGAGCGGAGTCCGTCAGCGGGCTGGCCATCCCGCGCTCGCCGGTCCCGCCGCCACCGCCTTCACCGTCTTCGTCCCGAACCACCGCCCCGGCGCCGACGTCGAGGCTGGCCCGCCCCGGGGACTGCGCGGCGCTGGTGAACGGCCTCGACGTCCGCCGTCAGGTCGCGCAGCTGGTCGTCGTGGGGGTGTCCGGCGACAACCCGGCCTCCACGGTGTCGCTGGTGCGCGACAACCAGGTCGGCGGGATCTTCATCGGCGGTAACGCAACAGCGTTGTTGAAAGATCGTTCCCTGGACGCCGTCCAGGGCGTGGCCCGGCTGCCGGTGGCGGTGTCGGTCGACGAAGAGGGCGGCCGCGTCCAGCGCATCGACGACCTCGACGGCGACATCCCGTCCGCCCGGCAGCTGGCCGCGACGAAGTCGCCCGCCGAGGTCCGCGCGCTGGCCGCCGACCGCGGCCGCCAGTTGCGCGCGCGCGGCGTGACGGTCGACTTCGCGCCGGACACCGACGTCACCGACGCCCCGGACGACGACGTCATCGGCGACCGGTCCTTCAGCCCCGACCCGAACCGCGTGAAGACCTACGCGGCGGCGTTCGCGGCCGGCCTGCGCGACGGCGGGGTCCAGCCGGTGCTCAAGCACTTCCCCGGCCACGGCCACGGCTCGGGCGACTCGCACGAGGGCACGGTCGTGACCCCGCCGCTCGCGCAGCTGCGGGCGGTGGACCTGGTGCCCTACCGCGACATCGCGAGCTACGGGCCGGTCGCGGTCATGGTCGGCCACCTCGACGTGCCGGACCTGACCGGCGGTGTCCCGGCGTCGATCTCGCCGGCGGCCTACCAGCTGCTGCGGACCGAGTTCGGCTTCACCGGCCTCGTCGTGACCGACGACCTGGGCGCGATGAAGGCGATCACGTCCCAGTACCCGCTGCCGGACGCAGTGCTGAAGGCCCTGCAGGCCGGGGCGGACCAGGCGCTGTGGTCGTCCGGCGGCCGGGTGAACGAGGTGCTGGACCGGCTGGTCAAGGCGGTGCAGACGGGGGAACTGCCGGCGGCACGGGTGCAGGAGTCGGTGACGCGCGTGCTGCGAAGCAAGGGCGCGTGCGGCTGATCCTCCCTAGACTCCTCGGCGGAACGCCACCTACCTGAGGAGCGGAATGGCAAACCTGGGCGGCACTTTCAGCCTCGGCGGGGAGATCCCCGTGACCCGGATGGGGTACGGGGCCATGCAGCTGGCGGGCCCCGGTGTCTGGGGACCGCCGCGCGACCACGACACCGCGGTCGCCGTGCTGCGCGAAGCCGTCGAAAGCGGCGTCACCCACATCGACACCAGCGACTACTACGGGCCGCACACCGTGAACGCGGTGATCAAGGAGGCCCTCCACCCGTACCCCGAGTCGCTGACGATCGTGACGAAGGTCGGCGCGCGGCGGACGCCCGACAAGGCGTGGCCGCCCGCGTTGTCGGCCGGCGAGCTGACCCAGGCCGTGCACGACAACCTCCGCAACCTCGGCGTCGACGCCATCGACGTGGTGAACCTGCGGCTGAGCAACGCGGCCGGCGACTACCCGGTGCCGATGTCGCTGGCCGAGCCGTTCGGGGTGCTCGCCGAGCTGCGGCAGCAGGGCCTGATCAAGCACCTCGGCGTCAGCCACGTCTCCGCGGAGCAGCTCGACGAAGCGAAGGCGATCGCGCCCGTCGTCTGCGTGCAGAACCAGTACAACCTGGCGCACCGCGAAAACGACGCCCTCGTCGACAAGTGCGCCGCCGAGGGCATCGCCTTCGTGCCGTACTTCCCGCTCGGCGGCTTCAGCCCGCTGCAGTCCGGGATCCTCGACGACTGCGCCGCCCGCCTCGACGCGACGCCGATGCAGGTCGCGCTGGCCTGGCTGCTGCAGCGGTCGCCGTCGATGCTGCTCATCCCCGGGACGTCGTCGCCCGAGCACCTGCGCGAAAACCTCGCCGCGGCTTCGCTCGAACTGCCGTCGGACGTCCTGGCCGACCTCGACCGGATCGGGGCCGCCTGATGGCCGAGTGGGGCGACCTGGTCGCGTACATCAGGCACGAGTACCGGGTGGTGCGCGACGAGCCCGACGAGATCCGCATCCGGCTGATCTTCGGCGACGAGCCCGACACCGAGCAGCGCGCCCAGATCGTGGTGATCGCCCGCGAGATCCTCGACCAGCGCGAGGACTGGGTCCAGATCGCGACGCCATTCGCCCGCCACGACGAGGTCGACCTCCTCGACGTGCTGACCGAGGTCGGCAACTCGACCGTCGTGGGCGGGCTCGCGGTGATGGGCGACCACCTCGTGCTGCGCCACTCGCTGCCGCTGATCAACCTCGACATCAACGAGTTCATCGACCCGCTGGAGCTGGTGGCCGGCGCGGCGGAGCTGCTGGAGCAGCAGTTCACCGGCCGCGACGACTACTGAGCGGGACGACCGCGACGGCCGCGGCCACGGTCAGTCCGGCGGCGACGCCGAACGCCGTGGCCGCGCTGCCGGTGTTCAGGTAGAGCCCGCCGAGCAGCGCGACGCCGAGGGTCCCGCCCAGCTGCTGCACGGCGTTGAGCAGCCCGGCCGCCGAGCCCGTCTCGTGCGGCCGGACGCGGTCCAGCGCCGCGCTGAAGAACGGGACCGTGAACGTCCCCATGCCCAGACCGCACAGCGCGAGCGCACCGACGCGCGCGTCGGCCAGCGCCAGCGCCAGCGTCCCGGCCAGGACCAGCGCGAGTCCGGCGAACATCACGCGCGCGCCGAACCGCGGCACCAGCCTGCTCCCGGCGAACCACGACGCCACCGCGAGCCCGGCGGACAGGGGCACGAGCGTCAGCCCGGCGGTGCGGACGTCGGCTCCCTCGCCGAGCTGCAGCCGCATCGGCACGACCTGCATCAGCCCGGTCATCATCGCGAAGAACAGCAGCGACCCGGCGAGCGCGGACGGGAACCCCCGGTTGGCGAACAGGCTGGGCTCGACCAGCGGCGCGGACGTGCGGCGCTGGTGGAACCCGAACCCGGCGAGCACCGCGGCACCGGCGGCGAGCAGCCACAAGTTCGTCCCGGCCGGGTTGATCAGCGCGTAGCCGACGAGCCCCGTCCCGGCGACGACGAGCAGCGTGCCCGCGACGTCGAGCTTCGGGCGCGTCTCGGCCTTGTCCTCCCGCAGGAACCGCGCGGCGAGCAGGACCGCCAGCCCGAGCGGGACGTTCACCAGGAACACCGCTCGCCACGACACTTCGTGCGTCAGGAGCCCGCCGAGCAGCGGCCCGGTGACCGCGGACAGGCCCATCACCGGGCCGATGGTGCCGAGCGCCTTCGCACGCTCGTCGCCGTCGAACAGGGCGCGGATCAGCCCGATCGTCTGCGGGATGACCAGCGCCGCGGCCGCGCCCTGCACCGCTCTGGCCCCGATCAGGATGGCGGCGTCCGGCGCGGCCGCGCAGACCAGCGACGAGAGCACGAAGCCCGTCACACCGATCTTGAACGTCTTCGCCCGGCCGAAGACGTCCCCGAGCCGGCCGCCGGTGATCAGGAAGACCGCGAACGGCAGCGTGTAGGCCGCGGAGAACCACGGGATGTCGGCGTCCGGGCCGGGCAGCTCGGCGTGGATCACCGGGCCGGCGACCTGGACGATCGTCGCGTCGAGCAGGTTCATGGCCTCGGCCGTGAGCAGCACGGCGAGTGCGGCCCAGCGGTGCCGGTAGCGGGTCCTGGTCGGCAAGAGGTGCCCCCTTTCGTTCGCCACCGACCATCGCCTCTACCTGGCCGCAGGTTCCACTTTCCGGGGCAAGGTTGCTGATTTCTTCCACGCACTGCGCTTTGATGATGGATATGACCACGGCTCTGGACGACGTCGACCGCGCGCTGATCCACGCGTTGCACCTCGACGGCCGGGCGCCGTTCACGAAGATCGGCGAAGTACTCGGCGTCTCGACGCAGACGGTGGCGCGCCGCTATCGCCGGCTACGCGCCGAAGCGTCGCTTCGCGTCGTCGGATTGCCCGACCCGCAACGCGCCGGACAGGCCGAGTGGATGGTCCGGCTGACCGCGACGCCGAACACGGCGCGCGACGTCGCGCTCGCGCTGGCGCGGCGGGCCGACACCGCGTGGGTCAAGCTCGTCTCGGGCGGCACGGAGATCTGCGTGAACGTGCACACGCCGGCCGCGAGCGACCATTCGCTGCTGCTGCGGGACGTCCCGCGCTCGGCGAGCATCACGGCGGTGTCGGCGCACCAGCTGCTGCACCGCTACTTCGGCGGCCCGACCGCGTGGCTCGGGCGCGCGAACGCCCTCGACGCCGCGCAGGCCGCCGCGTTGACCCCGGCCGTCTCGGGCGAGGGCAAGCCGCTGACCGAGGACGACGACCTGCTGATGGCGGCGCTGCAGCGCGACGGCCGGGCGAGCCTGGCCGAGCTGGCGACGGCCACCGGCTGGTCCGCGGCGACCGTCGCGCGCCGGCTGGCCGACCTCCAAGCGGGCGGCACGGTGTTCTTCGACCTGGAGGTCGACGCCGCCGCGCTGGGCGCGACCACCCACGCGCTGCTCTGGATGTCGGTCGCGCCCGCGCACCTCGACGCCGTCGCCCGGGAGCTGGCCACGCACCCGGAACTGGCGCTCGTCGCGGCGACGACCGGGCCGGCGAACCTGGTCGCGCACGCGCTCTGCCCGGACGCGGCCGGGCTGCACCACTACCTGACCCGCAGGCTGGGTGCGCTCGACGCCATCCACACGCTGGAGACGGCGCCGGTCCTGCGCACCCTCAAGGCCGCCGCGTCCCGCTGACCCGTCGCTTTCCCGGGAAAGCCCTGGTCAGCGGGCTCGCGGGATGCGCACCTGCGTGGCCGGCGCCAGGTCCAGGATCCGCTGCAAGCGGGCCCGCCCCAGCCGGTGGAGCATCTCCCCCAGCTCCTCCGACGCGATGCTGCCTTCCAGATCGAGCCGCGTCAGCTTGACGACGCGGTCGATCTCCCCGGCGGGAAGCCGCCCCGCGAACTCCCCGGCCAGCCACACCCCGACCTCGTCCACGACGTCGTCCGCCCGGTGGCTCCGTACGGTCATCGCTCTCGCTCTCCTCGTTTCGGATCGCCTTCGCCCAGGTCGGAGCCGGAAAATTCCGGTCCGACGCAGAACCGACGAGCCCGCCGCGGGCCCATGACGCGGAATCGCGGAAATTGGTGGCACAAAAGCTTTCCGTGTCCGGACCGGTGAGTACCGTGACCGCCCGCTGTCACTCACATGGGCTGTTCGGCGCCGCAAGTTGTCGGCCGATCGGGTGGAAAACGGGAGAAGGCCGCCGGTGCCGCGTACGGGCCAGGACTCTGGAGACGTCCGGTAGTGCGGGCGTTCCCGTGCGGGACGCGGAAACGGAGACGCGATCCATGGCCCGGTACGACCGGACCGACCTCGGGGCGTACAGCCTGGGGTTGCTCGAGGCCGCCGACGCGGCGCGGGTGGAGCGGCACCTCGCCGCGTGCCCGGACTGCCGCCAGGAGGTCCGGGAGTTCGAAGCCGTCCGCTCGATGCTCGACCACCTCGGCCGCGCGGAGTCCACATAGGACTGGATGCGCCCGGTCCGATCGTCACGGGCGGCCGCGCGGTTCAACTCCGGAGTCGTTCGCGCACACCCCTTGCCCGGCGGGCCAGAATCCTTGACTGGACTAGACCAATCTGTTCTAGTGACCGGTGACACCCTCGTCTCGGCCGGATGAGCACACCCCCTCCGACACCGGGCGCCCCCGCGTCCGGACTCCGTCGTGGCCGAAGGAGTGAGCCAGTCTTGAGAAGACGTCTTGCCGCGATCCTCTCCGCATTCGCCGCCGTCGCCGGGCTCGTGCTCGGCGTACCCGCCGCCACCGGCCAGGCCCCGCCGGCCGCGGCCGCCGCCTGCACCGCGCCCAACTGGGTCGCCGGCCAGTGGTACGACGTGGGCGCCGTCGTGCGCTACACGAACGGCGGCTACTACCGCGCCAAGAACGCCAACCCGGGCTACGACCCGGTCATCAGCACCTGGTACTGGGAGCCCTACAGCTGCGACGGCGGTGGCGGGACCACCTGCAGCTACCCGAACTGGGTGGCAGGCCAGTGGTACGACGTCGGCGCGATCGTGCGCTACACCAACGGCGGCTACTACCGCGCCAAGAACGCCAACCCGGGCTACGACCCGGTCATCAGCACCTGGTACTGGGAGCCCTACAGCTGCGGTGGCGGCACGGACCCGGGCAACCCCGGCGCGTTCGTCGTCAGCGAAGCGCAGTTCAACCAGATCTTCCCCGGCCGCAACAGCTTCTACACCTACAGCGGCCTGACCGCGGCCCTGTCGGCGTACCCCGGCTTCGCGAACACCGGCAGCGACACGGTCAAGAAGCAGGAAGCCGCCGCGTTCCTCGCCAACGTCAACCACGAAACCGGCGGGCTCGTCTACATCGTCGAGCAGAACACGGCGAACTACCCGCACTACTGCGACTGGAACCAGCCCTACGGCTGCCCCGCCGGCCAGTCGGCCTACTACGGCCGCGGCCCGATCCAGCTGAGCTGGAACTTCAACTACAAGGCCGCCGGCGACGCGCTCGGCATCGACCTGCTCGGCAACCCCTACCAGGTCGAGCAGAACGCGGCCGTCGCGTGGAAGACCGGCCTCTGGTACTGGAACACCCAGAGCGGCCCCGGCACCATGACCCCGCACAACGCCATGGTGAACGGCGCCGGCTTCGGCGAGACCATCCGCAGCATCAACGGCTCGATCGAGTGCAACGGCGGCAACCCCGCCCAGGTCCAGAGCCGCGTCGACAAGTACCGCCAGATCACGTCGATCCTCGGCGTCGACCCCGGCGCGAACCTCTACTGCTGACCCGACGCGAGCGGCTCACCCGTCCACCGGGTGAGCCGCTCGCCGAGCAGGCCGCTCACCACCGTGAGCTGGTCGTTCAGGTAGAAGTGCCCGCCGTCGAACGTGGTCAGCTCGAACGCGCCGGACGTGAACGCCGCCCACTGCCGCGCTTCTCCGTCCGTGACCTTCGGGTCGCGGTCGCCGACGAGCGCGACGATCGGGCAGGCCACGTCGGGCCCGGGCCGGTAGTGGTAGGCCGACGTGGCCCGGTAGTCGTTGCGCAGCACCGGCAGCATCGCGCGGACGAGCTGGGTGTGCTCGAGCACGCGGCCGTCGGTGCCGCCCAGCCGCAGGAGGTCGGCGAGCAGGTCGTCGTCACTGCGCTCCGGGAGCGGAGCCGGTTCCGCCGACGGCGGCCGGCGCCCGGACAGGAACAGGCCCGACAGCCGGGGCCCGGACCGCCGCGCGACCTCGAAGGCCAGGCTGGCGCCCATGCTGTGCCCGAAGAACGCCACCGGCGCGGCGACCTCGGCGGCGAGCACCCCGGCCAGCCGGTCGGCGAGCACGAACAGGTCGTCCACCAGCGGTTCGGCGTGGCGGTCCTGCCGGCCCGGGTACTGCACGGCCAGCACGTCGACCGCGGGGGCCAGCGCGGCCGACAACGCGTGGAAGTAGCTCGCCGCCCCGCCGGCGTGCGGGAAGCACACGAGCCTCGGCGCGCCGGGCGCCGCCGGGTGGAAGCGCCGCAGCCACGATCGCGAATCCGTCATGCCGCGAATGTCGCAGGCCGGCCGGGGCCGGCGCGACGCCAATCGTGCGGAAACCGGGCGGGGCCCGGGTGCAGTCCAGGCCCCGCCCGTTCCCTCCCTCCTCAGCGGGTCACTCCGCCCGCCACAGCGCGGGGACGGCCGGGGGTTCCCAGCCCGGCTGGGCGGTGTGCCCCTGCAAGCACACGTAGCCCTGGCCGCCGTAGGTGACCCGGGCACCGGCCGCGTAGCTGGTGCCCACCGCCCAGGTGGTGCCCCCGGGCGGGGTGGAGGTCGGCGGCGTCGACGTCGGCGTCTGCGGGACGTTCAGCACGAAGTCGAAGGCGCCTTCCTTCGCGGAGCCGTTGTCCCGCACGGTCATCAGCAGCCGCGCGTCGAAGATCGTGTCGGTGTTGTTGCGCGGCTCGTTGGGGAAGTAGAGCTGGGTGGTCAGGATCGGCCGGCCGGGCGCCTGGACCTTGACGTGGATGTGCCGGGTGCGGCCGGGGTAGAGGCCGGGCACGATCGTCGAGAGCCGGAACGCGCCCTGTGCGTCGGTGTACTGGTGGCCGCGGAAGGTGTAGCCGGTGTTGTCGTACGCGCCGTTGACGTCGGCCTGCCAGAAGTCCAGCAGCGCGCGGCTCACGGGCAGGCAGGCGCGACCGAAGACGTAGCCCGACACGGTGAGGCGCGTGCCCGGGGTGCCGGGCGTGACCAGGTCGGTCCGTTCCGGCGAGTTCGGCTTGAAGTAGGGCCCTTCGGTCTGCTCGATCGTCGGCTCGTCGCCGTCGTGGCACGCCGGCGTCAGTTCCGGGACCCGGCCGCCGGCGACGGTCGTGCGGGCGAGCGCCGGGCCGCCGATCAGCGCGACCGGCGCGGCGACGCCCGCCGCCAGCGCCGCGCGCAGCACCGTCTTGCGGCTGAGCTTGCTGTCTTCGTCCATGCCTGCTCCTCGTGGGGGCGTCGGGGATCCCCTCGAACGTAGGCAGCGCACCGGGCCGGCGACGATGGACTGGACCGGTCAGTCGTGGTGATTTCCCGCGCCGCGGCGGAAGTCGCCGGGACTCAGCCCGGTTTCGCGGCGGAAGAACCGGCAGAAGTACGCCGGATCGGCGAACCCGACGCGGCTCGCGACCTGCCGCACGGTGAGGTCCGTGCGGAGCAGGAACCGCTGCGCCTCCCGGGTCCGCGCCTCGCGCAGCAGCTGCGCGGCGGTCCGGCCGGTCGCCGCCTTCACGGCCTCGGTGAGGTGGCCCGGGGTGACGCCGAGGCGTTCGGCGTGCGCCGACACCGACCACAGCCCGAGGTCGGGCCGGCCGGTGAGCCGGGTGAACTCCGCGGCCACCGCCCCGGCGGGCGGGGCCGGAGGCGTCCCCAGGAACCGCGCGGCGCGCGCGAGGAGGACGTGCACCAGCGCCCGCAGCACCGATTCCTCGCCGTGGCGGTGTTCCTCGACGAGGTCGGCGATCAGCCGCGTGACGACGGCGTCGGCGGCCGCGTCCAGCCGCGGCCACGGCTGCTCGCTCAGCCGCCGCAGCAGTTCGCGGTCGGCCGGGTGGTCGAGGAGGAAGTCGTCGGTGAACAGGACGACGTGCCCGGTCAGGCCGCGCACGCCGGCCCACTGGTGCACCTGCCCGGGCGCGATGACGCCGAAGTGCGGCGGCCGCAGCGGGCGGCGCGCCAGGTCGACGACGTGCGCGCCGGTGCCCCCGGTGACGTGGACCAGCTCGTGGAAGGTGTGCCGGTGCGGGAACTCCGCGCGCGACAGCGGCCCGACCTCGTCGAACGTGCCCACGGCGAACGGCGGCGCGTGCGGGGCGGGCACCTCCAGCCGGTGCATCGGCAGCTCCCCCGCCCGCGGCGGCGGGCAGGGCGTCCCCGGCGGAACGGTCGTCCCACGCATGCCGAAAAGTCTAGACCAATTACCCGGCGATTCGCCCGGTTTGCCCCGATGATCGCAATCCGATGGTCGGTTTCCGGACACGAAGAACGGGGCCGGTCCACTGTGGACCGACCCCGTCTCGTCGAGCGTGCTTACGCGCGGCTGCGCCGGCGGTTCACCAGCAGCATCAGCGCGCCGCCACCGAGCAGCAGGCCGCCCACGGTGAACGGAACCGCAGCGTCGACACCGGTGTTGGCCAGGTCGCCGCCACCGCCGTTCGAGCCGGCCGGGGTGCTCGGCGCGGTGGTCGGGGCGCCCGCCTCGGTCCAGCTGGCGGCCGCGTTCGCGGTCACCTCGGTCTTCTCCGAGTCGGCGACGATCAGCGACTGCGCCGGCTTCTTCGCGTAGTTCTCGGCGACGAACAGGCGGCCGGTGTCCAGCTCGCCGGTGGCCTTGAGCGTGAAGCCGCCCTTGCCCGGCTTGGTGCCCGCCGGGACGTCGACGTACAGCTTGCTGCCGTCCTTGACGTCGGAGTTCTTCAGCTCCTTGCCGTCGGCGTCGGTGATCTTGACGCCCTCGGGCAGCTGGCTGGTCAGCGAGGTGATGTCCCCGCTGGTGGCGACGCTGAACGGGCCGATCTTGCTGCCGGCCGCACCCTCGGTCTTGTCCGCGGCGATGTTCAGGGTCGGCTTCGGCTGCTCGCCGATGCCCTTGTTCTGGTCACCGGTGAAGTAGGCGTAGAGCGCGGCGACGTCGGCGTTGGCGCCGGCGTCCTTCTCCTCGGCCAGCGGCTTGGTGGCGTCGAGGTTCACGCCGTCGCTGAAGTGCCACACGGCGGCCTGCGTCGCGGCGATGGCCTCGCGCTCGGAGATGCCGTCGTGCGTCTCGACGCCCGCCTTCTTCAGCGCCTTGCCCAGCGCGTCGAGGCCGGTGCCCGGGTAGCCGTTGTGCAGCACCCAGTTGATCTTGGTGTTGTTCTTCTCGAACGACGAGTTCTCGGCCGGGTACTTGCTCCACGGACGCTCGACCATGTCGACGTCGGTGCGCAGGCCGACGGTGATCTGCACGCAGTAGAGCTTCAGCGTGCTGCCGTTGGACAGCTTCATTTCGAACAGCTCGGCGATGTAGTCGCCGCCCCGGCCGAGGTTGAGCCGGTAGCCGACGGTCGCCTTGGCGTTGCCGTGCTCGTCGGCGACGACGCGGCCGCGGGCGGCACCGTCGTCCGCGAGGGCGGCGGGCGAGCTGATCATGACGGCGGCGGCCGCGGCGAGAGCCGCGATCCCGCCACGGACGAGAGTGGACCTGACCTGCATAAATCTCCTATCCGAGCCCGAACCACGACGTAAGCAGCCATCCACCCCCGCAGGCGGCTACTGATTCGGGTGAGTGATCACCCGGTCAAGCGAGTCCGGAGCCTACACGGACCTCACAAGTGCTACTCAGGGTGTCCCCGTTATCTCGAATGGGTCAGAAAACCGAAGAAAACGATGCTCGGGAAAGCCGCGGGCCACGATTCACGTGACGGCGGGCCGCAATCCCGAAGCCATCCTCGCGATGACCGTCGCATACTCCGATTTGAGCCGGGCTTTGTCCGAATCGGCTGCCTCGGCCAGCGCCATCCCGGCCGTGCCCACCATGCCGAACACCAGCCGGGTCGTGGTCTCCAGCGGCTGCTCGTCGATGTCGCCGCCCTCGACGAGCGCCTTGATCAGCTGCTCGACGAGGCCGTACGCGTACTGCTCCTCGGCCGCCTGCCAGCGCACCCAGCCGAGCGCGAGCGGCGCCTCCCGCCAGACGAGCTTGCCGTAGACGGGGTCGCAGCAGCGGTCGAGGAACGCGTCGAGGGCCGAGAACGCCGCCGACCACGGGTCCGCCGCGCGCGCCGCCGCGTTCGCGGACACTTCCAGCGCGCCCGTCTCGAGCTGTTCGAAGACCGCCTCGAACAACGCCTTCTTGCTGGCGAAGTGGTGGTAGATCGCGCCGCGCGTGGCCTGGATGTCGGCGGCGATGTCCTCCAGGGCCGTGCCGGCGAAGCCGTCCTCGGCGAACCGGCGGGTGGCCGCGGCCAGCAGCGCGGCCCGCGTGGCCTCGGAGTACTGCTCCCGCCGGCTCTTGAGGGTCGACATGCGCAAAGCATAGGACATACACTGCGTATGTCACCGACACGGTGTAGGTACGGGGGTCACGCCATGACGAACACCGACGAGCTGCTGTTCAACCCGTTCGCGCCCGGGTTCTTCGAGAACCCGTACGAGCAGTACAAGCTGCTGCGCGACGAGGATCCGGTGCAGGACCACCCGCTGGGCTTCTGGTTCGTCTCGCGCTACGAAGACGTCTCGGCGCTGCTGCGGGCGGGGTTGTCGGTGGACGTCGCCAACCTGGCGGAATCCCCGTTCGAGTTCTCCGCCGCCGACGAGGACGCGGGCGCGCTCAACCGGTCGATGCTCGACCGCGACCCGCCCGACCACACGCGGCTGCGGTCCCTGGTGACGAAGGTGTTCACCCGCCGCGCGATCGCCGCCCTGGAGCCGAAGATCGCCGGACTGGTGGACACGGCGCTGGACCGCATGGCGGACAAGGGAACCTGCGACCTGGTCGAGGAGCTGGCGTTCCCGCTCCCGTTCGCGGTGATCTCCGAGATGCTGGGCATGCCCCCGACCGACCACTCCCGTATCCGCGAGCTGAGCGGCACGCTGGTCCGGTCCCTGGAGATCGTCGCCGACGAGGAAACGGCCCGCGCGATCGCGGCGGCGGACGCGGAGCTGACGGCCATCACCCGCGAGGTGATCGCCTGGAAGCGCGCGAACCCGGCGGACGACCTGCTGACGGCGCTGATCGCGGCGGAACACGACGGCCAGGTCCTCGACGGCGACGAGCTGGTGGCCCAGGTGGTGCTGCTGTACGTGGCGGGCCACGAAACCACGGTCAACCTGATCGCCAACGGCGTCAACGCATTGCTGCGCAACCCCGCACAGCTGGCTTTGCTGGCGGCCCAACCCGAGCTGGCGGCCAACGCCGTCGAGGAGTTCCTGCGGTACGACTCACCGGTCCAGCAGACCCGCCGGATCACGACATCGCCGCACACGGTGGCGGGCCGCGAAATCCCGGCGGGGACGTTCGTGCTGGCATGCTTGGGATCGGCGAACCGCGACGAGAGGTTCTTCGGCCCGGACGCCGCGGAACTGCGCTTGGACCGCCCGGAGGCGCGACACCAGGTTTCGTTCGGAGCGGGCCCGCACCATTGCCTGGGCGCGGCATTGGCGCGGCTGGAGGGGCAGGTCGCGGTGAGCCGTCTGGTGCGGCGGTTCCCAAAGCTGGACTTCGCGGGCGACCTGGAGTGGAACGGCCGCATCAACCTCCGGGGGCCGGCGAAGTTCCCCGTCCACGTCTGACCGGCATGGCGTTCAGGTCACCAGCTCGGTCCGGTTCCGGACCACGGGGTGCCGGAACCACCTTGCCGAGTAGGTGAACACGCCGATCCAGAGCGCGGAGGCCAGGCAGGTGAACACCCTCAGCCCGCCGCCGGCGCGGGCATCCGCGAGCGAGTAGACGACAGCCAGGACGGTGCCGGTGAAGGCCGTGCCGAGCAGGAGCACCGACGTCAGAAGGTAGCTGCTTCCGGTCCGGAACGCGATCCGCCACCTGTTCTTTCCCCGGAGCCAGCTTTCCCAGTGCAACGCGTTCGCCGGGTCGAGCCCGCGCGGATCGGCCGTACGCCGGCCGCCGGCGACCTCCGCGTTGACTAGTCGTTCGAGTTCGAGGAGGAATTCCGACGTCCGCCCGATCCGCATGATCTCAGCGAGCCGAACGCTCCACAGGATCACGATGAACAGCGGAGCCGCACTCAGGATGCCGATCCGCAAACCGGCGTTCGACCAGGTGGACAGCAGCGCGGCGAAGACCGCGGCGGTCGCCGCCACCGCCGCGGTCATCATCGAGTTCTGGGTGGTACGGCTCTGGAGCTGCTCCATCCGTGCCGCGTTGTACTCGTGCATGAGCACCATGAGCCGGTCCTGACGGTTCCGCGGCGACGTTCCCGCACCGCCACCGGCCACCCGACGACGTCTCTTCACTTTGTCTTCCGGCCTTCCGACGAACTCCGCATGCCCGGGCAGCCGGAAGCCTAAGGGCTCAGGCCGGGGCGCCGAGTGCCGCGACGGCCGCGGCGATGCCCGTCCTGTCGTAGCTGTTCGTGGGCAAAGTGGCGCCATGGGCGTGGCGGACGACGCCGTGGGCGTCGATCAGGACGCTGCCGGACTGCTGCATCGCCCCGAACACCTTGCGGCTCAGCCCGATCAGCTCGTGCGGGCTGTCGCGGCGGCCGGTGAGCACGGGGAACGGGATCCGGCGCCTGGCCTTCCACGCCGCCGCGTGCTCGCGGTCCTCGGGCACGGCGATCAGCACGCGGACGCCGGCCCATTCGGCACTGCTCGCGACGAGGTCCTGGACGTGCCGGTTGCAGATCGGGCACGACGTCGACCGCATGAAGTAGAGCAGCACCGCGCCCTGGTGGCCGGGCAGGCGGACGTCCTGCCCGGCGGTGTCTTCGAGCACCATCGAGGGCGCGGGCGAGCCGGGTTCGAGCATGGCGGGATTTCCCTTCGAGCCGAAGTGAGAGGGCGATCAGGCGCGGCCGCGCAGCGTGGTGCGGCCCCGGTGCAGGTGGGACTTCATCGCCGGGGTGCTCAGCCCGAGCGCGTCGGCAACCGCCCGTCCCGGATAACCCAGTACGTCGCGCATGATCAGCACGCGGCGCGTGACGTCGGGCAAGGCCCGGATCAGCTCCGCGACCCGCTCGGCTTCCAGCCGCCCGAGGACTTCGTCTTCGGCCGACGCGACGAGGTCGAGCGCGGCCGCGCCGCCGGGGTCCTGGTCGAACGCCCGCCGCAGGCGGCGCAGGCACTCGTTCCGGACGATCCGGAACATCCACGACGCCAGCGCCGCCGAGGCCCGCAAGGTCCCGATCTTGCGGTAGAGAACGATCAACGCCTCTTGCGCCGCGTCCTCGGCATCCTGCGGTGACGCGCAGAGGTGCTCGGCGAAGCGGCGCACGTGCGGGTGCGCGTCCCGCACCACCGCGGTGAGCGACTCCAGGTCCCCGTCCTGCGCGGCTTTGATCAGCTGCTCGTTCGCCCAGCCCACGCTGCTTCTCCCTTCCCGGCGTTCTCCTGTCACCTCATAAGAGACGCCCGCAGCGCGAAAGGATTCACCCGGCTTCCGGGTCGGTGGGCAGTTCCGGCGGGGCCTGCAGGTCGTAGGCGCGGAACAGGACGGCGTGCTCGACGCCCATGGCCTTGCCGCTCATGGCGGAGAACTTCGGGATGAAGTCCGCGGGGGCGGGGTGGTCCGGGAGCGCGGCCAGGTAGGCGGCGTGCGCCTCGAGCGAGGCGACGCCCCGCCGCAGCGGCTCGCCGGTGACGTCGACGCCGTGGGTTGCATCCGTGACGCCCGTCGTGAGGTACCAGCGCACGGTGTGCGGTTCGAGCCCCTCGTCGTCGATCTGCTCGGGGAAGACCCACCGGTTGCCCGCGTCCCGGATCGCGTCGAGCGTCGCCAGCCCGGCCGCGCGGTGGTCGGCCTGGTCGAAGCCGTAGGGCGTCTCGACGGCGTACCCGGTGCCGTAGACGACGTCGGGCTTGAAGCGGCGGATCTCCCGGCAGATGTCCCGGCGCAGATCGAGGCCGTAGACGAGCACGCCGTCCGGGTGCTCGAGAACGGTCAGGTGTTCCACGCCGACGACGTCGCAGGCGGCCCGCTGCTCGGCGACCCGCAGGCGAGCCGTCTCCTCGGGCGGGTTCGGCATGCCGGCCTCGCCGCGGGTGAGCAGCAGATAGCCGACGTCGACGCCGCGAGACGTCCACTTCGCGACGGCCGCGGAGGTGCCGTACTCCATGTCGTCGGGGTGGGCGACCACGCAGAGGACGCGCCGGAAGGACTCGTCGGGCAGGGCAGGCAAGGTCATGCCGGCCATCTTCCCGCATCAGGTCGGGCTTGCGTTCGAGCGCGCTCGAAGCCATAGCGTCGCCGCCATGACACAGACCTGGATCATCACCGGCGCGACCCGCGGCTTCGGACGCGCACTGGCGGAATCGGCACTCTCGGCGGGCGACAACGTGGTGGCCGCGGTACGCCGGCCCGAAGGCGTGTTCGACCTGGAGGCCGAGTACCCGGACCGCTGCCTGGTCGTGAAGTTCGACGCCCGCGACACCACCGCGGCCGCGGACCTGGTGAAGGACACCAACGACCACTTCGGACAGCTCGACGTCCTGGTCAACAACGCCGGCCGCGCGGTGGTCGGCGCCGTCGAGGAAGTGAGCGACGCGCAGCTGCGTGAGCTGATGGACCTGCACCTGTTCGGCCCGGCCGCCCTCGTCCGCGCCGCGCTGCCCGGGATGCGCGAACGCGGGTCCGGGACGATCGTGCAGATGAGCAGCCAGGGAGGACGGCAGTCGTTCCCCGGCGTGGCCGCGTATTCGGCGTCGAAGTTCGCCCTCGAAGGCTGGTCGGAGTCCCTCGCCGGGGAGGTCGGGCGGTTCGGGATCCGCGTGATGCTCGTGGAGCCGAGCCGGTTCCGGACCGGGTTCAACGGCGCCGACGTGCTGGAGTTCGCGGAGCCGTCGGAGACCTACCGCGACGTCCTCTCGGCCGTCCGCGCCGACATGGCCGGCGCCGACGGCGCCCAGGAAGGCGACCCGGCGCGCGCCGCGGACATCATCGTCTCCCTCGTCCACGGCGACGACGTGCCGCTGCGGCTGCCGCTGGGCAGCGAGGCCGTCGAGCGGCTCACCCGGGCCTACCGGCGCGACCTCGAAGGCGTCGAGCGGTGGGCCGAAACCGCCCGCAGCGCCGACTTCACCGACGTCCCGCCGTCGGCCCGGCCGATCTAGGCTGGACGGCATGGCCACGGACGAACTGATGGCCCGGGCACTGGCGATGCTCGGCGACGACGACGAGCTGTCGGTCGAGGCCATCCACCGGCTCACCGACGCCACCTCGGCGGACGGGCCGATGACGATCGCCGAGATCGCCGACATGCTCGACCTCTCCCCGCACACGCTGCGCTACTACGAACGAGCGGGGCTGGTCGAAGTAGGCCGGGACAGCAACGGATACCGCGTGTACGACGCCGAAGCGGTCCGGCGCCTGATCTTCCTGACCCGGATGCGGCTGTCGGGAATGCCGATGCGCGACCTGCAGCACTACATCGCCCTCGTGGACGCGGGCGACGACACGGTGCCCGAGCGCCTCGACATGCTCATCGAGCACCGCGACACGATCCGTCGCCGAATCCGCGAGCTGACCTTGTCCCTCGCGGCGACGGAGTACAAGATCGCGACCTATGGAGGCACGACCGGGCCGGACGTCGGATCGGCCTGAGCCGTCGCCGCTGAACGGAGGTTTCATGCACAAACTGGTGGTCCTGTACCCCGAGCCCGCCAATCCCGAGCACTTCCGCGAGTACTACGTGACCAAGCACCTGCCGCTGGTCGCGCGCATGCCGGGCCTGCTGGCGTGGCGCTACAGCTTCGACGTGGCGGCAACGCGGGGAGAGACGCCATACTTCGCGATTTTCGAAGCCGAGTTCGCGGACGCTGAGGCGATGAAGGCGGCGAGGGAGTCTCCGGAGGGCCGGGAGGTGTCCGCGGACGTCGCGAACTACGCCACCGGCGGCGCGGTCGTCATCCACTATCCGGTACAGGACGGCGTCGCCTGAGCCGGAATCCAGGGTGGTGGTGCCCCCGACGGGACTCGAACCCGCACTGCGTCGATTTTAAGTCGACTGCCTCTGCCGATTGGGCTACGGGGGCACCGCACACTCTAGGTGATGCACACATCCAGCGGAGGACTGGTTCGGCGCGGGGCTCAGACCGATAGCGCGAGTTTCCACGCCGCCGCCACCAGTCCCACCACCAATGGGTGGACCGCAACCGCGGCCCTCGCCAGGGATCGGAGCGTCAAGACGACACCCCGGTCGCCCAGCCATGCCAGCCGGGTCACGCCGTGTCCGTAGAGGTAGGCCAGGTGAGGTGGTGTCCCGCCGGCGCGCCGGTGGGCCCGGCTGACCCAGTACTCCGGCAGTACCAGGAGCGCCGCCAGCAACGTCACCACATCGCGGGCCGGCTCGACCAACGTTCTCAGCGCCACCGGTACGACGAACCGGACGACCAGGCAGGCCATCGCGACGACCACCGCCAGGCCCGGCAACGCTTGCGGGAGCAGCGGCCACATCACGCACCGCTCGCGTGGCTCGCCGAGCCGTTCCGGGAGGGCTCGGTCGTCCGGTCCTCGAAGCTGAGCTGCCGCGCGGCGTCCGTGCCGGTCAAAACCCGGTTGATCGACGTCTGCATCCACTGCATCACGATCCGGACCTGGTCGTCGATCTGCCAGCGGTCGAGCGCGTCGGACTCGATGAGCCGCGTGATGAAGTCGAAGACCTCCCGGCGGTGCGTGTCCCGCTCCTGGACGAGCGCGCGCACCACCGGCTCCACGTCCTTCGGGTTCTGCGCCAGCTGCAGCGCGAACTGATCGAGATCGCCGTCCTTGATGAGCACCTTGAAGGCCGCTACTTCGGACTTCAGCCGCACGTTGCGCTCCTTCTGCTCGTCCATCCGGAGCCGGATCAGCACGTTCGTCCACAGCCCGAAGTCCTCCGACAGCCAGTCGGTCGGAAATTGCGTGTTGACCGCCTGCTCCGCGGCCTCGACGTCCGACGCCTCCAGGGCACGGCTCGCCTGCCGCAGCCCGGCGAGCAAGGGCGGTACGAGCACGGGCCGGACGTCCCTGAGCCCTTCAGCCACGACCAGTTCGGGATCCTTGACCCGCCACTGGATATCCGCCTCCGCGCGGAAGACGAAGGCGTCTCCCTTGCTCGGCAACGCGATCTCCAACGAGAGCCGCCGCAGGGAAAGGTCGACCTCGAAGACCGAACGGAACCCGCCCCAGAAGAGCTCGCCAGCGGTCGGTTGCTTGTGCCGGTCGAACACCGTCATCCGGCCGTCCGCCTGGACGAACACCCGAGCCACCCAGGGCCGGACCGGCGTCCTGTTCCGCATGAACCCGAGTCGGCCCACGCGCTCGTTGTCCAGGATGGGCGCATAGGCGGAACCGTCGAGGGTGCGCACCGTCGGTGCACCACCTTGCGCACTCGAGTTCGGCAAAGCCGGCTCGGTCTTGTCCGGAGTTTCCGCTTGTTCCTCGTCCTTCGGGTCGGTTTCCTCGGTCGCTTTTTCGTCGGTCATACGACCACCTTCATTTCGGTCCGGCCTTTGATCGCAGTGGTAAGCCGAGCCGCCACGCCGGGTTGCAGCGGGTCGGCCCAGTCATTCGTCAGCCGGCCGATCAGGTGGAGCAGGCGTTCCGCGTCACCTCGCCGTCCCACGAGCTCGGCCAGGAACCCGGCAAGGGTGTCCAGCAGCACCTCGTCCTGTTCCGCGCAGCGGATCCACCGGGCGAGGAAATGCCGGGCCAGCACGTCGCCCTCGCGTGCCCGCAACGATTCGCGGAGCAGCTCGGCGATCGGCTTCGTGAGGCTCGGGTCCTGCGAATGCAAGGTAAGCAGCAACGGCCATTGCTCGGCTCCGGGCCGAAGCACGGGCCGGTCGTCCTGGGTGGCCATCTCGAGGTGATCGAGTTCGAACCCGTAAAGGTCGGTCAGATGCTGGAGGCTTCGCAACGCCAGCCGCCGGAGACTGCTTCGATCGCTGCCGATCCACCGCCGGAGGCACGCGAGGACCTCAGTGACCTTGCCGAACGCCAGTAGCTTCGCGACGCTGTAGCCGGAGATCCAGATGACGTCCCAGTCGTCGCCTTCTTCCAGCGGCTCCCGGATTTCCGACGGGGTTCCCAGCACCCTCAGCTCTTCGAGTGTTTCGTCGATGCGACGGCGTCCCAGCGAAAACCCGTACGTCGCCGCGGCCGTCCAGCGAAGCGGGCGGTAGGCGGATCGACGCCAGTCCTGCAGTCTCTCGATGATGGCCGGCCGGAGGTCGTCGTCCTGAGCGGCCTGGTCCAGCGCGATCGCCGGCGACAGGCGGCGGCTGCCCAGCAGCCAACCCCGTTCGCCTTCAACGGCTCGTGGCCTGATCATCTTCGTGTAGACGTAGACGAAGTCCTTCCGGCAGAGGTAGCCGGTGGCCTGCGCGGCGCGAACCCACATCATCGGGCGGTCGTCCTCACCCAGCTTCGTCAGCCATTCGTTGAGGGAGTCCCGCATCCGGTGGTGGTTCGACCACACGTGGTCGAGGATGGCCGTCGGGTACCGTGGGTCGTGGAAGCGCAGCAGCGGCATGGGCACCTTCTCGCGACCGAACGTGGCGTAACCGTCGAAGATCCCCGCTCGCAAGGCCGGCAGCCGGCTGCCCTGGTCATCGGCGAACAGGGACACCCGGCGCTTGTCGTCTTTGCCCGTGGCGTTGACCAGCTTGGAGCCCAGGATCTCAGCCGCTTCCGCCACCAGGTTGTACGGCGAATCGTTCAGCACCGCCAATGCGACGCGGAAGGCGCACAGCCGAAGAGCTTCGTCGAGTTCGGCGCCGGGTGCCATCCCCTGCAAGGCGGCGAACCAGTTCCCCACTTGGCGGTGCACCGCCTGGGCGGCCTCACCCTCGACGTCCTCCCGGGTGAGTTCGCCCCGGGCGTGCTGCACGAGCAGTGTCGCCATCCGCATGGACTCGAGGGGCCGCGGGCAGGGTCCCAGGGCGTCCGCGACCCACCGCTCTGCGCGAAGGGCCTTCAGACGATCTTCGAGGTCGGGCGGATCATCGGGCCGGACCTCGTGCTCGATGTGCTTGGCGAGCAAAGCGGCGGGGTCCGGCGGCCGGTGGTCGAACGCGTAACCTCCGAAAACGTCGAGGAACCGGGCGTCCCCCTCCGCGACCAGCACACAGAACGACGACGCTTTCTCGAGCCGGTCGCGAAGCTCGTCGAGGCTGTCTTCGGTGAGGGCGCCACTCACCTGGCGGGGCAGTCTGGTCACATACCCGGCGTTCTTTTCGGGGAACTCGGCGCCGGTGAGCGACTTGACGGTCTTGCCACACCGGAACCGGAACACCCGGCTTTCGGCCACCCGGTCCAGGAGATGCAACGCCGTGGTGGCGCGTCCGGTGCCCGGTTGCCCCCGAAGGAGAATGACCCTGCGTTGCTTGAGCACCTCGCGCATGTCGTCGTGGTCGTCGGCGGGCAGGTAACGGGCCCGGACCCAGGACAGCACGTCTTTGCGCACAGATCCGGAGCGACGGGAGATCTCCTGCCCGGCGTAGATCTGGATCCGGTCACCGACCTGCAGGTCGGTGACCATCGGCTGGTGCAAGTAGGCGCTGGGCCCGTGTTGCGAGTACTTCGTCGAGAAGAAGCGGTCTCCTTGGCGCAGCGCTTGGTTTACGCCTCGTGTCTCGTCGTCGAGCCGGTCTTTTTCGCTGTCGGAACCGGTCTTCTGCGTCGCACCGCGTCTCTGCGCGCTTCCCGTTTGCGCAGCCCCCTTCGGCGAGCCGCCGCCCTCGGACGGCCCCGTGGACTTCGCTACCGGGGCAGGGCTGGGTGCCGGCGACTGAGGCGGCGGCGTGCCCGCGGAACCTTCGCTCATCGTCCTGGCTCCCCGTAGTTGTGCCACGACCCGACGACGATGGGGGCGTTGAAAGTCCCCCCTTCGAAGTTCGACGCCGGTCCGTGTACGACCCCGAACCGAGGGGCAGTCGGCGCATCGCGCCGTGGCGGAGCCGGATCCGGCGGCACGGAGTACCCCGGAACGCGCAGCCAGGATTCCGGTTCGGTGCCCAGCGGCCGGTAGCTGTCCGGCATGACCATGCGCGCGGTGGAACCCGCGATGATCCGCCAGTGGACGTCGTCGGACACCACCACGACGAGGGGACTCCCGTCGATACCGGACAGGTAGCCCCCAGCCACGTTCCCGCTCGCCAGCTCTCGTGCAGCCACCGGGCTGGGGCCGAAAGCCACCCCGACCACGATCCGCAGATCCGCGTCGTGCGCCTGGAGCGCCTGCTTCAGGTGGTGCAGCCACACCCCCAGCACCCGGTCGCCGTCGCTTTCGGCCAGGGACAGGGTGAATGGCGGTACTCCTTCGTCGAAGTCACCGGGCAACGTGACCGCCGCCGCGACGCAAGCGCGAGCCAGGACCTGTCCGACGAAGTCCGAGCTGTTGCGCACGGGCGTCAGGGGGTGGAGGCTGACGACCAGCGTCCCGGGACCGCCGGTGAGGCCGGATACCGTCGCGGCCGGCACCCCCGGTACGCGGATCCACGCATCCGCCGAGAACTCCTTGGCCGGGAGGTCTACCCGGATCCGCGAGAATTCGGCTTCGGAGACCTCGGTGAGACGTTGCCGCACACAGCCTTCGAAGATCGGCTGTGAAACGATTTGGACGAGGTTGGCCTCGGGCAACTCGGCCAATACAGCTCGCGCCTGTTCCGCGTTCAGAAGGCGGTTGACGTGGACCGGTCCGTCCGACGCGTGGCCGTGAGCGGCCGGCACGGATCCACCGTGGTGCATCGAAATGCGCAACCGCAAGCGTGTTTCCAGCCGCCGGACGTAGTTGAACCGCCCGAGGCGAGCGTCGAGCTCCCGGACGAACGGGCCCACCAGCGCGGGCTCGGCAGCGCTGTCGGCGACGCGGGCGAAGAAGCCGTCACCACCGTCCTGCACTTCCCACGCCGCTTGATCGAGTCCGGCCACCGCGGCCGCGGCCGAAACCATCTCTGACAGCACTTGTTGCAGCTCAGCCTGCTGCCACCCGTCCCGGGCCCCATAGCGCCACATGTCGACGGCCAGCAGCAGCGCCCGCGAGAACTCGGTGTATTCCGGCAACGCGGCCTCCTCCGGAAGATCGATCTGCGTTTCGATTCCCTAACTCTGAGCCACATCCGCGTCGCCGACCCCGTATTGATACGGGTTTCGCCGGTTGGGCACCCCGAACCGGGCCAGCCTCTCGAGATCGTCGACTACGATCCGTCGATATTCCCGGCGGACCAGGCCCGACCGGTGCAACAGCTGCAGGGCCTTTTCGAACGTCGCCAGCGCCACTCCGGCCAGCGACGCGACTTCCGTCTGGGTGAGCGCCACGTCGAGGTCCCAGCCCTCCGGCGTACGGACGCCGTGTCTGCCGGCGATATCGGCGAGCACACGGCCGACCCGCATCGGGGCCGGGCAGGCGACGAACTCGGCCCGTCGGCTGTTCGCCCAGTGCAGCCGCGAACTGAGCGAAGCCGCCATCGCGGCCCACGCGTCCGGGTTGCGGTCCAGGAAATTCTTCAGCTGCGCGCTCTTGACCAGTCTGACGTGGGCCGCGGTGCAGGTCGTCACGTTGGCTGACCGGCGCCTGCCCTCCAGCACCGACATCTCGCCGAGCAGATCACCCCGTCCGCGCAGGCCCAGCAGGACCGGACGGCCGAACTCCGTGTCGACGAACACCTTCATGGTCCCCTCGAGAACCACCAGCACGTGATGGCTTTCCTCGCCTTGCCGGATGACCTGCTGGCGCGCGCCGTAGGTCACGGCTGTGCCCAGTTCGAGAAAACCGTCACGGGTCCTGGTAGACATACGGCCGAGCAAGCTACCCATCGGCCACGACTTCTGGTTCAGCTCCACTCCCCTCCTCGAGCGTGTGCGCCGCGCTCCACCGTTGCCACACGACGACCACGCGCACCACGTCAGAAGACGGCTTTCCCGTTCGGGAAGAAGTGGTTTCCGGCCTCTCAAAGCCGTCGCGCGATGGGATACCCACGGCTCAGGGCGGCGACGATCGAAGATGACCGGGAAGGAGAACCATGGGCGTGACGCGGAAGAGAACACCAGCCGGCCTGACCGGAGGGCACGGCGGGATCGCGGACGAGGTGGCCACCGCTTTGACAACGGTGACCTTCTTCCAGGGCGCGGTCCAGCACGCCGACGAGAAAGCCCGCACCGTGGTGGCCGTGCAGACCATGATCACCGCACTCGTAGCCGCTCAAGCCGGCTTCCTGGGAAGCGCCCGATCCGGCTCGGTGCCGCGGCTAGTCCTGGTCGGTGCCTTGATCTGCTTCGCACTGGCCTACGCCTACGCGTCGCTGCACGTATTCCTGGCGATCCGGCCGCGAACGGCCGCCCCCTCCAGCGAGAATCAGTTCGCCTTCCCGAGCGTAGCCGCCGGAACGGCCGTCACCAGACGAGCGGCGCAACGCGAACAAGCGCACGAGTTGATCCGGCTGCTGGCAGCCTTGGCGATGCGCAAGCACCACCACGTGCGGTCTGCGCTGGCCGGTACGTGCGCGCTCTTCGCGAGCGCTCTGGTCCTGGTGATCGCGGCGGTTCTTCCGTGAGCCCACTCAGCCGTCGGCGATGACCGCGAGCCGGACCCGGTCGCAGACGCAGACCCGGCGGTAGCCGGTCTCGACGATCCCCTCGCGGCGCAACTGGGCCAGTGAGCGGTGCACCGTCGGTTCGGCAGCTCCAACCAGCGCGGCGAGCTCCGGCTGGGTGAGAGCCACACCGATCCGCAGGTGCGGCCCGGCCGAAACTCCGTACGACGTCGCGAGCTCGAGCAGCACCCTGGCGAGCCGGATCCGCACCTCGCGGCTGCCGAAGTCGATCCGCCGTCGGGTGGCCCACCTCAGTTTCGCGCCGACGCTGCCGCTGACCGCGAGTGACACGTCCGAGAAAGCGAGGAGGAATCGGCGGAACTCGGCTTGCGTGATGAGACGGGTCCGCAACCGGCCGGCAGTGGTCACGGTGGCGACGCGAGGCTGGCCGTCCATCGCCGCCAGCTCGCCGACGAGGTCGCCGCCGACGCGGATCGCCAGCAGAGCGAGATGGCCGTCGGGTGTGGCGCCGGTGATCTTCACGCAGCCGTCGACCAGCAAGTAGACGTGCGTGCTGGTGTCTTCCTCTCGAAGGAGGATCTTCCCTGGCCCGAACTCCCGCGCAACGCCCAGCTCGAGCAGAGCGGTTCGCGCCGTACGGGACAACCCGGCCAGGAAGCTGCCCGGAGGAAACTTCGCATCGACCGGTTGGCTCACCGCCCCTCCCCTCGCCATTTGGATGGTAGTGCAGCGGCGTCGTCACTCGAAAGACACACTAGGCCGGGCCGCAGGAGCGACCCGGCCCAGTGTCTACTGTGGACTTAGTTGAGCGTCCAGGACTGGTTCGCCGCTCCCGTGCACGTCCAGATCTGCAGCGGTGTTCCGTCCGCCGAGCTCGGGCCCGTTGCGTCCAGGCACTTGCCCGATGCCGGGTTCACCAGCTGGTTGCCCGAGTGCGTCCACTGCTGGGCACCCGTCCCATTGCAGTCGTACAGCTGCACTCGAGTTCCGTTCGCGGTGCCCGCCGCGTTCACGTCCAGGCACTTGCCCAACGCTCGCAGCGTTCCCGAAGTCGATGTCCACTGCTGGGCGTTCGTCCCGTTGCACGTGTACAGGTCCACCGTCGTGCCGTTCGCCGTGGATGCTCCTGCCACGTCCACGCACTTGCCGCCGTAGCCCGTGATCGTGCCGCTCGATGCAGGCGGCGTTGTCGTGCCGCCCGTGATCGCGTTGAAGATCCGCGAGTACGCGTAGCCCGTTGCCCGGTCGTAGTCCTGGAGCTCCCAGAACGACAGCTCCGCCACCCCGTTCTGGGCCGCGAACGTCTCCAGCTGCTGGGCGTCCGACTGGCTGAACTGGGCGCCGTCGTCGTTGCGGCCCGCTATCGGCGTCAAGCCCATCATCGCGTACGCCGCCGAGGTCGAAATCCCGTACAGGCTCGACAGCTGCGACGCCGATGCCCGGGCCGCCGACAGCGCGTCGCTCAGGACCGGCTGGCCGTCGTAGAAGTCCATCACCATCAAGTTGACCACGCTGACCTTGACGCCCTTGCTCTTCGCGTCGCGCAGGAGGTCCAGCTCGTTCGACGGGATTCCCGTCGGGTCGACCGCCAGCGTGTAGTCGACCTGGACCGCCGGGTTCTGCTGCTGCAGCGCCGCCAGGGCCGAGTTGCGGCGCTGGTTGGACGCCGTGTCGGTCAGGACGCCGCCCTCGATGTCGAAGTCGAGGCGGGGCGTGCCGTACGTGTTCACCACGTTCGCGTACGCCGCGGTCAGGCCGGCCGTGTTCGTGCACGTCTGGGCCAGCTCGCCGCCTTCGGCGCCGCCGAACGACGGGATCACGTTGCCGCCCGCCGCCTGCAACGCGCTGATCTGGGACTTGAACGAGCCGACGCCGGTGCCGTTCGCCTCCCACACCGGCGTGCAGCCGGACTGCGGGGTCAGGAACGCGAGCGTGTAGAACTTCGTGCCGGTCGCGTTCATGTCGGCGGCCAGTTGACCGGCGTCGGCGTCGCTGATCTGCAGGTACGGCGCCGCGTAGTGGGCGGGGAAGGCGCCGCCGGCCGCGGCGGCGGTCGACGGGGTCGTGGCGAGGACGGCGGCGCTCACGACAGCGGGCAAAGCCGCGGTGAGGACACGGGAAAAGGACATGGTGAGCTCCAGGGGGGACCGTGGGGAGAGGAGCCGGAGCGGACTTATTCCGCGTTGTGAAGAAAGGGTTTACCCGCTCACCGGCCCAGTTGTCCAGACCATGTCGCTCACCGGCACACAGCCGGTCATTTCCCTGCAATAGCCCCGAAAACGACGAAAGCCCCCGGCCGCGAGGGCCAGGGGCTTCCGGAAAGGAGGGTCAGGACTTCGAGACGCGCGCGAACTCGTCCTTGGGGTTGTTGATCTGCCCCAGCGAAATCACCTCGCGCCGGAACAGCCCGCCGAGGATCCAGTCGAACAGGATCCGGATGCGGCGGTTCCACGTCGGCATCGCCTTGAGGTGGTACGCGCGGTGGAAGAGCCACGCCGGGAAGCCCTTGATCTTCAGGTTCAGCGCGTCCGCGACGCCCTTGTGCAGGCCGAGGCTGGCCACCGCGCCGAGGTTCTTGTGGTAGTAGTCCTTCGGCTTGCCGCCGCGCAGGACCTTGATGATGTTCTTCGCCAGCAGCGTCGCCTGGCGGACCGCGTGCTGCGCGTTCGGCGGGCACGTCGCCGTCGGGTCCTCTTCGGTCCGCGAGAGGTCCGGGATCGCCGCGTTGTCGCCCGCGGTCCACACCTCCGGGTGCCCCACGACCTGCATCGCCGCGGTCGCCTCGAGGCGGCCGCGCTTGTCCAGCGGCAGGTCCGAGTTGGCCAGCACCGGGTTGGCCTTCACGCCGGCGGTCCAGATGATCGTGTCGGTGTCGAACTCCGTGCCGTCCGAGAGCACGACGTGGCCGTTCTCGAACGACTTCGCCGCCGTCGACAGGTACACCTCGATGCCGCGCTTCTCCAGCTGCTCGACCGTGTACACGCCGAGGGTCTCGCGGACCTCGGGCAGGATCCGGCCGGCGGCCTCGACGAGCACCCAGCGGATGTCGGAGACCTTGATGTTCGGGTAGTAGTTCTCCACCGCGAACCGGGTCATGTCCTCGAGCTCGGCCAGCGCCTCGATGCCGGCGAACCCGCCGCCCACGACCGTGAAGGTCAGCAGGCGCTTGCGCAGCTCGGGGTCGAGCGTGCTGGCCGCCTCGTCGAGCTTGGTCATGATGTGGTTGCGCAGGTAGATCGCCTCGCCGATGGTCTTGAAGGCGATGCCCTGCTCGACCAGGCCCGGGATCGGGAGGATGCGCGCGACGGCGCCGAGCGCGACGACCAGGACGTCGTAGCCCAGCTGCTCGATGTGGCCGTCGGCGGCCTCGACCGTGACGGACTTCTTCTCGTTCTCGATCTTGGTGACGCGCGCGGTCAGCACGTGGCAGCGCTTCAGCACCCGCCGCAGCGGCACGACCACGTGCCGGGGCTCGATCGCGCCGGCCGCGGCCTCCGGGAGGAACGGCGCGTAGGTCATGTGGGGCTGCGGGTCAACGACGGTCACGGAGGCCTCGTTGGCCCGGAGCATCTTCTGGAGGCCGTACGCCGTGTAGAGCCCGACGTACCCACCACCGAGGACGAGGATCCGAGTCGGTTCCGACTTCGACTTCGCAGCAGCCATGTCCTCATGGTGACACCTTCGCCGCGACCTCGCTCGGGGGCCCCATCCGGCTGTGACCAGCGTCGCTGCGGTTTCCGTAACGATTCAGTCCGGCGCTGTCACCGAGGTCGCGGCGCGGAACACGTCCGCCACCATGGCGTGGGTCACGCGGTGCGTCTGGACATTCCGCGGTGACACGTGGTAACAGCCGAAAAGCCGCAGGTCGCCCAGCTCGACGACGGCGCCGTGCGCGAACGCCGGCCGCGGCTGCGGCACCGGCCAGCCGGCCGCGGCGAGCACGGGCAGTAACGCCTGCCAGCCGAACGCGCCGAGGACCACGATCGAGCGCAGTGTCGGACGTAACAGCGCCAGCTCCTCGGCGAGCCACGGACGGCACGTGTCGCGCTCGGCCGGGGTCGGCTTGTTCTCCGGCGGGGCGCAGCGCACCGGCGAGACGAGCCGCGTGCCGTACAGCTCGAGGCCGTCGCCGATGGCCGTCGACGTCGGCTGCGACGCCAACCCGACCTCGTGGAGCACGCGGAAGAGGAAGTCGCCCGACGGGTCGCCGGTGAACATCCGGCCGGTGCGGTTGGCGCCGTGCGCCGAGGGGGCCAGGCCGACGACGGCGAGTGACGCGTCGGGCGGCCCGAAGCCCGGCACCGGGCGCGCCCAGTACTCCTCACCGCGGAACGCCGCCTTGGTGCCGGCGACACCCTCGCGCCAGGTCACCAGCCGGGGACAGGCGCGGCACTCGGACACGGCGGCGTCGAGCTGGGCGAGGGACCTCGGCGGCCGGTCGTCGGTGTGCACCAAGTCACCCTGCCACAGGCCCGTGCCGCCGCCGTCTAAGTTGGGTCCATGGCGGACACGACCCCCGATGAGGCCCCCGAGAAGAAGGCCGAGGACACCACCGAGATCCCGGCCGAGCCGACCGACGACATCGTCACGACCCAGCACACGCTCACCGTGAAGCGCAAGAAGCTCGCGTACACGGCGAAGGCGGGCCGGATCGTGCTCCGCAAGGAGATCGTCAAGGACGGCAAGTCCGAGGGCTTCAAGGCGAAGGCGGAGGTGTTCATCACCTCCTACACCCTCGACGACGCCGACCCGGGCACGCGGCCGGTGACGTTCGCCTTCAACGGTGGCCCCGGCTCGTCGAGCATCTGGCTCCACATGGGCCTGCTGGGCCCGCGCCGGGTGCTCTCCGGCGACGTCGACGACCTGGTGCCGCCGCCGTACGGGCTGGCCGACAACCCCGAGTCGCTGCTCGCGCACAGCGACCTGGTGTTCATCGACCCGGTGTCGACCGGCTACTCGCGGGTTTCGGGCGGCGAGGAGACGAAGGACTTCCACAGCTTCAAGGGCGACATCGAGTCGGTCGGCGAGGTCATCCGGCTCTGGGTGTCGCGCCACCAGCGCTGGCTGTCGCCGAAGTTCCTGGCCGGCGAGTCCTACGGCACGCTGCGCGCCGCCGGGCTGGCCGCGCACCTGCAGGAGCGGCACGGGCTCTACCTCAACGGCCTGCTGCTGATCTCGTCGGTGCTCGACCTCGGCACGCTGCGGTTCACCGAGGGCAACGACCTGCCGTACTCGCTGTACGTGCCGACGTACGCGGCCATCGCGCACTACCACGGCCTGCACGGCGAGCGCCCGCTCGACGACGTCCTGGCCGACGCCGAGGACTTCGCGGCGAAGGACCTGCCGTACGTGCTTTCGCGCGGCGCACGATTGTCCACTCAGGATCGTGCCGAGGCGGTGGCCACGCTGGCGTCGCTGACCGGCCTCACGGAGTCCTATGTGGACCGGGTGAACCTGCGGATCGAGCACGTGCGGTTCTTCACCGAGCTGCTGCGCGACCGGGGCCTGACGGTCGGCCGGATGGACGGCCGCTTCACCACGTGGGAGCCGGACGGCGGCCGCGAGCACATGAGCGACGACCCGTCGATCTCCCGGGTGATCGGCGCGTACGCGGCGGCGTTCAACCACTACGTGCGGGCCGAGCTCGGGTACGCCAGCGACCTGCCGTACGAGCTCATCCACGAGGACACGTTCAAGGCGTGGTCGTACTCGGACTTCGAGGGCCGCTCGGTGTCGGTGGTGGACTCGGTGAGCGCGGCGATGCGGGCGAACCCGCACCTGCGGATCCACGTGGCGTTCGGCCACTACGACGGCGCGACCGCCTACTACGCGGCCGAGCACGTGCTGGCCCACCTGCAGATCCCGGAGGAGCTGCGGGACAACATCGACACGGCGTACTACCCGGCGGGGCACATGATGTACGTCCACGAGCCGACGCGGGTGCAGCAGTCGAAGGACCTCGCGAAGTTCGTGAAGAAGGCGTCGAACCGCTGACGTCAGCGGGGGTCCGGGGGCGACCAGTCGACCTCGGACCCCCGCGGCAGCGGCTCGCCGTAGTGCCCCGGTGGCAACGGGCGGCGGCCCCGGACGAACGCGACCAGCTCGGCGGCCACGACCAGCGCGGCGTACAGCGCCAGTAGCGGCGCGTACCCGTGCGGCAGCGGGGACTCGGTGACCAGGTCCAGCAGCGGCGGCACCGCGACCAGGGCCGGCGAGGCCGCGTGGACGTTCTCCGCCCGCAGCCCGCGGTACACCGCGGCCGACGCGTCGTCCACGGCGAGGACCGGCGCCCGCAGGAAGCCGACCAGGATCAGCAGCCCGCACAGCGCGAAGACGCCGAGCAGGACCAGCCGTCCGGTGGCGAAGGCCGGCGCGGTGGGCAGCAGCGACACCGCGATGGCCACACCGCCGCCGTAGGCCAGCGCGCACGCGGTGAGGAACCAGCCGCCGGGGCGACCGGGCGCGCCCGGCCAGGGCTGGGTCCGTTTCGCCAGCTGCCGCTGCGCGGACCGGACGGACTGCCACACCGACAGCTGGATCACCAAGCAGCCGAGGTACACCAGCGCGCTCCAGCTCGCGCCGAAGAAGTCCAGGTAGAAGATCCCGCCGAACACCACCGGCACGCCGAACACCACCAGCCACAGCAGGCTCTGCGGGCGGAGGTTGCGCGTGGCCAGCAGCGCGTCGATGAACGGCGTCGGCGCGGCGACGGGCTGCCCGCGGCCGGCCAGCCAGCGCAGCGCCGCCTCGCGCTCGGCCGCCCGGCTCACGCCGGCACGCCGTAGCTGCCGTCCACGGGCAGCGCGGGGGTCCGGCGGCGCTGGGCGAACCACGCGACGACGTGCGTCGCGACCGCCAGCACGACGTAGCCGACCAGCCAGGGCTTGCCCGGCGGGTGCTCGAGGACGACGTCGACGACCACCGGCACCGCGAAGAGCGACGGCAGGGCGAGCTGGACGTCTTCCAGCCGCGTCACGACGTCGACCGCCAGTGAGCTTTCGTCCTGCGCGAGGACCGGCCGGCGGATCACCCCGGTCAGGATCACC
Source organism: Amycolatopsis sp. NPDC049691 (assembly GCF_040675005.1). NCBI lineage: Bacteria > Bacillati > Actinomycetota > Actinomycetes > Pseudonocardiales > Pseudonocardiaceae > Amycolatopsis > Amycolatopsis sp. NPDC049691. The sequence continues at coordinate 474,882 of NZ_JBFANX010000006.1, forward strand.
GCGTCCACGACCGCCCCGACCGCGAGCAGGGCGAGCCAGAAGACTCCCCACAGCGAGCCAGTGGCCGCCAGCGCGATCCCGAGGACGGCACCGCCGCCGAACGTGATCGCCAGCGACGTCACGTACCAGCCGCCGAGCACCTCCCGCCACGGCGGCCGCGGCCGGTCCAGGCGCCGGACCCCCAGCTGCGCCGCCGCCCGCCGGTCGCCGGCGCGGCGGTGCAGCCACGCCGTCATCGACACCATGGCGGCCATCAAGGACATGTACCCGCCGGACGGCAGGTCGGCGCGTTCCACGCCGGGCAGGAGCCGCAGGAACTGGTAGCCGAGGATGCCGGCACCGAGCACCGTGAGCACGGCGGCGACGGGGCCGACCGCCTCCGGCACGCTCTTGCCGCAGCGGGGGCTCAGCCGCGCCGTCAACGGCGGGGCCGGCTCGGCCACCCGGACGCCGTGGGCCTTCAGCCAGTTCGCCGCCGCTTGCTCCGCCGTCTTCACGCTCACCGGACCTCCCTCGTCCCGCCGTACACGCGCGAAGCGACGGAAAGGTTTACCGGCCGGAGAAGCCCGGCGGAACGCGGAACGGCCCACCTCCGGCCGGAGGTGGGCCGTTCACGCCGGATCCCTACTTCAGGTACTGCGCCCCACGGGTCACCGCCGCGTAGGCGTCGACCGCGCCGTGGCCGTAGAAGCCGTTGAACGACGGGTCACCCACGCAGGTCGCCGTGAACGTCGCGTCGCGGCCTTCCTTCAGGTAGTCCACCGTCCGCGGCGTCGGGCAGGCGACCTCCGTCGCCGTGCCCTCGAGCACGCGCTGGACCTTGTCCGGGTCCATGCCGAACTCGCCGTGCGACTTCTTGCCGTACTGGGAAATGATCAGCGCCGCGACGCCGGTCGCGTGCGGCGTTGCCATCGACGTGCCCTGCAGCCACTGGTAGTAGCCGACCCGGCCGTCCGCCGCCGTCGCCTTCTGGATGCCCAGTGCGACGCCGGCCGGCGTCACGTTGCCCGCCGCGTCGATGTTGCCCTCGGCGACGCCCACGTTCTTCGGGTACGTCGAGAGGATCTCGTTCTCGACCGTGCGGAACCACGGCGTGCCGAAGCCGTCGCGGAAGTAGCCGCCCGGCGCGGAAACCGAAATCTGCTCGGTGCCGTAGTTCGAGTAGTCCGCCTTCGCCTGCGACGGCCCGAACGCGCTCACGCCGATCGTGTGGTTGCCCTCGACCGGCAGGTTGAGGCACGACGTGTTGTCGATCGTGCGCGGGTGCGTCGCGTTCGCCGGGTAGTCCGGGCTGGTGGTGTCCGGCTGCGGCGCGCCGAGGTCGGTGTGCTGGTTGCCCAGCGCGACCACCATCGTGACGCCCTTGCGGTGCGCGTAGTTCAGCGCGCGCTGGGTCGCCTCGATGATCGTGCGCTGCTCGGCCTGCTCGGCGGGCGAGTCCGCCGGGTTCGCCGTGCAGTTGTACAGCCACGGGTCGGTGTAGAACGACATGTTGACGACGTCGATGCCCGCGTCGCCGGCGTAGGTCAGCGCGTCGACGGTCGGCTGCAGGAAGAAGTAGCCCGAGTCCTGGCCGGCGCGGATGTTCACCAGCGTCACGTTCGGCGCGACACCCGAGACGCCGAAGCCGTTGGCCGCGGCGGCGATGGTGCCGGCGACGTGCGTGCCGTGGCCGCCGTCGTCGTGGTTGGCCGGATCGACGCAGCCGCGGAACTCGCACGGCCCGTCGACCTCGACGCCGTTGGCGTCGAACGGGATGTCCTTGGTGAAGTTGCGCGAGTCGGCGGCGTCGAAGTTCGGCGCGATGTCCGGGTGCGTGCCGTCGATACCGGTGTCGATGACGCCGACCTTGACCTGCTTGCTGCCCGCCTGCTTGGTGCGCGAAAGGTCGGAGCGGACGGACTTGAGGCCCCAGAGCTGGTCGTCCAGCGGGTCCATCCCGACCGCGGCGGCCTTCTTCGCCGAAGCCGCCGTGCCGCGGCCTTCCTTTTCGGCGTTGTCGTTCTTGGCCTTCTTGCCGTTCTTCGGCAGCGAGCCGATGACCTGGGACTTGGCCGCGCCGAACACGGCCCGGTTCGCCGAGACGCGCTCGGTGAACCCGGTGGCCGGGGCGCTGGCCTTGATGAGGCCGACGGCGGTGTTGGTCTCCAGCACGGTGCCGCCGGCGGCCTTGATGGCCTGCTGGGCGGTGGCGATGCTCTGCGTGTCCTTGGCGAGCACGGTGAACTCGGTCGCCGGGCCGGACAGCGCGGGCTGCGCCGACGCGACCGGGACCGCGACGGCCGAGATCGCCCCGAACAGCGGGACGGCCATGGCCGCGGCGAGAAGCCTGGGTCTCTTCACGATTCTCCTCCTCGGGAAAGCGGTTCCTGCACCGTATAGATCGGACATTGCGCAAACAACGGCCAAACGTACGTTATGGAACAACCGACTTCTGCTCCGCGAAGTGACAAGCTGACAAGTGTCCGTCGGTGCGCGGCTCCAGCAGGGGGACGTCGGTCGCGCACACGTCCTGCGCCTTCCAGCAGCGCGTGCGGAACCGGCACCCGGACGGGGGATCCAGGGGGCTCGGCACGTCGCCGGTCAGCCGGATCACCTGCCGCTGCCCGCGCACGGCCGGGTCGGCCACCGGCACGGCCGACAGCAGCGCCTGGGTGTACGGGTGGGACGGTCGCTCGTAGATCTCCTCGTCCGTCCCGATCTCGACGATCTTGCCGAGGTACATCACCGCGACCCGGTTGGACAGGTGCCGCACCACGGACAGGTCGTGGGCGATGAACACGTAGGACAGCCCGAACTCCGTCTGCAGGTCCCCGAGCAGGTTCATCACCTGCGCCTGGATCGAGACGTCCAATGCGGACACCGGCTCGTCGCAGATGATCACCTTGGGCCGCAGGGCCAGTGCCCGGGCGATGCCGATGCGCTGGCGCTGCCCGCCGGAGAACTGGTGCGGGTAGCGGTTGAGGTGCTCGGGGTTGAGCCCGACGACCTCCAGGAGTTCCTGCACCTTCGTCGCCCGCGATCCCTTGGGCGCCACGTCGGGGTGGATCTCGAAGGGCTCGCCGACGATGTCGCCGACGGTCATCCGGGGGTTCAGCGACGTGTACGGGTCCTGCAGCACGATCTGGATCTCGCGCCGCAGCTTCCGCAGTTCGGCGCCGCGCAGCGAAAAGATGTCGCGACCCTCGAACTTCGCGGTGCCGCCGGTCGGTTCTTCCAGGCGCATCAGCACCTGGGCCAAGGTGGACTTGCCGCAGCCGGACTCGCCGACGACGCCGAGCGTCTCGCCCGGCAGCAGGTCGAACGAGACGCCGTCGACGGCCTTGACCTGGCCGATCGTGCGCTTGAACAGGACGCCGGTGCGGACCGGGAAGTACTTCTTGAGGTCGGTGACCGAAAGGATGGGTTCAGGCACGGGAGTTCACCACCTCTTCGGCGAAGTGGCACGCGCTGGTCCGGCCGAAGCCGATGCCGTGCTGCGGCGGCACTTCCTCGCCGCACTTCGCTTCGGCCCGTTTGCAGCGCGGGTGGAACGGGCAGCCCGGCGGGATGTCGAGCAGGCTCGGTGGCAGGCCCTTGATGGTTTCCAGCGTCTGTCCTTTGAGGTCGAGCCGGGGCAGGGAGTCCATCAGCGCGGCGGTGTACGGGTGGGCCGGGGCGCGGAACAGCTCGACGACGTCGGCCTGTTCGACGATCCGGCCGGCGTACATCACGGCGATCCGGTCGGCGACCTCGGCGACCACACCGAGGTCGTGCGTGATGAGCACGAGTCCCATCTTGCGTTCGGCCTGGATCTCGGCCAAGAGGTCCATGATCTGGGCCTGGACGGTGACGTCGAGGGCGGTGGTCGGCTCGTCGGCGATGAGCAGGTCCGGGTCGAGGGCCAGGGACATCGCGATCATCGCGCGCTGGCGCATGCCGCCGGAGAACTGGTGCGGGTAGTCCTTGACCCGCCGCTCGGCGGCGGGGATGCGGACGATGTCGAGCAGCTCGATCGCCCGCTTCCGGGCGTCCTTTTTGGACATCCCGAGCCGCACGCGCAGCTGTTCCTCGATCTGGAAGCCCACGGTGAACACGGGGTTCAGCGCGGAGAGCGCGTCCTGGAAGATCATCGCGATCTCGCTGCCGCGCACTTCGCGGCGGCGTTCGTCGGACGCGGTCAGCAGGTCCTCGCCGCGCCAGCGGACGGCACCGGCGGTGATCACGCCCGGTGGCATGTCGAGGATGCCCATCACCGTCTGCGCGGTGACGCTCTTCCCGGAGCCGGATTCGCCGAGCACGGCCAGGGTTTCCCCGGCGTGCACCGAGTAGCCGACGCCGTTGAGCACGTTGGCCACGCCGTCGGACGTGCGGAACTCGACGTGCAGGTCCTCTACTTCGAGCAGGAGTTCGTTGTCGGACAAGAGGATCTACCTCGACTTCGGATCGAGCGCGTCGCGGATGCCGTCTCCGAGCATCACGAAGGCCAGCACGGTCAGGGTGACGAAGGCGCCGGGGAACAGCAGCATGTGCGGGTCGTTGCGGAAGTAGTCCCGCGAGTCGCTGATCATCACACCCCACGAGATCACCGGCGGGCGCACGCCGATGCCGAGGTAGGCCAGCGTCGCCTCGGCGCCGATGAACGCGCCGAGCGCGATGGTCGCGTACACGAGCACCGGCGCCAGGGTGTTCGGCAGCAGGTGCCGGAAGATGATCCGCGGCGTGCTCGCGCCGAGGCCGCGCGCGGCCTTGACGTAGTCGAGCTGCTTGGCCACCAGCGTCGCCGACCGCATGATGCGCATGGCGACCGGCCAGCTCAGCACCGCGATCGAGCAGACCACCTGGACGATGATGGTGACCGCGCCGGGGTTCGAGCCGGGCGCGTTGAACGTCGTCAGGATGACGATCGCGCCGAGCACGAACGGCAGGCCGGCGAAGATGTCGCCGAAGCGCGACAGCAGGCTGTCCACGATCCGGCCGTAGTAGCCGGCGAGGATCCCGACGATCGAGCCGATGAGGACGGTCAGCAGCGTCGCGAACACGCCGACCAGCACCGACGCGCGCGTGCCGTAGATGGTGCGGGCGTAGACGTCCTGGCCCTGGTTGTCGTAGCCGAACCAGGCGTCCGCGGACGGGCCTTCGTTGGCGTGCGCGAGGTCGCTGAAGCCCGCGTCGCGCGAGCTGAACAGCCCGGGTGCGATCGCGATGAGCACGATCAGCAGGATGATCACGGCCGAGGCGACGAACGCCGGCTTGCGGCGCAGCTGGCGCCAGGCGTCGCTCCACAGGCTGCGGGGTTTCTGCGGGCCGGTGGCGGAGTCGTCGACGCGGGACAGCTCGGCCGCGTCGGCCCCGCCGCCGCCCACCAGGTTCGGGTCAGTCATAGCGGATCCTCGGGTCGAGAACGGCGTACAGCAGGTCGACGATCAGGCTCATCAGCAGGTACACCAGCACCAGCAGGACGACCACGCCGACGACGGTCGCGCTCTCCCGGTTCTGGATGCCGCGGAAGATGAGGCCGCCGAGGCCGTTGATGTTGAACACGCCTTCGGTGACGATCGCGCCGCCCATCAGGGCGCCGAGGTCGGTGCCGAGGAACGTCAGCACCGGGATCACCGAGTTGCGCAGCAGGTGGACGAGCACGACCCGGCTCTGCGGCTGGCCCTTCGCGATCGCCGTCCGCACGTAGTCGGCGCGGCGGTTCTCGGCGATGCTCGTTCTCGCCAGCCGGGCGACGTAGGCCATCGACAGGCTGCCGAGCGCGAGGCCGGGCACGATCAGCTCGCCGATGCCCGGGTCGTCCGACACGCTGGCCTCGATCAGGCCGAGGCCGTTGCCGCCCAGGGCGAGCTGCAGCACGATCGCCGTCACGAAGACCGGCAGCGAGATCAGGAACGTCGTCGAGACGAGGACCAGGTTGTCGAGGAAACCCTTGCCGCGCAGGCCGGTCAGCACGCCGGCGGTCAGCCCGATGAGGGCCTCGATGACCACGGCGATCACGGCCAGGCGCAGGGTGATCGGGTACGACGTGGCGATCAGCTCGCCGACGGACGTGCCGTTGAAGGTCTCGCCCCAGTCGCCGGTGAACAGGCTCCCGAGGTACTTGAAGTACTGCACGAAGATGTTGTCGTTCAGGTGGAACTTCTCGGTCATCTGGGCGATGTAGGCCGGCGGGCAGGCGGTCTGGCCGCACTTGCCGGAGAACGGGTCGCCGGGCACGGCCCAGACCAGGACGTAGATGAGGAAGGTGGTGCCGAAGAACACCGGGATCAGCTGGAGCAGCCGTCGCAGGACATAGCGGGTCATGACGTTCCTAGTGCGCGCCGGCCTACATCGCCCAGATGACCGAGAAGTTCCACCTGAACGACAACATC